>JAGQYI010000034.1 GCA_020436165.1 Cyclobacteriaceae bacterium | reverse complement strand
ATTGTCTATTTGAACCTTGTCGGCAAACACTCTGATACACGATTGATTGTTTTCCATAATCTTCCTGTTTGGGATTTAATAACGCAGCAAAGATACAAATAGTTTTCTTATTTAAGCAAATGCTTAAATATATCAATCAGAGATAAGCTTCATTACGATAGGTGTGTGAACGCAGGTAAACCCAGGCGAAGCCATTTCTGCGAGCCGCCTGCGAGCGGAGCAAGGGTGGTGGCTGCAAAAGCCCGAAGAATGAGGGCGGCAGACGCCTACCGTTTACGGCAGGGCTGGCGTGTTTTTTTGCATCAGGGTTGGCAAAGGCAAGGGTAGCGACTGAACGGAACGAAACGATTGTTGGAAAGGAATGGAGCAATAACTGCCTGCAATAGTTTTGGTAGGGTTTGTATTTTTTGATTGCAGTACAAACCCTTTGGAGGGGGATTGCAGGCAGATTGCGGAATGACGGTGGGCTGGCTCGTGTCGTGAAGTGAAAGTGCTACGCTTGTGAGCGGTGCTGAAAGTGGCTGAGTTGAAGGAATGAGGAACGAATGACTGAAACGAAGCGACTGAAAGCACATAGGGGAAAGCAAAAAACATGACAGCCCGATCAGCCCGCAGCGACCCGCAGGCGAGCAAAAACAATAAGCAGCGACAGACCCCCAATAAAAAATATTGTGAGTGTAGCGAACACCTTAGACGGGGTTTGGGGGGATGAAATAGCTGCGAGTGAGGAAGGAGAGAGTGTGTGAAGCAAAACAAGTGAACGGCAGGTGGCGAGCACCCACTGGAGCGCAAGACACCTGGTAAGTGAACGGTATATGCAAGGGCGACCGAAGGGAGTGCATTTTACCCTTGCAGATATGTTTTGCGGAACAAAACGGAACGACTGACGAACACCGCTTTACCTGCGTTGGGGGGTGCGTTGGGAAAAGCAAGTGTGGCACGTTATGGAATGCAGCGTAGCGGAATGGAATAACGGGCTACTCTTGCTGTGCGGTGCTGGAAGTGGGTGAATGAAGAGAGTGAGGCACGAACGAACGGAATGAACCTACTGGAAGCACATGGGATTAGCAGGAGGGGTTTTTAGGGCATCAGTTCTATAAAGACCCTTCCGTAATAAAAAGCAACAAACAATAAAGCACTTCCACTGATAATTTGAATGCTGCGTCTGAGCCATGTAAGCTGAGCCAGACGTGATACTGCACCGGCAAACAATCCAACTAATAAAAATGGTAAGCCTCTTCCCAAGCCGAAAGAAAAAGCGAGGGTAAGCCCATAAAAAGGATCTGCGGTAGCGGCAGCAACGGATAACAACAGTAGTAACGGAGCAGCAGAAGTACCGAGGCTAAAAATAAAGCCATATAACACGGAACCTCCTATTCCTGGCTTCCGAATCGATGCCAGTTTTGTCACATTTAATCGGGGGCCATAGAAAGCGGCAATAGCTGCGATAATGGAAATAATAACCATAGCTAAAGCCCAATAGAGTCCAAAGGTTTCGGATAATATAACTCCAAACCTGCCTGCCAAAGCACCTAATAAAGTCAGGCTTAGTACAATTCCAAAGAAAAAAGCACCTGCAATTAAAAAACCATAGCTAGCTCTTTTTTCGGAATTGCTGCTAACTAAACCTGCCATGCCCAATCCTACAGGTAGCGTACAGGGACAAACCCCACTGGACACGATTCCTGCCAAAAAAGCAATGGTAAAGCTTAATAAAGATACTTCAGAAAGATCTCCTCCAAAATTTTCAAAAAAACTTTCCAGTGTCATTTCGTATCCTTTTCAGTTATTGGTTCACCTGCTTTATACCCAATTTCATTGATAGCATCCCGAATTTGTTGGGGAGAAATTTTACCTTCCTCATAAAACACAGTGGCATTTCGATGCTCAAGGCTTACTTCCACTTCCTCTAGGTCTTCCATGGAATTAAGCTTCTTTTTTATACTTGCAACACAAGCATTGCAGGTCATACCTTCAATAGGGATAGTCGTTTTAGTAAGGTTTTGGACAGAACTTTTTTGCTCAGTCTGTTCCTGCTTTTTTTCGTTTTGCGAGTTACAGGCAGAAGCAAGGAGAACAAACAAAGAACAAAAGAAAAGTAAATGGATAAACCGATTGATTTTCTTTGCTTTTAGGTCGTTAATTTTATACATAATAATAAAGGTTAATTTTAATCCACTATTAAACTTCTACGGCAGTAAAACCTGCATTACCGATAGCATCCTTCACCTCCTGCTGCTGTAGTTTTCCGGATTCATAGCGTACATACACCTGTTTTTGAAGTACTTTTGGCTTAACCTCTTGTATACCCGGCAAACCTTTGAGGGCTGATGTTATTGTTTCTGCACAACCCTCACAGACCATATTCGGAATTTTAAATGTTATCTCTGCAACTGAAGCAGCATGCTCTTCCTTTGAAGTTTCAAGTTTCAAGGTTCTAATCCTTAATGTATTTAGCAGAATTGCAAAAATGCTTAAGATCATAATAATGATAGCAAACATAGGAGTGATAAACCCAAAAGCGGCCAATCCCATACCAACAATATTAAATAAAACAGCTACAATCACATTGCCTGTCATTATTCTATAACTTGCCTTGCCAAGAATAAGTGCATTCAGAACATCCATCAATTTATCACCAATAAGAATCACTCCTGCAGATTCTATGGCAACATCCGTACCTGCTCCAATGGCAATCCCTACATCTGATTGTGCCAGTGCCGGAGCATCATTAATACCATCTCCTACCATAGCTACTTTTTGCCCATTTCTTTGTAAAGCTTCAATAGCCGACACTTTATCGGCAGGAAGGAGTTCTGCCTGCACCTGATCTATACCCAACTGTTTACCAATGGCTTCTGCTACCGGACGGGAATCGCCTGTTAACATTACAGATTTTATATTGCGCTGATTTAATTTTGTGATTACTTCTTTGGCACCCTTACGTGGTGTGTCTTGAAGTGCTATTAAGCCAATCACTTCATTTTGCCTGCTGAGTACAACAACAGTTTTTCCATCTTTTCCAAGGCTGTTTATTTTATCCTTTACAATATCTGAGAGGTTAATATTATTTTCTTCAATAAATGAAGGTTTGCCAATCAATACCTCTTTATCTTTAACGGAGGCTATTATTCCTTTACCCGGAACAGCACGAAAACTTTGTGTTTTAAATTTTCCAGCTCCTTCCCGTTGGGCAAAAAAAGTAATGGCCTGTCCTAAAGGATGTTCGGACTGGCTTTCAACAGTGGCGGCCAGAGTAAGAACTTCTACAGACGATGCATTAAAGGCTTCCACATCTGTAACGGTAGGCCTTCCATATGTGAGTGTGCCGGTTTTATCAAAAACAATAGTATCTATTTTGGAGAGCCCATAAAATACTTCGCTTGCTTTTACCAAAAGTCCAATTGAAATACCTTTCCCGCCTGCAATAGCTGCCAACATCGGAGTTGTTATTCCCAAAGCGCAAGGATATCCCATGATTACTGTGGTGAGCAAAACCAGAGTGGCTGCCGTGAAATCTCCTGTAGTAAGTGCCCAACCTGCAAAGGCAAGCCCTGCCACTATAAAAACGACAGGCCCATAGTAATTCATCAAGCGGTCAGCCAAAAGTTCAATAGGAGGTTTACGTTCTGATATTTGGCTCATGAGCCGGACAATCTGGTTAAGAAAACTATCCTGACCAACTTTGGTCACCCTAACCTGGAGAGCACCATCTAAATTTAACGTACCGCCAATAACAGGAGAGCCATTCTCTTTTGTGACAGGAGAGGATTCTCCCGTAAAGCTGGATTCATCTACACTCGCAATCCCTTCCACTACTTCTCCATCAAGCGGTATGCGCTCTCCAGGACGAATCTCCACCATTTCTCCCACTGCAACATCTTTGGTCAACACTTCAATGGATTTCCCGCCCCGAATTACTCTTGTTTTTGGTGGCTGAAGGGAAAGGAGCTTTCGAACAGCTTCTGATGCTTTCTTACGGGTGTCCAGTTTAAAATAGGCAAAGAAAAGGTGCAATGACATTAGCCAGGATGCAACGGGCAGGAAGTTTGGCCAGGCAGGATAAAAGAGAGAAAGCGTGCCAATAATAAACGAACCCCATGCTCCGGCCGATAGTAACACGTTGGCATTAATCACCCGCTGACGAATAGCCATCAGTGTCTTACGCAAAATAGGGTACCCGACCCATAAAAGTACTACTGTTGCCACTGCGAAACTGAACCAGATCGTGTAAATAGCTGGCAAGCCAAATATATTCAACGGGTCCACCAAAAGGACAATGACAGAAAGGATCATACCGATGGTTCCTCTTTGCTTTACCAGTTGAAAGACATCTTCATCCGTTTTGTATTGCTGCACTTCTGTGGCCGACACACTATAGCCCAATTTCTCAACTGCCTGCGCAAGTTCTTCGCGGCTCATTCGTGCCGTATCTGCCTCCACCAGCACAATGCCATGAACGAGATTTACGAGTACGTTATTCACTGCCGGATACCTTTTTAGTGCTTTCTCCACACTCATTGTACAAAATGAGCACATCAGCCCGGAAACTTTCATTTGAACTGTTTCAGTTGCCATTTTTTTGTTATTAATAGTTTAGGACTTAACCTATATAAGGAAGAGCTTTATACAACTACGATTATAGCAGGAATACCAGCCATTTATTTACTATCTTCTTTTGTTTTTACTTTGAAGCCTCTTTTTTCAATAAGGGCTATTACCTGCTTTTCTGAAATTTTACTTTTATCATAATGGATTTCAGATGAACTGGAATCAAACATCGTTTTGCTTTTAATAATGCCATCCTGCTGCCTGAGCATATTATCAATGCCATTGGCGCATCCTTCCTGGCAACTCATTCCTTCCACTGTTAATTGAAGGACCTCTGTTTTAGCTTCTGTATTTTCCATTTTTGGTGAATTTTGTTTCTCCTGTGACTGTGCTCTTACTTCAAAATTTATCAGCAGTATGCCGAAGCCGAAACATATTAGGAGGACAGCCTTTGATTTTTTTATCATGGAATTCATAGTTTTGTTTTGTAAAACCTTTTTATCGGCTTAAGCAGCCATTTTTTTACATGTTTCCGCACATTGGCGGCATTTTTCTGCACATTGCTTGCAGGCCTCGCTATCGAATTTATCACATTCATCTGCGCAAGCATTGCATAGTTCGGCACAAATAGCACAAACGCGGCTTGAATAGTCTGACTGTGATGCCATCATTTGGACACAGGCCGCACAAAGTGTAGTGCAATCCAGGCAAAGCTGATGGCACTTCTTCATGTCTGGTTCGCCCAAATGTTTGTCAAGGCAAATACGGGCAGCGGTGATACATTCATTACAGTTGTCAATACACGCTTGTAATTCTGAATTTAAAGATTTCATAGCAAGTATTTTTTAATGATTATCCCCACCTGGTATGGCAGGAGGGAATTTATTTAAACAAGCCATACCTCGCATGGTATTCTATTTACCAATCCCTGCTGCAACCAAACTTTCTTTCGTAGGGGCACTGATTTGGCAACAATCCAGCAATTTTCCGTTCACGGCTATTGCGGGCAATCTCTTTACACCATATTCTTCTACTTTGCTCAGGCAGGTTTTGTCTTCGCATTGTTTCACTAAATCGTAAGTGGTAACTTCACAGTTATCACAAACCAAGTCATTTACCATTTGAACGACAGGATCGCAAACAGGACAATTGGCAGTAAATATTTCTATTTGGCGTTTCATAATATTCCTTCTTTTATTGTTTATTAAATTGTTTAGGTTCTTATCCGGAAAAGAACAATTCAAAAGTAGGGGTGGGACGGGGGTGGTCTCCAAAAGAAAATTGAAGATTTTTTGTAGGAACGTATGAGCGGGTTAAGAACTCTGCTCATTGCGAGCATCAATACGCTTCTTGAGTTCTGCTATCTCCTTCATCTTTTCGGAGAGATCGTCCATTTCCAGGTTAGGAAACTGCTTTCTGATGAATTCAATCCGGTCTTCGTTACCACAATTTCCAGGACAGGCGTCCATTGTCTCAACAATTTTTATAGCCAAGGCCTTTCTATATACCTCGTCAAGCAGTAAAAAGTGGGATTTGTCCAAAGCCTTCTGAACGGCTTTAAATTGTGTAAGTATCTTTTCAGGGTCTTTATCCTCTTCCAGCATGGCTATCAATCCACGGGTTTGGCCTTCAATGCTCTTGAGCCTGGTGATAATGTCCTTTGTTAAGTCTTTCGGTAGGTTCATTTCATTCTTTTTGTTTATACGTTACAAATTTACCTCCAAGGCAGGGTGGTAGGCAAACATTAATATCTTGTCCAGTTTCATAATTTTCATCGGGACCTGCGTTGGAAACGGCAAGTGTGGCACGGTATGGAATGCAGCGTAGCGGAATGGAATAACGGGCTACTCTTGCTGTGCGGTGCTGGAAGTGGGTGAATGCAGAGAGTGAGGCACGAACGAACGGAATGAACCTACTGGAAGCACATGGGTGCAGGGAGGGTTATGGAAAATCTAATACGCAAATTTCAAAATCCTGACTGCTCCTCGCATTACGAAGGCGAAAACAATACCACCAATGGCAAAAGGGTGGGGAGGTAAAATCAAATTAGACTTTAGCCCTGCTATTGCTCGGTATTTTTTTATTTTCAGAAAGGAAGGAAATTTTTTAATTCAATTTTTTGGGGTTGGAAATAAGCACACTCTTTATGCAGCTTTGGTTCGTGGGTAGAATTGAGTGGCTGCAAAATGGGTGTGCTTATGAGGGTTGGCTATTTAGCAAGTTGTAATATTCTGTATGCTCCCCTTGCTACAATGATAAATACAATTGCTCCTATGATTAAGTCAGGATAGGATGAATTGAGCCAATTCACTAAAAGTCCTGCTGTTATTACTCCTGTGTTAATGATTACATCATTTGAAGTAAAAATCATACTTGCTTGCATATGTGCTTCTTTGCTCTTGCCTTTTTGCAGCAAAAACAAGCAAATTACATTCGCAATCAAAGCGAAAATTGAAACGATAATCATTGTCTGAAAGTCAGGCATTTTTTCTATGCCGATAAACCGTCTGACTACTTCCGTAAATCCGATAAGAGCAAGAACGATTTGAAAATACCCTGCAAACTTTGCAATGTTCTTTTTTCTTGCAACTGTTCCACCCACTGCAAGTAAGGCAAGTCCGTAAACGATACCATCTGCAAGCATATCCAAACTGTCGGCTACCAAACCCATTGAATTGGTAATGAAACCTGTTATTATTTCAATGACGAAAAAAGAAATGTTGATAATTAAAACTGTCCAAAGCATTTTTCTTTCCTTTTTATTGGTTTGGATTATATTGACAGGTTCATCTGTTTCTGTATTGGAAACAAGTTCTGATCCAAGATTTAATTCTCTCAGGAGATTATTAATCTCGTTGCTTTCTCCGGTATGAACAATCGTTAATTTTCTATTGGGTATGTCGAAATCAAGATTTTTAATCTCATTCCTGCCATCCAGTTTCATCCGAATTAGCTGTTCTTCGGAAGCGCAGTCCATTTTAGATATTTTAAAAATAGTTTTAAACATGTCTTACAAACGTTTAATTGTCAATAGTTATAGTTTATTCTATATTTTCCCGGTATTTACACTTACCAATTAAATGAATACACAGGAATTGCATTTGTAACCTGCACTTTGATATTACTTTTAGTTTGTTCTAGTATTTGTGCCATCTTAATTGAAGTATCTTGATTATTCTTTCTTTTGATTTTTACTTTAATGTTGTACTACCTTTTAAGCTATCAGTCGTCATCTCCTGTTTCCCCCTTCTTCATTTCGGAAATCAGGTAATAGGCATTGTTCATAGCAAACAATGCCCCGTCCGGAATTTCCTGAAGGAACTTCACTGCTATCCACCCATTGTTTGAGACGCCTGTTACTACTTCTATTGGGGTAAACATCCAGTGCCCGCTTTCGCCTTCTGTTTCCCGTTCGGCCAGGAAAGCGAGGAATTGATCCCCTTCACGTATGATTGCACTTTCAGGCAGCGCATACGTTTCCGCGCTGTCAGTTAGTACCTGACCTTTGATATACATGCCGGGTATTAGATTCCCGCTCTTGTTTTCAATCTCTGCATGTACGTGTACCGCCTTGGGATCTTGCTCAAATTTTTTGCCTACGGAGTATATCTCAGCGTACAGTTCTTTTCCCGGTAAAGTCTCTACGGTAAACCTTACCCGTTGACCTTCTTTTACCTTGTGCACATCTTTTTCAAAGATCATAAGGTCTGCATGGATGTGGTCAATGTTTACAATTTCAAAAAGAACTTTTTCAGGCTGTACAAACTGACCCGTTTTAACTTCTACGCTTACTATTGAACCAGCAATTGGGCTTATTACCGGCACCTGGTCATAAAAATTGCCTTCCTTGATGCGGACAGGATTCATCCCGAACTGGCGCAATTGGGATTCCAGGCTTTTTACCATTCCCTGGGTGGAGCGATAGTCGGCCTGTGTTTGTTGAAAAGCTTTGCCTGAGCCCACTTCTTCTTCATAAAGCCTTTTCTGTCGCTGATAATCCTGCTCCAGGAATTGGAGGTTGTTCCAGGCTTCCAAATAATCGCCTTGCAAGCGGGTGAGGTTTGGATGCGTGAGATAAGCCAATACCTGCCCTTTCTTTACCTCATCTCCCTCGATCACTTTTATGGAAGAAACATTGGCCCCGATAATGGCCGTTACGGTAGCTTCATTTTGAGGCGGCACTTCCAGTTGGCCATTGGCCTGCACTATTGAGGAGAGATTTTTAAGTGGCAGTGTGTCTACCTTCATATCCAGCGCTTCAAATTGCTCAGCGGACAGTTCTACAATTTCACTACCTTCTTCGTGTTCGTGATGGGCGGCTTCTTTTTCACCTGATTCTTCTTTTCCACCACAGGCCACCGTGAAAGCAACTGCAGCGAGGACTATTATAAATTGTGTTATATTAAATTTCATTTTTATGCTTTTTATTTGTTAGATGTATTGAGATAGTACTCCAATTGAAACTTTGATTCCAGGTATTGATTCAGGGCTTCCTGTGCCTTTACTTCTACCTGAACTGCTTCCTTCAGATTTTGAATAAAAGAGACATAATCAATCGCCCCTTCTTTGTAAGCCAGAACAGCTCCCTGCCTTTGCTCACGGGCCAGTGGCAAGGCTTCGTCTTCATAAAAACGCCAGGAGGCCAGCCATTTCCGATATTGCTGCAGCAGCGATTGGTATCCTGCCTGCAACTCAAACTGTGTCTGTCGGTATTCCTGCTCTGCGATCTGCTGTTGGATTTTAGCAGATTGTAGCCTGCCTTGTTGTGGTAAAAAGGACAAAGGAATGGAAACACCAATCTGGAACTGATAAAATCCTGATTGCCCTTCTATCTCCTGAGCTCCATACTGAGCGTTTAACTTTGGCAGGAGACCTGAAGCAGCGGCCTTTCTTTCTGCATCCGTCACCTTGATCTGTTGTGATGCTATTTGAAGAATGGGATGGGTACTTATCGAATCATTTAACAGGAGAGGCATAGTTAAAGACTCTTGTCCGGAAGAGGTAACAGTGTATAAGGTATCACTCACCAGCCAAAGGTTAAGCTTGCCCACAGCAGTGATGTAATCATATTCCATCTGTTCTTTTTGCAGGGTTACCTGTTTCACCTGATTGCTTGCTGCCAAATAAGCGAGCCTGGAGGTTTCTTCCACTTCATAGCGGATCTGCGCTGCCTTTTGAAATTCCTGGTAAACCGAATCTAATTGATTATATAGTTCCAGGTTCTTTCTTGCAATGTAAGCTGCAGCGTAAGCTTGTTTTACCTGTTGCATTAGCTCAAGTTCACTGAGGTTCAAAGCTGCTTCCGCTAAAACCACTTTTTGCTTTTGAACCTTCAACTTGGGAGCTATACTAAAAATATCTATGTTCTGCTGCTGTATACCAATGGTGGTGTAAACGCCCTGGCCGCTTTTTCCGATCTCTTCGCCAGCAGTAAATATCTGTGTGTTGCCTAAGTTCCAAGCTGTTTTTTTAAGGGTCTCCTGCTGCTCTATCTTCAATCTTGCGGACTTTATTTTTGGATAATTGGCTATGGCCTTATTTACCGCTTCTTCCATTGTAATAGCAGGCAGGCTATCTGTTTGCTGTGCATGTGATGGCGTTGAAGCAAAAGCACAGAGGCCAAATACAATAATAGCAACCGCACCTTTACCAAACGATGGACGGAAAGACCGGGTTTCTGTCCACCGGTACAGAATTGGCAAAACAAAAAGCGTAAGTAAAGTTGCCGTTATCATTCCTCCTATAACAACTGTTGCCAGCGGGCGTTGTACTTCAGCACCTGCAGAAGTGGAAATGGCCATTGGTAAAAAACCAAGTACATCTGTTAATGCAGTCAGCAAAATAGGCCTAATCCTTCGCCTGGCGCCCTGCCTAATCCGCTCGTTTAAGTCAGTTACCCCTTCTTCTTTAAGTTCATTCCATCCACTAATCAATACCAATCCATTAAGAACAGCTACCCCAAAAAGTACAATAAACCCAATCCCTGCCGATATACTGAAAGGCATGTCCCTGAGCCAAAGTGAAAATACACCACCAATGGCTGCTAAGGGAATGGCCATGTAGATCATGGTCGTTTGCATAAAAGAGCGCAATGCGAAAAAGATCAGGATGAAGATCAATGCCAAAGCAATAGGTACTACAACCTTCAAGCGGGCGGTTGCCCTTTCAAGGTTTTCGAAAGCCCCTCCATACCTGATGTAATATCCTGCAGGCAGCTCTAACTGATTGTTTAGCTTTTGCTGAATTTCCTGTACCAATGACTTTACGTCCCTGCCACGTACGTTTACTCCCACATAAATCCTCCTGTTCGTATTGTCCCGGCTGATCTGCATTGGACCGGGTTCATAGCTGATATTGGCTACTTCTCTTAAAGGTATTTGTGTGCCATCAGGTGTGTTAATGTATAGGTTCTTGAGATCATCTATATTGGTACGATGTGCCGAATCCAGGCGTACCACCAGATCAAAACGTTTTTCACCTTCAAAGATAACTCCGGCTTTGCCGCCCGCAAAAGCAGTTTGGATTAGGTTGTTGATATAACTTATATTCATTCCATACTGCGCAAGTTCGTCTCTTTCATACTTGATTGTTATCTGTGGGAGACCGGTTGTCGCCTCCACACGCATGTCCCCGATGCCCTGAGTTCCTTCTATTATTTCAGAAACTTCCTGTGCTTTTTCCGCCAGTATACTTATATCCTCCCCATACAATTTAATGGCTACATCTTCCCGGACGCCTTCGAGCAATTCATTAAAGCGCATTTCTATAGGCTGCGTAAATTCAAAATTTACACCAGGAATCAGGCTGACCTTTTCCTTCATTTTTTCAACAAGCTCCTCTTTTGAACTAGCAGAGACCCATTCATCTTCAGGTTTGAGAATCACAAAAACATCTGCAAAGTCAAAAGGCATGGGATCGGTTGGGACTTCTGCAACTCCAATTCGGCTCACGATTTTTTCTACCTCCGGGAAATTGGATTTTACGATCCGCTCTATTTTGGTAGTAGTTTCGATAGTTTCTGAAAGGGAACTGCCGGGTTTAAGGATAGCATGAAAAGCAATATCCCCTTCATCGAGCTGTGGGATGAACTCACCACCCATTCGGGTAAAAGTGAAAATAGCCAGGGCAAAAAGGACTACCGAAGAGCCGATGATAATTGCGGTTCTTTTTAGGACACCACCCAGTGCTTTTTCATATTTATCTTCCAGCCAAATAACAATCTTATCGCCCCATGATTTTTTCTCTTTTTGGGGGACTCGAATAAAAAGACTGGAAATCATAGGCACATAAGTAAGGCAAAGGATCATGGCACCCATCATGGCAAACATGAATGTGAAAGCCATGGGTTTAAACATTTTACCTTCCACACCTTCTAGAAAGAGTATGGGTATGAAAACAATGAGAATGATGAGTTGGCCGAAGAAGGCAGCATTCATCATTTTGCTTGAAGCTGTGTAAGTAGTCTCGTCACGCTCTTTGGCGTTGATCTCCTTTCCCTTTCGCATCCGCTGATACAGGAAGAAAACCGTGCCCTCTACAATGATCACCGCTCCATCGACTATTATTCCAAAATCAATTGCCCCAAGGCTCATTAGATTGGCCCATACGTCAAAAACATTCATAAGAATGAAGGCAAAGAGCAAGGACAACGGAATAGTTGAAGCCACAATCAATCCACCACGCCAGTTGCCAAGCAGGAAAACCAACACAAATATTACGATCAGTGCTCCCTCAATAAGGTTAGTGGCTACTGTGCCAGTTGTCTCAGAAATTAACTCGCTTCTGTCAAGGATCGGTTCAATAACAACTCCTTCAGGTAATGACTGCTGAATTTGTGCCATTCGCTCCTTTACATTTTCAACCACTTCATTGGAATTTGCACCTTTGAGCATCATTACAAGCCCTCCAACCACTTCTCCTTCTCCGTCCTGTGTTAGTGCACCATATCGAACCGCTGATCCATACTGAACTTTAGCCACATCATTAATTTGAATGGGAATACCATCTACCGTCTTTACAACAATTTTTTTAATATCCGAGAGGCTTCGGGCTAATCCCTCTCCACGGATAAAATTGGCTTGGTGGTTTTTCTCTATATAGGCTCCACCTGTATTCTCATTATTGAGCTCCAACGCTTCAAATATGTCTGTAATCGTTAAGTCAATGGCTTTAAGTTCATCGGGATTGACCGCCACTTCATATTGCTTTATAGTCCCTCCTATGGCATTAACCTCTATTACTCCGGGCACCATTGCCATCTGTCTTTGTACAATCCAATCTTGCATGGTGCGCAGGTCGCTAATGCTGTACTTGCCCTTAAAGGCGGAATCAACTTTTAGGGTATATTGATATACTTCTCCTAAACCGGTAGTAATGGGCCCCATAGAGGTTTCCCCGAATCCTTCGGGTATTTCTTCTTTTACTTCAGTGAGTTTTTCACTCACCAGCTGTCGCGGCAAATAGGTTCCCATGTCGTCTTCAAAGACAATGGTCACTACTGAAAGGCCGAACCTGGATACGGATCTAATTTCTATGACCCCAGGCAGATTAGATACGGCCACTTCTATTGGGTAAGTAACAAACTGTTCTATATCCTCGGTACCCAAATTGGGTGCTTGTGTGATAACCTGTACCTGGTTATTGGTAATGTCAGGCACAGCATCAAGCGGTACCTGGGTCATGCTCCATATTCCTCCAGCAATGAGGGCAATGGTAAGCAAGCCTATAATTAGCTTATTCTTTATTGAGAATGATATTATCTGATTGATCATATTTTACTTTTTATCAGGCTTTTTGAATGAAAAAGCTCCAATGCTTTTAATATCGGTAAATGTTAGTTGAATGAATGACCTGACCTTCTGTGATATATAATAAGGTTTGAGATCAATGATTATTGATATTGTAGTTCGATAACCAATAGCTGTTAAACCATATCGGTTAATAGCCTATGGTTAAAGCATATCAATAACTTGTTAAGAAATTTTTGGGGGATGCCAGATAGAATGAATTAAGTCAAAAGAAATGCCCTCCCTGTAAGTTTCTGGCAACTTTATGTTATTAACTAGAACCGGATTGCTAACCATTCTGCTGCTGGTAATAGAAATGAGGTATCTATGGCCACATTGGCAACCGCAAAGGAGGGGGCAAGTTTCGTCCCCTTCAGTTTCATTATCTTCTTGATCTGAATTTATCTCAATATTAGTTGTCCAATTTGAAACATTACAATGAACACCTACTATGGGAGTAATTGATAAAATCAAGATAATTACAACTAATATGCAGGTAAATAATTTCATCAGCCGCAAACTTACCCAAAAGGGAGTGCAACCGGGTTGCAAAGGTTAACGATTGCACTTATCACACAGACCTTTGATTACCATATTAGCTTGTTCCATTTTGAAATTTTTTGGAAGGTTCACAGTCTGAATAGGATAATCCAGTAGGCAGTAGGTAATACTGCATGATGTGCAATAAAAGTGGTAATGAAGATCTTTGGGGTCACAATTACAACCTTCAACACATACTGCATATTTCGTCATGCCTGAACCATCTTCGATGCTGTGAATGACTTTATGTTCTTCAAAGGTTTTAAGCGTACGAAATATAGAACTTCTGTCGGTTTGAATTAGTGATTCTTCTATTTCTTTAAGTGATTGCGCCTGGTTCTGCTCCAATAGATGGCGCAATACTACAACTCTCACTGCTGTGGGCTTCACCTTCTTTATTCGAAATATTTCTTCCACTCTATCCATTATAAGAACCAAAGATTGTCTTTACCGTAATCAGGAATCTCGTTGCCTTCAAAGTAGGGGAGCATTTCTGCAACCATTTCAGGGTACTTGATTGTAACGGGCAAATTTTGTTGTCTTACTGATTTCCAGTACATGCGACTGAATTGATACACTTGATCGATAAGCTCTTTTACTGTTTTATAATCATCAACCAATTCAGGGTTGGAGCAATTTATCTTGAGCTTTACCGGAAATGAAAAACCATCATTGAAATTGAACTCTGATGCGGAATACCTGGTATTGTTGAACAGTAAAAACCTGTTATAGCCTAATTTGATGAATGTGCCACTTACAGGCATCAAATCTTTCCAGTCCAAATCAAAAGCAACAATATCTGATGATTCTGTTTTATTGATGGTGACGATAAAGACCGGAATGTTCAATTCCAATTCTTTCAGGCCGTTCTCAATCGGTTCTACTTCTTCTCTACTCATGTCTTTGTAGAAGTGAATTACAAGCCTTCGGATTCCTGTATTTACATTCACATAGTCTTTAACTGCTCGGAGGATTGAACCTGCCAATTCTTTTGTTTGGTCTTCTTGAAAACATTCAAAGCGGTTGAATTTTCCTGTATTGGAGAAACTGAAAGCACTTCCGATGTATTTAACATCAACTTCAGTATGTTTAAATGCTCCAACTCCAACAATCAATTCATTCTTCAGCTTAGTGTCTAACCTCCACGGAGTACCATTGAGCTTTGCGAGAATGGCAATTGCGATGTTAGGCAAACTGAAATGATATTTGTCATTGGAAATCACTTTTTCGGGGTCTATTACTTGAGATGAAACTCCTTTTTTTAACAGAAGCTCTTTCAGCTTGTAGTAAACAAGTCTGCGGGACTTATCAGGAATGTTTTTGCTAATAGGGCTAATATAGATTGCTAGGTATTGTGTGTCTGTGTCAAAATCTTTATTAATGATTTGTTCATATATATCTGACCAGGGATCATCTCTTTTTTTGAAATAAATTGCAAGGTCTTTATCTGGGTGGTATGGTGTATGAATGAACTTTGATAGCCCTCTAAAGCCGTTGAGTTTGCCATTAAAGTAGTTGTGAATCTTTGTTGCTACCTCTTTATCATCCTCATGGAGAATAAAGAAGAAATGAATCTTAGATGATGGGCTTAACTCGAAAGGGCCATTTTCAGTAATGCCATAATACGGTACGTGATGAAGCTTTTGGTTTCCAAATACGAGTTTGTTGCTGGACTTTTCTATTGAGCCGATGCGGACTTCATCTACTGGAATAAACCCTTTAGATGAAAGCGGAATGATAGTTTTGAACTCGTCAGTATTAAGCTGCTCCCTGTAGAATTTATCAATGGCCGTTTTGAACTTCTTGTATTTGTTCGTCTTGTCCGGTGCTTCTGTCTCCTGATGCAAAGCATCCCTGATTTCAAAATTCCAAACAGGATAAACCTTGTCGTATTGTCTTTTTCCTTCGTCTGGTAATTCATCAAAGCGGTACAGTCCTTTTTCAAAAACTACCCAATTGAAAGCCTTTACAGGCACTTCTTCAAAAAGCTCTGCTACTGGTGTTCGGAAAATCTTGGATCTCCCTTCAAAAGTTACCAAAAGCTCTAAGCTGGTGGAAACTGTTTTGAACTGAACCTTCAAGGAATAGCGGTCAAAGATTTTGTATTTCCCTTCTGAATCCTGTACCTCACTTGGCAACCATACTTCCGTATCGCTTACAAAATTGGGTTTGACCAAACAACCCTTTGACTTGAAGTGATTGTGAATTAGCCCGTTGTAGTATCGCTTGAGAATGGATGAGGAAAAAGCCGAATTGAAAACCGGAACGGATTTTTCAATTCCTTCATTGGTTTTAATGGTTTCAAATGTGGGTGCAGTTGATTTGTTGATTGGCAAGAAACCATCCAACTGCTGCCCGAATGAAGTGTAAAAATGCTCCTGTTCACCATACTTTTCAATGACCTGTTTAGGAACTAAAGCATGGAATATCCTTGTAACCCCTTCCTGCTCTTTGTCTGTAAAGTAGAAGGTAAATTCTTCACTTGGGTGATTGAATGTTAGTATGTTGAAACAGTGTTTTGGCATTATTTAGGTCTGTTTTGAAGATTAGTTTGTTGATTCCAAATTTTGTCAAATACAAAGTCTAAATACTGGCGTTTGAAGTCTGGATCGTCCGTGAATTTTTTATACAAATCGGTGTATTGGAAAATCACATCCTGCATCAAATCCTCTACCTTTTTATCAGAGGTGATTTTTGCATTCTGTTTGTCACTGTTTTTAACAGCATTGACTGTGGCCTCATCACGGGCAAAATCGGCTGGTAATTGCTCGAACAGGAATTTCTTTACCTTATCATCATCCGTCCAGTTATCAATGCCAAACTTTGTATTAAATTCTTTGAGGATAGCGTCCAACTCATTAAAACCAAGTTCTCCCTTTTTACCCTTCATTACTGGCGGAGTAGGGTCTAATTCTTCATCACCACTTAGTTTGATGTTCTCTTGGGTTGTTCGGGTTAGTCTGTAACTATCAAGGTCTATTGCTTCCAGAATGCCCTTGGCTAAATCCTCAATTTCCTCCGGCTTGATTTTAGGAATCAGGAATTTCAGAAACCAATACAACCTTTCCCAATAAGAATTATTGAAGGATAGCAGCTTTGAAAGGAATGCATACGTTCTAAAGAAGGATTTCGCCTTTACATAGAAATCAATCTGTGCATCTTCATTCAGTTCAGTTTTAAACTCTGCAACACACTTATCAATAATTGGGTCTAATTCCTGCCTGTCTGCTTCCTTGAAATACAAGTCGGTGAAGTTGACCACATCATCCTGAGAATAGACCTGAGCATTGTCTAAGGCATCTTGTAAATCATTGAGTTTATTAGCGTCTGTTTCTTCACTTAGAATGGTGGTGGTATAGAAAGGCTCAAATGCTTTTTTAATATCCTCTGTGGTATTGAAGAAATCCATCACAAAGGTGTCTTCCTTGTAAGGTTTGTAAGCTCTATTGAGTCTTGATAGGGTTTGTACCGCCTGAACATCCGCTAATTTTTTATCTACATACATGGTATGCAATAGTGGCTGGTCAAAACCTGTTTGAAACTTATTGGCAACTATCAGGAAGCGGTATTCTTTTTTCTTGAACTCTGTTGGAATGTCATTGCTCGGAAAACCGTTTAATCTGGCTTCATCCCAATCTTCACCGTCTATTTCTTTTGTACCTGAAAAAGCTACAATGGCTTTGTATGGTGAGTTTATTTCTTTCAGATACTCGTTGAAGGCCTGATAGTAAAGAATGGCGTTTTTAATGCTTTTGCAAACAACCATTGCTTTTGCCTGACCATTGATGAGCTTTCTAATGTCCGCATGGAAGTGGTCTAACATGATTTTTGATTTTTCCATGATGGAGAAAGGGTGGCTTTCTACATAAGCACGTAGCTTTTTGTTGGCTTGTCGGGTTTCAAACTCCGGGTTGTCCTCAACAGCTTTATCTAATTTGTAGTAGGATTGATAGGTGGTGTAATTCTTTAGCACATCAAGGATAAATTCCTCCTCGATGGCCTGCTTCATGGTGTAATTATCAAAAGCTATGAATTTACCTTCTGCTGTTTTTTCTCCGAAGGTCTCCAATGTCTTGTTTTTCGGGGTTGCCGTAAATGCAAAATAGCTCCCGTTTTTCAGCATTTTGCGGTTCTCTATCAATTCATTGATAATATCCTCAGAGGTTGGCGGTTCGGGTTCATCACCGTATGCCACTTCCTTATCGGACAGCACCCAATTCATTTTGCTGGCTGTTTCACCACTTTGGCTGCTGTGGGCTTCATCAATGATGATGGCGAATTTTTTTGCCTGTAAAGTTCCGATTTCATCTATGATGAAAGGAAACTTCTGAACTGTCGTAACAATGATTTTCTTTCCATCTTCAAGGGCTTGTTTTAATTGGCGGCTCCCTTTATCAATCGCTTCAACAACACTACTTACCTGAGCAAATTGCTTGATGTTATCTCTAATTTGCTTATCCAGGACACGCCTGTCTGTTACTACAATAACACTATCGAAAACGGTCTCTGTATTTTCACTATCGTGTAAACTCACTAACTGGTGGGCTAACCAAGTAATTGAATTTGATTTGCCTGAACCAGCCGAATGCTGAATAAGGTATTTCTGGCCAACACCGTTTTCTTTGGAATGATTTAGCAGTTTTTTCACTGCTCTGAGTTGGTGGTATCGGGGAAAAATCAGTTTGCGTTTAACCTTTCCTGTGTCTTCGTCTTTTTCTTCAACAATTTGAGCGAAGTTTTCCAGTATGTTGCTCAAGCTGTCTTTGGTCAAAATATCTTTCCAGAGGTAATCAGTCTTTAACCCTTCGGAGTTTACTGGATTGCCTGCACCATCGTTATTTCCCTTATTAAAGGGTAAGAAAAATGTCTTTGTACCGTTGAGGTGAGTGGTCATGTAAACCAAATCGGCATCTACAGCGAAGTGAACCATACATCTGCCAAAGGCAAACAAAGGTTCTTTCGGATCTCGGTCTGTTTGGTATTGACGTATGGCGTGTTTTACATTCTGACCCGTCCATTGGTTCTTTAATTCAAAGGTGCTCAATGGCAAACCATTGATAAATAACACCATGTCTAAAGAGTTGCTGTTTTCCAGACTGTAGTACAATTGTCGGGTAACAGAAAAAATGTTGCTGCTGTATTGCTTCTGAGCCTTATCGTTAAGCAAAGAGGTTGGCTTTTTAAAGTAGAGCTGTACTCTTAAATCCAAATCCTTGACCCCATTGCGAAGTATTTCAATGATACCTTTCTGGCGGATTTGGTCTGAAAGGCGTTTCAGGAATTTGTCTTTGCCTCTTTTAATGATGGTATCATGGGCATTGGGTTGTGTTGCTGCCAAAAACTCGAACAACAGCTTTTCATTGATGCATAGGTCACGGTCATAGTCGGCACTATAGCTTGCAATAAAGCCATTCTGATTGATTAAATGCTTTTCTATGATCGTTTCTAAGCCCTTTTCTGATGTATCTGTTGTATGCATATTTCTACACTAAAACTTTCTTGATTGTTGTGAATATTTGTTTGCAAACATCATTAGCTAAAATCTTTTCTTGATTTAAGTAGTCTGTTTGTGCAATACAAACTGTATTTGTCATTCCAGATTTTTGCAACTGTCCTACTGTTCCGACTAATGATTTTTTATGACTGTATTTGACCTTGTTTACTTTAAGCAATACAGTACCACTTTCATCATAGGTTAGCTTTTCCTTGAATAGGTTGCAGGATGTGTGAATGCTTAGAAATTTTTCTGCTTCACCAAAAATGTCATCATTATCTTGACGCATTAATGGAATGATAACATCTTCTAAATTTCCACTGTCAGTTTCACCTTCTTTAAAGACATACAAGCCAATCTTGATGTCCTCTAATACTGGAAATTGGCTAAAGTCTGGTATAGGGTCGAAAGAGGCTTTTTTGAAAACTTCTTGGCATTCTTCAAGTACTTCTTTTGCCCTCTGCTCATATCCCTTATCGTCTGCATCCAAACAATAAAGCACTGAAATTGTGGTATCAGGTAATGCCTGAATTTGATCCTCATCAGGCTCATTCAAGTCATTCAATCGTTGAAGCAATTCCTTTCTTTTTAATGATGAATCGCCACCAACTGTGTAAATTATGACATAGTTGGTATCCTTAACCATGACATATTGTGGCATAAAACGAGTGCGAGCTTCTTGAATGTTAACAGAATCAACATCACTTAGGCTTAAATCTTTTAGAAAAAAATTGGCCAAGTAATTCGGATACTCATTGATTTTCTTTTCTTCCCTTTTGAGACCGTTCGCTTTTAATATCCGATACAAAAACGCAGCATCATGAGAGCCTTCTGTAAGTATGTACAATAAATTCTGAGCCATTATCTTATATCAAAATTTATTGAGTCAATTAATCTTTCTAAACGACCTCCTTCAATGTACTTGCAGGCTATTTCGCCATCTACTTCCGATAGGGCGTAGGCTCTTATGAAATCATTGTGGTAGTCATTCTTTACAAAGGCATCAATACACTCTTTGCTGTGGGTAGAAAGGAAAACCTGAACATTGAACTGCTCTGCTGTTTGTTGGATGAACTTGGTAAACTCAATCAATAAGGACTTGTGAATTGCACTATCCACCTCATCAATGCATATTACACCGTCTTTGCTGTAAACCATTAACAAAGCTATCTCAAACACCCGTTGCAAGCCCTCACCATATTTGGTAATATCTACCACCTCATTTATGCGAGATGAAGAAACCATAAACCTGCTTTCGCCTTCATCACTAATCATTTCAATTTTCTCAATACTTGGGTCTAAATGAGTTTGTATGAACTCTATCACCCGATCAAAGTATTTCTCTTTTACTGCATTGGCATGGGCTTTTTTGAGCAATTCAGTATTGTACCTGAATGGGCTGGTAAAAGTGGCCGGGCAAAGCACCTGAGATTTTGAGAAACGCAATTCCGGTTCTTTAGTAGTATATAGGTGAATGGAACTCTCTAATGTGATGTCTTTTACTTTCCCTTCTGATTCTATGGTGGAGAGGTAGCCTGACTTTTCAATATCTTCTTCTGTTTCCGTCTTTGTGAGGTACAGGCTGGTTTCAGCTCCATTGAATGAACCTTCCAATTCAATATCTGAAATGAAATTTTTGTGAATCCATTTAGAATGAAAATCTGAATAGAATTTGCCTCTGTATTTTTCCAAATCCAGAAACGCATTGATGTCATTCAATTGGCTTAGTAAGTAAAAGCATTCCAGTAGGGAGGTTTTACCCAAGTTGTTGCCACCTACAAATATGTTGACCTTAGACAGGTTCTTAACTCTTATTTTGTGGAGCTTTCTGTAGCTGTGGACGAATATTTCGCTGAAATGATTATCAACTGTGGTAAAGTAGCTTGCCAATCTTTTATCATTGATTGCCACCACTGCCTTACTTGAAGGAATCAATCGGTCTAACTTGTCTTTTAACCGCTGTATTTCTCCATAATCGGGTTCAGTTAAATGCTCGCTGAAATTGAATGCGACTTGAACCTCTTTGCGAAGGGTATCTAAAGCATTTCTTAGCCTGTTTTCACCAATTACATCACTATAAGAATAAGCCTCAGCTATACTACGGCTTTCTTCCATCAGTTCAATTGCTTTTGGGTCGTTTATGAACTTGGCAATCTCTTTTATTTGCCTGTATTGGCTGATAATGGCTTCTTTGGTTGAGACCCGTTCATTACCATCTTCATCAATTTCAATATCCTCGGTTTGAGATACCCAGCTAAAGAGTCGTTCTAAGTTTACCGCATTATGGGCGGTCATGTCTTCATTGCTCCACTCAATCCAGCTACGCATTTCCGGTGTTGAAATTACCGTTTCAAAAATGGTGTACATAGGCGATTCAAATTGGTCGCCATAGTCGCTTCGCTTGTACTGTTGGATGAGGCTAAGTGTTCTCAAGCCTCTACGCAGTTTCACGGTAGATATACCAAGCGCATCACAAACCTCTTGCTCTGTCTTGTTATAAGTACTTATTAGGTCACTTACTAATTGAGATTCGTTTACGGCATTCCATCTCTTTTTTCCACTAATGTGGTGAAGCCCCATTGCGATTAAATGCTGAATTGGCTCCTCATCTTCTATCAATACCAGATTGACACTTTTAAAGTCGGATTCGGTAAGGCGACCTACATCATTGCCCTTTTTAAATTCGTCATACAAATACTTTAAGGTGGCTATACGTCTGTTGCCTTCCAGCACCAAGAGATTTTCGCCCACCTCAGTAACCTGTATCTGGTCAATATCCAAAAAGCCATTGGTAGTAAAGCTGCTAATTAGGTCTTTTACATTACCATTGTTTTTGCCAAGGATAAAGTTTAGCGTTCTCTGCTGAACACGGGTATCAGCAAGGTTGGCCTGATCTACAGGCTTGTACTCTGGTCTGTCCTTGAACCTGTAGTTGTTAGGGTCAAGTATCAGACGGTCTATATGTCTGGTTATCCTTTTACTTGGCATTTTCCAATACTTTTTTAATGTGAACCTTTACATCCAGTTTCCCCAATACCGCTTCGGCTATCATGGCTTCCCGATACTCTTTGATGAGTTCTATTTCTTTCTCTGCCTTTGATATTGCGGTATCTATAGTTAGAGTTTCAGCCTTAATAAATTCAACAACTTCCTGTTGCTCATTAATAGGAGGGTATAGTATTTTGAACTCTGCAATTTTTCCCATTGCTAAATTTGGTTGTGCAGCTTGAGTTGCATTCAACCAAATTAGTGAGCTTATATAAGGGGTTTGAAGCCACATTTGAAGAAATTCGGAGTTAACTTCTTTAGGTCGAATAAAACAAATTGCCTGATTTGTGTTGGCTGGCAATACTTCTTCAGTAACTATTCCGGTTCTACCGAGTGTTGCCCCAGCTATTACAATTAGTACATCATTCATTTCTAAACGAGACCTAAAAAGAATTTCATCTGTTTCTTCATCAATAAAGAAGCTCGGTTCTAATGAAATGTTATTTGAGTAAAGGTTTTCGGCTTTTAGGAAACGAATACTTCCGTTTTCCACAGTATCAGCCCCCATTGTAGAGGGAGTTGTTCCCTTTGAGATGACACTACTGATATTTTTTATTCTCCTTACTTCCCAATGCTCAGGAATATCTCCCAACCATTGAATGCCGCTATCCTTTAAGGTTACATCAGGGTTAATCCCTTTGATAACTGCTCTGCTAATTATTGCCTGCCGTTGCTCTTTTAGCAACTCAATAAAGGCTTGCTTTTTTTGGATGAAGTGCTTTATTTTTTTTGACTTGGCTTTTATGTAAGTCACTATCTGGTCTTGCTCATTCCTTGGAGGAACAGCCACCGGAATACTGAAAAATTTATCGGAGTATAAGCGCAAGCGGCTATCGATAATACCAAAGGATTTTTTTCTAAACTCTGCCTTCATGATAGCTGTAGAAAACAAATACCCGTAATAGTGTGGGTTATTGTCTCCCTTGATGCGATACACACAATAGGCAGGGCTTGTAATACCCTCATATTTAGAAATGCCTAAACTGCCATTCCATGCCAACATGATATTGCTTACCAAGTCATTTTCAGCTACTTTTTTGTAGCCCACGAGTGTTTTCGCATTGCTGATAAAATCATCCTCGTTTTCAAGGCTGTCTCTCTTTTTGGTAACTCCGGTATAATGAGAAACTGAGAGCAATTCTTCTTCTCCAGTTTCGCTTCTTTCATCTATCTCATCAAAGAGATTTTTGATGCGCAAAGTCTTCCAATGCTGCGGAACAGAGGATAGCCAAGTTGCTGTATGTATATCTTGTACCATCATTTACGCTTCAACAATTTCTTTTAATAGATGCTCTGTCTCTTCTTCAATTTTGAAAATATCGGCAGATATTTCCTCTAAGCTCCTTGGGGCTTTGTGCTGGAAGAAATACTTGGCAAAGTTTATTTCGTAGCCAATTTTGGTTTCACTCTTTTTATACCAGGCATCCGGCACAAAAGGGGTGACCTCTTTGGCAAAAAAGTCATCAATATCGTCCTTTAAAGGAATGTTTTCTTTGTCTTTGAGGGCATTGTCGCTTTTCGGTTTGCCTTTGGCATCTTTGATGATATTGCCGTCTTCATCACGCTGTGGGCGGTGTACGGTGATCTGGCTGTAGCCAAAGTCTTCATTGTCGAGAATAATACTGTGCTCATTGTTCTCAAAATTCAAAAACAGGTCGGTAATCTTGCGGATATGGTCTTTGCTAAACTCTACTCGCTTTTTACCCAATGGCTTGCGCATTTTGCTGTAGAAAGCTTCAGAGGTA
Organism: Cyclobacteriaceae bacterium; assembly: GCA_020436165.1. Classification (GTDB taxonomy): domain Bacteria; phylum Bacteroidota; class Bacteroidia; order Cytophagales; family Cyclobacteriaceae; genus JAKISE01. Next base: position 3,586 of record JAGQYI010000034.1, on the reverse strand, counting down.
ACATTGATGAGTTGCAGTTTACCTTTCCGTTTTTCTTCCTTCTTGTTATTAAGTATAAAAATGTAGGTAGGTATGCCCGTGTTGTAAAACAAATCGTTGGGTAGGGCAATTACCGCTTCCAGCAAATCATTCTCAAAGAGATATTTGCGTATTTCGGTTTCTCCCTGTCCTGCATCTCCTGTAAACAACGCTGAACCATTATGAATAGTAGCTGCCCTGCTGCCCAATTCGCTGTTGGTTTTCAGTTTGGAAACAATGTTCATCACAAACAGTAATTGGCCGTCATTTACTCGGGGAACACCCACTGTAAAGCGAGGATCTATAATGTCTTTTTTATCCAGTATGGCATCTGCATCTACTTTCCATGTTTTCCCATACGGAGGGTTACTTATCATGAAGTCAAATTGCAGGTTTGGAAAACCGTCTTTGCTCAATGTAGAGCCAAAAGCAATCTTCTCCGGGTCTTCATCTTTTATAAGCATATCTGCTTTACAGATGGCATAAGTCTCTGGGTTTACTTCCTGACCGTACAAATGGAAAGTAGCTTTGGGGTTCAGTTTTTTGGCAAAGTGTTCCGCTTCTGTAAGCATACCACCACTACCACAAGCAGGGTCGTAAATGAGATACGTTCCGTCCTTTATCTTTCCCTTGAGCGGTTCAAAAATCAGGTGGGTCATTAAGCGAATGATTTCCCTTGGTGTAAAGTGTTCTCCCGCTTCTTCGTTGTTCTCCTCATTGAACTTGCGTATCAATTCTTCAAACACATAGCCCATCCCTAAATTGGTCAAGCCTTCCATTACCACATTACCGTCTTTATCAGTGACAGGCATTGGACTTAGGTTAATGGTGCTTGAGCAGAACTTTTCAATCAATGGAAAGGTGATGTTGCCTTCTTCTAAGGTCTCTAATTGGTTTCTTAGCTTGAACTTACTGATGATGTCTTGCACGTTGCTGCTAAAGCCATCCAAGTAGGTTTCTAAGTTTTGGCGAATGTTGCCCGGTTCGTTCAACAACCTTTTGAAGGTGTAGTTAGAGGTATTGTAAAACACATAGCCACTGGTTTTGCGCAATTGAGCAGATTGGTTGTCAATCTTCATTTCATTCAGCTTTTGGTGCATTTCCAAAACTTTGTCTTTGGTTGGCTCCAAAATGGCATCCAGTCTGCGTAATACGGTAAATGGTAAAATTATATCTCTATATTTTCCACGTGTATAGACATCACGTAACACATCATCAGCAATACTCCAGATGAAATTAACAATAGCGTTATGTTGTACTTGGTTCATTCTTATTTGGTGTTTGCTTGGTTTATATCTTTTTGAGCGATTTTCAAGGCTTGTAATGCCTGATCTTCGTCTGTTACTATTTCCTTGATTTGGTCTGCCAACCATAAAGCCAATAATTCCTGTTCGCTTGCTTTGAGGATTTCGGCAATTTTCAGTACCTGTTCCCGTTTAGCTTTCCGCTCACCACGTTCAATTTTGCTGAACATGGGGGTGTCTATCTCAAGGTTTGCCGCCAACTGTCGTTGAAGCAATCCCTGACTTTCTCTAAGCTCTCTTATCCTTTCACCAAAGTGCATGGCCTGTTAATTTATGACTTGTCAATATTTGGCTAATATAAGAAAAGAAAACAATAATAAAAACAAAATATAGTGGTAAACTGATTTCAGGAAGTTGAGGAAATAGAGGATGCCAAGGATCATAAGTCCTCAGCATCCTTAGAATCCTTAACTTCCTCAAGTGAGGTGTTGATATAATTGTCCTGAGATTCACGATGAACCAATCCCGATTTGGCAAAGGCGGTGATATAACCTTCGGCTGTCTTTGCCGGAATGCTCATGGTCTTTGCTACTTCGAGATACTTCTGACGGTTGAAGGTGTGTGGTAAGGCATACAGAAACTTCTCCTTCTTATTCATGCGGGTTGGTTTAGGCTCTTCTTGTGGAAGTTCTACAAACACTTTGCTTGAATGCTTCACCAGTACTTTGACCATTGAAAGCGAAGCTTGAAAATCCCTTTCTTCACAAATCAGCTTATGGGAAGTGTCGCCTGTTTGACAGCTTTTGGATAATATCTCTCCAGTGGTGCTGTCGAATGCGCCAATATTTTTATCGTATTTAATGTGGCGCATTTCCATGATCCGCAAAGCGGAAAATATCATGGAAACTCGGTAAGCAATCAAACCTAACCTTCTGATAGTGGCCATGTAGTCCAGCCCTTGAAGGTTCATGTATTTCTCCTGTATCTGGCCGAAGAACTGGTTGAATTGCTCCTGCTGGTCTGCTGTAAGGTGAAACTGGCGAGGTTCATCCTGCATGATGACTTTGTAGAGTTCATAGAACTCATTGCCCAGGGCTTCAAAGTAATCGTCCAGTCCGTTATCCGTTTGACTGGCAAAGACATTTTTCCATACCGGGCGAACGTTCATGAAATAGAAGATGAAACGGCTGAATAAGCCGTTTTCAGCGTTGGGAATCAATGCCGAAACTTGTTTTGGCGTACCTGACAGGACCGTAGAAAGACAAGGGCTTTCTATGTCCACAAACTCACGGTCGGTTCTGCGGTAGTAGGATATGGTTTCATGGTGAAAGGCTTTTCTAAAGCCGTCACTGTAATTTCCATAATCGCTCTTGAAGGCATGGGCTAAGGTGTCACCTTCGGTCTCGAATATCAGCCCTCTGCCATCACTATCACCCAATAATTGGTAAGCTCCCGTTGAACTGTTATTTGCAGGAATGAACAGCATCTTTTCAGGTGGTTTGGCTGGTTTCTCGACACCTTCTTCCTTTCCTTTTTTCGAGTTGTATTCTACCATTTCCAATTCATAGTGCTGTTTATGGAGTTTGGCTTGTTCCCTCAATTCTTTATGAATGGGATTGACCAACTGACGACAATGCACCAAGCGGCCTTTACCTGCGGATGCCTGGGCGGTTATGAATAGGAATAGATTGGCAAATACTCTTTTGCCATCATAGATGCCCGATACTTTAGGTAAACATGCACTGATAGCACCAATAGAGCCAAGGAGAAGAATATCTCGTTCCTCATTCGAGGTGGCAACCTCCACAACCTTTTGCAAAAATTCAGGAAGTTCAGGAAACAAGGAATCGGGAAATGTTGGCATTTGCTCCGGTTCCTGCTTCTCGGGCTGTTGGTGGTCTGTTTGACTGCCATTCAGTTTTTCACTTTTGAAGGTGTGCTTATCCTGTTTTTCTGCTCGTGGAGGTGCAATGTCTATCCCTGCATCTTTAGCGAGGTAGAAAAAGGTCTTTAGTGAAACACCATGACCTTTTGATTTCAGGCAATTGTCAAATTGCTTGTCGCACTCCGTAGCGGAATAATCGGGATAGAACTGGCTTACTCTATGAAATAGGTTTCTGCCGTTCTCACCAAACTCATCAGCAAAGGCAAAGCCGATATTTACCCAATCGCTGTAAGAGGAGGTAATATCTGTACGGTTGGCTTCAATGCTTTGAATGATGCGTTCTACTTCATCTATTTGAGAATCTGAATTGAAAGTTTGTTGCTCTGTAACTTTCGGTTGCGGGGTTGGCTGATTAAGCCAATCCTGCGGATTGAATGTT
>JAGQYI010000003.1 GCA_020436165.1 Cyclobacteriaceae bacterium | reverse complement strand
CAAACCCAGCATATGCAACGGTAAATGCAGGATTGGCATCCCCATAGATTCTGGCCTTATCCTCGGCAGTAACAGTAAGCACTGCTTTTGAAATCGTCAGGGTACCGGGTACATAGGTAAAGGAATAATTTTCATCGACCCCACCGGAAGCCGTAATGGGCACAGTTCCTACCGGAGTGGTAGCTACCGCAGTTGAAGAAGCGGTAGGGGCAGTGGTTAACACAGAGGCAGTCTCTCCATTGACAAACCCTGCATATGCAACAGTAAATACAGGATTAGCATCCCCATAGATTCTGGCCTTATCCTCGGCCGTAACGGTAAGCACTGCTTTGGAGATGGTTAGTGTACCGTCTACATAGGTAAAGGAATAGTTTTCATCGACCCCACCGGAAGCCGTAATAGGCACAGTTCCTACCGGAGTGGTAGGCACAGCAGTAGAAGAAGCAGTAGGAGCAGTTGTTAAGACTGAGGCAGTCTCACCATTGACAAACCCTGCATAGGCAACAGTAAAAGCAGGATTGGCATCCCCATAGATTCTGGCTTTATCCTCGGCCGTAACGGTAAGCACTGCTTTGGAGATGGTAAGATCGAAGAACTGATCTGTAAAATCTAGATTTGAATCAGTGGCAGTTACTGTAATGCTAAATGGACCGCCACTTATACTTGGATTACCTGTTATGTCGGCTGTTCCATCACCGTTATCTGTTATTATTAACCCGGAAGGAAGTCCGGTTGCAGTAATGGTTATTGCACCAACACCACCTGTTGTTGTAATATGATAAAGGTAACTTGCTTGATAAGAACCAGTTGTGACGGGTGAACTCGTAAATGTTGGTGCAGCTTTGTTTTCAGCAACTGCAAATGAAGCTAACCACATTAGTAGCAATGTGGTGAATACTGATTTTTTAAATAAAGTCAGGAGATGGTTTACAAGCACAACAATATTATTATGTTTGAGTCGCTTAAGTCATTTTGTTTTAATTGTAAAAATAGCAAATAGGTAAATGGTTATTGCTGAATTTTTTCTATTTATTTCAATTTTTATAATTTTCTATACCTATGCAGGATATGGTCTTATCATTCTTATAATTAATAAATTATTCAATAGAAGTAAAGTGAAAGTTGAATATGAAAATAGCATTGACTTTCCTACTCTTACTCTGCTGGTTGCTGCCTACAACGAAGAAGATTATATCGAAGAAAAAATACTCAATTCTTTATCACTTAACTATCCAAAAGAACTATATAAAATTGTTTTTATTACCGATGGTTCTACAGACAATACGAATCAAATCATAGAGAGGTATGATGACGTAGTTCTGCTCTATAAGAAGGAAAGAATGGGCAAAATAGCTGCAACAAAACGGGCAATGAAATACATAAACACCGAAATTGTTGTGTATTCCGATGCCAATACTACTATAAACCAGGATGCATTGTTGCACATTGTAAAACATTATAAAGACCCCAAGGTAGGAGGAGTTGCGTGTGAGAAAAAAGTTCGTGTTTTAGAGGCAGATAACGCTTCGGGGGCTGGTGAAGGTTTTTACTGGAAATATGAGTCATTTCTAAAAAAGCAGGATTCAATTTTTTATAGTGTTGTTGGAGCTGCGGGTGAACTATTTTCAATAAGGACGGAATTATTTGAAGAGATTCCTTCGGATTCAATAATTGAGGATTTCTATATGACGATGAAAATAGCGGAAAACGGGCATGTAATCCGTTATGAACCCAATGCCTACGCTATGGAAGATCCCTCTTTTTCTATTTCTGAAGAGTATAAAAGAAAAACACGTATATCTGCAGGTGGAATTCAGTCAATTATTCGTTTAAACAAACTTTTGCTGCCATTTAAAAACCCCAGACTTTCATTTCTATATGTTTCGCATAGAGTATTGAGATGGTCTTTAACACCACTTTTGTTATTGATAACATTTGTGTTGTCAGTTATTTTGGCTCTTAAGGGTAGTTTGGTAGGAGAGGTGCTAACCCTCGCTCAGATAGTTTTCTATTTGCTTGCATTTATTGGCTTTTTACTGCGCAACCAAAAGGTAAAGGCTAAACTATTTTATATACCATTTTACTTCGTTTTTATGAATTATGCCGTTTACGTGGGTGCTTTCCGATATTTCTCAGGTCGCCAATCAGTTGTTTGGGAAAAATCCAAAAGAGCTTAGAGGAATTTCATAGGAAAGAAGATGGGTTATAAGTAATTTTACAATCTGAAAGCATTAACCATCAAACAACCGAATTCTCTGAAAAACAATGATGCTAATAATTAGAGTTTTTAGACTTCATCATTGGATTAAAAATTTCTTCCTTTTTATTCCAGTTTTTTTTGCAGGTGAAATTTTCAATTTAGAAAAGCTGTTTCAAACAAGTGTTGGTTTTATTGCGTTTGGATTTGCTGCAAGCACTATTTACATTCTAAACGACATTAAGGATATCGATGAAGATCGAGCTCATCCAAGAAAATCAACAAGGCCGCTAGCTTCCGGAGAAGTCTCTGTAAGGACGGGATATCTGGCACTTACTTTTTCGGGTATAATGGCTCTGTCAATAGCCTATTTTTTAAGTATTGGATTTGCCATCGTACTCCTATCGTACATGTTGCTAAATATTGGTTATTCATTTGGTCTTAAGAACAGATCTATCTTAGACATCTTAATTCTGGCCTCGGGGTTTGAATTAAGGGTAATTGCTGGAGGTATAGCTGCTGAAGTACCTATTACACAGTGGCTTATGGTTATGATTTTCTTATTAGCATTATTTCTTGCCATTGCCAAAAGAAGAGAGGATGTTTCCCTTGACTTGAGCGAAGGTTCGGTGACAAGAAAAAGCACTTCGGGTTACACTCTTGAATATCTTAATGCTATTTTAATATTTAATGCAAGCGTCATGGTGGTTGCGTACATAATGTATTGCCTTACTTCTGAGGTAGCGGTTTCATTGAAATCGAACTATCTTGTTGTTACCACTATATTCGTTCTGGCAGGTTTGATGCGTTATATTCAAATAGCGCTTGTCGAAAATAATGCCGGATCTCCAACAAAGATTATTTATACTGATAAGTTTGTCATCATAACTGTGTTGGCATGGATGGTGACATTCTTTGTTATCTTATACTAAACCGATGACCATCGTAAGTAACTGGAGTAATTATCCTAAAGTAAATTCCAAGCTATATGGAATTACTTCCAAGGCTGAGCTGTCTCAAAAACTTAAGCTTAATGGCGACTATATCGTAAGAGGTAACGGTCGTTGCTATGGGGATGCTTCTTTAAATGATAGCATCCTGTCTTGCCTGCCAATGAATAAATTTCTTTCATTCGATACAGAAACGGGCATTATTGAGGTGCAATCTGGCGTTTTACTGGATGACATTCTTAAAGTAACTGTTCCCAAGCACTGGTTTCTTCCGGTAACACCCGGCACAAAATTTATTACCATTGGAGGGGCTGTTGCCTCTGATGTGCATGGCAAAAATCATCATCTCGAGGGATCTATATCTAATCACATTATTAGTCTTGAAATAATGCTGGCTGACGGAAGTACAGTATCTTGTTCGAGAACCAATAACAAAGACTTGTTTTGGGCCACTTGTGGTGGAATGGGCTTAACAGGTATAATTTTATCAGTAAAGTTTATGCTTAAGCCGATTAAATCGGCCTTTATAGCACAAAAATCTTACAAGGCACAATCACTCGATGAGATTTTGGAGTTATTCGAAAGAACCAGTGGTTCGACCTATAGCGTGGCGTGGATAGATTGCCTGAAAGGGGGTAAACATTTTGGAAGAAGTTTACTTTTCACCGGTGAACATTATGATCCTGAATCTGGAAAAGTCAAGCTTAAAGAGCCATTTAAGACGCACTCTGATCCCATTATAAATATACCTTTTAATTTTCCCGGGATTGCTTTGAATAAGTACACCATCAAGCTTTTTAATATGGTCTATTATAATAAGTTAATGGGCAGTTCAAAAGAATCAATAGATCATTATGACCCTTTCTTTTATCCGCTTGATGCGATTTTGAATTGGAACCGTATGTATGGTAAAAGAGGATTTACTCAATATCAATTTGTACTTCCTATTTCAGAGAAAAAAGGTCTTGAGAAAATATTAAGGAGGATTCAAAGTGAAGGTATGGGATCTTTTTTGGCTGTTTTGAAAGTCTTTGGAGAGCAAAATGATTTGATATCCTTTCCGATGAAAGGATATACCCTTGCGCTCGATTTTGCGATTCATCCCAAGCTGTTTTCTTTCCTTAATGAACTTGATGAGATGGTGCTTTCTTATGGTGGAAGGATTTACATGACGAAGGATAGCAGGATGAATAAAGATTTTTTTTGGAAGAGCTATTCAAGGCTGGAGGAGTTTGTAGAAATTATTAAGAAGTATAATCCTGAGGCCAAGATTAATTCACTTTTGTCCAAGCGATTAGAAATTATTTAAAAAATGAAAGTACTTATTCTTGGAGCAAATTCGGATGTGGCAGAAGCATTGGCATCACTTTTGGCCCAAAAAAAACATGAGTTATTTCTTGCAGGAAGGTCTGAAGAAAAACTCAGTGCTTTAAAAAATGATCTGGAAATCAGGTTTGAATGCAAAGCTCATAACCTGCATTTTGATGCACTTGATTTCGATTCTCATGAGCAATTCTACAATTCATTACCCGAAAAACCTGATTGGGTAATTTGTGCTTTCGGATTGCTTTTTGAGCAGGACCAAGCTGAAGATAATCTAAAACTAGCTATGCAATCCTATAAAGTTAATTTCCTTGGTGCGGTTTCAATTATTGATATTATTGCCAAAGATTTTGCAACCAGAAAATCCGGGGTTATTGTTGGCATAAGCTCTGTTGCAGGCGATAGGGGAAGAGGTTCTAATTATGCTTATGGAAGTGCCAAAGCTGGCTTTAGCGCTTATCTGTCGGGTTTAAGAAATAAATTAAATACCTATGGAGTACATGTATTAACGGTTAAGCCTGGTTTTATAAAAACCAAAATGACAGATCATTTAAAACTACCTAAGCTCCTTACTGCAACTCCTGAACAAGTGGCGAGAAAAATTGAAAAGGCTATTCGTAGAAAGTGCAATGTTATTTATGTAAAATGGTTTTGGAGGTACATTATGATTGTAATCAAATTAATTCCTGAGCCGATTTTCAAAAAGTTAAGCTTGTGAACAAAGCAGAGAATAAGCGATTGGTACTTTTTGATTTTGATGGCACACTAACGAAACGCGATAGCCTTTTTGCTTTTTTGAAGTTTTTTAAGGGGTATAACTATTATCTAAAAAATATAATTGCCTCACTTCCTGTACTGATTGGTTATAAATTGGGTTTACTTGACGCATCTGATGCCAAGGAAAAATTGCTCACTTTTTTTTTCAAAAATATAACAACTGGAGAATTTGAGTCCCGTTGCAAGCAGTTTAGTGAAGAGCAATTACCATTGATCCTTAATAGACCTATTGTTGAAAAATTTCAGGAGCATATCGCTCAGGGCGATAGAGTTATTATTGTTAGTGCTTCCATCGAAAAATGGATTAAGCCATGGGCAAACCAATGGGATGTGGAAGTTTTGGGGACTAAGTTAGCAACTAAAGACGGCCTTATAACCGGAAAGTTTGAAGGCAAGAACTGCAATGGACAAGAAAAGGTTGATCGAATAAAATCCTATCTTAATGTATCTGAATTTTTGGAGATTTGGGCATATGGAGATAGTAAAGGAGATAAACCAATGCTGGATATGGCAGATATTGCCTATTACAAAGGAGAGAGACTGGTAGCTTGATCTAAATATTTTAAGTATATTACCATTAAAAAAGGCGCTCAAATTGAGCGCCTTTTCGTTTTAGGTTAGCTATCGCTATTTGGGAGTTTACTTTTCAACTTTAATAAGTTATGCACTAGCTCTTAATTGCTGTTTACTATGAACCATATGAGCTTTAAATTTATTTGCTACCATTCGTTCTCTACCCGTCATTAACCAAACAACGTTTAGCTGTGGATACGAATCAAGTACCTTCTCAATTATATGACTTCCAATGGAGCCCTTTCTCTTTATTTGTTTACCAATATATCCATTTCCAACACTTATAGTGCGTTCAAATTCTGATATACTGATACCGAGTGCTTTGATAAAAATTTCCAATCGTTCAATAGTTCGTTTAGTTGTCATAATTACTTGGCTAATTAGTTGTAAATATTTTTTTGTTTTGGGCAACCTCCTTACAGGTATGAACCCATTTTGTAGCTGCTCTGGTGTTTCCAAATGTGGCAGCATCAATACCCTGTTTCTTCAAATCTTCTAAAAGGAGATTTGCCAGGTGGTTATTTATTATATCATCTGAAACTACAATTGCATTACAGATTAAACCTCTAGATTTTAGCGTTGGATAGTATATTTCATTAAGAAAATCAAAAATACTTTTGAATGAACCTCTCATATTTCTGAAGTCAGCTATAACACTTGAAATGGTTTGGGTTTTACTGAATTCCATCACACTTCTTAATTGACTTAATAGCAATTCCTTATTGGCGATACCTCGCTCCGAATAAGTTATGTTCTGACTGACATGATCATATTCAATAGTTGATATTTTATCCTTATAAATAATCATTGCCTGATTGGTTAGTTTTTAAAACATCTCCGATAGCTTGTTTTGCAGTTTAAGTCTTATCAAAGCTATTGATGATAGGCTTTTATTGTTTTATGCTTTTTTGCTAACCTTAAACAAAAAAAACAGAGAGTATTTAGCAGATATGCTATAAGAGCAATAGCATATCTGCTAGTATTTCTTGCAAAAACTGCTATTTGCAAGGTTTATAAATCTTGTTTTTAAGTTTTTGTATTTTTTAGTGATGAATACTTAAGGTATTATAAATGATTTTGTAGCTTAGAGTTATTAAACAACCATTACCATCACTAGTATCAAATGTCTATGGTGGAAGAAAAAGTAAATAAGATTAAAGTCGTTATTGCGGATGATCATACCATTTTGGCCGATGGGATTGAGAATATGCTTAACAAAAAGGAGTTGTTTGAGGTGGTCGGAAAAGCCGTAAATGGCGAAGAGGTACTCAGGCTGCTTAAAATGCATGCTGTTGATGTAGTAATTATGGACATTAATATGCCTGTAATGGATGGTATTGAGGCTACACATGTGGTTAAGGAACATTTTCCTGAAACAAAGGTTTTGATAATGTCAATGCACGATAAAGAAGGCTACATTCAAAATGCCTTGCAGGCAGGCGCTGATGGTTATGTACTAAAAAACACTTCGCAGGAAGAGATGGAGCTTGCTTTGCTTCGTATTATGGAAGGAGGTAACTATTTTTCACAAGACGTTTCTTCACGTATGGCAATGAAGATGCTTAAAAAGACGGAAGATGAAAAGATAGTAAAGCTGTCGAAACTAGAAAAGCAACTACTTTCTATGCTAAGCGAAGGAAAAACCTCTGATGAAATTTCCGTTGTAATTGGAACCAGTAGCCATACGATACGTTCTTACAGAAGAAATTTAATGGTTAAGTTTAATGCCAAAAATGTTACACAGCTAATCGCTATAGCAATAAAAAAGGGCTACATCTCCTGATGGCTGACCTCTGAAAATTGCACTATTCTAAGTTGGTTTAATTTTTTATAGAGCATAGTCTTAGACTATTATCTACGATGCTAAAAGCACATTCTGCTATTCTTCTAATATTATATTAGAGAAAAGTTGTGCTTTTTGTGTGCAGAAAAGCTTGAATACCAGCACTATCATTGTAAACACAAATTAACATCTAACAATAAAAATTAAAATAATTATGAAAGCTATTAAAACTTTAAAGTACGCACTTATTGCCCTGGTAATCTATGGTTTCACTGCTTGTCACCCTGAGGAAATTAATCCGAAGCAAACCAATGGTGATACACAAACAGAAACTCCAATTGTCAATGATTAAATATTTAAATACAAAAAAATGAAAACTTTAAAAATCGGAATTGCAGCAGTCTTGCTTTTTATCTTTGTTACTGCCTTAACAAGTTTTAAACATGAACAAAAATATTCAAATTTGAAAGGGGGAGAGTCGGTGGTTGAAGTGCCTATTATCAATGATTAATTGAACAGGTTTGGCTAACTATCTTCCTATATGGTAATTTTACCTCGATGAAGATAGTTCTAATATTTTTTCTCAGTGTTCTCACTATTAAATGCGTCTTTTCGCAAAAGTTAAATGTTGCAGATAGTGTTAATGGCAATAACTTAGAAAAGGCAGAGAGTATCCGGCAGGAAGGCCATAAGTTTTTTGCTAAGAGCAATTACACATCTGCATTAGAGAGCTACCAACGAGCGTTGGATAATTTCATTTTGTTAAGAGACTCCGTTAGCATTGCTAAATGTTATAATAATATTGGTAACACGCAGATTTTGCTGGGAAATAACAAAGAAGCAATTGTTGCATATTACAATGCCATTGAGATAAATAAACTAATAGAGAATAATAGCACTTTAGCTAATAATTATATCAACCTTGCTTCATATTATGTAAGACAGAAGGAGTATTTATTAGCTTATAATTATTACAAACTGGCTGAAAAACTCATTGTAAGTTCTGGAGACAAAGCCAAGCTAGCCTTAATATATTCGGGATTAGGGGCAATTGTAGGTGATCCTAAGTTTCAAAACAAAAATTATGATTCTGCATTTTATTTTTATCGTGAAGCAATTGAACAATATTTATTAAACAGAGATTCAGTCAATATTGCTTTAATTTATAATAATGTTGGAGCTCTTTACTACTACCAGCAAAAATTAGATTCTGCAACCATTTATTATGATAAATCATTAGAAATCAAAAAATCTCTCGAGGACTATAGAGGCATTTTGATTACTTACCTTAATCTTGGTAATGTTTATATGGATCAAGGTAATTACGGTATTGCCCTTAATTATTATTTGTTGGGAGAAGACTTGGCTATCAAGTATGACGACCGAATAAATTATTTAAACCTTATAACTAACATCATAAAATGTAAGATACGTCTTGGAAACCTTGAAGAAGCCGATAGTCTTTTTGCTATTTATAATTCCTTAAATGATTCCATTTACAATGAAGCCAAAATGAAAAGCTTAAAGGAGCTTGAGGTAATGTATGAAACAGAAAAGAAAGGGCGTGAGCTTGAGGATCAGATAAAGCAAACCAAAGAAAAAACCCGCCTTAGCTATTGGTCTATGGGAATAGCTGGTGGTGTAGGTATACTGTCTGTGGTAATTATTCTTTTCTTCGTGCAACGACAACGCTTCCAGCAAAAAATAAAAGATCAGGAAGTTGATCGTCTCAAAAAGGAGCAGGAGATAAAGGAGCTTAACGCAATGATGCAAGGGCAGGAAGAGGAGCGTAACCGAATTGCAGAAGATCTGCATGATAGACTGGGCGCCAGATTATCTGCCATTAAGTTGCTTTCTGAACAAAGCGATAATAACAAAGAGTTAACAGATATGCTGGAAGCCTCTATCAAAGAAACACGTGAGATTTCGCATAACCTTTCCACGGACATGTTAACTCGTTTTGGCCTTTCCAACACTTTAAGAGATTTGATTGGAACCGTTAATTCAAGTAATACAATTGAGGGAGATTTTACAACTACTAATTTGGAAGAAAGATTGCCTGTAGAAATTGAAAGGCCCTTATACTACATGATATCTGAATTGGTAAATAATACAATAAAGCACTCGGGAGCCACTTCTTTTTTTATACAGTTAACAAGAGATGATGAAGACAATATGCTTAGCCTGTTGTACGAAGATGATGGCAAGGGCTTTGATATGGAAAGTTCAGCCATGAAAGGAATGGGAATGAAAAACCTTAGGGCCAGAGTAGAGGGACTTAAAGGGGAGTTTACCATTGATACCGCTCCAGGCAAGGGCTTGCATGTTATGGCTCATATTCCAATTACTTAATATGTAGCACTATGAAAAACGTACTATTACTTATTCTTTTACTCATTGCTGTGGCAATGATAATTCTGGGAGTTAAGGCATCTATTTTACCTCCTGCTTTAACCGGAGTTGGGTTTATCGTTATTGCTTTACTTTTCTATAGAAAGAAAGAATAATTCTACTCTTTTACTAATCAGGCTTAACTAGTGCATTTATAAGTTAATTTATTTGGGTTACATTTTAATCTAAATAGATATTTATCAGGGAATTACATTTGCAATATGTAATTTATAATCTTTAATTTTACATGATATAACCAAACCGTTTGCTATGAAAATCAGGCACATAGGCACATTTTGTGCTATCTTATTTTCTTCTTTTTCTTTTATTGCCCAAGCTCAACAGGAAGGTGTTGGAATAGGTACCAGTAGCCCCAACCCTCATGCTATACTTGATATTGTCTCTCCGGCAAATAATAAGGGTGTTCTTATTCCAAGGCTTACAACTTCTGAACGAACTTCTATGGGAGGTAACCTATCCACAACTGATAATGGCTTATTGGTTTACGATTCGGATGTAAGTGGTTTTTTCTTTTGGAATGGAACTGCATGGAGTTCTGTAACAGTAGTCCAGGATCTCGAGCTAACTGGAAATGAATTAAGAATTACCAATAATGGTAATGCAACTGCTATCGATTTATCTGCTTTCACAGGCACCAATACGGACAATCAGCAACTTAGTTTAGCTGGCACCGACCTCTCGATAACAGGAGGTAATTCTGTAGACTTAAGTGCGCTTCAGGATGGAGTAGATGATGCTGACAATGACCCTCAGAACGAGATTCAGGATCTGCAACTTGTAGGTAATACACTTAAAATAACTAATAATGCAGCAGCAACCGATATAGATCTAGCTCCTTTTTCTGGCACAAATACGGATAATCAAACCCTATCTCTATCTGGTACGGATCTCACGATAACCGGGGGAAATACAATTAATTTATCGTCAGTACAAGATGGAGTTAATGATGCCGATAGTGATCCAACTAATGAAATTCAAAATCTTTCCAGTGCATCCTCGGGCACTAATCGTACGATAAACATCAATGGCGGCACAGGCACCACCTTTAGCGTGGCTGATAACGACAATAATTCTACCAATGAAATTCAAACGATTAGTAAATCAGGTTCAACCGTAACACTTTCAGCTGGAGGAGGCAGTTTTACTGATGATGTAAACGATGCGGATAGCGACCCTGCCAATGAGATACAGACAGTTTCCAAGTCAGGAAATACGGTGACATTATCAGGTGGGGGAGGTTCTTTTTCCGTAGCTGACAGTGATAATAGTGCCACGAACGAAATACAGGTGTTATCCAAAACTGGCTCCACTGTTTCTCTTTCCAATGGTGGTGGAAGCTTTACTGACGATGTTAACGATGCAGATAATGATCCTGCAAACGAAATTCAGACGATTAGCAAAACAGGTTCAACGATAACTTTATCCGGAGGGGGAGGCAGCTTTACTGATGATGTTGATGATGCCGATAATGATCCTGGCAATGAGATTCAGACCGTGTCTAAGGTTGGTAATACGGTAACCTTATCGGGAGGAGGAGGATCCTTCTCAGTGGCAGACAGTGATAATAGCTCTACAAATGAGATTCAGACAATTAGTAAAACAGGTTCAACGATAACTTTATCCGGTGGAGGAGGCAGTTTTACTGATGATGTGGATGATGCAGATAATGATCCTGCCAATGAAATTCAGACTGTTTCAAAAGTAGGAACTACCGTTACGCTATCAGGCGGAGGCGGTTCGTTTTCTGTTGGGGACAATGATAATAGCTCTTCAAATGAGTTGCAAACGCTTTCTATAGTTGGCTCCACTTTAAGTATTTCAAGTGGAAACTCCGTTTCATTGCCAACATCGTCTTCTACCAAAGATGCGTTTAAAGCATATTTTGGAAATGCTACTACTGGTTTTTCAAACGGTACTACTCAACTGAGGCCTGATAAAAAAACATATGATTTGGCAGGATCGTACGATGAATCTAATTTTCAATACAAAATCATAGCAAGAGGTGTTTTTGCCATAAGTGGTGTTCTTTTGCTATATCAAGATGGCACTACAAACGAACCTGTTGATATCATAATATTTGTTGATGGATCAGAAAGATTCAGGAAGAGATGTTCTTATGTAACGGCTGGAGGTAGCGCAAATTCTGTGGCACTGGAGTTTTCTTTTGAAAACTACTTTTCAGGTGGAGAAGTAGTTGAATTTGCCCTTGATCATAAGGGAAGCTCTAAGACTTTGGTGGGTGGAGATGACACAAAATCTTATATTTCAGGGCGTTTAGCACTAGAAGATAATTAGAAAATGAAAGGCTTTTTTCTAAATATCATTGCACTGTTTTGTTTAGTCTGGCATGTTCAGTCACAGAACATTTATAATAACTCCTCTATTTTATATGTGGGGTCCAATACCGTACTCTCAGCTCCTGATAGTGTAGTAAATAATGGAATATTAATTAATAATGGAGATATTCAAGTAGCTGGTATCTGGCAGAATAACAGTACATACGAACCAGGTTTGGGTCAGCTTACCTTGACAAGCAACCAACCACAGGTCATTAATCACAACGATCAGTCTTTTACCCGTTTAACTATTGAGGGAGGTGGAGAAAAGATATTTGGTGCCGATATATATATCGAAAATGAACTTGTTCTCAATAATGGGGTATTAGTATCATCAAATAGATCTAAAATAACAATAGAAGATGGTGCTACAATTATGGGTGGTTCGGATGAATCGTATATTGATGGGCCTTTATATCAAATTGGAAATGGCGAAAAGTATTTCCCATTAGGTTCGGGTAGTACCTTTCTACCAGTTCGTCTGTTAAACGTTCAGGGAACTTCTCCAACCCTTGGTATACTTTTAACAACACCTAATACAAATCTTAATGTCCAGGGTTTGCTTACTGCTGTTACCAATCAGCAATACTGGCAGTTAGATGTTCTGACCGGTACATTTGATGGGTCTGTTATGCAGTTACCAGTTAGAGACGAATTTTTTCTTGAATCAATAGATCAGGCAGTGGTGGCTCAAACATCTTCGCTGGATGTACCCTTTGAGAGCCTTGGTTCTTCAGAAACTACAGGTACTGTAACTTCAGGTTTTGTTACAAGTGAAGCTATAGCAAACAAGACCTTTTTTACCATAGGGTCTTCTACTGCGGAAACAGGAAGTGAACTTCATATCTTTAACGCAGTAAGCCCTAATGAAGATGGAATAAATGATGTGTTTAAAATTCAAAATATAAGCTTTTACCCTAACAATAGGGTAACAATTTATACAAGATGGGGATCTAAGGTCTTTGAAATAACTGGGTATGATAATAACGTTAAAGTCTTTGGAGGCTTTTCTAATGTAGGTAACCAGCAGAAATTACCAGAAGGAACCTATTACTATGTGATTGAAAAAGGGGATGGGTCAGAAAATGTAAATGGATTCCTGGAACTAAGAAATTGATTATGAAGAGGTATGTGATTTTACTTATATTGAGTTTAGCTGCACTTAACGTGTGGGCACAATACGATCCTCTTTACAATCAATATGTATTTAATCAAACGCTGATAAACCCTGCTTATGTCGGAGCGTTTGATAATGCATCAATTACGTTTATGTCAAGAGCACAATGGATAGGAATAGAAGGTGCTCCCATTACTAATTCTCTTACAGCCAATACTTCTATTTTTGATAATAAAGGTGGAATGGGTGTTTCTATTATTAACGATCAGTTGGGTGTGAGCAATAATACTGAGGCTAATGTTGCTTTTTCCTATAAAGTGGATTTTGGGGATTATCGTCTTGCGGCAGGCCTTCAAGGGGGAATTGTTCAGTATACCTATAATTACAACGAGCTCAATATGGAGTTTGTTAACGACCCAAGCTTTATTCCCACTGATGAGAATTTTGTGAAGCCAAATTTTGGCATGGGTCTGTTTTTTTATAGTGAATATTACTACGTGGGCCTTTCCATCCCTCGAATTCTGAGTATTAAAGTGAATGACGGCATTGAAGAAAGTACAAGGTATAATAAACATTATTATATAAGTGGAGGTATCGTTTTACCGCTTTCGGATGTTTTAAAAATTAAGCCTTCTACATTAATTAAAATTGCAAATAACAAGGTTTCAGTTGACTTGAATGCAACCGTACTAATAAAGGAATTGATTTGGGCGGGAATTTTAATACGAAATTTTAATAGCTATGGTGCACTTGCACAAATGCAGGTAAGTGATCGATTACGGATTGGGTACTCGTTCGAGCTTCCTAGTACCAAATTAATTACTAACCAGTGGGGTACTCATGAAATAATGGTAGGGTTCGATTTTGCACCATTTAGAAGGCAGGTGCTTAAAAGAAAGTATTTTTAATCTTCCTTTTTCAATATATGATCTAACCAAATGTCTGCACTTTCAGGTGTTGAGAATATCTCACAGTAAAGCCCAAGACCAATAAGCATATCTTTTAGTTTTTCAGAAAGGTTTCTAATAATTAAATCGTCAGAAACGATAATAGCTTCAGCTTTAAGTCCGTTTTGAATAAGTAATGGATATCCTTCTGTACCGAGGTGTGTCATTACTTTCATAAATGAGCCACTTAACTTCCTTAAATCTGCAACTAGTCCGGATATTCTGTTTTTCTTGGAAAATTCCTCAACTTTTCCAAAAACCTCCATTGCTAATTCTATGTCTGATATGCCATGATATATTCCTGTCAAAACCTCCGTCTGGGGATTGTATATCATGTATGCAAGCTTATTGGAGGCAACTTCTTGAAGCATATTTTCAGGTTAAAGCAACTTTTGCAAAGTTAAATTATAACTTCATTGAATATATACTATAAAGATGATTTTAAGGATATAAACTAGTAAACGGCATGTCTTACCAATTCTTTCCTGTATTGTGAGAAGATACTTGATTTGGAAACAATTCCAACATAATGCAGCTTTTGATCTACAACAGGCAGGTTCCAGGCTCCAGACAGCTCGAATTTAGAAACAACCTTTTGCATAGTGTCTTCCAAGGTAACTACGTCAGGGGGCTGTGTCATCAAGTCTTTTGCTTTCACCGTATCATAATTCTCGTTTTTGAACATGATGCTACGAATGTCATTTAGAAGAATAATACCATGCAAATACTGCTTTTCATCTACAACGGGAAAGATATTTCTTTTGGAATGTACAACTGCATTTACAATTGTTCTAAGGGTAGAGTCAGGATGCACAGTAATCAAGTCTTTCTCAACCAAATGCTTTAGAGATAGCGCCCTCAGGACGCTACTATCGCTTGGCGTTTTTTGCCGTTCGTCCTCCTGATCAGCATAGTTCATTTCAGATAGCTTTCGGTTATACGTCAGCACAATATCGGAAGATGTAATAATTCCTATAACACGTTTATTGGGTGAGTCATCCACTACAAGAGCTTCATCCATAAAACTATCATTCATCTGCTTGTTTGCTGTGTCAAGATTATCCTGGAGTTGAACCACAGGTATATTGGTGTACATTAAGTCTTTTGCAGTTTCAATTTCACTGGCCGGCTCATGGAGTAGATGAGTAACATCATCTATATTAAATCCTCCTAATAAGTTTCCATTTTCGTCAATCACCGGAAATACACGTTGTCTTGAATTATCAGCCAGTTCCAATATTTCTTTTGTACTGGCATTGGATTGTACAACTGTAAATTTTCTATCTTTTTTATAACAGTCGGCAACAATGGTACCTGTGATAATTTGAGGAGAATAACGACCAAAATGAGCTTGGGAATGATTCATATTGGGTACCTGGCCTCTATAAATTGTCCATTTTCTTGCAATAAAGTAACTGATAGTGCACACCCACATAGTGGGTAAAAGAAGCTGATAATTGCCTGTTAATTCGCTTACCATAATGATGGTTGAAAGAGGGGTATTTGCAGCAGCAGCAAAGAAACCGGCCATTCCTACGATTGTAAAAGCCACAGGATTTTGAACAACGGTAGGCATGAGCTTCTGAAACATAAAACCAATACCTGTGCTAAAGGTACCGCCTATAACCATAGATGGGCCAAATACACCTGCACTTCCTCCTGATCCAATAGTAAAAGAAGTGGTTAAAATTTTCAAAAAGCTTACACTTAACAAAAGAACAATCCCAAGATTAGTAACGCCATTGTCAAAAACTTCCTGCAATATTCCATACCCACCACCCATAATATCAACCACATAGGTCTTATCCTTGAAAAGCAGGATCATAGAAAGAGCTAAAGTTCCGGTAAGGAAACCTCCAATGGCTGGCTTAAATATATTGTTGATCTTTAACTTTTTGAAAATGGAGTTAACCCCATAAAATGTTCGGATAAATAGGTGAGACAATAAGGCGACAAGAATAGCCAGTATGAGATAGGGGACTAACTCCAGAGGAGAGGAAAACCCAACAAGGCTTTGTTCAATGAACATATTATGCCAGCCATAGGCCATACCATATACAGAATACGCTATAATTGATGATACGGTAGATGGCAATAGAACTTCAGCCTCAATCTCGGGGTCTGAGTAAAGTACTTCTGCCGCAAAAATAGCGCCTGCTAAAGGAGCATGAAAAATACTTCCTATTCCCGCCCCCATGCCAGAGGCCATAAGCCACCTTCTTGTCCTGGTGTTTAAGCCTAGCTTTCTGCCAAGAAAACTACCAAAGCCTGCTCCAATTTGTGCAATAGGGCCTTCTCTACCGCCACTTCCACCGGTACCAATTGTAATAACTGAGGCAACTAACTTTACAAGTGGCACCTTAGTTTGAATAATACCTCTTTTTTTATGGTAGGCTTTAATTACTTCATCTGTTCCGTGACCTTCGGCCTCCGGAGCAAACGTGTAAACTATCCAGCCAGCCACCAGACCTCCAACTGTCGGTAATAAAACAACAAGGTATGGGGTAAAACTGCCTGCACTAAAATGAAAGAGTTCTGTTTCGCCACCAGGAGACATTGAGGTAAGTCCCATCAATTTACCAAAAGATATTTGCTTGATTAAGGATAAGAGCAATTGGAATACAATAGCTCCCAGGCCACTTACAACACCTATTATACTTCCATAAATCAACCATTTACCTGCCAATAAAAAGTCGAATTGCTCACGCAGGTACCTTGTACTAAAAATCTTTTCTAGCTTCATCTTTATTATCGGATGAAGGTATTAAAAGTTTGTCAAATATAAAATAAAAAGGCCCCCTCAAAGAGAGGAGGCCTTAAATGAGATAGTATCTGGGTCTTATTTCAAGATAGCTGCGAATCCGGCATTTGCAACAAAAGCCTGGAATTCAAGATCATTAATCGCTTCAGACTTCAAGTCTGCATTAAGATTAATAGCTTCTTTTAGGTTTTCAATAACCTTCTCAACATTATTTTTTCTTGCCTGGGCAACAGCAGAAGCATAGTAAGCATCAGCATAATCTTTATTCATGCTAATTGCATCACCAAATGAGCTAAGTGCGTTGTCGTAATCTTTATTAAGTAAATAGGCCAAGCCTTTGTTGAAAGCGTTTTCAGCAGTTTGTTTTGATCCTGAAAGAGCAGAAACAGCAGCATTATAATCAGCAGTTCTTACATCCAGGTATCCTTCAACACCTTTTAGACCTTCATTTGTATCGTTATCAGGAGAAAGCGAACCAGCTTTAGCAGCAGCATCTTTTGCTTTGGAAAAATTGCCTTGAATTGCATAAACTGAAGCTTCTGTTGTGTAAGCAGATGCGCTTTCTTGCTTGTTATTAGCTATGTCAATTTGCGTTTCGGCCATTCCAGCATACTCAGCAGCTTTTGATGGATCTTCCTCGGCCATTGCAACATAAGTAGCTCCAAGGCTGGCATGTGCATTCCAGGAATCATCTTTTGCTATTGCAGCTTTGTAGATACCTTCTTTCTCTTTTAGGTCTGGAGTAAGTGTTGCAGCGTAAAGCAATTCTTCAGATGACAAAGTATCTTTTGAAGCTGTTCCGGCTACTATTTCTTTAGCTAAAACAGATATCTCTGCATCGGTTTTCTTTTCTTTAACAGTCAATATTTCAGTTTTAGCTGAACGTAGACCAGGGTAAAGATCTTTGAATATTTTTTTGTAGGAGCTAAGTTTCTCTAAAGCTTTTTCTTTAGCCTCAAATTCACCAGGACCGTTTATGATATTCATTATTTCTGATTTTTGATCTGAAGTAATACCATCATAGTTTGCCAGTGCAGCTTTTAAGCCATTCCAATCGTCAACAACTGGCTTAAGAATAAATTTAATTGAATCAGCAGCACCTTTATAGTCGTACTTATCCATTTGTTGCTTGTAATACTTTTCTATTACAGCAGCCCTATCTTCTGATAATTTCGAGTTGATTCTTTCAGGACCTTCAGGGGAGTGAGTACCTGTAATGGTTACACTTCTTGTTACATTTTTTTCTGCAATAAAAGCTTCAAACTCTTTTCCTCTTTTACTTCTTCTTTCTGAGTATTTAAGGTTTGATCTTCCCTGATCGAAGAAGAAATCAATAGTTGTTGGTTCCAATTCTTCCTGGTTGTTGTAACCATGAGGAGCATATGCTGCAAAATAAACTGGCTCAACTAATTGAGAAGTAGTAATGATGCCAGGAGCAGCTGGAACGGGCTCTGCTGCCTCTTCTTTGTCTTTTTGTGGGTCGCGAGCAACACCTTTAACAATCACCTGGCCGCGTTTCATTTCAGGTTTGTAGGCAAAAGAAAAGCTTTCTGATGCTGTTGGAGGAGTTGTGCTACTTTCAGGGTAATCTTCAGCTTTAAACGTGATTGATTCTAATGGTAATTCCTGATCACCATATTTGTAAACAACATTTGCAATATACTCTTTACCTTTTGGTAACATTTTTACAGGAAGAGTGGCCGACATATCAAATTTTACAGAGTCGCCATGCAATTCCAAAGGATTAGGATTAACGTTTAATTGCTGGTCTTGAGCCAATTTTGCCATCTTAGTTAAGGAGCATCCGCTCAAGGTTAAAACTGCCAACAAAATAACCGCGTTAAGGACTTTTCTCATTTTATAACTTTTTAGTTTAATTAGTACTTTCAAAATGATATGCAAGTATATAAAAAAATAACTTCAAACGTCTATACGTTGTGGTTTTGTGTGTTAATTTTGTGCTAATT
>JAGQYI010000033.1 GCA_020436165.1 Cyclobacteriaceae bacterium | reverse complement strand
GTGGTGTGGCTACTTCCGGGCTGGAAATGGTACAGAACTACAACGGACTGTACTGGACCCGTGAAGACGTGGATGAAAAATTGAGGAACATTATGCGCAATATCCACGATACTTGTTTGAAAACTGCCGCCAAGTATGGCTTTGAAGGCGACTATATGGCCGGAGCCAACATTGCAGGTTTCATTAAGGTAGCCGATGCCATGGTAGCAGAAGGAATTCTATAACAAACCGATTAGAATGTTAGTACTTAAAGAACCGGCCCAAGGCCGGTTTTTTTATGCCCTTATTCCAACCCGTCATTCTGAAGCGTACCAGCAAAAGCCTAGGGCTGGTTTGCTGAAGAATCCCCACGCGAGGAGATCCTTCGCATGCATACCTATAGGCCAACTCATGATGCTCAGGATGACGTACATATTGTTTGTTGTTTCCCTACTTAGACTATTTTCTAATAGTGCAATTTTTTCTTGTTTTAGTTTTAATTATAAAACATTTTTTTCTAGCTTTAGTTTGTTAATCCTTAAAAAGGCTTTTCAAGAACTCCAGTTAGCATAACACCTATTGGGGCACATAATTCACTGTTTAACTATGAGTTATAGGATATTTACCATAGTAGCAATAAACAACATTGTTTTTTATACCTAGTTAGCGACAATAAATAACCATCATGAAAATGAAAAATCTTACTAGAACAGACCACATCTCGCTTGTTTTTTTAGCCCTATTGTTAATCATTACATCTTGTGAACCAAATATTAATAACTATCAAAGTGAAGAAATAAACGAAAGCATTGAAATTGAGTCAGTTGAGTATGATGGAATAGTGATTAACGAATTAGTTGCAGGAGAAGGATTTTTTGTAAAACGAGGTGAATTTTGGAAACTATGGCAGCAAGCCCATTTCACATGTATGTCATCGGCTACAATACCCAACGCCACTTACTTTGGACAATCCAACGCCTACATAGGAACTCTTTTCAACAAATCGTTAAAAAAGAAATATAGTAGCTTAGATCGACTAGAACTTGATAGTGCTCAGCTAAAGAAGATAATTCAAAAAAGCCAAGGGCTTCCTTGCAATATTGACTTAAGTAAATCGGCTCTAGATAGTATGAATATTTCAACCCCTTTTGCAGGATTTCTTGGAGCCCTTGAGTCAGATACGAAAACCACGTTAAGAGTAAATGATTGGGCGGTTGAAGAACTTGATTTGGATCCCTTTGTTGTGATCATGAAAAGCAAGAAAAATTCGCAAGATCCTTTTGTATCGGCATATATAGAACGTTTTTTCAAGAGAGGTACAAGATATGTAGACAAAATCATAAAGATTTCTCAGTTTGAAGCGACAATACAATCAACAAAATTGAAAGGTGTTGAAATAGGTGCTGATAGTGTAAAAACAATGCCTGACTCAGAAGTGAAGTTAACTATGAGTAGAAGAGATTCAACGACTGTAACCATTACTTCTGAGGGCTCATTTTATATGTTAGGAAAAGTATCCAAACTTAAAAGAAAAGATATCCTTTAGCAAAATGAATGTGACTACTAACAATCAAATGAATTAATAACATGTATGGATGAATTTTTTCAATTTATTGGTTCAATAGCTTCACTAATAAGTATCCCATTAGCGATATTCCTCTTTTTAAAATCCAAAGAAGGTCAATTCGATAAGATCAAAAAAGAAATCATAAAAATACTATCCCACCAAATTGGTGAAGAACGTAAAGTATCCTCCTTCGAAATTGAATCAGTTATAAATTCTAAACTTAGAGAGGCAAGGATGAAAACAGACTCACTGACTGTGGAAGAAATTGTTGAAGATCTGGTTTCTGAAACAATATCAAGTCCTCTAATAGATAAAGCTAGAAAGGATGAAATACTAAAAGACTTAAAAGCAATAATTATGAGAGAGGATTTTAGTATTAAAATCGAGGAACTTTTGATTAAGAAGGAAAATGACTCAAAGATCAAATGGAACAATGTTGAGCCTAAAATTCGCCAACTTTATGAGAGAGAGTTAGAACATCGAGAGGCAATAACGGGATTAAAAGAAAAAACAGACAAATACCGTCAAAGTATGTCAAATATTTTTGCTTTATCCGCTCTGCTAATTACTTCGATCACTTTGATCATTGGAATGCTAGGTGAGGACAAGATTAAAGAATTAACAATGCCTCTGGATACATTTACTCAAAAATATGAATTTGCGATTAGTTTAATTGCTGGAATTATTACAAGCGTATTAGCAGGCGCATCAACATTCATTTTTAGAAAGAAAATAAAAAAACTAAACTGAAAAAGTCGCTAACAAACACTAAAATGAATATGCGAACTGAGCTCTTCGATATAACAGTGCGAACCAGAAATTTCAGTGCTTCTAGCCACTTGGGACGCATACTCATTTTAGTTAGTCGCTAAGCCACTACCCCTTCAGCTTCCCTCCACTCCACAAACTCATCGTAGGTCATTAGCTTATCGGTAAAGCCATCTTGGCGAAGCTCTACAATGCGGTTGGCCACCGTTTGCACAAACTTGTGGTCGTGTGAGGTAAAGAGCACCGTTCCGGGAAATTCCTTCAGCGCATTGTTAAACGCAATAATAGATTCCAGATCGAGGTGGTTGGTAGGCTCATCCAATATCAACAGGTTGGCTCCATTAATCATCATTTTGGAGATCATGCAACGTACTTTCTCACCACCGGAAAGCACATTGGCTTTCTTAAATGTTTCTTCCCCAGAAAACAGCATCTTTCCCAAAAACCCGCGAATATACACATCGTCTTTTTCACCCTCCGAAAACTTGCGCAACCAGTCAATCAGATTTTCATCCGTTTTAAAATAGGCTTCGTTCTCATTGGGCAAAAAGGCTTTGGTAATGGTTTGTCCAAACTTAAACTCACCAGAGTCCGCCTTCTCTTCCTCCATCAATATTTTAAACAGGCTGGTAATGGCCAGGCTGTTCGGCCCAACAAAAGCGATTTTATCTCCTTTGTTCACCAACAATTCAAGATCGCTGAATAACGGCTCGCCCTCTTTCGACTTCGAAAGGCCTTCAATCTGCAGGATCTGGTCACCGGCTGTTCTGTTCTGCGTAAAAATAATGGCAGGGTACCTGCGGTTCGAAGGCTTGATCTCCTCCACATTTATCTTATCCAGAAGCTTCCTGCGGCTGGTGGCCTGCTTCGATTTCGAAGCATTGGCGCTAAAGCGCGCAATAAACTCCTGGAGTTCCTTTTTCTTTTCTTCGGCCTTTTTGTTAGAAGAAGCCCTTTGGCTGGCTGCCAACTGGCTCGAGTGGTACCAAAACGCATAATTACCTGTAAACAGGTTAATGGCCCCAAAGTCGATATCGGCAATGTGGGTACACACGGTATCCAAAAAGTGGCGGTCGTGCGAAACCACGATTACCGTGTTCTTGAAATCCAGCAGGAAGTCTTCCAGCCAGGTAACGGTTTTTATGTCCAGGTCGTTGGTAGGCTCATCCAGGATCAGGATGTCGGGGTTGCCAAACAAGGCCTGGGCCAACAGCACACGCACCTTTTGGTGGCCGTTCAGCTCTTTCATCAGCTTGTAGTGGTCGGCCTCCACAATGCCCAGTCCACTCAGCAGTGCAGCTGCATCCGACTCGGCATTCCAGCCTCCCAGCTCCGCAAACTCGGCTTCCAGCTCAGCAGCTTTGTTGCCATCCTCTTCCGAAAAATCAGGTTTGGCATAAATAGCATCCTTTTGCTCAATAATGTCCCACAAAATGGTGTGACCTTTCAGCACGGTGTTCAGCACCGTTATTTCATCAAACTCAAAGTGGTTCTGGCGCAACACAGCCATGCGCTTGCCCGGCTCCAGGGTTACGTTACCGGTATTGGGCGTAATATCGCCTGCCAGAATTTTAAGAAAAGTGGATTTCCCTGCTCCGTTGGCACCAATGACACCATAACAGTTGCCACTGCCAAATTTTACGTTTACGTCCTCAAAAAGAACGCGTTTGCCATACCGAAGAGAGATATTGTTT
>JAGQYI010000032.1 GCA_020436165.1 Cyclobacteriaceae bacterium | reverse complement strand
GGGTGTTGCTAAAACGTTGCCGGCTCCCAGGTTTTTGTTTCTTGGGGTGTTTATCACATTCAGTAAAGACTCAACACTCAATCAATTAAAATCTTTATAACAATCTAAATCTTACAAGTATGAAAAAGTCAACAATCATTGTGGCTATTGCCATTTTACTATCAGTGCAAGGATTTGCGCAAGTAAAGCTTACCGTAAATGTGAAGAATATTCAATCATCTGAGGGAAAGATTCTTGTCGGTCTTTTCAATTCGGAAGAAACGTTTCTTGAAAAAGCCTACCAAAAAACAAGCGCAAATGCTAAGGAAGGCCATATGCAATTCGAGTTTGATAATGTTCCGGAAGGAACCTACACAATTAGTGTAATCCATGATAAAAACAACAATGGAAGCTTGGATAAAAACATGATTGGCATTCCGACAGAACCCTATGGGATTTCAATGGATGGTAAAAGTATGTTTGGCCCTCCCAGTTACGAAGATGCCGTTTTTAAAGTGACCGATAAAAACCTTACGTTACACATAAGTTTATAACTAAGCCAAAAACTATGAAAAAGATATTATTCACTTTGGTTGCAATGGCCTTTACGGTTGCAATAACATTAGGAAAAGGCGGTTACGAAACCGCTATGCAAAATGCGATTAATGCACTTTACAATGCTCAAACAGTGTCTGATTTTAATGCCGTTGCCAATACGTTTGAACGCATAGGCAATGCCGAGAAAGACAAATGGTTGCCCTTTTACTACTCGGCATACGCCCATATAATGATGGCCACCGGTGAGAAAGACGTAACTCAGATAGATGGATATTTGGATAAAGCAGAAACGCTGATAAGCATATCTGAAAAACTGGAAGGCGACAAAGTAGAATTGCTTGCATTGCGTGGGTTTGCCAACATGATGCGCATTGGAGTCGATCCTGCCACTCGCGGGCAACAATACTCCATGAAATCAGTAGGTAACTTGCAACAAGCCATGCAGATCGATGGCAAGAACCCTCGCGTTTTGTTAATGATGGGCCAGATGCAATACGGAACAGCTCAGTTCTTTGGCTCCGGAACCGAGGAGGCTTGCGCTACCTTTTCAACTGCTAAAAACTTGTTCGAACAAGAGGCGTCAAGCGACCATGGTTTGTTGCCAGCCTGGGGAAAACCACAGGCGGAAGCTATGCTCAAAAAATGCACTGAAACAACTAAGGATAATTAGTACTTTAGTAGGGTGAAAGATAAAAGCACAATAAGATCAACCATAAAGCTACTGCTGCTTATTTTCCTGTTCGCAGCAGTAACTGCCTATTTGATGTGTCCCTCCTGCCTGTGGGAATGGAAATACTTATGGAAACGATTGCTGGTAACCTATTCGATTTGGTTGATTATGTGGTTTGGGAATCACTGGATATCCATTGGCCTGGATAAAGTTTTCTCATGGTTAAAGGAGCCTGTCAAGCGATTTGTATTTGGAATTATAGGAGCTGCTGTTTACAGTGCTTCGGCTATGCTGGCGATTGTGTGGTTTTATGGACGGGTCTTTAATCTTCAGATTGCCGATGATATTGGAGACAATGTTTTTTGGGCCATATTTTTCTCCGTATTAGTACTCTCAATAATGCTTGCGAGAGAATTTCTTTTTTCCTGGCGTGAATTGGCTTTGCGTGAGCAAAAAATGAAAAATGAGGTGTTAACCTCAAAATTTGAACTGCTCAAAAATCAGGTGAACCCGCATTTTATGTTCAACAGCTTAAATACACTTAATTCGCTTATTTCTCAGGATCAGGACCTGGCCTCTAAGTATGTAGGTCAGCTTTCGAATGTGTATCGTTCCGTGTTGGAAGCAGGCAAAAATGAAGTGATTACCGTTGGTGAGGAATTGAAAATGCTTGAGTCTTACATCTTTCTTCAATCCATTCGTTTCGAAGACAGGTTTAGGGTAGATATCCAGCTCGATGAACACACAAAATCAAAGCACTTACCACCTTTGGTGCTTCAAATGCTAATTGAAAATGCCATTAAACACAATGAAGTAACAAGTGATCATCCACTTGTAATTCAGGTATATACGGAAGGAGAGATGATTTGCGTAAAAAACAAGATCGTTCCCAAAAAAGTGCTGCCGGGGGATGCTTCCAATATTGGTTTGGCCAATATACGTTCGCGTTACGAGGTGCTTTCCGATATTCCTATTGAAGTAATCAATGAGGATGCTGATTTTATTGTTAAACTACCCTTGCTTAAACTCGAATAAATGGTTCAGAAGGTTGTACTGGTAGAAGACGAAAAACCGGCTGTAAGGCATTTAGAAAGCCTGCTTAAAAAGCAAGGGATTGAGGTATTAGCCCAATTGGATTCTGTTAAAAGCACTGCCAAATGGCTGGCTAATAATCCGCCTCCCGAACTACTACTTATGGATATTCAGCTAGGTGACGGATTAAGCTTTGAAGTGTTTGATATTGTTAAGGTAAATTGCCCGGTCATATTTGTAACGGCATTCAATGAGTATGCCATTGAAGCATTCAAGCTCAATAGCATTGCCTATTTGTTAAAACCAATCCAACAAGAATACCTGCTGGAAGCCTTGAATAAATTCGAACAAATGAAGCAGGTGTTTAGTGCTGAAAAAGAGAACAGAAAGGTGTTGGATGCTCGTGACCAAATGGGCACCGGATACAAATCCAGGTTTATTCTTAAGGTAGGGGCACACCTTAAATCAATCCCGGTAGAAGAAATTCTTTATTTCTTCAGCCAGGATAAAGCAACTTTTATAAAAACCAAAGATGCCCGATCTTACGTGTTGGATAATACACTGGAACAAGTCCAATCACTTGTGAACCCTCACCAGTTTTTTCGTATTGGCAGAAAATACCTGGTGCATATCAATTCCATTGAAGATATTGTAACCTATACCAACAGCAGATTGCTTTTGAAACTAACCCATTTAAAGGAAAGAGACGCCATAGTTAGCAGGGAGAAAGTAAATGAATTTAAGTTATGGTTGGACCGATGACCTTATTTGGCTTTAAGAAAATCTTCTGGATCAATGTTAGCCTGTCTTAAAATGGCCCTTAATGTTCCTTCTGGCATATCTCCGGGATGATTTGGAATTGTTGTATATGTTTTCGTTTTCTCATTCCACCAAATTTCATGACTTCCAGCAGCTTGACGGTAAAATTAAAAGCCAAACTTTTTAAGTTTTTTAATTATTTGTCTGTAATTAAAACCAGAAAGTCTACCCATTTATTATAGACCTATTACCAGGGGATAATCGAATTCATTGTCGAATTCTTGTAGATTAATTGAACTATCATCCTCCTGCGCCTCCAATAATTTTTTTGCTATATCTCTCGCAATTTCCACGGTTTCTGAAATTGTTCTGCCCTGCGCAACCAGACCTTGAATAGATTTGGATGTTGCCAGATAATAACCTTCAGGAAGCCTTTCAATGTGCAAATCAATTTTCTTTTCCATATATCAAAAATAATAATTATTCGATTGAAAGTTGTTAACGTGCAAAACTCTATAGTATTCTAACTGAATCTCATTTTTAAATTTAAGGCATCAATTTTGTAAGTACGAGTAAAATAAGTTTGGGCAACTCGAATTTTTGCTCGTATTATTGAATTATAAACTAAATTTTAAACTGGTGAAAACACTATTAAGTTTTGTAGCAATAACAAGCTCTGTGGTTTTAATGAGCTTTGGTATCAGTTCTAATTTTACAACGCCCGATCAAGGAAAGTGGGTTGCACCCGCCTCTGCCAAAGAGTTGAAGAACCCACATTCAGGTGCCGAAAGTGTTGCCAATGGTAAATCCATTTACACTACCCGATGTGTGGTATGTCATGGAGCCACAGGTATGGGAGACGGCCCAGCTGGAAAATCCTTAAATCCGCCTGCAGCAGACCACGGATCGGCTGCGGTACAGAGCCAGACAGATGGTGAGCTATTCTGGAAGATATCAGAGGGTAGGGGAGCCATGGTTGGCTGGAAGCTAATTCTTTCGGAAAATGATCGTTGGGATTTGGTAAATTACATTAGAACCTTAAAGAGATAAAAAAAGCCCGTGAAAACGGGCTTTTTTTATTGTGAAATTAATCTTCTACCTGATTAAATTAAACAACCTGCCCCAGCGTATTTTGTGAAGAATGCCCCCATTCGGATCGATAGACATCCAGATAAATAATGCCTTGCCAACAATATGATCTGCAGGCACAAAGCCCCAGAAACGTGAGTCTTCAGAGTTGTGACGGTTGTCTCCCATCATAAAGTAATAGTCTTGTTTAAATGTGTAAGATGTTATTGGCTGGCCGTCTATTTCCAGCTTACCATCTGCAATTTTCACATTATCGTTATACTCATAGTATTGAATAACCGGACCATACTTGGTAAGAGTTTCATCGTTAATTGGAATGGTCATACCTTTTGCAGGTACCACAATAGGGCCCCAATAGTCGGTATTCCATGGGTATTTTCTTGAATCAGGGTAAATACGTGCTTCTCCCACTCCATCGGTTTCTTCAATTACCTGCACACTCTTGATAAACGATAGTTTTTCCAACTCTTTAGCAGTCTCTGGCATGGTAAACACCAGGTAGCCACCGCTCATCGGATAGACTTCCGTAATATCATATTTATTGAAAATGCGATCGTTCAGATTTTCGTCTGTTTTGATAAAGTACTTAAACTGCATTTTCGGAGGATTAGCTTCAGGTTTGCCATCAATATACACCTGCATATCCTTTACTTGAATCGTATCACCAGCAACAGCAACGCACCGCTTTATGTAGTTTGTCTTTAGGTCAACCGGGTACTGAAATTCTGTTGGATGATTGAAAACCACCACATCTCCTCTTTTAACATGTGAAAACCCAGGAAGCCTGAATTGAGGAAGCTGAATCCAATCAAGATATGAAGGAATCTTGGTGCCCCAAATGGTTTGATGAGTTAAGGGTATTTGCAGAGGAGTTGCTGGTGTGCGTGCTCCATAATGCAACTTACTTACAAAAAGGAAATCACCAACTAAAAGCGATTTCTCCATGGAAGGAGTTGGAATGGTAAATGCTTCCATGATGAGCCACCGGATAATAGTTGCAGCAATTACTGCAAATACAATGGCATCAGTCCACTCTCTAACTTTTGATTTAGGTTTTTCCTGTTTCTTTTTCCTGAATTTAAAAAAACTAAAAAAGCTCTTCTTCTCCTGTTCTTTTACTTCTTGCTCCATACTATTTTGTTTTGGGCAATAGCCCAATAATTTAAAAACTTACAAAGAATGAGATTATTCTATTATTTTCCAATGAATCTATAATTTCAAAAAGTCTTGCATAGATAACATGCCCCCGGTTTTTGTGGTTACTATCCATTCTGCAACTGACAGGGCACCTTTGGCAAACCCTTTTCGTCCATAGGCAGTATGTGTCATTTGTATTTCGTCTATTTCCGAGCTGTAGGTAATGGTATGTGTACCAGGAACCCCCGGCTCCCTCTTCGAAACGATTCCCAGCTGGTTTGGGTTGTCTGTTTTATTATTTATCCATTCATTCAAACCTCGGGCCTCTAAAATTGGTTTGGCCAGGGTAATGGCCGTTCCACTTGGGCTATCTTTTTTTTCTGTATGATGTATTTCTTCCATACTCACTTTATACTCCTGATTTTTCATGAGTTGAGCCAGGTATTCATTCAGTTTAAAAAACAAATTTACGCCTATACTATAGTTCGAGGCATAGAAAAAAGTACCTTTATTTCTTTTGCATTCGGTCTCAACTTTATCCCAATGTTCGAGCCAGCCAGTTGTGCCAGATACCACCGGAATGCCATTGTTAAGGCAAGAAACAATATTTTCAACTGCTGAAGACGGATCGCTGAATTCTATGGCTATATCTGTATTTTCAGCGCTCAACTCCTTAATTTGCTCAGAGTTGGACTTATCTATTTTGAAAGATATGTAGTGACCGGATTGGATAGCCATTTCTTCAATTGCAATCCCCATCTTTCCATATCCTATAAGAGCAATTTTCATATTTAGAATTTAAAAGTTAAGGAAAGACCGCCTGAGGGCGAACCTGAGGGCATATACTGTACCGAGGGTTGCAACTGCACTGTAAGATCTTTGTTAAAATCGAACGCGATGAGATGGGCATCTACATGCGCGTCAACAATGTTGAGCATATAATAAAGCACATTGAAAATAATGAGCATGTCTCTGTTTCTTCGGTAAGTATCGCGGGCACTTTTCAATGTGGAGGCATCCAGTATAGTTTCGTTTGGGAAATCAGGGTTTTGTTCAACCTCGTAAATCAGGTTTTTTCTATAAAATTGATACCTTTCATTGTTCCACTGAATAAAATAGGCAAATACTCCAAACCCTGCCCAAACAATAGGCACTTTCCAATATTTTTTGTTGTAGGCTTGGCCAAGGCCCGGAAGAACAGCCGAATAAAGAGCGGCTTTTACAGGGTCGTGGTCCGGTACCTCTATCTCAACTGTTTCAACATTTTTAGGAGCCTCCAACTCTCTAAAGCCGATTACACTATCTTCCTCATAAACAGGAGAAGGAGGAATGGTATCAGAGGGATCGGGTGGAGGTACCTGGGCGTAAAGCCCCAATGAAACTCCGAAAATAGCTAAAAGCACAAGGCTTAAACGCATCATAAGCTGATGTCAAGTATTTCTAAAATTCTGTTCAGATCCTGTGTGGAAACAAATGGGATTTTAATTTCACCTTTGTTTTTTTCATCGGCTTTTATCTGAACCTTGGAGCCAAAATGTGACGATAGTTCAGATTGCAACTTTTGAATTTCAGGACTTGTAGCTTTTGAACCTGCAATGGCAGGTACTTTTGCTTGTGGTGGATTTGTCAATAACCGTACCAGTTCTTCTGTTTTTCGCACTGAAAGTCCTTGCTGAACTATCTTTTTATATACCTCAAGGAGTATATCTACATTCTCAATACCTATAAGTGCACGAGCATGCCCCATAGAAACTTCGCCATCGCGTATACCGGCCTGCACGTCCGGGGGGAGCTTAAGAAGGCGCAGGTAGTTAGTAACCGTGCTCCTTTTTTTGCCCACACGATCTCCCAATTCTTCCTGTTTTAGATCGCATTCAGAAATTAGTCGCTGATAGCTCAAAGCAACTTCAATGGCGTTCAGGTTCTCGCGCTGAATGTTTTCGATAAGCGCCATTTCCAGCATTTGCTGATCATTAGCAGAACGAACATAAGCCGGAATCTTTTTTAAACCGGCCAGTTTGCTTGCCTGTAACCTTCTTTCACCAGAAATGAGTTGATACTTTGACCCTACTTTACGAACTGTAATGGGTTGAATGATGCCCTGCGTTTTAATAGAGTCTTTTAGCTCATTAAGTGCTTCTTCGTCAAAATGTGTCCGAGGTTGGTAAGGGTTGGTTTCAATAAGTTCAATATCCACCTCGTTTATTCCTCCTAAAGTAGGAGTTGCTTTCTTGGGAATTCTAAGAGAATCGTCCGAGGCTTCATTCAGTAAAGCACCTAAGCCCCTTCCTAATGCATTTTTTTGTTTTGCACTCATGCCTCGTTGTTTTCAATAATTTCTTTTGCCAGGTTAAGGTAGCTAATAGCACCTTTACTATCTGCATCGTGCTCCAATGCAGGTACACCAAAACTTGGTGATTCTGAAAGCTTAATATTTCGGGGGATAATGGTATCAAATACTAAGTCCTGAAAGTGCAGGCGCACTTCTTCCACAACCTGGTTGGAAAGTCTTAAGCGAACATCGTACATGGTAAGCAAAATTCCTTCTATTGCCAGATCGGGATTCAACCTTGACTGAATGATCTTGATGGTATTTAAAAGTTTGCCCAAGCCTTCAAGCGCAAAATACTCGCATTGAACAGGTACAATAACTGTATCTGCAGCGGTCATTGCATTGATGGTAATAAGCCCTAAAGAAGGAGAGCAGTCAATTATAATAAAATCATATTGGTCTTTTATGGGCTCAAGCGCTGTGCGCATTTTCTCTTCCCTGTTTTCAAGGTCTACCATTTCAATTTCCGCACCCACCAAGTCAATATTGGAAGGAATAAGGTGAAGATATTCCGTATTGGTTTCAAGAATAGCCTCTTCAATGGGAACGCCATCTACCATACATTCATAAATGCTGGCTTCAATTGCTTTGGGGTCTATACCCACACCGGAAGCGCTATTTGCTTGAGGATCAGCGTCCACAATGAGCGTTTTGTACTCCAAAGCAGCAAGACTGGCAGCCAGATTTATTGCCGTAGTTGTTTTTCCTACCCCACCTTTTTGATTTGCTATCGCAATAATTTTTCCCATTAAATTAACTGTTGCTCTATTAAAATTTTGGTTGAAAAAATGACATTTCAAATATGCTTTAGCTGACTGATTTTACTTACCAAAAAGCATTGAAATGAAGTTGAGCAAAGATATGAGATTAATTCAATACTCAATAAAGTAAAAGATCATAGTACAAATTTCAGGGAAAAAATTTGTACTATGATCTTGGGACAATTTCTATTTTTTCTTTTTGGTTGGTTTCTTTTGCGCTTCTTCGTTTGCTTTCATTGCATCTTCAAGCCTTGACATAAATTTGGACTTTTTCCTTCCGCCTTTTTTGCGGTTTTCTTCAAGTACAGCTTTTATCTTGTCCTCGTTTACAAATTTCCTAATGATGGCCTGCTGACCGAATGTAATTATGTTGGAAAGGAAATAGTAATAGCTAAGTGCTGCAGGAAAACTATTTAAAACAAACATAAAGATGACAGGCATTAGATATGAAACTGTTTTCATAGGTCCCTGAACAGTACTCATCTGGTTATTGGACCAGGTGTAAAGGATGGTAGATGCTGTCATCAGCAGTACAAACAAACTTACATGAGAACCATACACTGGTATATTGAATGGCAATTGTAAGACTGAATCGTAGGTTGAAAGATCATCTGCCCAAAGGAACGATTGCTGTCTAAGCTCAATGGAGCTCGGGAAGAAGCTAAACATTGCGTAAAGAATGGGGAGCTGAAGCAGCATGGGTACGCACCCACTTAATGGGTTTACCCCAACTTGTTGATAAAGCTTCATTTGTTCCTGCTGGAACTTCTGCTGGTCGCTGCCTGTTCGTTCTTTTATAGCATCAATTTCAGGCTTAAGCACTTTCATTTTAGCCATAGAAAGGTACGACTGATAGGAAAGCGGGGAAAGAACAACCTTTATCAACAATACCAGGATAAGAATAATAATGCCATAGCTACTGATATATTTCTGTAACCAGTTGAAGATAGGTATTACTACCAGCTTATTGATCAGGTTAATCCCGGCAATACCCAGGTACACATTTTTACCAAAACCGGGGGCTACCTTTTTCAATAATTGATAGTTGTTTGGCCCATAAAAGAAGGTTAATTCTAAAGATCCATCAGCCAGATCTGAAGCAGGAATGGAAAGTTGCGCTGAAACCTTTTTGTCAACATTAGGAAGGGTTTCATCTACCTGTTGGGATAAAACTGCCGAGGTAAACTCATCTTTTGTAATTACTGCCGATGTAAAGAAATGCTGCTTAAAAGAAACCCATTTAAGGTTATTTACATTTTCGGTTTTTAGTTCAGTACTTCTTCTGCCTAGCTCTTCAAAATCTCCTTGCTGCGTATAATAGTTGACACTTGTATAGCTTCGAGATTGATGCGCGTCTTTTTCGGTTACAAGTAAGTTGCTGTTCCAATCGAGTGTAAGTCCATTCGTAAACAACTCAGGCATTCCGGAAGTTTCTACCCTGTACTTAATTTGATATCCTTTTTCTTTTGGAAGCTTGTATACCTGTTTAATAAATTCACCATTAGTGTTTTTAGCAGTAAATGTTATTAAAAGCGTATCGTTTATCGTTTTTTGGTCTGCAGTGTAATAAAGGTCGTAAAGGTTTAGTTCTTTGCCGTTTTGCTGGGCTATGAGTTTTTGCTGACTGCTTTCAGGAGTAACTAATGTAAGTGGGGTTTGGTCGTAGGTTTTAAACTTTTTTAGTTCCACTTCCTTAATAACCCCTCCTTTATTGCTAAAAACTAGCCTTAAATCATTGTTTTCAACAGTAATAAGGTTTTCAGTACCTGATGCAGCTGAGGCTAAACTGCCGTATTGCATTTGGTCGACCTTGTGCTGAGCTGAATCTGGCACAATTTGGGGTGCGCTAATCTGAGCTTGTGGTTTTTGTTGTATCTCTGTTTTAGTTGCTGGTTCAGCTTGTTCCGGTTTCTGAGGAGCTCCTCCAAAGAAGTAAAAATAAACCAGAATCATGAGGCTTATAACCAATAAACCTGTTGCTTGATTTCTATCCATTGTATTTAATTATTCCGACTTTGATTTTTTGTAATTAAGACTTGCTTTAATAAACTGCACAAAAAGTGGGTGAGGGTTTTGAACCGTGCTTTTCAGTTCAGGATGGTACTGAGTGCCTACAAACCATGGGTGTCCTTCCAGTTCAACTATTTCAACAAGCTTTGTGTCTGGATTAATGCCGCTTGCTTTAAGACCTGCACTTTCCATTTCTTTTAAATATTTGTTGTTATACTCATAGCGATGTCTGTGGCGCTCACTTATGTTTTGCTTGCCATAGGCTACAAAAGCCTTTGTCCCCTTTTTAATGGTGCAAGGATAAGCCCCTAATCGCATGGTACCACCCATTTTTGTAATATTTTTCTGCTCTTCCATTATGTCGATTACAGGGTGCGGTGTATTTTCATCCATTTCTGTTGAGGCCGCTTTTTTATAGCCTAGTACGTTTCGTGCAAACTCAGTAACAGCACATTGCATACCCAGACATACTCCAAAGAATGGTATTTTATTCTCCCGCACGTAGCGTATAGCCTCTATTTTGCCCTCAATTCCTCGTTCGCCAAAACCCGGAGCAACAAGCACCCCATCCAGATCGTGTAAAATTGTGGCAGCATTATCGTTTGTTATTTTTTCAGAAGATATCCATTTAACTTCAACGGCACATTCGTTTTTTGCACCGGCATGCATGAAAGCCTCTGCTATTGATTTATAGGCATCCGGCAGTTCAACATACTTGCCCACAAGCCCAATTGTAACCTCCTCGGTGGGGTTTTTTAAACGACCCAGAAAATCTTTCCAGTCTTCCAGGTCAGGTTCTGATTTGGGTAGTTTAAGTTTGGTAAGCACCCGTTCGGCCAGCTTTTCTTTGCGCATTAATATGGGTACATCGTAAATTGTTTCTGCGTCCATCGCCTCAATCACATCGCTGTACTGCACGTTGCAGAAAAGCGCTAGTTTTTTTCTCAGATCGATCGGAAGATGCTTTTCTGTACGGCAAACCAAAATATCTGTTTGGATACCTGCTTCCTGCAATTGCTTAACCGAATGCTGTGTTGGCTTTGTTTTGAGCTCTTTTGCTGCAGCCAAATAAGGGATAAGTGTTAGGTGGATTGAAACAAAATCATGAGGGCCTAACTCCATCTTAGCCTGCCGCACTGCTTCAATAAATGGAAGTGATTCAATATCACCTACGCAACCCCCAATTTCAGTTATTACGATGTCGTATTTACCGGTTTCACCAAGCTTAAAAAAATTGTACTTAAGCTCGTCAGTTATGTGAGGAATCACCTGTACAGTTTTGCCCAAATAATCCCCTCTTCGTTCCTTGGTAATTACGTTATTGTAAATCCTACCTGTTGTTACATTGTTGTCCTGAGAAGTTGGTACGTTTAAAAAGCGCTCATAATGGCCCAAATCCAGGTCCGTTTCGGCACCGTCATCCGTTACATAACATTCGCCATGCTCATATGGGTTTAATGTACCTGGGTCTATATTTATGTAAGGGTCAAATTTTTGAATAGTAACAGAAAAACCTCTTGTCTGAAGTAGCTTGGCTAATGAAGCAGCAATAATGCCTTTACCCAATGAAGACGTAACTCCACCGGTAACAAAAATGTACTTTGCAGATTTTTTGGAGGCCATAAGCAGGATATTCGGATAATGTTAGGTTTTTATCAACTTATGGGATGCAAAGGTATATCTTTAGTTGGATTTTAGCTTAGGAATGTTAATTTTTACCAGTTATAAAAACCATCTAGATATAAAGTTTTGCGATAATGG
This sequence comes from Cyclobacteriaceae bacterium, assembly GCA_020436165.1. GTDB lineage: Bacteria > Bacteroidota > Bacteroidia > Cytophagales > Cyclobacteriaceae > JAKISE01. The sequence goes on along the minus strand of JAGQYI010000032.1, from coordinate 61,599 downwards.
TTACAAATAGATAATTAAGGGTATCTAAATATCTATAAGTGGCTTGCAGATTTTATACTAAACTAACTTAACCTACTTGCAAATGCGTTCTGCTTCTTCCTCAAAACTTAAGGTCTTGTTTCTCCTTCCGGTTTTGTTATTGTTTTTTTCGTTTGCCGAAGGAATAAAGGAAGTTCCATCTATTCCATTGGCAAAGGATTTTGTTGAGTCAGAAGCCTTTACAAATGATACAGAGGCTACTACTTTTTTTGAGGGAGGGGAAAACGAGAATACGTTTTACATAGATGGTGAAGTAGTTAATCCATCAGTAGAAGTACCTTGCGAAGAGGATTTTGCAGCAAGTTACATATGTGATGATATTACCGGGCAGGATATCACGTTTGCACCTGATCCAACTTCAGTATGCTCACCCAGGTCTGTGAACTTTAGAATGCGATTTTTATTTCCGGCTGAGGATGTAGGTTCAGTAGCTGGTGATTATGTAATTCAGTTTTTTTGGGATTTTGATAATGATATTAGTAATAGGGATAATGTGAATGCCACATGGGTAAATGCCGGATTTGCAAGCGGTTATGAAGCGACTACCTCACACATTTATCCAAAACTGGGGTCTACTTGTACCTATCATGTGAGAGCTAGGCTAATCATTGTAGGTAGTGGTACCTGCTTTAATGCGAATGGATATGTGGATCGTGAAATAGTAGTTTGGGATGATATTGCCAATTCGAATATTGGAACACATGATATTAATCAGAATCCTGCTTCAGCAGGTGCAGAAGTGGGAGAGACCGTTGAGATATGTAAAGGAGATGATTCAGCAGTTATATTAGATGATGCAAGTACCTTTAATTGTACACCTCCATTTGAGACAAATGTAAGTAACCAAAATCAGCAAGCAAGATGGGTGCAATGGGTGTATGGTACCTCTAATACCGTGACTACCGGTGGCTTGGGTGCTCCGAATACCGAAAAAATTGCAATTGATGGAGTCTATTACGATGCTTCCGAATTGCCGGTTTATGGAGTGCCAGAGTATTTGCCTGCCTCTGTTACTACCCCCAATAGTAATACCCTTGATGTCCAAATGCCTACTATAGGTACTAATGTAGGAGAAATATTTGTAGTCACATTAAGAAGCTGGAATACGTGTAATCCTTTTGATGATAATGTGGGTGATGCAAATGGATTGAATCCGAATCAAGCTCCAATGACGTATAACATTTATAATCCATTGGGCACTGTTCCATCACCTCTTGGGGGCCCTCCTTTTTATGCAAGTAGTGCTCCCATAACAAGAACTTATAATATTGAAATTGTTGATATACCTGCACAGCTTACGGTAACTGATCAAAAAATATGTGTTGGTGATGCTATACCAATACTTACGGTTGGGAATATTGATGGAGGGGCTACCGAAATAAACTGGTATGATGATAATAAATGGACTAATCCCTTAGCTAATCTTTTAAGTACAGGCGGACCGCCTAATAATTTCAACCCTGCTGCACATGGGGCCAGTAGTGCTGCTGCTAATTCGTATTCTTATTGGGTAACTCAAAGAACCGGTGGGGCGACAAACTGCGAAAGTGAGCCGGTAGAGGTAACATTGGAGGTCTATGATAATCCGGTTCCCAGTCCTTCGTATACCATTGTTAGTGGTGCATCTCAGTGTGACATGGTTACATTAGATCTTGATGCCTCTGGAACTACCAATACAGTTCCAGGTCAAACAACTTATTATTGGGAAATAGATAATAATTCCTCATTTGCTTCACCAGAGTATACTGTGGGTCCAATTACAAGCTCAACATTTAATGGTCTTGTCGTAAATCATTTAGGAGCTACAACAAACCGAAGAACGTGGAACATGAGGGTTACAGTAGCAAACCCTGCCTCTAATGCGGGTTGTACTGTAACAACCGAAGGAGCAGATTTCTTTACTTACTTAACTCCCACTCTTATCACATCTGGGGATGAAACCATGTGTAGTGGCGGAACAACCAACATTGTCCTTGATCATAATTCAAATTCCGATGCAAATCAGCGGTATAATTGGACGGTTGCTACTTCTGGATCTGTAGGTTTTGTTACCGGAGCAAGTAATGGTGGTCCGGAAACCCACCCATATACCATTGCACAAACTTTGGTTAATAATACTTTTGTGCCCCAAACTGCAACCTATACAATCACAGTAACCAATGTTCAGGATGGACAAAGTTGTACATCCACTAGTGAGGATGTGGTAATTACTATAAATCCTATTCCACCAAAACCAACCATTTCAGAAGTCGGAGATGGGCTAACGATTTGTGAAGACGGAAGCAGTACAATTCTTCAGTCGTCTAATGTTGGTGGAGCTGCTATTACATTCGAGTGGTACAAAGCCCCGGATTTTGTAACTCCTGTTCAATCAGGAGCTAGTAATCAGCTCAGTTTGACTACAGTTGCTCAATCAGGTACTTACCATGTTAAAACAATAGGTGTTGGCAATTGCGAAAGTGCATTATCAAATGGAGTAGTTGTTACGATCAACTCATTGCCTACAGGAGACGTTTCAGGAGGGGGAGCTGTTTGTTTTCCAAATCCTGCCCCTGACGTAGTTTTTGCAATGGGAGGTACCGGAACATTTAATCTTATTTATGCCATAGATGGTACACCTCAGGCAGCAGTTAATGGAATTACTTCGCCCTATAGCATCTCCAACCCAGCGGTAGGTACGTATACAATTGTTTCCGTTGAGGACGCAAACTGTATAACCACTGCACCAGATGCTAATATTACCGGCTCAGCTGTAGTAAGTAATGTGGGAGGTATCCCACCTAATATGAACAGTATTACTCCTGAAACAGCGGTATGCGATGATGGAGCTGCAACAACATCACCAGGTGTTGTCGTTGAATTTGACCTGGCAGGCGATTATGATATTTACTGGACTGTAAATGGAAATAACAGAAGTATTCTAGGTGCCTCATCAACAGCAGTTCCACCGTTTACTATTACATTACCAACTGGATATGCTGCTGACTTTTCAAGTACTCCCGGAACCTACGCATTTACCATTACAAGTGTTATTTATCAAACAGGTTGTTCTGTTACACCTTTAGGGCCCGTTAATGTGGTTATTAATCCCCGTCCTGCAAATGCTACTAATCCTGTTAATAATATTTCCTGTGAAACAGGAGGTGGTGTAGCTCTTAGCGTGGATGCTCCGCCTGCGGGCAATATTATTCATTGGTATCAGGATGCTGGTTTAACAGTAGATGCAGACCCTGGTTTTGGTACAGCATCAGGCTCTCAGAATGAAATCTTTACGCCAACTGCTTCTACAACTGCAACCTTTTATGCTGTTGTGGAAAGCACCACGGCCCCGACCAATTGTCAAAGCTTAAATGCTGCTTCTGTTACACAGACAGAAGATAAACAGCCCTCTTTAGCAAACGCTGAAGATTCGACCCCAATTGGCACACCTCCGGCCGTAGTTGGTACCTGTGATGACACTTTTGTACTAAATGCAACTGCGGCTGATAATGGGGGAACAGGTACATGGACCGCAAGTAATGGTTCAATAACTTTTGATAATGCAAATGATCCCGGTACTACAGCAAGAAATATACCTCTTGGAACATACACTTTTACCTGGACAGTAACAACTGCATTAGGGGTTTGCGCAACCAGTTCAGATAACTATGATGTCACTCGACATACATTGCCTGACGCATTAGACTCAACACCAAGTGTTTGTGAAGATGCATTTGGTGGGAATTCTTATCTGATTCCAGATCTTACGGTTTACAACGATGACGTTACAGGTATTGTTGGTAGCACAAACAGAACAATTGAATATTTTAGTGCACCTGGAAGAACTCCCGGGGATTTAATTAACCCACCAACAAATCATTCGGTAACAACAGTTTCGAACATAGTATATACTCGAGTTACTAGAACAGATGTAACACCAAATTGTACCAAAGACGGAACACTTACATTTACAATTGTTTCTCGTCCTGATGCTATTGACCAAGATGCAGGTGTAAATGCTGCAGAAACCGAGTTTTGTGAAGATTTTCCTGTGGGAAGTGGCACTAAATCAGGGATCAACCTAACTGATTTGGATGATGATGTATCAAATGGCTTAGCCAACAGAACGGTTACATGGTTTACAAATGCAACACACACTGTTTTGGTTCCTGATCCGACCAACGCCTCTGCAGTAAATAACCAGTTATTCTATCCAAGAGTTACAGAAACTGCCTCCGGGCAAAGTTGTACGAATGATGCCGTAGTCACTATCACTGTAAATCCCAGGCCTGCAGATAACCCGATTTTAGGAGCAAATACTCAATGTGTTGGTGGTGCTACTTCTTTGTATCAAATTACCCCAGGACCAGTTGGCACTACATATAATTGGAATATACCTGGTCAATTTACTGTTTTCGCAGGAGGAACAATTAACGACTTTTTTGTTCTGCTGCAATTTCCAACGGCAACTGTACAAACCCTGGAAGTAACTGAAGTGAATCCTGAAGGTTGTGATGGCAATGTACAGCAATTAAGTATTACGGTTCAAGGTTCTCCTCCAATTTCTGCCATTGCTGGAGCTGCTGCGGTTTGTGAAAATGAAACAGGTATTGTGTATAGTGTTACCAATACACCCAATACAACCTATGCATGGACAGTACCAACAGGAGCTTCTATTATTTTAGGGCAGGGTACAAACTCTATTACGGTGAATTTTGGATCTACAGGTGGCAATGTTCAGGTAATTCCATCTTCCTCAGGTGGTTGTTCTGGTGGAACGGCAACAAAACCGGTAACTGTAAATAAACGTCCTATTTTGGATGCTGGTTTAAATACGACCGTTTGTAGTGACGATAATATTAGTATAACATTAGCCGCAGATGGAAGTAGTCCTGTAGCTGCTGCCTCTTATAATATTACAGCGAGCGTGGCTCCTGGTTTAGTTGCCAATGTAGGACCTACGACTGGAAACGGATTAACTTCAGCTGCCATTTTTAATGATAATTATACGAATAAAACGGGCGGTCCGCTGAACGTTACCTACACGGTTACTCCAATAAGTGCAGATAACTGTGCGGGCAATTCGGTCAACGTAATAGCAACCATAGATCCTGAACCAATTATGGCAACAGGTTTGGGAGTAACCGAGTGTAGCGATGTAGCCATTGGGTTAACGCTAAATACTGCAGCAGGAAGTGTGTTAGCTTCAAGTTATAATATTACCGGAGTTATAATACCAGGTGGATTAACGGCAGGAACTAATGCTGTAGTTCCTCAAACAGGAGTAGCTGCTAATTACCTGATTAATGATACATATACAAATACAGGGAACGCTCCACTTGTGGTTCAATACACAGCAGTTCCCGTAAGTGCAGATGGATGTCCCGGTGATGCTTTGGTAATTAATGCAACAATAAACCCGGAACCTGTTGTTAGCACCTTACTTGATAAAACGGTTTGTAGTGATAACGCTATCGCTTTAAATCTTGCAACCAATGGTGTTTCTGTAGCGGCAGCTAATTACAACCTTGTAAATGTTTCGATACCAGGAGGATTGGTGCCTGGGGGAAGCAATGCGGCTTTCCCATCCAATGGAGTTGCAAACAATTTTATTGCCTCTGATAAATATAAAAATCAGACCACATTGCCGATAGATGTGACTTACCAGGTACAGGGAGTTAGTGTAGATGGATGTATTGGAAAGATTCAACCTATTGTTGTAACCATAGATCCTGAGCCGGTAATCAATGGAAGTCTGAGTACAAGTGTGTGCAGTGATGATGCTTCAGGTATTACGTTATCTTCGGTAGGAACAGCTATACCAGCTACCAATTATAACCTGGTTGATGTTACCATTCCGGCCGGAGCTACAGCTGCAGGTACAAATGTAATTTTCCCTGCTAGCAACGTAGTAGATACATACATTGCTTCTGATAGTTATACAAACAAGACTGCGGCAGCAATAGATGTGATTTATGAAGTTCAGGGAGTAAGTGCTGCGGGCTGTGTGGGAGATAGTGAGTTTATTACGTTAACAGTTGACCCTGAGCCTGTAATAAATCCGGCACTTGATGTAACTGTATGTAGCCATTTAGCAATTGGTGTTACTTTAAGTACAAACGGCACCTCTGTTGCAGCCGCAAGTTACGATGTGCTAGGAATTACGTTGGACCCGGGTTTAACAGCTGCTGGCACAAATGTACTACCTGCAAATGGTGTTCTGGCTTCCTATATTTCTGGAGACAAATATACCAATACGACAAACGGATCTTTAACCGCTACCTATGAGGTAAGAGGTACTGCAGGAGGTACGGGTTGCAAGGGTGACTCAGAATTTATTGTGGTCACCGTTGATCCTGAGCCTGTAATTAGTTTGGCCCTGAATACAACCGTTTGTAGTGATGGTTCAATTGGCATAACGCTTACCAATAACGGGACATCAATAGCAGCAGCAAACTATAATATCGTTTCTGTAAATATTCCAGTTGGGATAACAGCAGCAGGAACTAATGCAGCCGTACCTGCAAGTGGAGTGGCTTCAAATTATTTATCTACCGATAAGTATACCAACCAGACTTCAGGAGCTCTAATAGTCCAATACGATGTCCAAGGAGTAAGTGGTGCGGGATGTATTGGAGATATTAGGACTATTTCCGTAACCATTAATCCAGAACCTGTTATTGACCCAGGATTGGATGCTACTGTTTGTAGTGATGCCGCAATTGGACTTACACTAAATACCAATGGTACATCGGTTGCTGCTGCGAATTACAATATTGTGGCTGTTACTATACCAGCAGGGCTTTCAGCCGGAGCTAATGCGGTTGTTCCTGCTAATGGGGTTGCAGCCGGATATTTGGCTGGAGATACCTACACAAATCAAACAAACTCTGCAATTACAGTAATATATGAGGTAAAAGGGGTAAGCGCCTCGGCCTGTATAGGGGATAGCGAGTTTATTAATATTACCATTGACCCAGAACCAGTTGTAGCTAATTCATTAGGAACGACAGTATGTAGCAATGACGCAATTGGTTTAAATCTGGCAACGGCTGCAACTTCAGTAGCGGCTGCAAGTTATAATGTCTTATCAGTGTCTGTTCCTGTTGGGCTAACTGCAGGTGGGACAAATGCAGTCATCCCTGGCAATGCAGTTGCTCCAGGCTATTTGTCATCAGATACGTATTACAATCCCACGAGCAGTTCGCTTAATGTCACCTATAATGTTCAAGGTAATAGCGCTGCTGGTTGTACAGGAGATGTTAGAGCAATCACAATTGTGATAGAACCAGAACCTGTAATTAGTTCTGCCCTTGACAAAACCGTTTGTTCTGACAACAATATAAATCTGACTTTGGCAACCAATGGAACATCGGTTGCAGCAGCAAATTATAATATCAAATCAATTTCAATTCCAGCTGGTGTAACAGCAGCGGGGACCAATGTAGTAATACCTGCCAATACGGTGGTAGCGGGGTATTTGTTTAATGATAGCTATACCAATAAAACTGCTGCCTCACTTGATGTAATATATGAAGTTACTGGTGTAAGTGCTACTGGTTGTGAGAGTCAAAGTGAATTTATTAATGTCACAATTAATCCTGAACCGGTAATTGATCCTGGATTGGATGCTACTGTTTGTAGTGATGGATCTGTTGGAATTATTATGGCAAGCGATGGTATTTCTGTTGCAGCTGCTACGTTCAATTTAATTTCGATTTCTGTTGATGCAGGGCTAATAGCAGGAGGAGGTAATGTTGCAGCCGCTAATGGGGTTGCGAATAATTATTTTGCCGGAGATACCTACACAAATAAGACACTTGGCCCGTTGACTGTTACTTATGAAGTACGTGGAGTAAGTGGAGCAGGGTGTGTTGGAGATAGCGAGTTTATTGTTGCTACAATAAATCCAGAGCCTGTTGTTAGTAACTCGTTAGATGCTACCGTATGTAGTGACAACGCTGTTGGTATCAATCTGGCTACGGATGCTGCCTCTATTGGAGCTTTAAATTATAACCTGGTTAGTATTAATGTACCTGCCGGGCTTACGCCAGATGGCAGTAATGCAATAGTATCTAACGGGGTAGCAGCCAACTATATTGCCAGCGATTTATTTACAAATACAACCAATGGTGCAATTAATGTAACATATGAAGTTCAGGCGGTCAGTGCTGCCGGATGTGTAGGAGATAGTGAATTTATTATCGCTACCATAAATCCTGAACCGGTAATTGATCCAACTTTGGACACGAATGTATGTAGTGATCTTGCTATTGGGTTAAACTTCAATACAGATGTTGTGTCAGTAGCAGCAGCAACATATAATCTAATTGCGGTTAATGTTGGTGCTGGTCTAACTGCAGGTGGAAGCAATGTTGTGCCGGCAAGTGGAATAGGAGCTGCATACGTAGCTAATGACAAGTATACTAATACCACCAACGGTTCGATTGACGTAACATATGAGGTGCGTGGTGTTAGTGCTGCAGGTTGTCTTGGAGATGTACAAATAATTACAATTACTATCGATCCGGAACCTGTAATGAATAACAGTCTGAGCACGACTGTATGCAGTGATAATGCTGTTGGTGTTATTTTCGCAGGAGACGGGGTTTCCATTGCTCCGACAGGTTATAATATTATAGGTGTTACCATTCCTGGCTCATTAACTCCAAATGCAGGCAATGTGGCTATTCCTGCAAGCGGACAGGCTGCAAATTACATTTCAGGTGATATCTACACTAATGTTTCCAGCCTATCCCAAGATGTTGTTTATGAGGTAAGAGGAGTTAGTGCCGCTGGCTGTATTGGAGATAGCGAATTTATAACCGTTACCATAAGTCCTGAACCAGTAATCAACCTCGGCTTAGGTACAACAATTTGTAGCGATGATCCTGTTGGAATAACTCTTGCAACAAACGGTACATCAGTAGGCGCAGCAAACTATGATGTTTTAAGTATCACTGTTGATCCGGGATTAACACCTGGAGTAACAAATGTGATTGCAGCTAATAATGTTGTGGCTGGGTACTTCACAAATGATACATACACAAACCAAACAGCAGGAGCACTTAATGTAGTTTATGAGGTAAGAGGTAATAGTGCAGATGGATGTGTTGGGGATATTGAATTAATTAACGTGGTGGTTAATCCTGACCCGGTGGTTGATACCGGGTTAGATGATGTGGTTTGTAGTGGTTTGGCAACAGGTCTAGTCTTAAATACCGATGGTATTTCAATTGGAGCGAGTAACTATAATATAATCGGGGTAACGATTGACCCTAACTTAACTCCATCTGGAAGTAATGCCGCTATCCCTGCTTCCGGAGTAGCTGCCGCCTATTTATCTGGGGATGTATTTACAAATACCACAAACTCACCTCATGATGTGGAATACGAAGTTAGAGGGGTTAGTTTTTCTGCTTGTGAAGGAGACAGTGAGTTTATAACTATAACTATAGAACCAGGACCAGTTATAAATCCTGCACTTGATGCAACTGTTTGCAGCGATATTGCAATAGGAGTTAACTTTTCAGTTAATGGGGGATCCGTTGCCGCTTCCAGCTATAATGTGGTTGGAATAACACCAAATCCAAGTTTGATTCCAGGGGGAACAAATGTTGGAATTGCCAATGGAGTGGCGGTTAACTATATAGCATCTGATACGTACACAAATACTACTTCTATTCCACTTAATGTGATTTATGAAGTAAAAGGTGTAAGTGCAACATCCTGTATAGGACCGAGCGAATTTATTGTTGTTACCATTGATCCCGAGCCTGTTATTGACAATGGTTTGGATAAAACTGTTTGCAGTGATGAACCTGTTGGCCTTATCCTGGTTACAAATGGCGTATCTGTGGGAGCTTCTACCTACAATGTAATAGGTATAACTATTGATGCTGGCTTAGTGCCAGGTGGAACAAATGCCACAATTCCTCAATCCGGAGTAATGGATAGTTATCTTTCAAACGATTCATATACAAATACAACAGGAGGTCCTTTAACTGTTATTTACGAAGCCAGGCCAGAAAGCGGTTCTACTTGCGAGGGAAATAGTAAATTCATAACAATTACAGTTGATCCTGAACCAGTTGTAAATACAGGATTAAACACTTCTGTTTGTAGCGATGATCCTGTTGGAGTTTCGTTAAGCGTTGAGGCAGGTTCGGTTGCCGCAGCCAGCTACAATATTGTTTCTGTAACTGTTCCTGCTGGGCTAACGGCAGCAGGAAGCAATGTAGCAGTTCCTGCAAACTCTGTAGCTCCAGGTTACTTTAGTGGAGATAAGTATACAAATAAAACCAATTCGCCAATTAACGTTTTATATGAGGTAAAAGGTGTTAGTGGTGCTGGCTGCGAAGGTGATTCCAGAATAATTACAGTTACAATAAATCCTGAACCGGTTATTAATCCAGCTATAACAGCTACCGTTTGCAGCGATAATTCTATCGGTATTAATTTGGGAGTTAGCGGAACATCGGTTGCCGCAACAAATTATGATGTTGTAAGCGTAACCATACCTGCTGGCTTGACTGCGAGTGGCACAAATGCGGCAATTCCAGGGTTGGCAGTTGCTTCTGGTTATTTGAATGCAGATGCATATACCAACCAAACAGCAAGTCCAATAAATGTAACCTATGAGATTAAGGGTAATAGTGCATTAGGTTGTAAAGGGGATAGCGAGTTTATTACGGTTTCAATAAATCCTGAACCAGTAATTAACCCAGGTTTAAACAGAACTGTTTGTAGCAATGAAGTGAGCGGTCTGGTATTTTCTACAAATGGAACTTCAGTAGCAGCGGCAAATTATAATCTTATTTCCGTAACTCCTGCTGGTGGTCTTATTGCAGGAGGTACTAATGTGTTCCCAGCCAATGGTGTTGCAGATAGTTATGTCCAAAACGATACCTATCAAAACACTACATCTGGTGATTTAAAAGTTGATTATATTGTGGCTCCTGTTAGCCCGCAAGGCTGTGTTGGAGACCAGCTTACCATAACATTAACTATTCATCCTCAACCGGTCTTAGATCCTTCCTTAAGTCCTGCACCGGTATGTAGTGATGTTCCTTCCGGTGTAATATTAGCAGAAGATGTCGGTTCAATAGCAGCTGTTTCTTATAATATTGTTGGTATTACTTTTGATGCAGGTCTTGTTCCGGGAGGCTCTAATGCTTCAATAGGCAATGGTCAGGCGGCAAATGCTATTGCTGGAGATACCTATACAAATACTTCAAATGTAGCTAAGCAAGCAAGATACAATATAGTTCCAGTTTCAGCTGATGGTTGTGAAGGAGCTACTCAGCAGGTGATATTTACAGTAAATCCTGCTCCAGCGCTGGCTAGTAATTTGAATGAAACTGTTTGTAGTGGATCTAATACTACTGTAGTGTTTGGTACCACGGCTTCAAGTACTCCTGCTGCAAATTACAATGTTACGGGTGTAAGTGTACCTGTTGGGTTAACACCTGGAGTAAATGCAGTTGTTCCGGCCAATGGTGTAGCAAGTGCATATTTGTCAACAGATTCATACGTAAATACCACAAATGGTACTTTAGTGGTAGACTACACTGTTGTACCTGTTTCTGGTTCAGGGTGTCTAGGGCCTGCCGGTATTATTTCAGTTACGGTAGAACCTGACTTCACAGCTATTGCTAATAATACCAAACCTACCATTTGTAGTAATGACGTAGCAGATATTACATTAACATCTCCTTCTACACCATCTGCAGGTAGTGTTGTTTTTAATGTCACTGCGTCAGCATCAAGCGGTACAGTTTCAGGATTTTCGCCTTCATTAAGCTTCTTGCCTAATGGATATGTTATATCCGACAATCTGGTGAATGTAGGTAACTCTTCTCAAACTGTTACCTACACAATAACACCCCTGGCTCCAGGAGCTGCTGGCGGACTAAGTTGTACAGGTTCTAGTATAATTGAAGTGGTTACCGTTGATCCATTACCAATTATTACTCCTGGTCAATCCGAAGTAATATGTAGTAATGAAGCATTAAACTACACCATAAGTACCTCAAATGGTTTGGCAGGCACAACATTTACCTGGCCTGCACCAACTCTTCCCGCAGGCGTTACAGGTGGCTCTGCACGAGTTGCACCAAGTAGCAACCCTATTGGAGATACCTTTGTGAATTCAACCTCTTCGAGACAGGTTATTGTATATCAGGTAACACCTTTCGGGCCTAGTGCTTTAAGCTGTGTTGGAAACACTGTTAATGTTCAGGTATATGTTGATCCGCTTCCTGATGGTACTATTTCAATTGACCAGCCCGTTGTTTGTTATGGTGGTAATGCATTGTTAAGTTTTGCCATGACAGTTGGTACTGCTCCATTTGAGATTGTTTATAACGATGGTTCTAGTGATATAACCGTTTCCAATATTGCTAACTCGCATTTTATTGCTCTCAATAATCTAACTGCATCAACAACTTACACGTTTAAAAGTATAAAGGATGTTAATGGCTGTGAGCAAATTCTTGCGGGGCAAAATGTAACTGTTACGGTTGAACACCCCGTAGCTGATTTTACAATGGATGTAGATGAAGACTGCACACCTCTTGAGGTAACGTTTACCAATAATGATATTCAGCCTGGCACGCAGTATGATTGGAACTTTGGAGATGGCTCTCCAATTTTCACCTCTAGTGATCCAACTGTAACACATACTTATGTTAATAACTCAACCACGAGTAATATTTCATTCTCACCTACATTAATAGCTACTATAACCAATGGTACAGTTGTTTGTACCAATAGTATGATGGATAATGTGACTATAAATGCGGGTGTTTCACTTAACATTACTCCAAGCGAAACAGAGGGTTGTAGTCCGCTAACAGTCAATTTTGAAAACAACTCTCAGGGCGTTTTAACAAACCGTTGGTACTGGAGAGAGAAATCAACTAGTGATGAAAATGATATACAGACCTCTAAGAATGTTAGTTACACACTAAGTAATACTACTACTTCTAATATAATTTACGAAGTTGTTTACGAGGGAGAACGTAATGGATGTGGTGATCAAGTTATTACGGAAATAACCGTTTATCCTGAGGTTTTGGCTGATTTCACAGTAGCCCCAAGCACTACAATTTCCATAACTAACCCGACTATTACCGTTACCAATACAACAGGTCAAAAAGCTTCATGGATTACTCTTTGGGAGTGGGGAGATGGCCAGTCAACCACAAATGTTGATCCTGGTTCACATACCTATGACTCCTTCGGAGAATATGAGTTGAAATTAACTATACAAGATCCTAATGGGGTTTGTGAATCTGTTAAAACGCAAATAATCACAGTGGAACCTACAATCCCTGTAGTTGATTTTGAAGCAGATGTTACAGAAGGATGTTTGCCACTGACGATTCAGTTTACAAATCTTTCCACCTCAGTAGATCCTGATACCTATGTTTGGGAGTTTGTAGATGATACAGGGAAAACAATTGGTACTTCAACACTTGAGAATCCTGAAATAACATTTAATAAGGCAGGGGTTATTAACGTTACCCTTTCCGGTAGTAATCCTTTGGGAGTAACTGATACGGAAACCAAATTGGGATATATTGAGATTTATGAGATACCTACGGCATCCTTCTCCGTAAGACCTGAAACGGTCTTCTTACCAGATCAGATTATGTTTACTGCGAACCTGAGTAAACTGGCTGATGAGTTCGAGTGGGATTTCAATGGGGATGGTATTCCTGAATCGGAAGAGTTTGAGCCCTCTTTCCACTATACAGAGCCCGGGGTATATGATGTCTCATTAATTGCTATCAACTCATCTACAGGATGTAGTGATACATTGCTTATTGAGAAAGCAGTTACAGTAGTTGAATCAGGCACTTCTGATGTTCCGAATGGTTTCTTCCCGGGAACAGGTGATGGTAGCAGTACATCGCCTGATCCAGGATCACCAACAGGATCTAACTCTGTGTTCCTGCCTCGAATAAAAGGGGTTAGAGATGATGGATTTATGATGCAGATATTTGATCGTTGGGGACATTTACTTTTCGAAAGTGATAATAAAGAAGTGGGATGGAACGGACGCCATTTTAATACAGGTAAGTTAATGCCTGCCGGTGTATATGTGTATAAATTAGAACTGGTGTATGTTTCAGGCCAGCAGACAACTGTTGTTGGAGATGTTAACTTGATTCGATAGAATGTTTATATTTGTTAAGATGAGAAAACGTATTCTTACCATTTTAGTAATCTTTGGAATAGCATTTGAGGCATATGCCCAGATTGATCCTTCCTTTTCTCAGTACTACGCTGCACCAATGGAGGTTAATCCTGGCTTTACAGGTTCTACAGCTGCTCATCGTGTTATTTTTAATGGTAGGGTGCAATGGCCTAATCTCCCTCAGGCTTTTCAGACCATGGCGGCTTCGTACGATTTCTGGAGGCCTGAACTTAAAAGTGGATTTGGAATACAGGTAGTGACCGATAAAGCCGGGTCAGCGGAATTGAGGAATACATCTGCAAGGTTCAGCTATTCCTATAAGATCATGGTGGGAAACTGGGTTTTTTCTCCTGGCCTTTATTTTGGCTATTCGTTTAATACGTTTGATGCAAATAAGTTGCTCTTTGGCGACCAACTTGATTATTCCAACGGAACGCTGCCACCATCGCTTGACCCCAATGTGGCTAAGCTAAATCAAATCCAATATTTTGATACGGGAGCCGGTTTGCTTCTTTATAGCTCCAATAGCTGGATTGGTGCTTCCGTTTATCATCTTAACCAGCCAAACGTCTCAATTATTGATGGTGACAGCCGCTGGCCTTTGAAAATAGTTGTTCATGGAGGAGTAAGGCTACCTATATATGGTGATCATCATAGAACGCAGCAAATATCTTCCGTATCTCCTTCATTTATGTATCGTTATCAAGGAGGCACCCATCAATTAGACGTGGGTATTCAATACATGGTTGCTCCGGTTGTGGTTGGTTTATGGTACAGAGGTGTACCATTTATTGAGGACTATAATGGAAAGTCTACAAGAGATGCGGCAATATTCAGTATGGGATTAATATTTAACTATTTTGAATTTGGCTATAGTTATGACTTTACCATATCAGAGCTTTCAGCCAGAACTGGTGGTGCCCATGAAGTTTCCTTAATTTACGAGTTTGAATTAGTGACCCACCCACGAAGAGTTAGTAGGAAGAATAAAATTTTACCCTGTCCAACATTCCATTCCAAAAGCAATATAGGAGCAGGTATTTTTAGGAAGAACTGATAAGATCAAATTTGGTTCTGCCTGTAGTTGCAAAAGTGCTACTTTTGCAACTGGATTTTGTTTATGAATTTCGCTAACGAACTAAATGTACACGTTTTCACCATTGTTAAAAAAGCTGCAAGCGAATTGCAGCTTGAAACCTATGTTATTGGTGGATTTGTGAGGGATATTCTTTTAAAACGGCCATCAAAGGATATCGATTTTGTTTGCGTTGGAAGCGGTATTGCACTGGCGCACAAGGTAAATGAACTTTTTGCAGAAAGTAATCTCTCCGTTTTCAAGTCCTTTGGTACCGCTATGGTAAAAACCGGTGATTTTGAATTGGAGTTTGTTGGAGCACGCAAGGAATCTTACAGACAAAATTCCCGTAAACCCATCGTTGAAAACGGAACTATTGAAGACGATCAAAACAGAAGGGACTTTACCATAAACGCAATGGCCATAAGCCTTAATTCTGAAAGCTATGGGCAATTAATCGATCCCTTTGATGGATTGACTGATTTAAAGAAGAAGTTAATTAAAACTCCACTTGATCCATCAATTACATTTTCTGACGACCCTTTACGAATGATGCGAGCCATTCGATTTGCTACTCAACTCGGATTTGATATTGAACCGAACACGTTTGAAGCAATCACAAAAAACCTGGATAGAATTAAGATTGTATCTCAGGAGAGAATTACAGATGAGCTCAATAAAATAATAAGCGCTCCCCAGCCTTCTTACGGATTTAAACTTTTGTTTATTTCAGGGCTCCTGAAGTATATCTTTCCTGAAATGGTGGCATTGCATGGTGTAGAAAAGAAAGAAGGGAAGTCGCATAAAGACAACTTTTACCATACCCTTCAGGTTCTTGATAACGTGGCAGAGGTTTCAGACGATCTTTGGCTTAGGTGGGCTGCCATATTGCATGATATAGCAAAACCTGCAACAAAGAGATTCAGCAAAAAAGTTGGGTGGACGTTTCATGGGCACGAGGACAAGGGCTCCCGAATGGTGCCTGGAATATTTAAAAATCTGAAGCTGCCTTTAAATGAAAAGATGCAATTTGTTAAGAAGTTAGTTCGTTTGCATTTAAGGCCCATTGCACTGGTTAAGGAGAATATCACTGACTCTGCAATAAGGAGATTACTTTTTGAAACGGGCGATGATATAGATGCTCTAATGATGCTCTGCAAGGCAGATATAACTTCTAAAAATGACGAGAAGGTAAAAAGATATCTGGACAATTTTAAAAAAGTGGAATCCAAATTGCTGGAAGTAGAGGAGAAAGATCATTTGAGAAACTTTCAGCCCCCAATTACTGGTGAAATAATAATGGAGCATTTTGGTTTGAAGCCTTCCCGTTTGGTTGGCGAGATAAAAGATGAGATCAGAGAAGCCATTCTTGAAGGAAAAATTGAAAATAAGTACGAGTCAGCATTTGAATTAATGATTCAAATTGCTCCAAAATATGGTTTGTTAATAAAATAGGAATAATAGAAAGAATGAAGAGATCAATTTTAATGCTTTTAATAGCAGCGTTTATCATTGGAATTAAAGCCAATGCACAGGATGTTAAGGGAGAGCAAAGTGAAAGCCCTGAAACATTGGATAAGTCACCCATTTATTGGTTATATGATGCTCATTATCGAATGGCAATTCAGTACAATGACTTTGCAGAAGCAAAAAGTGCTTTATACAACCTTATTATACTAGAACCTCAAAACGACTCATTGCGGTTCAATTTGGCATACCTTTATTTTGATGCGGGTAAATACCCATCTGCAGTTTTAACTTGCAGAGATGTTCTTGCCATTAACCCTAATAATTTGGGTGCTCTGGAATTAAGTGGTGCTTCTTATGAAAACCTGGGTTTGAAAGATAAAGCACTTGCAAGCTACGAAAAGCTTTATATGGCAACTACCGACATTAATACGTTGTATAAAATGGCATTTCTACAATACGATCTCAAAAAGTACAATGAATGCAATGTTAATGTTGATATTCTTTTAGAAAATAATGAGGTAGGTAGTACTAAAGTTGTTTTCCAAACAAAGGATAAGATATCGAAGGAATATCCAATGAAAGTAGCTGTGCTTAATCTTAAGGGCCTGGTCAATAAAGAATTGGGAAATAATGAAGAAGCAAAAAAGGCCTTTGAACAAGCATTGGCTATTGCTCCTGACTTCGAACAAGCCAAAACCAATCTTGATGAGTTGAACAAATAAGCCTTACTGAACGGAAGTATTAACGGGGTACAATTGCGACCCCGTTTTTTTTTTGAAAAAATTTAAGAAATTTTCTTTTCCACGCAACCCTTTTCGTTTGCCTTTGTCTTTTGATTAGATTTAGATAATTGGAAGCCAAACAACTAAATATTCACGCAGAGCTTATCGAATCTTGTCTTGACAACGATAGAGTAGCTCAGTACAAACTGTATCAGTTGTATTCAAAAGCTATGCTCAATGTAGCTTTCAGAATATGTAATAATGTTGAACAGGCGGAGGATTTGGTTCAGGAGGCTTTTGTTAGTGCATTTAAAAATCTACGTTCTTATAAAGGTACTGCTTCATTTGGAGCATGGTTAAAGCGAATCGTTATAAACACAAGCTTAAACTATTTGCGCTCAAGAAAGATGGAGTTTGACGAGCTTAATGATACAGCTGAGTATCCTGAAAGTAATTCAATTGATTATGAAGATCAGGAAATGACAGTTGAAAAAGTTAAGGAATGCATTGAGCTTTTACCTGACGGTTATCGAATTGTGTTGAGTTTATATCTTTTGGAAGGTTATGACCACAATGAGATATCTGAGGTATTGAACATAAGCGTTTCTACTTCAAAATCTCAATACAATAGAGCGAAAAGAAAGTTAAAGGAATTATTAAGTGAGAATAATTATGACACGGGATATGCAGGATAAACTGGAAAAATTTGTCAGAGAAAACAAAGAAGAGTTTGATTCGCTTTCTCCTAACGAAGCAATTTGGGAAGGGATAAAGGATAAAATGGATTCCTCTTCAAAACAACATTCAAGAATGATGTTCTGGAGGGCGGCTGCCATTATTCTTTTTGCTTTTTCATTAGGTCTTATGTTTTATGTAAATAAAAACTCTATTATTTCCTCAGGCAATTCAAATGTGGCTGATAGGGAATTTGTTGCCACAGAAAAGTATTACACTTCAATTATAACTGATAGACAAAATTTAATTAAAACTGTTGCTGCTTCTTATCCGGATGTAGAAACTGATTTTGAGAGTGATTGGGCTGTTTTGGATGCTAATTATGCTGATCTTAAAAAGGAATATGGCCAGAGCCAGAGTGATGAAGTGCTCAATGCGCTGATTCAAAACCTACAGGCGCGGGTTAATTTACTTAACAAACAGATGGATGTTTTAAAGGAAATGAAAAATGAAGATAACACGCAGGTGGAGATTTAAAAGGGGTATAAATTAATAAATTGATCATGAAAAGAATTTTAATAATATTACTGGTTTTGCCATTTGGTGTAATGGCACAGTACACAGAAACAAAAACAGTAGAACGTAATTATTCCGTTTCAGGTAAGGGCAGCCTGGCCATTACGGGCAAGTATGGCGATATTCATATTGATACTTGGGACAACAAAACTGTGGAGCTCAAGGTAAAGATTGAAGCAAAAAAGAGAACAGCCAGCCAGGCAAAAGAAATGGTCGAAAATGTTGAGATTGTTATAAACGATAGCAATAAGGAAGCGCTAAGTTTTAGGACAAATATCAATGGGTCTATAAACAACAGGTCCGGAGAGCAGCTTAAAATTGAGTATTGGGTTAAGGCACCAAAAACATTGGCTTATGACCTTAAGAATAGTTATGGGAATTTATACTTGGATGAAAATAGTGGAGAGAATGAGATTAATGTAGCGTATGGAAACCTTAAAATCGATGAGTGCAAAGGAAGAACAGCGCTTGATATGAGTTATAGTAATGGTGAGATTGAAGGGGTATCAACAGGAGATTTAAGTGTTAGCTATTCAAATTTAAGCCTTGGTACGATGGGTTCTGTAGAATTATCCAGTAATTACTCTAACCTTGACATATCGGACAAGACAAATGAATTGGAGGTTGAAAATCGTTATGGTAATGTAAAAATGGACGAGGTGAATACATTGTCCGGGGAATCAAAATATGGAAGCGTAACAATTAAAAAGCTGTATAAATCAATAACGTTCGAATCACTACATGGTGGTGGGTTAAAAGTAGGATGGATTTCCAAGGACTTTGACAAAATTGATTTGCAATCGAAATATGGTTCAATTGAACTTGGATTTGAAAAGGGCTTTGGAGCTACACTTGATGCGGATATGACCTACTGCTCACTAAGGTATGGCGATATTCCTCTTGACTACTCTCACTTAAGGGAGGAGGCTCAACATAAAGTTTATAAAGGAGTTCTGGGAGATGGCAAGAATGCTGGCAACAGGATTATTTCCATAACCTCATCTTATGGAAACGCAAAAATTGATTATGCGGACTAGTCTTTTTGTTCATCAATCAATTTTCCATTCTCACAGACCAGTCTTCTGAATGCATGAGTTTCAATCAACTTAAAATCGTGGGTGGCCATTAAAATGGCTGTCCCACTTTTGTTTATTTGCTTGAATAGCTCAAAAATACCAAGTGAAACTTCCGGGTCCAGGTTTCCGGTAGGTTCATCTGCCAGTAGGATGGAGGGTTCATTAAGCAAGGCTCTTGCAATTACTACACGTTGCTGCTCACCACCAGAGAGTTGAAAAGGCATTTTGCTACTCACCGAACCCAGTCCAACTTGCATTAAAACTTCAGTAGCGCGTTTCTTTATTTTGGATCTATCTTTCCATCCTGTTGCACGCATTACAAATTCGAGATTCTCCGATACGGTTCTGTCCTGGAAAAGCTCGAAATCCTGAAAAATTATACCTAGTTTTCTTCTTAGATGAGGAACATCCTTAGATCTGATATTTTTTATTTCATACCCTGCCACATGAACATCACCCAGCCTAAGAGGTATATCTGCATACAAGGTCTTTAGCAATGAGGATTTGCCACTTCCGGTTCTACCAATAAGGTAAACAAACTCCCCTTTGTTAATAGAGAAGTTAACATTGCTTAAAACAGTTTCATTGTCCTGAAATATACTTGCCTCTTTTACAGAAACTATTGGCTCTGAAGTGAAATTCATTAAATCTCAAGTTTTGTTAGCTTCCCAAAAGGTAATTCTTTTATGAGAGTTTGCAAATAATTTTCCTGCTCTTTAAGGCCAAACTTCTCAAGATCGGGCAGGGGGCGATCAGCTCTGAAATAACCGACCAAAATAAAAGCATCATCTCTTATCTGGATGTAATCTGGTATTTTGGCTTTTCCCTTGATCTTGATGATGTACATTACTGTTGGTGACTTTTAGGAAGTTGAGAAGATTGTTTTAAATAAAAAAACAAAAAGGCAAACCGAGTATCGCACTGCTACAACCGCCTACCCTTGCTTCCTTCCGGACCTGGGGGAGTTTGGCAGGAGCTAGTCGTACCGATTTGCCACCACAAAGTTAAAGACTTTTGTGAGAAATATTAATTTATTTGGTAATTCCGGAGAGATAAAGGTTAAACTCCATTGGGCTGGCTTCTACAAACTCATCTTCCTTAAGATCTTCGTAGATTTCTTCGTCAAATTGCCTGTTGTTCTTTTTGATCTGCCCCGAGTCAGCTACCAATAATTCCAGCCCTTCCATTGTTGTAGGATCAATTCGAACTAATATCTTATTCTGATCGATTTCTTTTTTAAAGTATTGATAAATAACCTTAGCCATAGTAAGGCTAAAGTACACAACTTAGAACTGTCCTACCAACTTTCTTTCGGTAGAAGAAAGTTTGCTCAGAATAAGATAGGCTTTATTGGGTACATAGTTATACTCCTTTTGAAACCATTTTATTTTAGAGGCAATCTTAAAAATTGCTTCTTTGCATAGATTATGGGTAGAGCAGAACTTCAGAGAAATTTTATTGTCAGACAAAAACCTTTCGAAAATCTTATCTAATTCCCGATTGCTTAGCTCATAAGAATTATTCTTACGATTCAAAAAACGCAACATGGTTTTAGGATTATAAATTCTGCTGATCCAATTGAGAAGGAGCTTGTTGTGGAGTCTCCATAGAGTAGGTTGGGCAGGTGTAAGAAGTACATGAACCGAATGCAACAGCTGAGACAACAAGAGCAACTAATAGAACTATCTTTTTCATTTTGTTATTGGGTTTAACTGTTACAAAAGTATTGTTACTGGTGCAAGTTACCACTAAATATTTAATACCATTTTGTAGTAGATTTTTGTCTTAGTTATTGCTACGTATTTGTACGTAAGATAACAAAAAAGTGCTTAAATAGGTTCATTAAGGCCAATTTAAGCACTTTTGCTTTTACTTTTTATTCCTAAAAAGAGCTATTCGTAGCTCTTAAGTTCTAAGGGCATTTCAACTAAATCTGCATATTCTTCTCCAGCTTCTTCCATGTCTTCATCCTCTTCCTGATAATGCCATTCAACAGAAATATCGTTTCCATCTTCATAAAACTCTTCAAGTTTGAAAAGGATATCTAAGATTAGCTTCGAAGAGGCAGTATTGAAATAAACCAGGTTAAACTTAACAATGGTTTTATCATTGGGCGATTGTCCATAACCATCCAGCCATTCAAGTACTGGTCCGTAAAAAGTTGTTACATCTTCAGGAAGTGATTTTCCTGAAAATTCAAAAATATTATTACCCGGATCAAGTACTACTTTGGGGGTTTCGTCTGTAGCTTCAATTATAAGTGCGTCCATTTTCTGATCTTAGTTAATATATGTTTTCATTACAAAGAACGATGCTATATCGTTTATTTTCTGGAAGTGAAATTCAATTTTGTTCCCGGTCTTCTTTACAATATCAATAAAACCTAGTCCTGCTCCACCTTTTTCAGAAATTCTGCTCTCAAGAATTTTTTTCTTATAGTAGGCTTTTATTTCCTCTTTATCCATCTTGTTTACAGTTTCGATCATTTCAGCTATTTCGTCAATACGGGAATTGGCGACCGGATTGCCTGTAATCACATAATAACCTTCTGGTGACCTGCTAACCATAAAAATACCAGTTCCGGGTATTTCAGGAAGACCGGATTCTGCATTATCGGAATGCTTTCCAATATTTTGCAAGCACTCTACCATTACGTGGTAAACCCTTTTTTTAATAGGAAGGTTGGCTTCCGACTCTTCCAGGTTCTTTTGAGTTAAGGTTGTAAAAGTTTTTGTGATATCCTGATTCACTTCACCTTCATAAATCAGCATAATATCATTTTTAACCATATTCTCATGCACGGAATAAACAAAATCCATGAATTCTGAATTGGCAAATGAATTTTCTTTCATAGTGTTTTAGTTAGAATTTAATACCTATCATTAATACATCATCTATCTGGGTGTGGTTACCTTGCCACTCCTCAAATGCACTTTTCACCTTATCGTGCTGATCGCTCATGGGTAAATGCGCATGTTCGAGTAGTAAGTCCCGCGTTCTTTTCGGTCCAAATTTTAGTTGGTCGGGTCCTCCAAACTGATCAGTGAACCCATCCGAGAAGAAATAAATTAGATCATTTTCTAAATACGAAAGCGAATGATTCGTAAAGGTGTTTTTACCCTCATACTGGTTTCCACCGATTGGGTATTTATCACCTTTATACTGTTCCAATTCACCGTTTCTTACATGGTATAGTGGTCTGTGTGCACCGGCATATTGGATTTCATTCGATTCAAAGTCAATTCTGCAAAGGGCCACATCCATACCATCAGCAGTTTTGTTACCCTCTTCGTCCTGTTTTAGGGTTTTTACCACTCCCCAGTGTAAATCGTACAGCAAGGCGGCAGGGTCAATATCCTTTTTGCCTACAATGTCCTTCAAGAGTAGATTACCTATTAAAGACATCATAGCGCCTGGTACACCATGCCCTGTGCAATCAACAGCAGCAATGTATACGTATTTGTCTTTCCTGTACATCCAGGGGAAATCGCCACTTACAACATCCTTTGCTTTAAAATAAACAAAGGCGTCTTTAAAGTGGGTTAGTATTTCATTTTTTGAGGGAATAATAGCATGTTGAATACGTTTTGCATAATTGATACTATCAGTAATACTCTTATGCTGCGCATCAACAATTTTTTTCGTTTCCGTTAGCTCATCAAGAGCTTCTCCCAGTTTTTGCTTCATTTCGCGCTCACGCCAGGTAGCAGAAACCAAATGCTGATTTGTTACAGATAACTCTTCAACATTAAGTTTTAGCATTTCTATTTCCTGCTCAAGCTGCTTTACGCGCTCTTCTGGTGTTTGCTCCTTAGCCTTACTCGTAGATTCTTTCATTCATTAAATTTCTTAACTCAACTTAGCCGTTGGAATGGGCCTTTAGTTTTTCGAGATAAGACTTATCTTTCACAAATTGTTTTATCCCTTCGATGAATTTGCTATCCAGAAACCACACAAACTCAGGACTAAAGTCTACCTCTTCCGTATGAAACTGAGCACTAATTTGCAAAAAATATTCGCTTTCCGATGCTCTTGAAAGCATAAATGATAAAACCTTATCTAGTTCCATTACATCCATGTTGGGTACTCCACCATGAATTTTGAAATTTAAAAGGTTGGCAAATTGGGTAATTACAGATGCGCTTATAATATTGTCTGCTTCTTTTAAGATGGCATCAGACATCACCATTTTTTGTTCTTCATCTTCGAGAATTGAAGCAGGTAAGCTAATTTTCAATAGCTTGTTTACTTCTTGTTCATTAAAAATAAGATAGCAAACACCGGCAAGCTCCCCAATAATGTCAGTGGTAAGAACATATAATTTGTCTCCAACCTTCTTAGAGAGGTCTTTGGCTTCGTTCGTATTTTTAAGAATGAGTTCCGAGCTCCTTATTATTACTTTTTGCTGAGAAAAAAAGGAGAGGGAGTCGGCTGCTTTACTCAGCCCAATGTTAATAATTTCTTTTGCTACATCTTTCTCGATGTTGTTCAATTCTTCCATGATTGACACTATTGGTTATTGCAAGCTTTGTTTACCTTTTCAACCAAACCATCTGGAGTAAAAGGCTTAACAATATAATCTGAAGCACCAAGTGACATTCCTTCGTCTACAACTGATTGCTGACCAACTGCACTAACCATAATTATGGTCGATTCAATACCTTCTTCTTTTAATATTTTCAGTATGTCCAAACCGATCATATCTGGTAAAACATTATCCAATGTAATTACATCAGGTTGTAATTCAAGTGCCATTTCAATGGCGGTTTCACCATCAGCTGCCATTCCTACTACTTCGTATCCTTCTTCGGTTAAGGCATTGCTTATGAGTGTTCTCATATATAGTGAATCGTCAATAATAAGTACGCTCTTACTCATTTTAAATTTGGTTTGAAATTTCCTACAAAGTTCTTATCTAACTCAATTAATATAAATACTATTTTATAGCTATGTTTTTTTAGCATATATACGTAGTTGAACTACGTTTTTATACTTAAGCTGACTCGCTATGCTCTTTACACTGGTATTGCACTTCATAGGCAATAGAGTAAATAGACATTACTTTATCAGCAGCATTCAATTTAATAGCTTCTTTTGGCATTCCAAAAACAATACAGGTTTTTTCATCCTGAGCAATGGTAAATGCTCCGGAATTTTTCATTTCAAGCAATCCCTGAGCACCATCGTTGCCCATACCCGTCATAATTACTCCAACCGCATTTTTGCCTGCATAGCGTGCCACCGATCTAAATAAAACATCAACAGCAGGTCTGTGCCTGTTAACCAATGGTCCATCAGTAACTTCTACATAGTACCTGGCTCCACTTCTCTTTAATAGCATGTGTTTGTTACCAGGAGAAATAAGCGCCTGACCCCTGATTACTGCATCTCCATCCTGGGCCTCCTTAACGGTTATTTTACACTGATCGTTCAGCCTGTCAGCAAACTGACGGGTAAACATCTCAGGCATATGTTGCACAATTACAATACCCGGGCTGTCAAGAGGAAAAGACTCCAAAAAGGTTTTGAGCGCTTCAGTACCTCCCGTGGAAGCACCAACTGCAACTATTTTTTCTGTTGTTCGAACCATACTGCTTACCTCAGGTTTAGGAAGCATGGCGTCAGCGGTAAGCTTGGGCTTAACAGATTTTGGCGCTTGCGCCTGAGCAATTCTTCTTCTGTGAATTACTGCATGAGAAGCTGCTTTTACTTTATCAATTATCATCATTGAGGCTTCTCTCCTCTGCTCGGGAGTGTGTAATTGAGGTTTATGCACGATTTCAACAGCACCGTTTTCAAGAGCACTGATTGCGGTTTCTGTACCCGAAGCTGTTAGTGTAGAAATAATAACAACAGGAATGGGGTGCTGAGACATTATTTTCTTTAAGAAGGTAATGCCGTCCATTTTTGGCATTTCAACGTCCAGAGTGATAACATCAGGTATTACTTGCTTGATCTTATCTACAGCCATGTAAGGGTCGGTTGCAACGCCAACCACTTCAATATCAGGGTCGGAGCTTAGAATTTCTGTTAACGACTGGCGAACAATTGCAGAATCGTCAACAATCAAGACTCTTATTTTTTTATTCACCTTGCCTAGTTACGTATTTCATAAAAACTTCTCCAGTGGAAGTATTAAAGTTAATCTTTCTGCCTTTTTCTCCACCAACACTTTTAGCAACAATTTTAATATTCAACTCTTCAAGCATTTCCTGGGCCACTTTAATGTTCCGTTGCCCAACACCAACTGTGTGATTCAACTGATTGGCACCACCAAAAACCTTAGCAACCATAGTACTTCTGGAGGCTCCCAGCTTCTCCAGTTTTTTTACCAGGTTTTCTATGGCAATATTTCCGTATTTAGGTGATGCCAGCTCATTTCCGTTCCAAAATGGAAGCATGTAATGGTTAATACCTCCCAATCTTTTTGTTTCATCGAAAAGACAAACAGCCACGCACGACCCAAGCACGGTAGTAACCATGTGCCCTTCTCTCTGCGCAAAAAGCGTAGAAGGGTAGAGGTAGTATTTTGGCATGGTGCTGTTTTCTGACACTTTTTATTCTTTAGAATACTTCTCCTTCTCCTTCATCTTCATCATCGAAGAAAAACACATTGCCACTATCTGAGAATGTGTGCATGTCGTCTTTTTCAGCCAATGGTATTGAAACGCCAATGCTACAGCCTTCTCCAATAATACATTCCACCGATACGGACCCCTGCATTAGTTCCACTTGTGCCTTGGTTACGGTAAGGCCCAGCCCGTGGCCCGAATGGCTTTTGGTGACTCCGGTTTCAAGCTGAACAAAACGATCGAAAATAATGTTGTAATCGCTTTCATTCATGCCAATACCGGTGTCAATCACATTTATCTTCAACTTTTTTCCCCCTTCCACTGAAACTTCAAGAATCAGTTTCCCGCCATCTTTGTTGAACTCAATTCCATTAGAAACCAGGTTCCTGATTATGGAACTTAGCATGCCGGCATCGGTTACGAATTCCAAATTTTCCGTGCATTTGAATTCAACCGAAAGCCCTTTTTTAGTTATTAAGTGATCGAATTTTTTAATAACCCCCTCTACAAGTGAATAAACATTGACTTTCCCAAAGCTGGGTTGCAATTCTCCTGCTTCCAGTTCGGCTGCTGTAAAAATATTTCTCAACTGAAAATCAAGGCTAAACGCTTCCTGATGAATAAGAGCAGAGGTGTACATAACCTGTTCTTTATCGCCTGGTTTGTGGCTTAGTTTATCTGCCAGCCCTAAAATAGAGGAGAGCGGGTTGTTTATTTCGTTTCTGATATTGGACAAGAACTGCGACTTAACAGATTCCGATTCCATCAATTTTTTGTTAACCTGCTCTAGCTGTTCCATCAGGCGCTCCTGTTCTTCTATAGCCTGTTTGTTTTGATCAAACCGTTCGCTAAGGGCTTCAATTATCTGTTGTTCCGTGAGCTTTTTCATAGCAGCAGTGTTTTATGAAGTATACTTATAAATTGTTGGGGCTATTTGTTTTAATGGTGCAGTAATGCCTGTAATTGACTCGGAATGGCCAAGAAAAATAAACCCTCCCGGTTTTAGTTTGGTACATAATGCATTGATTACTTTTTCCTGTACTTTCCTGTTGAAGTAAATAAGCACGTTTCTACAAAATATAATGTCAAAGTCGTTGGGTATACCGGCCAGAGAACCCATAAGATTTAATGTTTTAAGTCTTATATTTTGTTGTAAAATGCGGCTAACCTTAACTGTTTTGTTGTTGCGGTCTTTACTTTTCAGAAGGTACTTTCTTTTTATATGCAGAGGAATAATTTCTACTCTTTTTTCTTCGTAAATGCCTTTGGCAGCTCTTTGCAATATTTCAGCTGATATATCTGTTCCCAATATTTCATAAGAAAAACCTTTATGTTCTTCCATAAACTCTCTTAGCTCAATGGCGAGAGTGTAAATTTCCTCACCACTGGAAGCAGCTGCACTCCATATTTTAATACGGCTATTTGACCGGGCAAATTCCGGCAAATATTCTTCCGTTAAAAACTTGAAATGATGCGGTTCCCTGTAAAAGTCAGTTTTATTGGTTGAAACCGCATCGATAAAATGCTGGAGTTCTCTGGTTTTCCCTTCATTACTGAAAAGAAATTCGATGTATTCAGTGAAATTCTCAAGCTTGTTTGCTTTTAACCTCTTTTGAAGCCTTCCCTCCAATAACACCTTTTTAGACTCAGGCATTTGAATTCCATAATTTGTATGGATGTACTGACCAAGTCTGTTGAACTGAGCTGGTGTTAGTTTTGGGGTAAGAACTTCATTAGGGTTGGCCATATTTCATAGTAAGTGAAACTGTTAAAAGCGCTCGTATTCCTCATCTCCATCGTCAAGTCTTATTTCTACTCCCGAGTCTTGAGTCTTGTCATTTTCAACCACCGGAGCATCTTTAGCAGATTCAGTTACCTGAGGTTTAGCCATCGGTTTCACTGTAGATTTATACCCTTCATCAGTTGACCGATTTGCTTTGGCAATACCTTTGTGAATGGCAGCTTCATCAATTTTAAAGAATGAAACGGCTTCCTTAAGCTCCATTCCTTTCTTACTTAGATCGTCTGCATTATGGGCAATCTCTTCCGAAGATGAAGCATTTCTTTGAACAACATTGTTTAATTCCTGCAATGCGTTATTCACTTGTTCTGCACCGGCATTTTGTTCCTTACTTGCAGCAGTGATCTCTTGCACCAAACGAGCTGTTTTATCAATATTAGGCACAATTGCTTTGAGTAAACCTCCTGCTTTTTCAGAGATTTTTAAGCTTGAGCTTGTAAGCTCATTAATTTCAGTGGCCGCCTCCTGGCTTCTTTCGGCTAGTTTTCTAACCTCGGCTGCAACAACGGCAAACCCTTTTCCATGTTCACCTGCCCTTGCAGCCTCTACAGCGGCATTAAGTGCAAGCAAGTTGGTTTGTCGTGCAATTTCTTCTATAATAGAAATCTTGTCGGCAATGGTCTTCATTGATTCCACCGTTTGGGCAACTGCTGAGTTTCCTTCTTGTATGTCTTCAGAAGCTTGAATAGCAATTTTCTCTGTTTGCTGCGCGTTTTCAGTATTCTGCTGAATATTGGCAGACATTTCTTCCATTGATGCAGCTACTTCTTCTGCGGAAGCCGCCTGTTCAGTTGCACCCAATGAAGTTTGTTTAGAGCTATCCTTAATTTTGGCGCTTGATACACCTATGGCATCTGAAGTAGCAAAAATAACCCCAATGGCATCTTTTAACCTGTCTGTCATTATCTGAAATTGATTGATCATTTCCCCAATCTCATCGTTGTTTGAGACATTGATGGTTTGAGTAAGATCGCCATTGGCCATGGACTTAATTATTTCGCTTGCTTCACTCGTTCTTTTTGCAATATTGCCAGATATGATAAATGAAATAATAATGGCCAGCACAAAAACAATTACGCCAGAGATCCAAATAGTATTTTTTGTTTGATCTATAATATCGTTTACCTTTTGAGTAGCTCCCTCGGTAGATTTCATTGCAATAAGTTGATCTAACTTTTTAGAAATCCTTTCGGTGATTGGTGCTATTGTGAACTCCATTTGCTCTTTAGCGCTAAATAAAGCAAGAGGATCATTATAACTTTCAAACGATGGAAGAGTCTCCATTACTATCTTTTGGGCACTTACTACCGAATCAAAATTGGTTAAAACTGAATTTAATGTATCCTGAGTATTGGAGCTCCAATTCTCAATCATACTTTCCAGCTCCGATTTTAATTTATTGTATTTCGTGTCATGTATTTCAATTAATTTGTTTTTTGATTCTTCTTCTTCTGTACCAGCATATATCCAACTAAATGTATATTCCTTTGATCGCGTGATTATATCTTTCAGGTCTTCCAGTTTAACCACATCATCTCCTTTACCTGCATAGAGGTTGGAAATAATCTTTTGAGAGTTGTTTACAGCATTATAAACCAAAGCCGAACTGGCAATAAAGGTGAAAACCAGTACAATGAATCCGATGACTAGTTTGGCTCTTAGTTTTAAATTTCTAAATGGGTTGATCATTTCACTTTTTATTAATTGTTGCTAATTATTTTTCGATGGCCTTAAGTTCAAAGACCTTATCAATATTCATAAGTTGAATAAAATGGTTGTTTACATTGGCTACTCCTTTAAGATATTCAGGATTAAAGGGCAGGTCTAAACTTACCGTTTCATTAATTTTTTCTTCGTCTATTTCTATAATGTCGGTTACTGAATCTACAATGGCTCCAACGGAAATCTCATCTCCATTTACAAGCACATCAAGCACCATAACGGTGGTTATTTTCTCATTTTCTTCAGTGATATCAATGTTGAATTTGAGACGGGTATCAACTACAGGCAAAATGCTGCCTCGTATGTTAACAATGCCCGCAAGGTGTGCTTCAGAGCCAGGTACCGGAGTTATATTGGGCACGTCCAGTATCTCTACTACTTTATTGGCATCAACGGCCAGTTTTTCTTTGCCAAGTGTAAAGGTTAGGTAGGTGTTTACAAAGCTGTCTCCCAGCGCTATTTCTTCAAGCGTATCTTCCGCTTTTACATCTCTTGATTGCTTAATGGTTTCAAGCTCTTTTTCTGTGAAAAGTTCTTCAACATCAATAAGCATAATAAACTTATCAAGATAACGGGAAACCCCTCTTATGTACTTCGTATTTCCGTTACCAACTTCAGGAACCTTTTCAATTTCTTCGTCTTCAAAATGGACTACTTCTAATACCTTATCAACTTTTAAACCTGCATCAATAACTCCTTCTTCTGAATGTAATTCAATTACGAGTACATTATTCCTTTCCCCAATGCCATGATTTTCTATATTGAGCCAGTTCTGAAGATTTACAATTGGCAGAAGTTTGTTGTTGTGGTAAATAATTCCCTCCAGCAAATCAGAAGCCTTTGGCACTTTGGTAAGCTCCGGTGATTCAATTATTTGGTTCAGACTATTTAAGTTAATCCCAAATAACTCTTTATCTATTTCAAAAGACAGAAAATCGTTATTGTTTGACTTTACACTCATGATAATTTAATGTCTTCATGCTTTGTAACATATTTTTTAACCAGTCGGTTGGTATCAAAAACCAATGCAACCGTTCCATCTCCCAGAATGGTAGAACCTGAAATATGGTCTTGTTCTTTGAAGTAAACACCCAATGGCTTGATAACTGCCTGGTATTCGCCAATAATATGGTCGCAGATAAGGCCAACGCGCCCTTTGCCATTGTTTACAACAACAATTTGTCGTGTTATGTCTTGTTTCAACTCGTCCTTAACATGGAAAATCTCCCTTAGGTCGATGTATGGTATTTGCTCGTTATCAAGCTCCATTATATTGGTAAACTTGTTTACCTCTTTGGCATCGGCATGGGTGTAGCATTTATCTATAGCTGCCAATGGCACAACAAAATAACCTTTACCCAGCTCAATTAATAGGCCATCAATAATAGAAAGGCTCAAAGGCAAGGAAATTGTTAACGTAGTGCCCTCGTTTACCTCTGACTCTATGTCGATCTCACCTCTGAGGTTATTAATGTTTCTGCGAACAACGTCCATTCCAACTCCTCGGCCTGATACATCCGTAATTACCTTGGCTGTGGAGAAACCTGCATGAAAAATAAGGTTGAAAATTTCTTTTTTGGACAGTACGGAATCTTCCTGTATTACTCCTTTTTCTATGGCTTTTTCTCTGATCACATCCGGATTAATACCTTTTCCGTCATCGCGTATCTCCACATTCACATTAGTGCCGGAATAATACGCTCTTAACACAATTGTTCCTCTTTCCGGTTTTCCCAGAGCTTGCCGCTCTTCTTTGCTTTCAATACCATGATCGAGGCTGTTGCGCAAAATATGCATCAAGGGGTCGGTAAGGCTCTCAATAATGGATTTGTCCAGTTCTGTTTCGCCTCCCTCTGTAATAAAGGCAACTTCTTTTCCTAATTCCTTGGAAATATCCCGTACCATTCGCTGGAATCTGCCAAACATATTATTGATCGGTATGAGCGTCATACCAAATGCAATGTCTCTTAACTGCCTTGAAAGTTTTTCAACGTTCTCCGAGATGCTCTCAAGTTCCGAGTTGGATTGTTTATCCGTATACAAGCTTAGAGCTGCCTGAGTAGTGATCAACTCACTAACAAGGTTCATCAGTTCATCCAGTTTCTCAGATTGTACCCGAATGCTGGTAACGGCTTTTTCTTTTGCCGCAGGTGTTGCAGCCCGTGTTTCTTTAGGCTTATCCACCTTTTGAGGTTCAGGTGCTTCGGCTGTCTTTGTTATACCGGAAGAGCTAACAGGTGCTTCTTCCACAATTTGTAGTACAGAAATGTCGACAGGTGCATTTTCGAGCACCATTGAGCTCAAATTTTCTTTAAATGAGCCGTTTTTAAAAAGGTTATTATCACTAAGTTTTTCAACTTTTATTTCCGAGCCAGTTTCTACAAAAACAAAAACGTCCTTTATATCATTTTCAGCCTTTTCAGTAGCAAGAAATATGCTCCATCCTGTTATGCAATCCTTAGGATCAAATTTATTGATGTCTTCCACCCGTTCGGTGTAGGGCAGGGCCCTGCATTCTCCCAGCGTGAACAATTCATCTATAAGGTACAAAGGGTTGTTGCCATCCTTAACAACTGATTTGCCAGGTTTGAAATGAATATGATACGTTTTTTCAGCGCTTTCAGGAGCTACAACTTCTTTAACTTCCCTGGGTTCTGCTTTTATTTGAGTAGGAGCTGCTTCGCCCGTAAAAGACAATATCTGTATGGTGAGGCTTTCGTGTCTGTCTTTGTTGGAGCTATCGCTAAGTTCATGGTCATCCACAATTTGCTTGATGTGATCCATGGAGGCGAGGGTAGTGTCGATCAGCTCTTTGGTTACTTGCTGCTTACCACCTCTAATATGATCATACACTGTTTCCAGGTTATGAATAAATTCGGCAATGTTGGCAAAACCAAACATGCTGCTATTGCCTTTTAAGGTATGCATTATTCTGAATACCTCTTCTATTAAGCTTTTTTCTTCCGGTGTTTCATCCAGTTGAAGCAATGCATTTTCAAGGTTGTTCAACAACTCATTGGCTTCTTCCAGATATACCGCTTTCATGTTATCCATTAGCGCACAAATTTTTTAACAACCCCTAGCAATTTATCTTCATCAAATGGTTTCACAATCCAGGCAGTAGCACCCGCCATGCGTGCAGCATTCTTCTTTTCTAACTGCGATTCCGTAGTTAGCATAATAATTGGCATGTGCCTGTAATCAGGATTACTTCTTATGTTTTTAACCATTGTAATCCCGTCCATCACCGGCATATTCAAATCGGTAACAATAAGTTTAACTTCCGAATTAAGTTTGTCCAGACCATCTTGTCCGTTAACTGCCTTAATTACATTATAACCGGCATCGGTAAGGTTGCCGGATATAAGCTCTCGAATACTTTCGGAATCGTCAACTATTAGTAATGTGTTCGACATTTTAAGCAACCTCTTCTTTAAACATCAATGAGCCAAAACCTGCTCTTTCAACAATTATTTTTATATCAAAAGGCAAATCGGAATCTATTTTTACTTTTTTATCGGGGTAATACCCTACAAAAGCTTTAATCAGTTGAATAGGAATGATATCAAGTTGTGTGATGTTGGACAGTTGAATGTCGATCAGGTCGTATTCATTAAACGTGGTCAAGAGACAATCTTTAATTGCTTCCGCCTCCAGCAAGCTCATAGAGCCTTCAAAAATAAGCTTTGTCTTTCGAACCGATTTTCTTCTTGAAGGGATCAGCTTAGCTGTTATTGATGAATTGCCATCTCCTCCTAACAATATTTTTTCTTCCAGATTGGCAGCCATAATTGGCTGAGCTGCCGAAGTAGCTTTGGTTTCGCTGACAGGAGCGGTTTGGGCTACTTCTTCCTTATTTTTTTTGGGTGTTGAATCTTTCTTTTTTTCAGGAACTGAAGCTTTGGGTCTGGCAACCTTTTTTACTTTCGGTTCAGAAACAGTTTCCTTCTTTTTTTCAGGAATAAGACTGTCCTTTTTTAAACGTTTAAGATTATTCCCTAGTGCCATCTTATTTCACAATAGATAAAAACTCGTTTGCAAATGCCTGATAGTCTTGAGCACTGTTTGAATTTGGTGCATAATAAATAACACTCTGGCCAAAGGAGGGAGCCTCGGCAGCCTTCACATTATTTCTTATTCCTGTTTCAAATAAGTGAATATCAAAATTTTCCTCAATGTATGCCTTTACCTCGCTGCTCAATTTACGTCTTTTATCAATCATTACAGGCAAAATGCCCAAAATATTAAGTTTGGGGTTTAGTGCTTCTTTTACCCGCTCTACAGTTGTATAAATAAGCTCCAATCCCTGAAGACTAAGTGCTGTCATTTGCATGGGAATCAGAACCTCGCTGGAGAGGGTTAAAGAATTGATCGCAAGTACGGAAAATGAGGGCGGACAGTCAATAAGTACATAGTCGTAACCTCGTAGGTTTTTTAATGCATCCTTTAATTGCGTTTCCCTGTTTTTAACCTGTGCAAGGGTTATTTCAACATTGGCAAGATCAATTGAAGAAGGTATCATATCGAATCCTTCTTCTTCAATAGAAAGAATACTGTCCTTAACAGTCGCATCTCCCATAAGCACATCCCCGATACTGTACTCAAACTCATCTTGTCCTAAGGAATAGCTCAAATTACCTTGAGGGTCCAGATCAATAAGAAGCACTTTTTTACCTTTTTGAGCCAAAACAGAGCCAAGACTTATGGCTGTGGTTGTTTTGCCTGTACCTCCTTTTTGGTTTACAATGGAGATGAACTTCATACGACTAAAATATTATAATTGTGCAAACTTACTAAACACGAGGCGTTTAAGTAATCGCCTTCAAATAAAAACTGAGATCAATTGTGAAAAATGGAAAGCGAAATTCTGATGGGCTAATACAATGAAAGTACAGTTGTGTTTTTTTAGATTTATGGCATGAAAGAAGGCAAGTTGGCAAGTTTGGTTCTGGTTAACGGAAAAATAGGCGCAATAGAACGCCTGGAAAACTGTGAATGGCCTTTTTTAGATGAATCAAATATTGGTAAGAGCGCCAAAGATGTTTTGCCTTCAATCCTTTTTGAAAAAATAAATCTGGAAGGAAATTATGAAGGTGAGCTAACAATTAATAACTCCAAAAAGCATCTTCAGATAACAAAGTCGGTAATTGACTCTACAGAGTTGGTCAATTGTGAGATTTCCGATGCCATTGAAAGCGAGAAGGAGGAAGATCGTTTGAGCATGGCTGAAGAAATTGCTCAGATCGGCTATTTTGAAATGGATATTGAAACGGAAGAAATATCTTGTTCCGAAGGGGCAATCCGTATTCTTAAAATCGAGCCCGATCAGCCATTTTTTTTCAACGACCTTGTTACACTCATTCACCCAAACGATATTGGACGGGTTCACAGGGCATCTCATAACGCTATCAACAATCGCTCGGTCTTTCGTTTGGAATTTCGGCTGGCTTCTTCACCAGAAAATATAGTGCACATTCTTGCAAATGGCAGAGTAAAATTATCTCCCCAGGGCAACCCCAAAACCGTACTTTGGAGTATTCAGGACATTACCCGCCAAAAAGCATACGAAGAAGCAATTGAGCAAAGTGAGGCACGCCTGAAATATGCTGAGCGCATAGCCAGCATGGGCAATTTTGAGTGGTTTATTAAAACCAATGAATTTGTTATTTCAGATGAGATCTACAGAATTCTCGACTTGTCGCACCATGAATTTGATGGCACCATGGAAGGTTTTATGAAATTTGTTCATAAAGACGACCTGGAGCGATTCAAAAGGGATAATCAAAAACATAAAAAACTTACCATAGGTAATATTAAGCCTTTGAATTTTAAGATCGTTACCAAGAAAGGCGAGGTTAAGCATTTATATTCCAAAGGCGAAACCATTTTAGGGCCGGACGGTACAGCCAGCAAACGTATTGGTATTATAATGGACGTGACCAAACAGGCCAAGATGGAGCATCGCTTGAAAGCTGCCGACAAAAGAAAACGCGAGCTGATAATGCAACGTGAGAAGATCGGCTCTGAAGCAATTATTTTTGGCCAGGAAGATGAGCGGCAGCGCATGTCAATGGAATTGCACGATGGCCTGGGACAAATACTCACAGCTGTGTACTTCAACCTGAACCACATTGAGTCGCTCACAGAAGAATTTGAGAACAAGGAAATAGATAAAAGCTTGTCTGAAGTGTTCGAGCTGCTTCAAAAATCCAGAACCACCATACGGGCTATTGCTAATAACCTTATGCCCCAGGTGCTTATGAAGTTCGGCTTGTTTGGGGCTATTCAGGCCCTGGTAGACGAACTCTTTAAAAGAACACCCGTAACCATTCACCTGCAGGCGCCTGACAGTAAGATCCGTTTCGATCAGAGCCAGGAGATAAGTATCTACCGTATCATTCAAGAGCTTTTGAACAATACGGTAAAGCATTCAAGAGCATCTGAGGTCAATTTAAGAATGTCGCTTTACAAGAACTACCTGAGCATTTTCTTGTCTGACAATGGAGTAGGGTATGACCTGAAAAACGCAGAAACTGCACATTTGAAGAGTAAAGGGGTATCTAATATAAAACAGCGAATTAAATTTCTTTCGGGAAGGCTGAACTCAAAAATTAAAAATGGATCGAGGGTATATATTCTAATACCGGTAAGCAAAATGGCTTAAAAATGGATTTATGGTTTTAATTTAGAGAAAGAAGTACTAATTTTTTGTAAGATTTTAATAACAACCGCTCAATACACAAATTGATTGATTATGAATACGAAGATACGGTTATTAATGGTTGAGGATCACCAAATTGTGAGTGATGGGTTATTGAAGTTGATTCAGGACGAAGAAGACATTGAAGTAGTGAATGTGATCGATAATGCGCAGGATGCTCTTGAGTTTATAGAAAACAATCAGATAGATGTGGTAATGTCAGATATTACCATGCCGGGTATGTCGGGGCTGGAGTTTACTCAAATTGTGGCTGAAAAATACATTACACCAAAGGTGCTGCTCCTTTCCATGCACGAAGATGAAGAATACGTGCTAACAGCCGTTGACAATGGAGCCATGGGATACCTTACCAAAGACGTAAAACGATCTGAACTTCTCAAGGCTATCCGTAAGGTGGCCAATGGCGAAAAGCATTTTAGCCCTAAGGTTACCGAAATAATGATCACCGGCTATGCCAACAGGGCTTCTCGCGTAAGAGCCGATAAAGACAAGCCCGATTCTCAACTTACCGAAAGAGAGCTTGAAATACTGGGTTATATAGTAAAAGGCTTTAGCAACAAGCAAATCGGGTATGAGCTTGACATTAGCAAACGAACGGTTGACACACACCGGACAAACATTATGAAGAAGCTGGATGCCAAGAATACGGCCATGATCGTGAAAGAAGCGCTTGACCGTGGCCTGGTATCGGATGAATAATTATACAAGCGGTTAGTCCGTTTTACTTCTTACTAAGTAATTTGCGTAATAAATTGAAAAACACTCAAAAAGAGCTGTTTTTTACATTGCTTGTATGTTCAAAAATCAAACAACAATCTTAATCATAGTAAAATCTTAAAATGAAGAAGTTAGTATTAGTAGCAATTGGGGCTGCATTCTTTGCATGTACACCCAAGGAAAAGCCAATGGACGAAGTTCCTGCCATTGTGCTCGATAACATGGACACCACGGTAAACCCGGCCGATGATTTCTTTGAGTTTGTGAATGGAAACTGGATCAAAAAAACTGAAATCCCAGGTGATCAGGGTAGATGGGGAAGTTTCAATGAACTTCGTGAGCACAGCAACGATGTGGTATTGGACGTGCTTACAAAAGCTGCCGAAAGTGGAAAATATGATGAAGGAAGTGACCAGAAGAAGGCAGCTGATTTCTTTAGCGTAGGTATGGACTCCCTTTTGGCTGAAAATGCAGGTGTAAAACCTGTTCAGAAATATTTGGATATGGTTCGGGATATCCACAACATGGAGGACCTCCAAAAATTTATGTCGTTTCAACAAACCTACGGAGGTGGAGCTTTCTTTGATTTTGATGTAGAACAGGACCTTAAGAAAAGTGATGTAATGACCACTTACCTTTCGCAAGGAGGGCTCGGTCTTCCTAATAAAGACTACTACACCAAAATGGATAGTAAGTCGAAGGAAATACGCGAGAAATATGAAGCTTTTATCGCTAAAATGTTTGAGCTGGTTGCCGGTGAGGATGCCGAAAAAGCAACTAAAGACGCTGCCACGGTTATGAAAATAGAAAATATGCTGGCCGATGCTTCCATGACCAGGGTTGAATTAAGAAATATTCCTGCACAGTACAATAAAATGTCTGTTCAGGAGATTTCCGATTTAGCTCCATCGTTTGATTGGAACAACTACTTAACTG
Source organism: Cyclobacteriaceae bacterium (assembly GCA_020436165.1). Taxonomy (GTDB): domain Bacteria; phylum Bacteroidota; class Bacteroidia; order Cytophagales; family Cyclobacteriaceae; genus JAKISE01. The sequence continues at coordinate 23,315 of JAGQYI010000032.1, read as the reverse complement.
ATTTGGGAGCCAATGGCATTGATACAATGATCGTGACCCAGCCAAAATTTATTGAAGGATTTGAAAAAGTGGTGACCACAATACCTATGGAGGACTGGAAAACCTACCTTGAATGGACAGTTATAAACGGTACCGCCAATTACCTTAATCATGATGTGGTGCAGGCTAATTTCGATTTCTACGGCAAAGAGCTAAGCGGCACAACCGAAATGAGGCCTCGCTGGAAACGGGTTCTTGGTACAACCAATCGCTTTATGGGAGAAGCCATAGGCAAACTGTACGTAGATGAGGTATTTCCTCCGGAGGCCAAACAAAATGCGCTGGAAATGGTAGAATACCTTAAAAAAGCCTATGAAAAAAGGATCAATAACCTGGACTGGATGACCGATTCTACCAAAAAACAGGCAATTGCAAAACTGAATTCCTACACCGTTAAAATAGGCTATCCGGACAAATGGAAAGACTACTCTAAATTGGAAGTTAAAAGTGGAGGAGAGGATGCTTCTTATATCGATAATGTAATGAACGCCTCTAAGTTCAGGTTTGAGCAGGAGCTTGATAAGCTTGGCAAGCCTGTGGATAAAACCGAATGGGGAATGAACCCTCAAACTGTAAATGCCTATTACAATCCTCTAAACAACGAGATCGTATTTCCAGCAGCAATTCTTCAGCCTCCTTTCTATAATTACAAAGCCGATGCAGCGGTTAATTTTGGTGGTATCGGTGCCGTAATTGGGCACGAGATATCGCATGGATTTGACGATCAGGGCGCGCAATTTGACCCTGAAGGCAATATGCAAAACTGGTGGAGTGAAACGGACCTCGAAAACTTCAAATCAAGAAATGCACGACTTATAGCCCAATTTGACGCTTTTGAGCCTTTGGACAGCGTTCATGTAAACGGAAAACTCACCTTAGGTGAAAATATCGGAGACCTGGGAGGCGTTAACGCTGCCTACGATGCCATGGAAATGTATTTAAATGACCATGGAAGACCAGATAAAATAGACGGATTTACCCCGGAACAACGCTTCTTTATTTCCTGGGCTACCGTTTGGAGAACAAAATACAGAGATGAGTTCTTGAGAACACAGGTTAGTACCGATCCCCATTCGCCTGCTATGTACAGAGCAAATGGCCCATTGGAAAACCTGACAACATTCTACGAAGCATTTAACGTAAAACCAGGCGATGGCATGTACCGACCAGATAGTGTACGTGTTAAGATCTGGTAAGATTGAGATGTTAATTTTTGGGAGAAGGCCTGCACATGCAGGCCTTTTTTGTGCTTTTGTTCTTAGCTTTATGTTTTAATTGAATGCATTTTTAATCCTATGAAATCAAAACACTTTTTACAGATCGTTTTATTGGTTGCGCTTGGCTTTTTCTCAGCTAATTGTGGAGGAACAAAGCATGAGGCACACGAAACTCAAACAGAGGAAACCGATTCATTGGCCACTGCCTATGCATGTCCCATGCATCCTGAAATAACAGGCAAAAAAGGTGACAGCTGTTCTAAATGCGGCATGTTGCTAACCGAAGTAAAGCCAGCTGAAAAAACCGATTCAACAGCTCATGAATAGCCTAAAACTATTGCTTTGTTTAAAGTAAGCAATCCTTACAACCTGTTAACTTTGCCGAAACTTTTTTTGAAATGGTAGAAGGCAAAGAACAGCAGATCTGGGTGCCCGAAAGCAAGAACCCCAGAGTGGTAGTTGTAGGTGCCGGTTTTGCAGGCATCAGCTTTATTCAGAAACTTAAGAACAAGCCTTTCCAGCTTGTACTGCTCGATAAGAACAATTACCATCAGTTTCAGCCGCTGTTGTACCAGGTGGCTACCAGTGGCCTTGAGCCCGACTCAATTACTTTTCCCGTACGTAAACTGTTCAAAGGACAAAAAAACTTTGTATTTCGTGTAGCCGAGGTGGAGCGCATCGATACCAATGCGAAAAAGGTGTATACCAATGTGGGCTCGCTGCATTTTGATTACCTGGTACTTGCCACCGGGTCCGATACCAATTTTTATGGACTTGAAGAGGTGCAAAAAAATAGTATAGGGTTAAAGAGCATTACCGATTCCCTGAACATTCGTAGTTTGATGTTGCAGAACCTTGAAAAGGCTGCCCTTTCGGGCAATGAGGCCGAGCGGGCATCGCTCACCAGCATTGTAATAGTTGGAGGTGGCCCTGCAGGTGTGGAAACAGCAGGGGCCATGGCCGAGTTCAGTAAGTTTGTTTTGCCTGCCGATTACCCCGACCTGAAGGGCGAGCTAATGAAGGTATACCTGATTGAGGCAGCCCCGAAATTGTTGGGCGCTATGTCCGAAAAGTCTTCTGAAGATACACTGCGCTCATTGAAAGCAATGGGTGTGGAGGTAATGCTCAACACAGGGGTTAAATCGTATGACGGGCATACAGTTGACCTGGGGGACGGTAAAGAAATAAAAACCCAAACGCTTATCTGGACAGCCGGTGTGGCTGGAGTTTTTCCCAGCGGGCTGGAGCGCTCCATAAGCGCCCCGGGGCGAAGACTTAAAGTAAACGAATACAGCCAGGTAAAGGGCTACGGCTATATTTTTGCCATTGGCGATGTGGGAGGAATGCTCTCCGACCAATACCCTCATGGGCACCCCATGGTGGCTCCTGCCGCTATTCAACAGGGCGTTTTGCTGGCAGAAAACCTGGTGAGGAAAGAGGAAGGGAAACAGTTGAAGCCTTTTAAATACAACGACAAGGGCTCTTTGGCCACCATCGGCCGCAGGCGTGCCGTAGCCGATTTCGGCAAAATGCATTACAAAGGTTTCTTTGCCTGGGTGTTGTGGTCTACCGTGCATTTGCTCTCTATTATTGGTTTCAGGAACAAATTAATTGTAGGCATAAACTGGCTGATAAGCTACCTTACACACGATAAAGGTAACCGCCTGATCATACGGAGGTATTCAAAAAGCTAGGCGGTGACAAAAGTTACCGACAATTGTGTTTGGAAAGTGCAACTTTGATGTATTAAATTAGATTTGAAAACCAAATTATACTATTATGAAAGCTAATATGGGAGGCGCTGATCGAGTTATTCGTATCGTTATTGCCATTATTTTAGGTGTTTTGTACTATCAGGGAATCGTAACCGGCACATTGGGTATTGTTCTTCTTGTGGTAGCTGTAGTTTTTGCTTTAACCAGCTTAGTGAGCTTCTGCCCACTGTATCTGCCATTTGGTATGAGCACCAAGAAAAAAGAGTAAACTAGGTTAAGTTTGTTGGGAGACAAACCTAAGGCCTTCTGCTGTTAGTGGAGGGCCTTTTTTGTAGATTTAAGTAACGGTTAGTGTATGATTTCGTAAGGGATTGCGGATTTCAAACCTATCAAGTTACCACCCAAAATTGATGCGGGTGAAAACGCTCGAAGACCTCTGAAACCCTTATGAATTATACACATTGTTGTGCTTTCGTGCTTTTTTATTTTCTGTTTATTATCTATATAAAGTATCTAAAATCATGTGCTTTTGTTCCTAATTCTTCTAATTGTTTACCCATTACAGACAGACGTTTGGAGAAGTCAATGGTCACTGGAAACGTTTTATAAAGTTCTGCTCCGTTCCAATTCATTTTTGTCAGTTTGAGAATATCATTTGCAACAGTTTCAATCGGGTCAGTTCCCCTAAATCTCTTGATAAGCAAGGGTGATGGTATTCCTCTTTTTCCCTGAAAATACTTTCCGCTCAATTCTTGACTTTCAATTAAGCCATGTGTCCATAGTAAAAAAGTAAAGTCATCTAATTGAATTACTGTACCTCTTTCAATCGGGTAGCCATTAAATTCGTGTTTTCCCTTGCTGTTCTTTATAAGTTTTATGGCTCGCCAACTACTGAATTGCTGAATCTGTAAAAGTTCGATATTATCAATGCCTTCTAATGCGTTGCTTATGCCTTCCATTTCCGCTCCGGTAAAATGTGTGGTTTTATGCAGTACCAATTTTTTCAATCCAATAACCGGGTCAATTTTATGGTAAGTATTTCGAATGTTGCTTACTAAACGAAAAGCATCTTCCTTACTCATGAAAGGATTCTTATTATAAAAGACTGGCTTATCTATTGGTTGCAATAAGAATTTAAGTCCGTTTCCGTGACCATCAAATATTTGACTGCTCCCAAGAACAACTTTATCACGAGCATTTTGCCTTACGGCATAACCTAATCCAACAAAGGCAGTTTCCGTATTGTCTGTCTTAACTTTCCACGGAGTTCCATTTGATTTAACATATAAACCTAAGGATAGCCACCATCGGATTTTTGCCTGGTCTTTGTATTTAATGGATTTATCTTCTATGAACTGGATTCTTAAGCCCTTCTTTACACAGTACAATTTCAATGAATCGTGTAAGTCATAGTAAGTGTTTTCATTCTTTAGCTCCCTGAATTTCTTCCATTGGTCAGGTATGTAGATCACAACGCAATCTATGTCAGTGCTCTTCAATGCCAACTTATCAATTTTGCTTTTTAGGTAATCATAAAATTGAATGGCGGAAAAACTGCTTACGTCATTATTGGGGATTGTAATCACAAATTCACTTTGAACAGTGTTAGGAATGATGAGATGCTTCTTAAAAACACTGTCAAATCCCGAGAATTCCTTCAAATACTCCTTTTCCCATATTGGACTGACTGTATTCAATAGTGAATCTAAATGGGCTTTGACTTTTTCAAATCCAAAGTCAGGGGAAATAATAGCCAAGTTGACATTTGCAGAGCCATTGTTACTTTGTCCAAAGCTTTCTTCTAACGGGCCTAAAATTTTTAAGCCATTTATCGGATGAATTGATTGCTTTGCCTCATCCTGATAATGAAAATAAATTGAAGGCTCATTAAGTCTCGTAAAGCCATTAAAGCAATAAAACTTATCGTTTACTTTTTTGGCTGCTGTTGAGTAATATTCTGCGAGTTTAATTTCAAAATCACCGAGCTTAAAATTCAAGTTTTCATTTTTCTTCTTCAATTCGGCAAACCACCAGTGCATTTTTTGCCCATACTTGTTATTGTAGCGATTTGAAATAATGGTGTTTGAAAGATATTGAACAACATTTCTGGGAGGTTCACCGCCTGCTGTTGTCTGTATATGAACTGTTGGGCAGATTAATAGATATAGCTCTTTATTGACGAACTCAATTTTAAACTCAAATGCCTCAAAAACGACATTGTTTTGATGAATATTGAAATTACGGTTTCGATTTTTAATATCTGCAATTTCGCTATCACTCAGTGGATTTTCGGAAGAATAGAATTTTCTGATATTTCTGCCTTTTGCGTAAACGGATAATCCAAAATCATTGACCAAAGTTTTTTCAACCAACTCATATAGCATCCCTAAATAAAAGGAATCAGAATGATAATAGATATGCTCCGGTATGTCAGCAATTTTTAATTCATCAGTTATATGGCTTTTTAGTGTTTCCTTAATATCCTGCTCAACACCAAAAATCATCAAAGTGTCATTTTTGGTAAATGACGCAACTATGTTCGAACTCCCGATTGCTTGTCGCAATCTTTTCCATTTTCCTACCCCTGTTAAAGTGGTTTTTGTAGTAAAGGCGGTTTTCGGAAAGCTCTTTGCCTTTATTGCATTTAAAAGAATTGGCAAGGTGGCAGAGGGATTCTGATTTAATCTAAAAGCTTGTCTTTGTTCAAATCGTTCAGAGGCAATAGTATCAATTTGTGTATTTGATAATTCGCAGGTTCTATAAATCTCATGTAGAAAGTAGTCGAAGCTATCAATCTCTAAAAAGCCTGAACGTTTGTTTTGTTCATGAGCTTTCTCTATCAACGCTTCTAACTCATTTGTCGGTTGCAGTCCCTTTGGTATACACCAAATTAAACCTTTTGGAAAAGCATTGGGTTTCTCTAATGCTTTTTCCAATGTGGTCATTACTGATTTATCACTTCCCGAATATCCGACAACCAGTAAGCCTTTCTGGGTTGAAGCGTTTAAGAATTTTGTATGTAAACTTGCTTCTAACTCTTGAAGTTCTTCATCAGTATTTTGTAGCGGGTCATATCGGAAATCCCCATGAAGTTTTACAACTGTCGGAATATCCGAGTTGAATTGTTGAACTGAGGTTGCGTTATCAGGGGAAACAATTTGGCAACTTTTATAATTCAGGGCTGTAATTGCCTTTTCGATCAAGTCATCAAAATTTGTAGTCCAGACCACATTGAATTTTTGTTGCTCTACCAGTGCTGATAAACAGAGAAAGCCAATGGACGGTTTTTTATCACGAACCAAATCTGTCAAAAACTCTTTTCTGACAAGTGAGTCGGGGTAGCATTCCTTGAAATAGTGTGAGTAGGGGTTTGCTATATTGCTGTCGCCTCTTTGGTCAAAGTAATTTTGAATAATTTGTTTGTTGGCTTCAATTTTAAGGTCAATAAACTTTTTGCCATTTATTATCTTCTTACTGCTAAGTATTTCTCTCTTAAAATGCCAAACTAAGTCACCTCCTGACGGGATACCGGAATTGACAGATGCGCCTGAACCTAAAAACAAATCGAATGATTGGTTTGAAAGCACCTTGAAACTCCTTATAAATGTATCTCTGTCTATTTTTCTCATAAATTGATGGCTACAATTCCATTATTTTTTGATTAAAGCGATCTTTCACCGCATGAAGCACAACGGCCCGGCTATGCGCAGTGCGGAATAGAAGTGCAAAAATTTTGGTTACTCCATCAGCCCGCATTGCGTATAGGTTTTGTTGTGCACAGGCTTTTTTAATTTTTTTTCGTTTCATGCCAATTATAGCCGCAGTGTCTGCACTGTCTCGCTTTTGGTGTCCTGGCGAGTCGGCTACATTTTGGACATTTGTTTAAATAAATCTCTTTTTCGTTCTCTTTCAAAATTCTATCTGCAGTGTTCTTTTCAAATTCGTCATAACCATCTTTTAGCAAGTTTAGAATTTTCGGGTCGTCAGAAAGCCATCCCTTCTTATAGTACATTTTTGTCAAGGCAGGATTATCATTGTCAGCTAGTTTAATGGTCGAAGAATAATGTCGCCATGCGAGACTTTCATCTTTTGTCATATAACGACTAAAATAATTGATGATATATCTGGCTGTTTCTTGATTCATCGTCTTTTTCAGCTTGTGCACAACTACGTATAAAAAACATTGTTGTTTATCCCCATTATGTAGCTACCTATGTAAGATATTTACAGTCAGTTTATTAGGTTGCTATATATGCACTCTAATTTTTCAACTAATTGCAAAAACAAAATGAGAATAGCCAACATCCTTAGGTTAAATAGTATTTCTTAAAACTAGTAAACTATTTTAAAATATTCTAATAAAAAGAATAAATTGCACTATTTAGAAAATTGTCTAAACTCTCAGACAGACAGGAAGGTTATTTGGTTTATTTGTAAGATTCCTGTCCATTAGGTTACTAACCACTGAATCTATACCTTTGGCATTTATGGACCCCATATTTGCTATGCACAGCGCAATAGATGTATATGGTAATTCTTTTTTATGATCCGATATAAATTTTCAACTCAACTCGATAAGGAATTTTCTAAAACGCTTATTGCAAGGGTAAACGCCTATTTCAGCGATAACCAGCTGGGCAGGAATGGCAATGTTCAAATGGTGCTTAAATCGATAGCAGCTCTTACGCTCTATCTGGCTCCTTTTATTGTTGTATTAACGGCTGGCATCACCAGCATACCCGTTCTCTTTGGTCTGTGGATAGTAATGGGATTGGGCAAGGCATTTATAGGTACAGCCGTTATGCACGATGCACTGCATGGCTCGTATTCGCGCAAAAAATGGGCAAATAAGCTCATGAGCTTTTCTGCTTTTATGGTAGGCGCCAACCCCGCCATCTGGAAACTGCAGCATAATGTATTGCACCATACCTATACCAATATTGAGGATGCAGACGAAGATATACGTCCCAGGTTTGTGTTGAGGTTTTCGCCTCATCAGCCGCGCAGGTGGTTTCACAGGTATCAGTTTTTATATGCACCGTTTTTTTACAGTATTTCTACTTTGTTTTGGGCCACTGCCAAAGACTTTGATAAGTTGGTGGATTACCGTAACAGGGGCCTGGTGCAACGTGGCAAAGAGTTTAACCGGCAGCTTTTTATCGTAACGGTTCAAAAGGTTTTGTATCTGGCTGTGTTCCTTGGTTTGCCAATTGCCGTTTTACCCATTCCTGTTTGGATAGTGGTGCTTATGTTCGTAAGCATGCACATGGTTACAGGGCTGTTGCTAACCATTATTTTTCAACTGGCACATGTGGTTCCCAGTTCTGAATTCCTGAAACTGGAAGAAGAGCATGTGGATCAAAGCAGGCTGGTACATCAACTTTTAACAACTTCCAATTTTGCCATGGGCAATAAGGTGCTCACCTGGTTTTTGGGCGGGCTCAATTTTCAGGTAGAACATCATTTGTTCCCCAATATCTGCCATGTGCATTACCGCAAAATAGCTGCTATTGTTCAGCAAACTACGAGAGAGTTTAATTTGCCTTATTATGCGCAAAAAAGCTTTGGTTCGGCTTTAAGAAACCATTTTGCCATGCTACGGTTGCTTGGCAGGCAGGATGCCATTTAGTGGCTATCACGCCCGGTAAGCCCCCATTTGCCATTGGAAAAACGGTAAAGCAGGTAGTCAAAAGAGTTGCCTGTAAGGTTACCAATACGGATCAGCAGCAAAGCCATTTCTATCACCTTTACCTTTTCTTCTCCATAGGTTTCAATTAGTGCTTTTCGTATGGATGGATCGGGATTGGCGTTGGTATCTGCCCAATGCTGGGCATACAAAATGGCCTTCATTTCATTTTCAGGAACATCCTCAAAGCTGCCTCCCAACAAATACCTGACCTCCTCTATTGAAAGCCCTGTTCGAAGCGCTTCTTTGGTATGCAACCAGGAACAATACCGGCAACCGTTAACTCCGGTAACCGCAAGCATCAACCGCTGACGAAACTGTGCGGAAATTGTCTTGCCCCACATTGTTTTTATGGCCAACCCCGAATGTCCGGCCACTTCCCAAAGGTCTTTTCCCAATCCTTTGAAGGAATATATCCGCCTGGGGAAACCGTGCATCCTGTTTTGGGTTACAGTTACTTCTCGCATTTTTCTTTTATCTGTTTCATTAAACTCATTGGGCTATCGATGATGAACAAGTTTTGTACCCAATCGGGGATAGAACCGCCAATATCGGCATGTCCGATAAGCGTGACCTTGTTCTGTGTTTCACCTGTTTTTTCAATTGTGTAGGTTTCATCATAATCAGTAATCCGAACCAGCTTGCTGCTTACAGGAACGGCATTGGTGCGGGACAAAGTTGAGTTCAACGTTATCTTGCTATCCGATTTCTCTGTTCTTACCTCAGTAAGTACATCCCTGTCGTCAAAAGGCCAGGGCATAGAAATTACGGTATATGAGAGCATTAATGAGTCAGATTTGCTCAGAATCCTGAATTCTGACATCTGCTTATACATGTCTGTGTAATGGTCGTAATCGGTTAAGGTGGCGTAAATGCAGTCCATGGTGCCATTAACAGTGGTTTCTATCTTGTATGTTTTAACGCTTCTATTTTCTGAGGGAGCCATGTAGGCTCTTATGCCATCTGATTCTTTCTTGAGCTGCCAATCCTGTGAACTTGCACCATTTGATAAAATGAGAAAAAAAACAACTGCTGATATTGATTTCATTGAGAGCAATGTTTCATGTTTCTAAAACTAGCGCTTTTTAACCAGTATAATCCTGAAATAGAAAGGCACGAACCCGATTATCTTATCTTCCAAGATTTCTACATCTAACCTTTGTATGCCAGTCATCAGTTCAATATTTCTGCAGCCTAATGACAAGCCAGGGAATTTCCAGATAACATTCTCTATTTTGCTGCTCAACCATCGGGCAACTTTGTTTTCAGGATCGGAAGAGTGGGCAATGCCCAACACTCCACCTGGTTTTAGAACCCGAAGCATTTCATCTACCGCTTTCATAGGATTCTCCAACGGGCAGGTGCTGTAGGTAGACAACACCGAATCAAAGGTATCGTCAGGATAGGGTATTTCGTACATATCGCCCAGTCTTGTTTCTATTTTATCAGATAAGCCGAGTCGTTTTGCTTTGGCATTTGCTTTTTCAAGCATCTTTTCGCTAAAATCGAGTATCACGATTTTACCATTTTCATTCAGTCGCTTAGCCGCTTTTAAAGCAGTAAGGCCGGTTCCACCTCCCGCATCCAAAATATAATCCTCCGGCTTAACAATTTTTTCAACTAAATGCTTTCTTCCTCTTTCGTCCATACGAAAGGTGCCCATCGTATGAAGAAGATCGTAATAGCCATACGAGTAGTTATAAATAGACTTTACTTTTTTGGGATTTAATGCCTTTTTCAAAACGCTTAATTTTTGCGTGAAGTTAAGTGCCCACTTACAGCTTTCAATTGATATATGTCACAAAATTCAGATACCGGAACGTATCCTGCTCAGGGTTTCTCTGGAAACCCCGATATAAGAAGCGAGGTGATGAACAGGAACTCTATTGACAAGCTCCGGTTGTTCTTTTAAAAGATTGAGGTATTTGGTTCTGGCAGATTCAAAACTCAAGAATGTAACCCGATTGGCTAAGTAAACACATTCTCTTTCTGTCATTATGCGCCCGATCTCCTGCCATTGATCGCTCGTACTATAAAGCTTAAGCAGACTTTCGTAAGGTAATACAATCGCAGTGGTATTCTCAAGTGCCTGCAAAAACTCATTGGAGGGAACTCTGTTTACAAGGCTGTTAAAAGAACAGGCGATGTCGTTTTCCTTATAAAAACCGGTATTAACTTCAAGTCCATCTTTTAAATAGTAGCTTCTGATAAGCCCTGAAACAATAAAAATAACGGAGTTGCAGACACTGCCTTCGGAAAGTATGTATTGGTTCTTTTTATAGCTGGTTTCCGTAAGAACAGATTCCTCAATTTCTACTTTTTCAATGGGTATATGGGTGGCTGTAGATAAAAAGTGTCTTAGTTTTTCAATCGATGAATTCAAAATCAGCAAATCGTTTAAACAATAAATTTAACAACAAATTTAGTCTTGAATTTAATCCTGTCTGGCTAATGTTACCTTTTTGAGCTTCACTTGTTCAAAAATGTAATAACTGGTTTTTTACCCAGAAAAGCTCCAAACGATTTGGCCTTGCTCTCAGCTGCTTTTTTTACATAAGCTGGCTGATCTGTGAAGAAGCTGATTTCTATGTTTACATTTTCTTTTTGAACAGCACGTTTCCAGGTACCTATTACTTGTCCGTTTAAAATTATAATTGGCCAAAAGATGCCATTGTTAGATACCGCTTTGCTGTGGTTTTCTGAGGTAATGGATGCACTCCTGTCTTTGTAGCTTATAATGTATTCATCGAATGCAGGTAGCAGTTGCAGGTCCTTTTCTGCCACAGGCATTTCTTTGAATGAATGGTGCACGTAATAGGTTTCACTGTCTAAAGTAAAATCAATAAGATCTTTTGAAATCGACTCAATCGCTTTCCTGGCATCTTTTACGTAGAGGCCCGACCACCATACGAAATCCTGAAGAGTGGCAGGGCAATGGCTGGCGAAGTAACGGCCGGCCAGCGTGGCAAGTGCTTCTTCTTTGCTCAATATAATTTTGTTTGGCACCCGCTCTTCCAAAAGGGCAAAGGTTTGTTTTTTGCCTATTGCTTGGCCACTGCAGATTAATCCATCCAACTCAGCCAGCATAAGGAGGTGGGCATGACGGTTATCGGTTTTTTCAAAACCGGCTTTGCTAAGCTCATTTGCGATTTCCTCTCTTGTGGAATTACCGTTCCGCATTATTGTATTGGTAATAACAGAATGGCTTATGGCGATTAACTTTTCTGTTAGGCCTAACCACTTATGGCGCGATTTCGAAGAACTTTTTATCTGAGGTGCAGTTAACTCCAGCATCCAATAAATATCATCGGCAGCAATCAGGTGCCAGGTAGGTCGCATGGCATGGGTTCGAATGATCTCTCCCGAATCAATAGCATCGTTGATTGAATGGTGAGTGGAGTCTTTTAAACGGAGTCCCAGCGCCCACTGCACCATGGCAAAGTCTTGCGCCTGGAGGGCGCCCATCCATTTAACCAACTCCACCGGATTGCTGTAAGCAGTTTGGGCTATTTGCTGACTGTGTAATCGGGTAGTGGCTATGTATTTGGGTTGCATGGTTTTGAAAGAAGTTAATTTTCCAAACATACAAAAATGAACTATGCAATCTTAACTGAGGTCATGCTTAATGAACCCGCCATAAGTTTATCATTGAAAAGAGAGATAGTTTCTCCCTTTTGCTGAAGGGCAAGTGTATAAAGCAGTGGCAGGTAGTGGTCGGGTGTTGGGATTGCCAGATTAAATGCTTTTCCCTGATTATTGTAATTAATAAGTGGCTGGTAGTTACCATCTAGCAAATAATCGTTTATGGTGTCGTGGGCTTCGATGGCCCAATCATAGCCATGGTTGTCTTTGTCAAAATTGGGCCAGTCTACCATGCCAAGGTTATGGATGATATTTCCACTACCAAGTATTAAAACGCCTTTTTCGCGCAAAGACTTTAACTGTTGAGCCAATTCAAAATGATAGCTAGCAGGTTTGGTATAGTCGATGCTTAGCTGAACAACAGGAACATCGGCCATAGGATACATATGCTTGATTACCGACCAAGCGCCATGATCAAGCCCCCATTTTTCATCCATTTCAACTTGCACAGGTGTGAGTAATTGTCTGGTTTCTGCAGCTAGTTCCGGGTTGCCCTTTGCAGGATATTGAACTTCGTACAACTGCGGAGGAAAGCCACCAAAATCGTGAATGGTGCGTGGCATTTCCATAGCGGTTACTCTGGTGCCTGGAGTAAACCAATGTGCCGATATGCATAGAATAGCATTTGGCTTAGGTATTGACCGTGCTGCCTTTCGGAAACCTGCCACAAACTCATTTTCCTCAATAGCATTCATTGGGCTGCCATGACCAATGAATAGGGCGGGCATTCGTTCCGTTGCAGAAAAGTTATTGGATAGCTGTTGTATTGTATTCGAAGTCATGATCAAAAATACTGCTATTCTATCTCAATGTCATATTTGGTAAGTAACCCAGCTAAGCTGTTGTTGGAAAACTTTGCTTTCTTAATTCGGTTATTGTCTGGATCAATAATAAAGTTAAAAGCAGTGCGCAGGTCCACCTTTTCCAGATTTGTATTTTCGAAAACTGCCTGGCCTAAATCACAATCCATGAATTTAGAACCTGTAAAGTCTGCTTCTCCAAAATCCGCCTCCTGCAGATTGCAACTTTTAAAACTTGTGTTTTTTAATGTTAAACCGTAAAAAGAGGCAAGCTTAAGGTTGCATCCCTCAAATGAAAAAGACATTAAAAATGTATGGCAATGTTCGAAATGTAAGCCTAATAATTTACACGTTTTAAATGTTACTTCTTTAAAACTTGCCTGCATCAGGTTGACCATGCTCATGTCACAATCTTCAAATGAACATTCAATAAAATTAATGTATGAAAGATCTGAGTTGGAGAAATTGCATCCTGAGAATTTGCAGTTCTCATAATCGCCTTTTGGTAAGTTGGTTTTGGAATAATTTATTCCCTTAAACTCTTCATCTTCGAAATATCGACTCATTTAAATAACATTTGAAAAATCATCGGTTTCAAGATCTTCATTTATTTTTTTTACCACCTTATCAATTTCATTAACTTGATCCTCCATTTCTTTCAAAAAAAAATCAGTGTCAGGACGATCTTCCAATTTATGAACATATAGCAGCCCTAAAAGCCTGGCTATTGGGCCTCTTAAAAAATGTGCATTAGAATAGCTGTATTGTTCAAGCTGTTGTGTTCTGTCTCTAAGTGTTTGTGTTCTTTCATTCACTATACCTTCAAGGTTTTTGTTTAAGTCGTTCAGGTCTTTGTGTACTTTGATAAGTTCACCATTTTGAACCTCTATTTTATTCGCTTTTTCTCTTAACTCTTCGTTAGCCTCTATGAGATTTTTATAAATATTGTCATATTCAGCCTTTAAGGAGCCAGCGGCAAATGAAATAACAAAATATAATATAAAATACGTAATCCCTATCGTTAGAATTGCCCCACTTGGCCTGCCAAAGCTTGACTCTGGATGTATTACCTCATAAATAAATATGGCAGCAATCGATAAAGCAGTTATTATATGCAAAAGCCACATCAATTTACCCTTTAGCATTACCGAAAAGACAAAACCTATTGTGATAACTACTGCTAATGAGTTTGTGGTACTAATTGGTATTATAATGCATTGATAAAACATCATAATAAGTACTGGTAGAGTTAGTATTAAAATCGCAATCGTTTCATATTTTTTTCGCAAAAAATAAGCTGCAATTGCCCCAGCTAATATTACGGTATCTACCAATAGACCAAGATGATCCTTAGGATAGATAAATATGTCTGTCAGTAATATAATTGTAATGCCAAGTAATGTAATTTTTACAAGCGTATTTAAAAAAAACTTATCAATATTACTTGGTTGCATTTGCCTTGCAGCGTATTAGTGTATTGAAAGTTAATAATTGAAATGCAAAATTAAAAAGGTAAAGAGGAAGATTTACTCTGATCATTTTAACCAATATATTGAGGAACAGCAAAAGGATTAGCGTTACGTGTACAATGATTCTTTTTTTAAACACTGGTCGCTCAAAAAGTATTAACTTAGTAGCACCATTCACCGAGTATTTTGCTATGATCGAAGCGAAGAAAAAAGCTAAAGCCACACTGGATACAACCCTGCTAAAAGAAGCCTATAAACTCATGAGTATGGCCAAGCGTATGGCTGAAAAATACGATGAGGAAAAGGAGTTTTGCAGTACCTATGTGCACAGTACCAGCCGGGGGCACGAGGCCATTCAATTGGCTGCGGGTATGCAGCTTCGCTCTACCGATTACGCTTCATTATATTACAGAGACGAATCAATTTTGCTGGGAATGGGCATGCAGCCCAACGAGTTGATGATGCAATTAATGGCAAAAAAGGACGACCCGTTTACGGGAGGTCGTTCGTATTATGGTCATCCGGCCTTGAAAAGAGAAGGGTTTCCAACCATACCGCACCAAAGTTCAGCCACCGGCATGCAGGCCATTCCAGCAACCGGAATGGCGCAAGCCATCAGTTATCTGGAATCACAGGAAATAGCACAAGAAGGTAATCCAATTGTGTTGTGTTCGCTGGGTGATGGCTGCGTAACCGAAGGGGAGGTGTCGGAGGCTTTTCAAATGGCTGCTTTGCACCAATTGCCTATTCTTTACCTTGTGCAGGACAACGATTGGGGTATTTCGGCCACCGGTGAGGAAATGCGTAGCATGGATGCGTATGAATTTGCTGCAGGTTTTAAAGGATTGGAACGAATGCGTGTGGATGGCTCCAACTTTGTTGAATCGTACAGAGGGCTTGAAAAGGCAATTGCCTTTGTGCGCAAAGAGCGCAAACCAGTTCTGGTTCATGCAAAGTGCGCGCTGCTGGGGCATCACACATCAGGAGTGCGCAAGGAGTGGTACCGTAGCAAAGAAGATCTTGCAAAACACCAATTGCTGGATCCGGTTCCTATTTTGGAAGATATACTCTTGGAAGAAGGCATTGCCAGGAAAGAACTTTCTGCTATACAAAAAGAAGTGCACGATTTTGTAGAAGCAGAATATGAAAGCGCCCGTAACTCAGAAGACCCGGATATTTCCGACTTTGATTCGCATGAGTTTGCACCCACTCCAATAACAGAAGAAAAAGGAATTCGAATTCCTAAGGAAGGGGAAAAAGTAGTAATGGTAGATGCTGCTTTGCATGCCATTGATGATATTTTAGAGAAACATCCAGAAGCATTGCTCTACGGACAGGATGTGGGAGGTACGCTTGGAGGTGTTTTTCGTGAAGCAGCTACACTGGCGCAGAAATACGGACATCACAGGGTATTCAATACCCCGATCCAGGAAGCCTATATTGTGGGTTCTACTGCAGGTATGTCGGCTGTGGGAGCCAAGCCTATTGTGGAAATTCAGTTTGCCGATTACGTGTGGCCGGGCATTAACCAGTTGGTGGAAGAGTTATCCAAGAGCTGCTATTTGTCAAAAGGGAAGTTTCCGGTTCAATCGTTAATCCGCATACCTATTGGAGCGTATGGCGGAGGAGGGCCGTACCATAGCGGAAGTGTAGAATCTACTTTGCTTAACATAAGGGGTATTAAAGTTATTTATCCTTCTAATGGGGCCGATATGAAAGGACTTTTAAAAGCTGCCTTTTACGATCCCAATCCGGTAGTGAGCCTCGAACACAAGGGACTGTACTGGTCAAAAGTAAAAGGTACCGAAGCTGCCAAGGCCATTGATCCGGACGAGGAGTATATTATACCGCTGGGTAAAGCAGCTATTGCGTTGTATGCGAGTGAGCACAAAGTAGAATCAGGTGAATCGGTTGGAGTAGTTACCTACGGAATGGGAGTGCACTGGGCGCTGAACGCGGAGAAGCAACATAAAGGTAAAGTGGAAATACTTGATCTGAGGACATTAAACCCTATTGACTGGCAGGCAATTATTGACCTTGTTAAAAAGCACAACAAAGTATTGGTTCTGACTGAAGAGCCGGTGCTTAACTCATTTGCAGAATCGCTGGCAGGCAGAATAGGGCAGGAGTGTTTTGAATACCTGGATGCTCCGGTGCGTGTATTGGGCTCAGCCAATTTACCGGCAGTGCCATTGAACAAAGCATTGGAAGAGCAAATGTTACCCAATGCAGATAAAGTGGCAAAGGAGATAGGTAGGTTGTTGCAGTACTAAGCAAAGCTGGTGCGCGTTTTTTAACGCGTTCCAGAATGCATATTTTTATGTTTCAGTTGTTCTTTACTTTATCTTTAAAATATCGATAAAACTTTTCAATCCATTCTGTCAAAAGTTGATGTTGTTCTTTCATTAAATTTTTGTCCAGTGGATTATTATTATCAAAAATCAAGTTGACATGATGCTCTTTTCCACCTTCTTTTTCAACCCATTCAATCTTTTCTGATAGCTTATTCTCTGAATCGGGTTGATAATTTTCTCTTAATCGCCTAAAATTCTCAAGTGAATTATTGCCAGATACGACTAATTGAATCCCAATCCATCTATCTCTCGAATTTGCTAATGCGCAAAGTTTATAATCACTTTTACCAATCGAAATGTTTGTCCAATGCTGGGGTAGAGCTTTTTGAAGTCTAAAAGATACTTTCTGAGTATCAACATAATCCTTTAATCCTTGCCAGTATTCTTGTTGTAGTTGCTTCGTTTCTGTAAGTTGAATACTTGAAGAACTTTTCTTAATTGATTTACTCCATGAATTAGGCTTAGATACTAGATTAAATTTAGGAGCTGCATAGGAATCCCCAATCTTAAATAGCTCTATTTCAATACCAAAAAATTCAATGTTTTCATCTGTGATATTATTCATCCAATCAAGAGCAGCTCTATGTTCTTCTGTAAAAGACTCTGCAATCCAAATTACGGTAAATGCGTCTAAACCTGAAGCATAAGTCATTATCTGCCCTAGATGAGTATGGTCTGTTTTCCCAAACTGATTTTCTATTATTACGTAATTGTCTGTTCCTGTGTCTTTACACAAAATATCTGCACGAAATGGGCCAACTGGCTTCTCCATTTCAATAACTTCTAAATCTGTTTTTAATTCTTCAGCTAGGAGATTGATATTTTCCTCCCGTGCGAGCCATGGAGTAAAATGATTAAACTCCGTTTTCCATACTGATTTAATATCAACCTTTTCTAACCTTCCTAAAGTTTGTGTCATTGCAGTATCGTTTTTAACATGAAGACTAATGTGTGTGTGGCCTGTGCTCGTTTTGGAAAATTACGAAGTTTTTTGAGAATTAGTTTGTTGGTCATGAAGACCAACAAAGGGTAGGTTATTTCTTAATTCGTTTCAGAGAAACTAGCCCACCGAAAATTGAAGCTGGTGCTAGTATAAAGATTGCAAGCAATTGCGTCCAATGATTGCCTTCTGTCTTAAACAGGGAGAATGTCGCAAAGCCTGCAATAATTAAGGCCAGCACATAATTTATTTTTAAATCTGTTGTTTTGGCAATAAGCCGGGTTAAAAAACCAGCAATGAATGACGAAAATACGCCATAAATTAGTGTGAAAACAGCAAACCAAATTGTTGGATCAGCGTGCGGGTTTTGCCCTGATATTCTAAAAAGAGCAATAGATGTTAGTACAAAAATTGCGTAGCCCGATATAATGCTTAAAATTTTTCTTATCATAGCATTTCTACAATTTGGATATTGTTTCCGCACGTGTCATTGAAAACAGCAATTTTTACCGTTCCCATTTCTGTTGGTTTCACACTAAATTCAACGCCCAGGCCCACTAGCCTTTCATAATCTTGTTGCACATTGTCGGAATGGAATTGCGTAAATGGAATACCGGCCTCAAAAAGAGCCTTTTGGTAAATTTTAGCCGGTTCAAAATGATTGGGTGAGGGCTCCAATAAAATTTCAACTCCACCCTGGTCTTCTTTACTTACAACGGTTAGCCATCGGCTGTGTTCACTCAATGGCACATCCACTTTTTTTAAAAATCCTAACTTTTCTGTGTAGAACTGTAATGCCTTTTCCTGGTCCTGAACTGGAATACTCGTTACTGTAACTTTCATTTTTTCTTCTTTAAGTTAAAGTGTAAAATTCCTGAAAGGTAATTAGTCAGACTTTGTAAAAGTTGCTCTTTTTTGAAATTCAGTAGGAGTAAGTCCAACACGTGATTTGAATAAAGTGCTAAACGAGCTCGGGCAGCTAAATCCTACTTCAAAGCAGGCATCGGTAATGTTTTTTCCTTTTGCTAGCAACTCTTTTGCCTGTTCAATGCGTTTGTCTATGAGGTATTGCTTTGGTGTGCGACCGTAATATTTTTTGAAAAGTCTAAGCAAATGAAATTTTGAAGTATAACGAACATTTGAAAGCCAGTCCAGGTTCAGTTCCTTATTAAAGTGGTTATTGATGTAATGGCGTGTTCCAATTACAGTGTCGAGCTGTCCCTGGTTGGAATAACAGACATTCTTTAGTTTAGTTATTTCAGTATGATAGTAGGTCATATTTTTTACTTTCTTACCTCCTTTACAATCATTTTTTCTACAGCATCAATTTCTTTCGTTATTTCTTTTAGCAGGTGTATCGATTTTAACTCTGAAAAATTCATCCAGCCTTGTATGGCTTCCAAAGACAAAATAATTTCATTTTTATTTCTTTCTAGGTTTAACTCTTTTTTGAGTACTTTTTGGTTGCTCAATCGTTCTTCCAAACTCTTTTCACCCATAAGAATACTCAGGTGTTCAACAACCTCGGATTTGGATGTATTATCCAATCTTTCGTCTGCTGTTACTTTTTGCATATGAAGTCTTAGATCGAGTAGTTTATTTCTTAAGTCAGGAGGAAGGAGTACGATTTCGCCACTATTTTGTAACGACTCGAGGGTGCTTATATCAAAGTTTATGGAGTATGATTCCATATTAAGAGCAAGAAGATCCTTATACATGGCATTTTTTGTATAAGCGGGCGTGTTAAATTTTTCAAGATATTTATTATATGCTGCACGCTGCGATTCAAATTTATTGATTAGAAAACGGGCATATTCTTTGTCCGCTTTCATGTCGTCCAGCAATTGCTGATAATATACCTGTGTTTTCGCTTGTTGTTTCCGAAGCACATTCCAGTTATTTATTTGTAACGCAAGAAGGATTCCAATGACAACAAGCACAATTTCTCCGATGGCATATTTAAGATAATTTCTAATTCTTCCTGTTGAAAGAAGATTTTGTCTGATTTTTCTAAATAATTTCATGGTTGGTCATTGGTAATAATGAAGCACAATGTACGAGCGTTTACTGAAAGAGGATGCTCGCTCTGGAAAATTACAAAGTTTTTTGAGAATTGTTTGTTGGTTATGAAGACCAACAATTGGTAAAGTAAACCAAGACCAAGCAATTAATTTTATACGGTGTTGGGTGTAGTTTTTTTATTCAGTCAATCTGTTTTTTAAGTCCATTCTTTCGTGTAAAATTCTGATTACCTCAATTTTATTTTCTGAAATCAGCTGATAAAATATGATGTGTTTTCCAGATTTCAATCCTAATAAGTTTCGACTTATTCTGGTATATTCTTTTCCAAGGTCTGGATTTTCTCCAATTTCTTTACAGGCAAACTTTATAGTCGCATAATATTTATCAGCTTGATTTTCGGACCATTTTATAAAAGTATAGTCCCAAATATTATTTAAGTCATTAATGGCCTCTTGTCTCAAAATAACTTCAGCCATTCTTTCTTTTTTCAGCTTTTAACCTTTTTAGATTTTCGTCAAAGTCAAAGTCTTCTACTAATGGACTATTTAATCCTTCTTGAATTGCATTTCGCAAAGCAATTACTTTACTTTCTTCATTTTCTAATAGTCGAAGACCAGCCCGGATTACTTCGCTTACATTTTTATATCGACCAGCCGATACTTGGGTTTGCACGAACTTATCAAAATAGTCACCGAGTGATATAGATGTGTTTTTCATTTTCTAAAAATTTATCAAATTTACCAAAAATTGGTAAAATTTCTAAATCCGCTTCGCACTCCTCGAATAACACCTAACACCTAGGGTATGAAACGTTGGACATTTTAGAGATGAGAACTTGTCCACCAAGACAAAGTTTGCTATTAACAAGAAACTTGCGAAAACCGCTGTAAGATCCATGTTTTATATCCATTGTTGGTGGTAGTTTTATCTTATTCTTTTTAAGATCCAATCTAACAAATAGTGTTCATCAACTATTGTCCAGGAGTGAGGTTTCCTTTTTCCTTCCCTATCAAATCCCATTCCAGATGTTGTTATTAGTTCAATAGTTTGATTGCCTAAATTTTTCATAAATACTGTGAAGGCAGCAAGATCATAAGAGTTAATATCGTAATAAGAACAGCCTCTTTCTTTAATCCACCAATCAATATCGGGTTCATGGAAGATTATAATTTCTGTATTTTTTAAAAAGACTGCATTTCCGCCTAAACTGTCTGTATGTGAAAAGACCGAAGAATTTCTATAAGCGTCATAATGCTCTTTCGGACTTCCACCATAAATGGATTTAAACATTGGCAAAATTAGGTTCGCCTCCCATAGCATACCATCTGTGAAATTCTTTTTGTGATGTAAGGCAGAATTGTACAACCTCTCTAAGTCCAAAGGCGAATCAACTACAAAAACTCCACGTATCTTAGTTTTCGATTTACCTTGAGCACAGTATTGAGCATATCTCAATGCCCTGGTTCCACTTGAAGATATTCCACCCATAAATATGTTGTCTTCTGGTATCCTATGATCACTCACCACTTCTTGAACCATTTCATCAAGAAGTTTTATTGTTGAATCAGAAATGAAAAGTTCAGGGAACTGATTTGACGTATTGGTAATTAAGATCATCATACCTGCCTCCAAAGCAAGTTCGGTGAATTCATAGGGTGATTTCTCCTTAGCGTCAAATAGCTTTGAGTAATCTCTGATTATCAGCCCTCTTATTGTATCTGTTTTGGGAAATAGTTTCAGATAGCAATTAAATGAACTATCAGAAGAATTTCTATATACATATTCATGGTGCTGTCCATAACAGACACTGCAGATTAATATGCCCAATATTGATAGTTTCGTTTTCATTTCTAATTACTTACAATGTGCGAGCAGTCTGCCGTAAGTTTACTAAAGGCAAGGTACTCTGGAAAATTACAAAGTTTTTTGAGAAAACATTTGGTGGTCACCAAGACCAACAAAAGGTCAGGTAGCCCGCCATGCCGTTTTAGTTGATGTTGGCAAAAGTTTGATATTAATAATCAGCTAAAAGTGATTCATAAGGAATCTTAAGATTCTCGTGCAAGTTGCGAATCATTTTTAAAGTCAACTTACGCTTTCGGTTAAAAATCTCTGAAACTCTACTTTTATAACCAAGAATTTTAGCTAAGTCTTGTTTACTCATGTCCATTTGTTCCATTCTGAATTTTATGGCTTCAATGGGGTCAGGCGCTTCGATAGGATAGTGTTCGTCTTCATATTTTTCTATCAAAATAGATAGCACCTCTGCTTCATCTCCTTCAGGAGAGTTTATAGGAGCATGGAATATTTCTTCAAGTCTTAGAAGAGCATTGTTATAATCTATTTCTGATTTTATCGCTTTTATGTTCATAATTCAAATGGTATTAGCGTCTATTTTATCATAATCTGAATGCGTACCAATGAATCGGATAAAGACCCATTGTCTGATGTAGTTAATATCAACTACCAACCGATATTTGTTTCCACAAATATTGAAAACAACTCTTCCGTTCTTGAGAATACTTGCTTTTGCATATTCCAGTTTAATATCATTTGGGCTTTTCCATAATGCTTTAGAAGCTTCTTTGTACCAAGTCTTTAACTGGTTGTCAGCATCAGGATGAATTTCCCAAAATTCGCGCAATATCTTTTTTGCAACTACTCTCATTTGTCAATGACAACAGCAAAAATAATAAAAGTTACCAAAATGGTAATTACTTGAGAATTTTTTTAGGAAGGTATTTTTGCCAACGGCCCGGCTATGGCAAGTGCGTCATTTTGAAACCGCTTTCCTATCTGCCTACCGTAAATTTATTTAGTTGTAATACTTTCATTTTTAAGCAGTCATCCCGCATTTGCTATAGCCTATGTTGGCAACTGGCTTTTTTATTTTCTGCATTCTTCGCAGATGTCTTCAGGTTCAGATTTCAAAAGTGCTTTTCCACATTTTTCACAGTTTCGGTCAAATGAACTCCAATATCCTGTCTCGTTAAAAAGTTTTACTTCTTCGATCCAAGTTTTGTATTCAGCGCTTTCGAAATCAACGTCTTCATTTGAATCTGTTGGTGGTTCTGGTTCGTTTCCTTTCAAATACCCTTCAATCCAATATTTCGAGAAGTCAGACATTTGTTCCATCTCGGAAACCGAAACCATAAAGCTTCTTTCTTTCTTTGGACACCAAGCTAAAATTCGTCCATAGAATGTGTGAGGATTTCCCAATAAATAATGTCTGCCCTCACATCCTTTGTGAATAAACCACAGATTTTTGTCAAATTGAATTTCCTTTGTCATTTTTAGCTTGTTGCCAATGTGCGAGCGGTCTGTGCCCGTTTTGGAAAATTACGAAGTTTTTTGAGAAAATGGGATCAGACCGATAGTTCGGAGCTGGTCGCGGAGCGGCTTGCCCGAACTAGGGTCGTTAGACCGCACGC
>JAGQYI010000031.1 GCA_020436165.1 Cyclobacteriaceae bacterium | reverse complement strand
TAGCCTTTGGGCGGGCGCACCAGCTTGTCTTCGTTGTAAATATCAAATCGTTTTTTAAACGAATCCTTGTTCATAATCTTCATTAACTTATCTCCATTGTAGTCAATCTCCTGGCGTACTTTAGCCAGCACATCTGGCATGGGATGGTACAGGCCTCCACCAATAATGGAGTGGCCTTCTGGTTCAATATGAACGTAATAGCCCGGATTGCCACTCGTTCTTCCAAATTCGCATATGTAGCCACCAAAATGGGTTTTGTACGGAGTTTTGTCTTTACTAAACCGCGTATCGCGATAAATACGATACATTGCCTTTTTGGGATCTACCCCAATAATGTTTTTGTCAAATAGTTCTATTTGGCCTATCAGGTACGCAAGAAATTCCACGAATACATCTCTTGCTTCTTCAAATTCTGTTTTGTTATCGTTGAACCATTCCCTGTTATTATTCCTACTCAGCTGTTCCAAAAAGGCTAGAATTTTAGTGAAATTCTTCATAGTTATTAGTTGTAAGTTATTTCTACGTTTATGGTTATAGGCATTAGTTTTTGCCGTTTATAAAATTACTTCAAAAATTTTTAGATAAATGTGCAACTTTTGATTGGTGTTGAGCATCTAATAGATAACTCAACAAACTCAAACACGGTCAAAAAATGCTTTCAAGGTCAAAAGGTCGACATAAAACTACTTTTCAACAATTACCTATGTCATTAGATCCTAAACTTACAAACGGTATAATTGTAAGTCTTGGGCTGGTTTCATCACTTGCAGCCCTTCTTATGATTATTGATTTTATAGGATTTGAGCCTAATTACCAAAAAGTATTAGATATCAGTAGCCAGGCGTATGCTTCGGTTGCTGATTCTTTGACCGGTATCGCAAACTCACTGGTACAGGTAAAAGCTTTAGTTCTTAGCTTTTAAAATTTCACCTTTTCAGAATAATCTACCGGAACTTTCTGACTGACACCCCAGGAAGAAATTTTTATACTTCCTTTAAACTCCAGCTCTACAGCACGTTTGCTTATCAATGAAGCAAGATTGCTTAACAGGCCCTTTTGCAATTTGTTAATGTCTATTTTCATAGATAAGGGAACACTGAACTGATCGTTGGCAGGCACTTTTAACTTTTGTGTTTGGTGAACAATTGCCAGGGTATCTCCCTTGTGCAAAACAACAATATCCACTTTTTTTAACTTGCCTTGCACGGAATTGGGGTTATCAAAAACAGCTTTAGCAGATAAAAGCAGATCCCCATTCTCTACTCCATTTACCTTTACTTCCTGAAGGCGAACGAAAGTTATTGGTTCTTCGTACGAACAGCTTATGCTGGTTAAGGCCAATGTCAAAAATAGAATCAGGTTATTTTTCATCAATACTCAATTAAACGTTCATACATGCCCTTATTGATAAATGTGCTCAAAATATGCTGCACATCTCTATTGTTATCAAATGGCTCAATAACTTTTTGCAAATTATCTACACCCTTGTTAACTACATTCAATGGAGCAAACCCAAAACCAGTATACCTTCCGTTTTTAACCTGAACCACTGCTCTTTCGTTTATGGATCGTCCTTTGTCAACCACAAAAACATTTTGCACTTTGAATCGAAATGAGCTTAAAGCCTCCATAACCCTATCGTTATATTCCTCCGGAGTTTCTTTACCTATACATGCGCCTTTGCATTGTTTTATTTTATAGTGGAAACAGGCGCCTTTGTTCTTATTCAATCCCGTCATTGTAAGGCATAGACTGTATTTTTCGTTCAACCAATACAAATGTTCTATACCTTCCTTTCTGGAAGCATAGGCAGTTAGCGGCATTGATGTCTCCTTTATCTTTTTTAGTTCAAGACGAACATACCCATCAATTTGTTGGTCTGTAAATAAGCCATACTGAAAATACGTTCTTTTTTGAGCCACGTTGAAAAAAGGCTTTTTGCTTTTTATTTCGTCTGACTCTTTAAGTAATGCAACCAGTTCGCTCCCGGTAACTTCAAAATCTATATCAGCAATTTCCTTGCGCATGGCCATACCCTTTTTGGTCTGGCTATTTATCATATGGCTCATCACGCGTTTACGAATATTCTTGCTTTTTCCAACATAGATTAAATCGCGCTGGCTGTTAAAGAAATAGTAAACCCCTGCTTCCTGAGGTAGCATTTCAATTTGTTCGGCACTTATGTTAGGGTTATCAAACTGCGGTCCCCCAGGGGTGATATTCCCAAACGTTATCTTTTTCCCATCCAATTCAAGTAATCGTTCAAATAGCACAACAGTTGCAAGAGCATCTCCTCCTGCCCTGTGCCTACCATTGATCTCAATGCCCAGGCTTTCGCACAAATTGCCAAGGCTATAAGAAGGCTGAAGGGGTATTAGCTTTCTGCTAAGTTTAACTGTGCATAGCTTTTCGCGTTTAAAATCAAATCCCAGTTTTCTGAATTCGCTTCGAATTATGCTGTAATCAAAATTTACGGAATGCGCTACAAAAACGGCATCTTCTGTTATCTCCACAATTTTTTTGGCAACTTCATAAAACTTGGGCGCTCCCAGCACCATGTCATTACTTATACCCGTAAGCTGTGTAATATAGTCTGGAATGTGGCATTCCGGGTCAATTAACGATTCAAATGAATCAACCACCTTTTCACCATCGTGAAGAAAAACAGCAATCTCCGTTATTTTAGAATTTCTGAGACTACCTCCGTTGGTTTCTATATCTACAATGGCATACATTTTTTCAAATATAAGTTCTCAACAAAAGAATTGCCGCTTGTTTTTACCAGTCATTAAATTATTATTTTTGCTTAGTTAATTGAAACAATTGAGATGAAGAAATATAATGTATTTGGCATAGGAAATGCCCTTGTAGATATTGAGTTTGAAGTGGAAGACCATTTCTTTAGAGCTCATGGTGTGGAAAAAGGAGTAATGACTCTAGTTGATGAAGCAAGACAGTCTGATCTTGTGAAATCGATCAATGGAGAGCATGTAAAGAAGCAAGGGGGAGGCTCTGCTGCCAATACATTGATCGCACTTAGTCAGTTTGGCGGAAAAGGATATTATGCCTGCAAAGTAGCTAATGACGAATTTGGTCATTTTTACATGAAGGATCTTCATGAAGTTGGCCTTGATTCGAATCTTCATCCGACCATACTCGAAAGCGGAATTACTGGAAAATGCCTTGTAATGGTAACTCCGGATGCGGACAGAACTATGAATACTTTTCTGGGGATAACTTCTACTTTAGACATATCTGCTGTTGATGAAGAGGCCATTAAATCATCAGATTTCGTTTACATAGAGGGCTATCTTGTAACTTCAGAAAATGGAAAAGAAGCTATGAGACATACAAAAAAGCTTGCTGAAAAGCATGGCGTTAGAACCAGTCTTACGCTTTCGGACCCTGCCATTGTTCGTGCTTTCAGAGATGGGTTTAACGAAGTGATAGGTGACGGAGTAGACCTTCTTTTTTGCAATGAAGATGAGGCCATGCAATTTACTGAAACTGATAACCTGCTGGAAGCTCGTGAAAAACTAAAATATATTGCCAAGCGATTTGCCATTACACTTGGTAAGAATGGCGCCATGATCTTTGATGGGGACACCTTTATTGATATTGAGTCTTATAACGTAGAAGCAATAGACAGCAATGGAGCCGGTGATATGTTTGCGGGTGCATTTCTTTATGGTATTACCAGCGGTCATAGCTGTGCTGATGCAGGAAAAATTGCCAGTCTGGCAGCGTCTAAGGTAGTCTCCAAATTTGGTCCCCGCCTGGAGAACGGACAAACAGATGAAATTCTTAAACGATTAAGAGTTGAATAATACGTATTTCTTAAATATTGGCATTTAACCGTTTATGGAATTGTACTTTTTTGCTCTTTTTTTAATAAATAATCATCCGCCAAAACAACCGTATTAATTACATTGCACGTTTTAAAATAATTTTAATCAAAGTCAACTATTATGAATAATCGATTGCTTTGGGTACTACTACTTATAGTATCCGCAGGAAGTGTATTTGCACAGGAAGGTCGTATTAAATTTCAGGAATACGATCTTGACAATGGCTTGCACGTAATCCTTCATCAGGACAATTCAACCCCAATTGTTGTGGTTTCGGTTCTTTACCATGTAGGTTCTAAAAACGAACCTGAAGGAAGAACAGGATTTGCCCACTTTTTTGAACATTTAATGTTTGAAGGCTCGGATAACATCAAAAGAGGTGAATTTGATAAGTACATAACAAACGCTGGAGGTGTAAACAACGCCAACACAACCTTTGACAGAACTTATTATTACGACCTTTTACCTTCTAACCAATTAGAACTTGGCCTCTGGCTCGAATCTGAAAGAATGCTGCACGCAAAAATTGATTCTACCGGTATTGCTACTCAAAAAGAAGTGGTTAAAGAAGAAAAACGCATGCGTATTGATAACCGCCCTTACATGAGTTTTCAGGAGAAAATGTTTGGCGCTGCCTTTAAAGGCACTAACTATGAATGGACACCAATAGGCTCATTCGCAGATATTGATGCTGCAACAGAAGATGATTTCAAAGATTTTTATCATACGTTTTACGTACCCAACAACGCTACACTTTCAATAGCAGGAGACATAGATATCGAGCAGGCGAAAAAATGGATCGATAAATATTTCGCAGGTATTCCAAAGGGTACGAAAGAAATTCCAAGACCTAAAATAACCGCTCCGGATTTGGGCGATGAGGTTCGAGAAACTGTTTTTGATAACGTTCAATTACCCGCTGTTATGTATGGATACAGAATCCCTAAACAAGGAACTGACGATTACTACGCGCTTCAACTTTTAACTACGTTATTGTCGGGAGGCCAAAGCGCAAGATTTTACAAAGAACTTGTTGATAAAGAGCAAATTGCATTGCAGGTATTTGCCTTTCCATTTTCATTGGAAGACGGTGGTTTGTTTATCACCATTGGGCTAGCCAATCTGGGTAAGTCACCAGAAGATCTGGAATCTTCTATGGAACGGGAAATTGAGAAGGTTAAAACAGAACCAATCAGCGATGAAGAATACCAGAAACTTCAAAATCAAATTGAAAATGATTTTGTTTCGAGCAATTCTACTGACCAGGGTATAGCCGAAAGTCTTGCTGATTACCATGTGTATTTTGGGGACGCCAATCTTGTGAATACGGAATTGGAGCGTTACAAAAAAGTAACAAAGGAAGATATCATGCGAGTTGCTCAAAAATACCTTACCAAGGACAACAGGGTAGTACTCTACTACCTGCCCAAATCGGCACAGCAAAAACCTGACGATTCAGCCGTAGATAGCAAAAACAAGTAAGCCCTGTTGAATTACAAAAAGATATAGAAATGAAAAAAATAACGATATACCTACTTTCATTAGCTTTTATAAGCAGCGCATTTGCGCAAGTAGACCGAACCAAAGCACCTGAAGCAGGCCCTGCCCCTGTTATTCAAATTGGCAAACCACAAACCTTTGAGCTTAAAAACGGGCTTAAGGTTTTTGTAGTTGAAAATCATAAAATTCCGCGCGTAGCTTTTAGCATCGTGTTTGACCACGAACCTGTGATGGAAAAAGACAAAGCTGGCTATGTTGATATGGTTGGAGATATGCTAAGGCGAGGAACAACCACACGCTCTAAAGAGCAGTTGGATCAAGAGATCGATTTTATTGGAGCAAGCCTAAATGCCGGAGCTAACTCAGTTTATGGTGCTTCACTTACCAAACACGAGGATAAACTTCTTGAACTAATGACAGATGTTATGTTCAACCCGGTCTTCCCGGAAGA
Source organism: Cyclobacteriaceae bacterium (assembly GCA_020436165.1). Taxonomy (GTDB): domain Bacteria; phylum Bacteroidota; class Bacteroidia; order Cytophagales; family Cyclobacteriaceae; genus JAKISE01. The sequence goes on along the minus strand of JAGQYI010000031.1, from coordinate 9,873 downwards.
AGAGTTGGAAAAAATAAAAACCCAGACTATTTCGGGTTTGGCTGCCGACAAGGATGACCCAAATAGCATATCAAATAATTTAGCAACTGCTCTTACTTATGGAAAAGACCACCCTTATGGTGAGCTTACCACTGAGGAAACCGTTAAGAACATATCTGTAGACGATATCAAAAACTACTACCAAACCTATTTTAAGCCCAATATAGCTTACATGGCCATTGTGGGCGATATTGACAAAAAAGAAGCACAAAAACTGGTAAAAAAATATTTTTCAAAATGGGAAGCAGCTGAGGTTCCTAAACCTGTTTATGAAACACCTAAGGCTCCGGAAAAAACGATCGTAGCCATTTCAGACAAACCCTCAGCTGTGCAATCGGTTATTGATATTACCTATCCTGTTGATCTTAAAATTGGAACACCCGATGTTATAAATGCCAGAGTTCTTAATCAAATTTTAGGAGGTGGTTTTTCTTCCCGATTGATGCAAAATCTTAGAGAAGACAAAGCTTACACGTATGGAGCGCGTTCTTCGTTGAGCAGTGACGAACTTGTAGGTGATTTCAGCGCTTCGGCAAGTGTACGTAATGATGTTACAGACAGTGCTGTTTATCAGTTTGTATATGAATTGGATAGAATTAGAAAAGAGAATGTGACAGATGAAGAGTTGAACCAGGCGAAAAGCTCCATTAACGGAAGTTTTGCCCGCTCACTGGAACGCCCTCAAACCATAGCAAATTTTGCCATTAACACAGCACGTTACAATTTACCGGAAGACTACTACAGTAACTACCTGAAAAATGTTCAGGCTGTAACCGCAGAAGACGTTAAGGCTACAGCTCAAAAGTATATTTTGCCTGATCATGCCTACTTTACAGTTGTTGGTAAAGCTTCGGAAATTGCTGATAAACTAAAACCATTTGGTGAAATAAAGTATTACGACATCTACGGCAATGAATACACGCCCAGCGATGCACCTGCCATCCCGGCCGGCTTAACTGCAGAAAAAGTAATTGATACCTATATTGAGGCTATCGGTGGAAAAGATAAACTGGAAAGTGTGAAATCAATTAAGACTACCAGTGAAGCCGAAATACAAGGTCAAAAATTACAGATTACCAGCACAAAAAAGGCTCCTAACAAGTCTTTGGCGCTTGTAACAATGGGAGGAGTTATGGAACTAAATAAGCGAATATTCGATGGCAAAAACCTAAGTGTTTATGGCCAGGGACAAAAAATGGAATCCTCTGCTAAAGATGTACAGGATGCATCAATAAATGCGCTTATTTTTCCTGAGCTTAATTATGCCCGAAATGGTGTAACCGTAAAGTTGGGAAATGTAGAAAAAGTTGGTGATTCATATGCATACGCAGTAGATGTTGTTCTTCCATCAGGAACCAAACAAACATCGTATTACGATACGAAAACAGGATTAAAGGTTCGCGAAGTTAACTATGTAACAACACCGCAAGGCGAAGTAGCCCAAAAAGTAGATTATAAAGACTACGGAGATGAAAGTGGAATATTGTTGCCTCATACAATTATTATTCCTTTGGGTGGACCAATGACTATGGAAGCAAAAGTGATTTCTGTAGAAGTTAATAAACCTGTAGATGACGGTTTGTTTAAAACCGAATAAATTGATAAATCAATTCTTAAACAGGGTTTGCAATATTTAGATTAATCCCTATCTTTGCAGCCCTGTTTAAGATAATTCGAATTACGAAGAAAAATGAAAAGAACATACCAACCTTCGGAAAGGAAAAGAAGAAACAAGCACGGATTCCGTAATCGTATGGAAACGGCTAGTGGTAGATCGGTGTTGGCTAGCAGAAGAGCTAAAGGGAGAAAAAAGCTTTCTGTTTCTAGCGAAAAGAGGCACAAAAAGTAATTAGCCTATTCTGCCGGTTGTGTATTTTTTCAAATGAAAAAGTTTGAAAAAATAGTAAAACAAACCTTTAAGAAATCCGAAAGGCTTTCAGGTAAAAAAGATATAGAGGAGCTATTTAACAATGGCTCCTATTTTTATTTATCCCCACTCAAAATTCTAGTCAACCCAGGCACCTCATCCCAGGTTCATCAGGTTCTTTTTGCCGTACCAAAAAAAAACTTCAAACGTGCAGTTGACAGAAATTTGCTGAAACGCAGAATGCGCGAGGCCTACCGCTTACATAAGCACTTACTAATAACCGAACCTAACAAGTTAAGTATTGCGTATATTTATACGTCCAAAGAAGCGGCAAGCTACCAAACCATTGCCAAACAAATAAAGGAGTCGATAAATCGTTTGAATAACTATGTGGAAAAAAGCATTTAATAAAACCATTCGCCCGGTTTTAATAATTAGTACCCTAGGTGTTGTACTGGCACTTAACGTACCTGATAATAAATACTTTGAGATTGCTAAAAACCTGGACATTTTCGCCACACTTTTTAAAGAAGTAAATGCTTTTTATGTTGACGATGTTGACCCAAAAAAATCAATTGAAATAGGTATCAATTCCATGTTGGAATCTCTGGACCCTTATACCAATTATATTCCGGAAGAGGATGCGGATGACTACAGAACCATGACAACAGGTGAATATGCAGGCATTGGTTCGTTAATCGGTGTTATCGATGGCAAGGTGGTGATCACCATGCCCAACGAAGGATTTCCTGCGGCAAATGCAGGGCTTAAAATTGGAGATGAGATCCTGAAAGTAGATACATCAAACGTAAAAGGCAAAGACACACAGGCGGTAAGTACGCTCCTTAAAGGTAAGCCAGGCACACAGGTTACATTACAGATTAAGCGCAATGGAGAAATAAAAGACTATACCATTACCCGGTCCACTATTGTGCTTGATAATGTTCCTTATTACGGAATGGTAGATGAAAAAATAGGCTATATTAAGCTTACTGATTTTACAACCAATGCGGGCAAGGAAGTAAAAGACGCACTCAAATCATTGAAAAGCCAGGGCGCAGAAGGTATTATCCTCGATATTCGTGAAAATCCCGGAGGGCTTCTTTTTGAAGCAGTGAATATCTGCAATGTCTTTATTCCTAAAGGGAAGCTTGTAGTTGAAACGCGAGGCAAACAGGAAGACTGGACCCAGCAATACAAAACACTCGATCAACCTGTTGATACAAAAATACCGCTTGTGGTAATTACAAGTAGCGGTAGTGCATCTGCTTCTGAAATTGTTTCCGGCACCCTTCAGGATTACGACCGGGCTGTTTTAGTAGGACGAAAAACATTCGGTAAGGGGCTGGTTCAAACCACTCGCCAATTGCCTTATAATGCCCAGGTTAAGGTTACTACAGCCAAGTACTATATTCCAAGTGGCAGGTGCATCCAGGCAATAGATTATTCGCACCGCAATCCTGATGGCAGCGTGGGAAAAGTGCCCGACTCACTCAAAGTAGCCTTTAAAACTAAAAACGGAAGGACCGTTTATGATGGTGGTGGCATTACCCCTGATGAAGAAATTGATCCGGAATACCTTGCTCCAATAGCCATAAGTTTGCTGAGCAAAGCTTATATTTTCGATTATGCCACAAAATACTATTACGAGCATAGCTCAATTCCATCTATTAAGGATTTTGCGCTAAGTGATGGGGAATATGAAGAATTTGTAATCTGGCTTAGCGGTAAAAATTATGACTATACCACCAAGCTTGAGCAGGCATTGAACAACCTTGAGAAAAATGATGAAAAAGATCCTGCCATTGATAAGATAAAAGATCAGTTGGAAACACTTAAGCAGGAAGTAGCCCACAATAAAGAAAAAGACTTGCAAACGTATAAAACTGAGATCAAGCAGTTGCTCGAAGAGGAGATCGTTGGAAGATATTATTTCACCAGAGGTGAAATAGCCTGTTCTGTTGGACACGATAATGACGTAAAACAAGCCATTGCCCTTCTAAGCGACCCCTCAAGATACCAATCGTATCTTAAAGCAAACTAATATGATACTGAGCATTGAGACCTCAACCAAAATATGCTCGGTAGCGCTTCACAACGAAGGCCAGTTACTGGCCGAAACCACCCTGCATGTAGATAAATCGCACTCCGAAAAACTGGCTGTGCTTATTAAAGATATTTTGTCGTATGCAGATGTTACTTCCAAACAATTGGCAGCTGTTGCTGTTGCCTCTGGTCCTGGTTCTTACACTGGTCTCCGTATTGGCGTATCATCCGCAAAAGGCTTATGCTATGCCTTGGGTATTCCTTTAATTTCTGTCAATACCCTGGAAGCTATGGCCAGAGGAATGAGTAAACTGATAACAGAAGAGGCAATTCTTTGTCCTATGCTGGATGCACGTAGAATGGAAGTGTATTGTTTGTTAACAGATACGAAATTGAATGTTTTGCAAACAGCAGTAGCAAAGATTATTGACGAGCATTCCTTTGAAAAGGAACTTGAAAAACAAAAGGTTGTGTTTTTTGGAAACGGTGCACCCAAATGCCTGCCTGTTTTAGGCAATAATAAAAATGCTGTATTTGTGAACGATGAAAGTATTTCTGCTGTTAATGTAGGAGAAATTGCCTGGAAGAAGTACCAAAAGCAGGAATTTGAAGACCTTGCTTATTTTGAACCTGAATATTTGAAAGAGTTTAAAGCCATTAAACCGAAAAATCTTTTCGCATGAGTGATCCCATCGTAAACCGTGTGGCCAATAGCCCGCTTGTTTCCCTCGATCTGGAGCAATACTATCCTGAAGGTGAGCGAGTGGTTTACGATATAAAAGATAACCTTTACGAAGAAACCATATTACGGGAAAAAGATTTCAGGGCTTTTGTTAAAGAGCACGATTGGAAGCAGTATGCAGGCAAAAATGTGGCGATAACATGTTCTGTTGATGCTATTATACCCACCTGGGCCTACATGTTGCTGGCCTCAAAAATTAGCCCGGTGGCAAATTATGTCTTGCTTGGCAATCTTGAAGATTTAGAAAGAGAGCTGTTTAAACGGACGCTTGCCAAGCTGAATCCGGAAGAATTCAAAGATGCGAAAGTGGTAGTAAAAGGCTGCAGCGACAAAAGTGTTCCTGCCTCTGCTTATGTAGAGATCGTACGGCTTTTGCAGCCCATTGTTTCCAGCTTAATGTTTGGAGAGCCGTGCAGTACAGTGCCGGTGTTTAAGAAGCCAAAGGAGTAAAGAATCTAATACACTAATATACTCCAACATCTATCAGTAATTATTGTAAACTTTAACTCTATCCTCTAAAAATTCAATAAGATATCTAAGGGAGTTATCTTTCTTAAATTCTAGTAATGAAACCCTATATTTATTAATTTTTGTTTTAATTATTATAATAGGACTTTTTCTTAATGCCTGATACGAAAAAACACACCCACCAATAAAGAGTAACCATGGGAAAAAGAAATGAAAAGCAATATAAGCCCTCGGAACAAGCACATCTTGAGACCACACGAAAGTAATTGCTGAATTAATACCCCATGCGCAACAAAAAACAATAATTGTTAATCCAACCAGTAAAAGAACTAGCCAATGTTTTATTAAATGCCCTTCTATTAAATCCACTTCTGTTACTTCCGTAAAATCAACATGAGTATTAACTTGATAATTCTTAATCAAATCAATACCTAGAGAGCTAATCTTTATATAAGGGGATTCAAACATATATTAATAACCTAACCAAAATAGAGCACCATAAAGATTTTCTTTAATTTACATGTTTTATCTTATTGCATTAATCCAGTCTTCGGTTGGTTCCACCAGCTTCCGCTGATGGGTATCAAAAAGTCCCACCTTCATCTCTACATCCGAACACACCTTTCCGTTCTTATCGGTGATCCATTGTTTAATGGTACCAATTCGTGAGATGTCCGTTGTCTGGGAATGGATAGTTACCTTTTCACGCAACCTAAGTTCTTTCATAAAACGGATCTTTATTTCCAACACAACCGGTCCCAAGCCTATTGCTTTTATTTTATCCAATCCATACCCATTATCGGTAATAAACTTCCAACGTGCTTCCTCATAAATCTGTAAGTAAGTAGCATTGTTTACATGCCCAAACGTATCCAGATGATATTCCTTGATTTCCAGGTCGTATGTATAAATGGTGTTTTCCACGCTTAACTCATTCAAAAAAATAATTTCTTTAATAAAAATACCCTCTATTAAAACTAAACTTTAATAGAGGGCATAAAATAATTTTTTGCTTTACTAGAACTGGTAGGAAACACCTATGTTGGCTATCCCTTTATAGCCAACACCCAATTCAGCATAACCTGCCAGTGCCTTACCAACCCGTAAACCAATTGCATTTAACTGAAAGTTAAAAAAGCCGTCATTTCCATCTTCAAAATCTGAGGACGCTCCCGTGTAATCACTTGACTGAGAGGTATAGGCAACGGCCACTCCTGAATAGAGTTGTACAAGATCGGAAGAAACGTAATGATAATCGGTACCGAATCCGACTGTAAGAAATGTTTCCTTTACATCTCCAACTTTTACGTCATTCACCAAAACATCTTGTGAAATTCCCTGGTAATAACCATCAGCATAAAAAAGCCATCTGTCCGAAATTGCCTTTTTATAGATAACCCCAAATGCCGGAGCAAATGTTGTATTGGCATATGTATCATTACCTAAAGACCCGCCTGAAACAATAAGGTGAGTAGTTAAGTTTATGAAATCGTTTGTTGTTGCAAAGCCTGCTCCAATGCCGATTTCATTTGTGCCCTTATCCTGGGCAGAAAGCAGATGCGTGCCAAATACCATTAACACTGCTGCTAAAATTATTTTACTTCTCATTTCTTTGGTTTTAACTATTCTTACTAAAAATAAATCAAAAAAAGTTTTCTAAAAAATGAGAATGTATTGTATGTGATCAATAGTTGACTTTCATTATCAGACCTTCACAAAACATCAATTTAGACTGGTTTTCTTCAATACAAGTATATGCCTTGCACTAAATGTGCTCTTACCATATATTTGATATACTCCAAACCTGTATTATGAAAAGCAATTTTCTACTTGCATTATTATTTGGTATTTCTTTTGGTACCCTGGCACAGAATGAAGATGCCCCACCTCCCAACAAATTTATTAGAGCCGATTTTGAATATGGGCATGTACTGCAAACAGATGATTTCTTAAAAGGTAACAATTTAACCGGTGGAGCCATTACTCAAACTATTGGGGGCAGAGTAGAATTTGGCTGGCAGGCACGTGGCAAAAACGTATATGACAACATTCTTAAATACCCTGCCTATGGTTTTGGGTTTTTGACATACGATTTTCCTCAAAGTTCAGAATTGGGAGAACCTAATGCGCTCTATCTCTTTATGGACAACTCATTTAAGCGGTGGGGAGACTTGTCGTTGAATTACTTTATCCGGTTAGGCATGTCCTATAACTGGTCTCCCAATGACCCGGCAGTAAATCCGTTTAATTTGGTGCTGGGTTCTTACCGTAACCTCTATATTTCAGCAGGAGTTCAGGCCGAGTACAGTTTAGGCACCCACATGGTAGCGGCTCTTGGTGTTGGCTTCTGTCATTTTTCCAATGGGCAGAGCTCGCTACCCAATTCAGGAATGAACCTGCTTACTCCTAACCTGGGTATTAAGTACAATTTTAACGATGGTGTAAAAACAGAGTATAAAGAGTTACCTATGCCTGAGTTTAAAGACAAAGGACTGGAATTTTACTTCACAATTGGAAGTGGCATACGCCAAATATTCTATGACTCAACTCAAACAGGTGTGCCCAACAAATTAGGTGTGAGCTACCCTGTTCATAATATTTCAACAGCCCTGCAATATCAATACTCCTGGGCTGGTAAGTTCGGTGGTGGATTGGACTTCATTTACTGGGGAGCACAAAATCCGGGAATCGAGCTTGGGCCGGGTAATATTATTCAGGCCAGGGAAGTTCCATTCAAAGACAAACTGCAGTTAGGGGTTTTTATATCGTATGAGTTTGTACTTAATAATGTATCGATCTATGCTCAGCCAGGCTTTAGAGTTCTACGAACAAAATACGAAGGTATGCCTCCTGATTTCTATCAGCACCTGGCACTTAAATACCATGTTCACGATCTGATAATTGGCGTTGCGATTAGAGCTGTGAATTTTGGCCAGGCTGAATACATAGAATGGAATATTGGGTACAGATTTAGAAAACCGGTTAACTAATGAAAAGAGTACTTGTATTTGCAACACTGCTTTTACTTATGCAGCCCGGTTTTAGCCAGATCCGCTGGGCAGCAAAAGCGGGTGGTGGCCCCTCCTGGATGGCATTTCCAAATGTGTATATGCAGGATCCAACGGATGCCAATAATACCTTGCAGATTTCACCTGCTGCAACAGGAGGTACTTTCTATGTTGGAGCTGAGGCGCTTTTCCCAATGGGAGATCACTGGGGTTTCAGGTCGGAACTAAATTTCTCATACATAAGCGGGGAAGTGAACGTAGATGTATTGATTGTTAAGCTTCAATCAAGGAAACTGCAGTCGTACACCCGATTAAATATTCCTCTTTTGTTTTCAGTAAGGTCTAGCGATAATTTCTGGGCCAGCTTTGGCCCTGTGGTCTTCTTTAACCTACACGATAACAAAGGCTTTGAAAGTGCCTTTGTTGACTTTGGTTTAGACCCATCGCAATACTTTGATACCGACATACCCTGGGGTGTGCAAGCACGGTTGGCCGTTGACATTAAGCTGCAAGAACATCTTTTCCTGGAGCTAAAGTTCGATTACGACATTGGTAAGTATTTTAAGTATGAAAACGACCTTTATCATGTGCGATTAGCCGCTCAAGGGGTTACAGGAGGGATTACTTATTTGTTTTGAGATTTAGTCAACTCAAAATATAAATTCCTTTTCTGCTGTATTATATTCGTCTGATAAACTTTTGCAATGCCAGCAATCTCAAGAGCACTAATTTTAAAAGCATCGGCAGGCTCAGGTAAAACCTTTGCCTTGGCAAAAGAGTTTATCAAGCTTCTGATCCTTGACCCAACCGAATACCATCAGATTCTGGCACTCACGTTTACCAACGATGCCAAAAATGAAATGAAAACAAGGGTGTTAAGCGAGTTGACAAAACTTGCTTCTAATGAGCAAACCGATATGCTTCAGGCGATACTTGCTGACTTTACCGACCAAAAAGTTAGTTTAACCCAAGACCAGATATTTCTACGTTGCCAATTGGCACTTAACAACCTCTTAAACGACTACAGCCGTTTTAATGTAAATACTCTTGATCATTTCTTTACCCAGCTTATACGTCACCTGGCCCGTGAGCTTAAACTTAACCTGGGTTATGAACTCGACCTGGATAATGACAAAGCATTACTTGAGTCAATCCACACACTTTACAAAACCACCAACCCCAGGGTAAAAAAATGGCTGCGTTCATTTATCGATTCCCGAATTAGTGAAGACAAAGGATGGAATATTGAGTTCAATATCAAAACGCTGGGCAAAAAGCTATTTCAGGATAGCTTTATTGACATTCGGGACACATTAAATAAAAATGCGGAGCCACTTGAAGGGTTCGTGAAACAACTGAATATCCAGGTTAAGAGCTATGAAGCCAGCATGCAAAAGCTGGGGCAGCAAGCTATGCAACTACTTGCTTCGCATAAGCTTACTATTAGTGATTTCAGACAACACACGGCCACCGTTTTTCAAAAGCTAAGTGAAGTAACATTTGATTTGGAGGCCAGTTTTTCTGCCACTTTTATAAAAGGCGAGTGGTCCACCAAAACATCGGATCGAAAAGATGAAATCGAAACATGTGCGACCAGTGGCCTGAACGAATTGCATACCCAAATTCTTGAACTGGCCGAAAGCGAGCAAAAACAAGCCTATATAGAAGCCAAAGCATTGCTACCCAATATCTATTCTTATGGG
>JAGQYI010000030.1 GCA_020436165.1 Cyclobacteriaceae bacterium | reverse complement strand
TCCACCTGAAACCCCTGCACTGAGAAACACAAACATGGGGCGCATTTGCTTGCCCTTGCGTTTCACAATATAGCCCATGATCTTGTCGAGCAAAAGCACCTTACTCTTCATGGATGCCCTGAATTTCTTCTCAAATTCCTCAATCTCGGTGCTGATCGGGGCCTTTATTTCTATGAGTGCGTTTGACATAAAAGCTATGAAGCCACAAACATAGCAACTATGCATCCTAAAGCAAAGTAGAATTTTATAAGGAAGGGCCTTTAGACTAGTCTAAACTTGCACTGACAACTAAACTTAAATTAATTCTTTACCGATAAACATTTTTCTTATTCTTGGCTGAACTATCCAAACGCCTAAAGGAATTGCCATAAATGCAAATAAAATAAGTTCTTCTCTAGGAAGTGTTTTATCACTTGCAAAAACCTTAACATATGCATTTGCAGTAAAATAGACGAGGTAAAAGAAAGCAAAGACAAAATAAACTACCAAAACCATTATATATATTGGCATTTCCTTATTAGCATTTTCTGGATCACCTATTATTACTGAGGTTGAAAATAAAGCAAGTACATAGAACCAATTTAATTTGAAAAATAAGTCTGGCTTAAAACTCTCATCAGGTAGCTGTTCATTAAGTTTTAGACCAATTATTAAATACCATGAAAAAAATATCAAACCTGCCAAAATGGAAACACTAACTCTCATCCAGAAATATTCTTCTTCAATTATTGAAGCAATCCATAATGGTGCAAATGTTATCAAAAAAACCTCTAATGAGGTCCTTCTTAAAATCCATAGCATAGTGCTGCTTTAAAAATAAGTTGAAATTGTGTCTTCAAACTTAATATTTAGTTTACCTAAAGCAAAGTGGAATTTTAATATGGGTTGTCCTATATTGTAGGATAAACACAAAGTTTTATGAGTCGTCTCATTGTTTTATTGCTCCTGCTATTGCTAGCTGGCACTTATTCTTACGCCCAGGAAGCTAATTTTAATGGTGCACGGAATGAATCACTTGCAGAAGCCACCGTTGCCCTGCAAACAGGATGGTCCTTATTTACTAATCCTTCTGGAATGAACTACCACGAAAAGGTTCTGATGGCAGGTTACCAAAGCAAGTATGTGCAACTGGGCATTCATGATGGTGCTTTTGGCTTCACCTTTCCTGTTAATAACACAGCGCTGGGAATAGGGGTGGCCTATTTTGGCGATGAACTCCTCAGCAAAACTAAAGCCATTGCAAGCGCGAGCCATAAAATTGGTAAAACCTCTCTGGGCATAAAGACCACCTATGAACAATGGAATATAAATGAGCTTGGGTCAAAGGGCATATTTTATGTAGATATTGGAGGGCAAATGGTAATTACCGATCAGTTTACCATTGGTATGGTCATTACCAACCTCAACCAAGCTAAATTCGATACACTGAATTATGCGAGTCCTGTAACCGAGGTTAAGGTAGGTATCAACTATCACCCTCATGAAAAACTTCTCCTGCTGGCCCAACTTGAAAAGGATGTGAGCAACCCTGCCCTGCTCAGGTTAGGTATAGAATATTTGGTTTCACCGAATATTGCACTTCGGACGGGTATTTTACCAAACCCGACTTCTGGCTTTGCAGGCATAGGATTTAACTGGAAACATTTGTTCCTTGACCTATCCGGTTCGTACCAGCAAAATCTTGGTTGGTCGGGTAGTATATCATTTGACGTACCTCTGAAAAAAGGCGATGAAAAGTAAAATTCTTATCTTACTTTTTGCGGTACTTTCCATCCGGGGACTTGCCCAACAGGTTACTCAACCGGTGGATATAGAAAAACACATTGCCCAGATACTGATGAACAAAGGAGAGGAAGCAGATAATCAATCGTACTACGAATTACTTCTTCAGTTTTATAACAACCCAATCCCAATCAATACCTGCCAGCCTCAGGATTTATGGGCACTTCAGCTGCTCACCACAGAACAAGTAAAAGACATTATGGATTACCGTAAAATGTATGGTGAATTCAAAAACAAATACGAATTAATGGCTGTTAGCTCCCTTTCAATTGATAAGATCAAGGAAATACTACCCTTTCTCAGTTTTAATACGCCAATTTCGTTAACTACTATTCTCAAACAGTCAGTTACCGGAAAAGACAATTTTCTTCTTGGCTCAACTTCTCAGGTACTTGAGCCATCAAATGGTTTTTTAGAAGATAAATACTTTGGTGACCCATATCAGTACAGCTTAAGACTGCGAATAATGAATCCCGGCCATACAAGCTTAGGGCTTACCCTCCAAAAAGACCCCGGTGAATTAGCATTCAGAGCGGATTCACTTTATACCGGACCTGATTTTTACTCCTTCCATTTCTACATCCAAAACCAGGGAAGAATAAAGCAGTTGGCTTTGGGAGACTATAAACTTCAATTTGGGCAGGGATTGGTTTTGGGTGCGGGTTTTTTGGCTGGGAAAAACGCCAGTTCCATCACTTCACTCCAAGCTACATTAAAAGTACAGCCTTATACTTCTCTCACAGAGTATAATTATTTCAGAGGCGCAGGAACTACCATTGAAATTATCAAAAATCTGGAAGTTTCAGTGTTTTACTCAAACCAATTGAAAGATGCCAGTGTATATTCCACTGATAGCCTGGATACAGAAGTCACCTCATTACGAACGGACGGTTTGCACCGAACCTTGAGTGAGCTTACTGCACAAAACTCCATAAGAGAACAGGTGGCAGGCGCTGCAATCACTTATTCTAAAGGAGCTGGTGAGATAGGTATAATTGGCCTTTACAATTCATTCAATATACCTTTTAGTCCCAAACCGACCATTTATAACCTTTATAAATTCAGTGGAAAGGAAAATTATAATGTGAGTGTTTTTGGCAGGTATACGTTTCAAAATGTAACCTTGTATGGAGAAGCGGCTCATACTCTCCACCATGGTTCAGCTATTAACCTGGGAATTGTTTCCAGTTTGAGTAAAAACATCGATTTCACCTTTCAGTACCGTTACCTGGCACCCGATTTTCATTCATTTTACGGGCTTACTTTTGCTGAAAGCTCTACACTTTCCAATGAGAAGGGAGCCTATTGGGGTATGAATATCCGGATATCCAGTTCCCTCACGCTGACAGGCTACTTTGATATGTATAGATTCCCCTGGCTTAAATCATCGTTGCCAAAGCCGGGATTAGGTAATGATGGACTTGTACGGTTAAACTATAAGTACCACAAGTCAGCTCTATTTTATTTGCAGATACAAAATGAGCAAAATGACAGAAAAATTTCAGATGCCATTGTTCAACAAGCCATGGCACATAAAACAACCAAGTACATTTTGAACTTAGATTATAATTTAGAAAACCCAATTAGTTTCAGAACGAGGCTTCAGTGGACGATAAGCAAATTTGAAACGGAAGAAACGGGTGTTCTTATTTACCAGGACATTAATCTTTCTTTAAGGAAAATCTCACTTTCCGGTCGGTACTCCATTTTCGATACGGATGGCTACTTATCAAGACAATACATGTATGAGAAGGATGTGCTTTATGCATTTAGCACACCCCAATTTAGCGGTAGAGGAGTAAGATATTATTTACTTGTAAAATACGCTCCAATTAAACCTCTGGCCTTGCGTGCCAAATGGTCGCAAACCATTTATTACGACCGATCTTCGATTGGCAGTGGCAATTCAGAAATCAATGGAAACACCAAATCGCAATTCACTCTACAGTTAAAATACGACTTCTAGCCTTATATTTGGCAGCTTAACCTTATTTAGTATGCCAAAAGTTGAAGTTTGCCTATCACCTCAATTAATTCATTTGTTTGATCTTAAAGGGAAAATTGCTGTTGTAGTAGATATACTTAGAGCTACCACCTGCATGACTACCGGCATTGCCCATGGAGTAGCAGAGATAAAGCCCGTAGCCACCCTGGAAGAGTGCCGCAAGCTTAAGGGAATGGGATATTTTACAGCGGCAGAACGTGATGGACAAAAAGTAGATGGATTCGACATTGGCAACTCTCCTTTTAGCTACATGGAAGATAAATTCAAAGGAAATAAGGTTGCAACCACAACCACCAATGGCACATTGGCCATAACCAAATCAACAGATGCGGATGAGGTAATTGTTGGCTCCTTTTTGAATTTGAGTACAGTTGCAGGTTATTTGAAATCTCAAGGCAAAGATGTTGTGATACATTGTGCTGGCTGGAAGGGTAATTATAGTTTAGAAGATACACTTTTTGCAGGCGTCTTATACGAACTGCTTCAACAAGATTTTGAATCAGATAGTGACGCAGCACATTCTGCACTAACCATTTATAAAGCCGCAAAAGGGAAGCTATTAGAAACCGTATTGGAATCATCACATGCCAAACGACTTGAAAAGCATAACATCATAAAAGATATTGAGTTTTGTGTAAAACAAGATGTTTACGATGTGATACCGGTATTAAAAAATGGTTCGTTGGTAAAGAAATAAAAAAACCCCGGTTTTGCCGGGGTCCTATTCTTTTGGTTAATGAATTCTATTCTTGAGCCGTCTCTGGCTTTTTAAGCCCGTTCCTGATCAGGAATTCATTATACGCTTCCTGGAAGTATTCAACATCAGGAGATAGTTTGATAGCATCTTCATAGCTTGTAAGTGCATCAAGGAACAAACCATTCTCCTCATAGAACTCAGCCAGAATCAAATCGTTGATGGAAGATTTCTCTCCAATATTGCTCTCAAGATTTTTAAGTTCAACATCGTATGTTTTAGCATCATCACCAGTCATTAGTTCAATAGCTGCATTTTTAGAAGCTATTGATTCATCGTCCTTCAATGAAACATTTACTATGATAAGGTTCTCTACTATAGCATTTTTAATTTGCTCGTTGTTAAAGTCGATTGTGTAGAACGGATCGGTAGTTTCCACAACCATTATTTTCTCTTCAAACAGGTTTTTAAGATTAACTACATAAACCGCATCGTCTCTGTAAGGCTCCCAGCGAATGGTTGCTTTCTTGTTTAATATAGAAACAGATTGAGGCATAAAAATGGTTATGGATGCATCTTCGGTTCCACGTTCTGCAGCCCCTGTTACACTTGCATATTTTTTCCTGTTTTCTTCTATCTGCTGCGGAGACATCTTGCTCATCACAAAGTCAGCATATTTTGAGGCTATGCTTTGTGTTCCTGTTCCAAGATCGCTTGAAAGCTTTGCAATATTGTATACGGATGGTTCTTTAAGCTCCATGGTTTTACCACTTGAGTGCACCAATCCCAAATAACCATTTGCAGCCAGTTTCACTTCTTCGCCAGCATTTAATTTAGCCCCGGTTTTAAGTACTTGCCAATCAGAATTACCCTTCTTCACCATATTCTGGCCTTTGCTTGCTAACACTCTAAAAGCGTAATCTTGCGCAAAAGCCCCCTGCCACAGCAAGCCCAACCCAATAATAATTAACGATAGTTTTTTAGTCATGATATTTATTATTTATTAAGTACAAATTTATACAACTTCTCTTCATAAGGTAAACAGTTTGAGGGAGTTATTTCTTTAATTTCTTTATTCGCGCCATAACTCCACAATAAGCATTCATTACAAATCCATAATATACCTCCAATACATCGCCTGCCAACAGTACTAAAATTATAGCTAAGGTTAGGTCTAATTTATAATTGTACAAATGAAATGCCAATATTATTAGGAAGGTAAAAAGCAAGGCTTGTAACAATTGCAAAAGCTTGGTTAGCCCATCATACCATTCCGATAGTTTATAATAGATAAGAGTAAATACGAGAATGTTCGAAAAACATAGAATAAAAGCTGCTATATAACTTCCCGTGCTGCCCATAGTATCAATATAGCTATTGTTTAATATCATTGAAATAATATTGGCATGCACTACCACTCCAAACATGTCCGGGTTTGCTCTGCCAGCTTGCCTGGCATTCAAGGGAGTAAAATACTTGTCTTCTATGGTGTATTTATCATCAAAACTACTTCCCATTACTCCCATTAATACGATTTTATCTTTAACCAAATCCGGGGTAAATAGTGTATCAAGCACCTGATAGGTATCCAAAGCATAAAATCGAGTTCCTAATCTGGTCTTTCCATAATCAATGATATTGCCACTATAATTGACTATTTCTTCATCATTATTCCTCGCCAAAAAATCCTTTACATTATCAGGTTTTAGAAACCGGGCTAATTCCACCGCAAATGCATAAACAGTATCTACTTTACTATTCAATGAATCATATAAATATTGTTTGGGATAAAAGGATCTACAGGTTTTAATCTCAAATTGCTGAGCATCTGCCTTTTCATCGTTTAGCAAATTCACAAATCCAGGCTTGGCATTTCCTAAATTAAAAATTGGATTGGAGTACTCCACATCATAAAATATGTCCTCATCTACATCGCCAGGGGAAAGCAGTTTTTGATACACAATTGCATTGGGGGTATTAGCAATAGCATCCGCCAGCATAAGATCACCCAATGTATCCGCTTTCAGGTTTCTGAATATCAGGTCTATGCCAAGGGCTTTGGGTTGAAAGCTATTTAAAATATTGATTTGCTGCGCAATTTCTCTTCTGCTTAAATTTCCTACATTAACAATTAGAATATTTTCATCAGGTGGAGGAACTTCCCTCCACTGTGGATTAGAAAAAACCTGATCTGTTAACTCATAACCGGATAAAGCATCCCCTATTGGATCCAAGAAATCAAATATGGATAAAAACATACCAGCCAAAGTCATAAAAATGAAAATGAAGAAAGTAGCCAGAAAGGACTTTATCCAATAGCTTGGTTGTTTAAGTATTTGGCCATAGGTCAAAGCTTTTTCATCTCGCTTCAGATCTTTGGCTTCTTGGCAATTCATAGGTCAGGTTTTGAAAGATTGCTCAATTTACTAATTAGATTAGCATTTCAACAAACGATATGCCTAAGAATTTCTTAATGTGGCGTACATTTATTTGATTTTTCCCATGAAACCCCAAAAGCTTACTACCAACGAACTTTTACAACGCATTTACAATTCAGACCTTCTGGGTTTGAGCAAAGGGATTACTTTAATTGAAAGTACGCTGGAAAAAGATCGATTGCAGGCCGAAGAGCTGCTTAATAATCTTTTACCAAAAACAGGCAAATCGATAAGAATAGGGATTACGGGGGTTCCCGGAGTAGGAAAAAGTACTTTTATTGAAGCTTTTGGAGAGTACCTTATCAAAGAGAAACAAAAAAGAGTAGCCGTATTGGCTATCGATCCGAGCAGCCAGCAGACCAAAGGAAGCATTTTAGGTGATAAAACACGCATGGAAAAGCTGGCAGCAAATCCTATGGCTTTTATAAGACCTTCTCCCTCAGGAAAATCATTGGGGGGAGTAGCCAACAAAACCAGGGAAACGCTTTTATTATGCGAGGCAGCCGGTTATGATGTTACCATTATTGAGACTGTTGGTGTCGGTCAGTCTGAGACGGCAGTCAAAGGCATGACGGACTTTTTCCTGCTTCTCATGCTTTCGGGTGCAGGTGATGAACTTCAGGGAATTAAGCGGGGTATTATGGAAATGGCTGATTTGCTTGCTATAAATAAAGCCGATGGCGATAATATTAAAAAAGCCAACTTGGCGAAAGCCGCCTACAAAAATGCACTTCATCTGCTCCCTCCGCATGAATTTGGATGGACTCCTGAGACAACTACCTGCTCTTCGCTTACAGGAGACGGAATCGAAGCCATTTGGAAAACCATTGAAAGCTATTACGATAAACTGGAACAAAATGACGGCCTTATAAAAATTAGAGAGAAACAGCAAAAAGAATGGTTAAAGGAAACTCTACAAAGCAGGCTACTGGAAGATTTTTTGGACCATTCAGAAGTTAGAAAACGGTTGCCCGTATTAGAAAATCAAGTTATAGCCGGAAAAATTATTCCTTCTACAGCCACGCGTGAATTAATTAAGCTTGTGCTATCTTGAGCTAACAAGAAGAAGACCAAAGCCAACAACAGCTAACCAAAAACGGTTGGGGTCAATGTATCGAATGCTTATATAATCCAATTGAATAAGTACTGCTATAAGCACCAATAAAACGGATAATGCCTTGAGAAGTGATCGGGTTCTGGAACTCATTTCAAACAATGTTGTGCTGAGTCAAATATAAGCGCATTGTATTGATAAAGAAGCCCCTTAAATTATTATTTTCGCATAACAATGAGTAAGCTTGGTACCAATGTTAGGGAAGCGGCAAAAATATTGACGGAGGGTGGGTTGGTAGCTATTCCTACGGAAACGGTATATGGGCTTGCAGCCAATGCCTTTAACGAAGCGGCCATTACCAAGGTATTTCAGGTAAAGAACAGGCCTTCATTCGACCCTCTTATAACCCATGTGGCCAATAAGAACGAACTCAATAATCTGGCTAAGAACATTCCTCCAGATGCTCAAAAACTAATGGATGTTTTTTGGCCGGGACCACTAACTATTGTGCTCCCCAAAACAGAGCGAATAAGTGATTTGATCACCAGCGGTCTACCGTCTGCCGCATTCCGTGTACCCAATCATCCAATAGCGTTAAAATTGTTACGTGCACTGGATTTCCCATTGGTAGCTCCCAGTGCCAATCCCTTTACCTATGTAAGCCCAACTACGGCCCAGCACGTGGAGCAACAGTTGGGAGAAAAAGTAGATTACATTTTGGATGGCGGGCCATGCCAGGTAGGGCTGGAATCTACCATAATTTCCTTTACTGGCAACTTACCCAAGGTGCTTCGGTTAGGAGGTTTAAGTATTGAGGAAATAGAGAAAGAAATCGGTTCGGTTTCGGTGCAAACGCACTCTAGTTCGCGACCAGAAGCCCCCGGAATGCTCATTAATCATTACTCACCCGGCATACCTTTGGTAATTGGAGAAATCGACAAACTTCTGAAGGAAAATAAAGGAAAAAAAGTTGGAATAATTTCGTATAAAAAGGCATTTCCTGACTATATTAACACTGTGTTAGCGCCCTCAGAAAATATGGCTGAGGCAGCAAAAAATTTGTTCAAGGCACTACGCTGGATGGACGATCAGAAAGTAGAAATCATAGTAACAGAATGGGTTCCTAACGAGGGGTTAGGAAGGGCAATTAATGACCGCTTAAAAAGAGCAGCTTCAAATTAAATATTACAGATATGAAAACAGTAGATGACATACAGTTCGAGGGGCTTAGGGCCTTGGTACGGGTAGATTTCAATGTGCCTTTAAATGATAAATTTGAGATCACAGATTTTACCCGGATCAACGCAGCTGAGCCCACGATTAAAAAAATACTTTCAGACGGTGGTTCCGTAATCCTCATGTCGCATCTTGGTCGACCCAAAAACGGACCCGAAGAAAAATTCTCCCTCATTCACCTGGTTCCTGAACTTTCAAAACGATTTGGCACCCAAGTTAAATTTGCCAACGACTGTGTTGGAGAAGAAGCAGAAAAACTTGCCAACGGTCTTAAGTCCGGAGAGGTGCTTCTCTTGGAAAACCTGCGTTTTCATCCTGAAGAAACGAAAGGAGACAGAGCTTTTGCTGAAAAGCTTTCCAAATTGGGAGATGTATACATTAATGATGCATTTGGAACCGCTCACAGGGCACATGCCTCTACATCCATTGTAGCTGAGTTTTTTGATAAAAAAGCTTGTGGTTATGTAATGCAAGCAGAATTGGACAACGCGTCAAAAGTGCTGGAAAATCCCAAACGTCCATTTACGGCCATTATGGGAGGCGCAAAAATATCTGACAAGATTCTTATCATTGAAAAACTTCTTGACAAGGTCGATAACCTCATTATCGGTGGAGGAATGTCATATACTTTCTTCAAAGCATTGGGAGGCAAAGTGGGCTCCTCATTAGTTGAGGAAGATAAACTTGACCTTGCCAAAGAACTGATCCAAAAGGCAAAAGACAAAAACGTTAGCCTCGAACTACCAATTGATTCAGTGATAGCCAACAAATTTGCATCGGATGCTGCCGTTCAGGTATCTGATAATATCAGTATTCCTGACGGTTGGATGGGCCTGGATATAGGACCTGATGCACAGGAAGTTTTTAGAAGAATTGTAAGCCGCTCGGCAACCGTGCTTTGGAACGGACCGATGGGCGTATTTGAAATGGAACCATTTGCTGCCGGTACCAAAGCCGTTGCAAAGGCTGTTCGCGATGCAACTGAATTCGGTGGTTTTTCACTTATTGGTGGAGGCGATTCTGCAGCAGCTATTAACCAATTGGGCTATGGCGACAAAGTATCGTATGTTTCAACAGGAGGTGGCGCTCTTCTTGAGTTTATGGAAGGCAAAACTCTACCAGGAGTTGCGGCATTGGAAAAAGAATTCGTTCATTAATATAAATTTCAAGTATTTGATTACTTTAAGGCCTGCATAAAGCAGGCCTTATTATTTTGGTGCAATTATGATCTCACACGTAATACTTTATTTCTTTCTTCTTTTGGTTCCTCAAAACTCAGGGGAGCGAATTATTGTTTACAATGGCGAAGAATACAAAACTACTATTGATGTGGAACCTCGCTTTTTAGGAACTTATAAAGGGAGGAAAACAGGTTATTTAGAATTAAATGATGACGGTACCGGAATTTACAAATACGATATATTCGGACCTGCCCCAGCTACGTGTAAACGAGGGTCCATTACTTTTAAATGGGGATTTGTCCTAGATGAAAACGGAGAAATAGTTAAGAGAAAAAGAAATTACGGATTCTCCTACCCTGTTCTTTTGGAGAGCACTTCAGAAACAAGTTTTCAGGGCTGCCATACGCCTGTAATGATGGATTACATACTAGACAGAGGCGAAACCCTTAATGTTTCCTCCTCTGACGATTGGCAAAAACCCAACAAGTAATCACTTTATTTCTTCTTTCTTAAGGGTAAATACGCGGTTAATATTAAATCCAAGGAAAATACCTCCCTTGGTGATATCACCGGTAGTATCGGCAATGAAATAAGGATCGATCATTCCTTTAGAGTTGGTTAGTAAAAATTGAAACACATGCCCCCCTGTTTCCAGATCAATTCCAATAGCCATAGCATCAAATGTAACGGTTTTGTTGTATCCATCGAACTGATAAAAATACTCTGCATTAACAGACATACGATTGGTGATTTTTACTCTCCCCCCTACTCCAAGAGCAAATACATCATTTTGATCCTGCGGAGTTTCAACAAGGTTTCGATGTACGAAAGATGGAGACAACTGAACTGAAACGGCATTCCCAAATTTTCTGGCTATTAGCAATTGATTAGTAAATGAAAGTCGGTTGGAAAAATAATCGGGCAAATCAGGCTGATCCCATTTTAAAGTGGTTAGCGCCATGCTTGAGAATGCAGTGACTGTAACAGGTACAGTGTGTTTGCCCCTTTGCTGCCTGAGAAATTTTAGTTTCAAATAGCCATCGTATGTTTTCTTGTAAGAACTCCTTCCAAAACCAATATTTAGCCAATTGAAAATGCCATATTCCAGGCCAAACCGAATAGTTGACTGGTCCAAACCCCACAACTCGTAAGCGCCACCTCCAACCTCTCCAAATCGGTGCTGAATCACAAAATTTAGTTCGTTTTTGGACGTGATCTCAACTGACTGCCCATTAATGATTCTAGGAGCCTTGAAAGTGGCATAAGTATATTCTGGTTCCGGATTTTTATTGCTTTCTTCCTCGAGCAATCCAAGAAGATCGTCCTGGGCAAAAGCTGCGTTTACCGACACTAGTGTCAATAACAGAATTGGGGCAAATAGTTTCATTGGATTAGTTTTTAGTGTACTTGGTAAGCGTAGCATCCAGCGATACTTCTATCACTTCTGCAATCTTATCCACCACAGCATTAGGAATAGCAATATTGTAGTCAGCTATTTTCATATCAAACTTTGAAGACACTATTATTTCTTCTCCTTTAATTGTTAATTCACCGTCCGCATCCATCTGTTTTTCAACACCATGCAAAGTCATCGTTCCTTCCACTTTTACTTTATATGTGCCGTTTTTGGAGATATCAACCTTATTAAAATCCATGATTTTCCCGGCAAAAGTTGCCTTGGGATATTTATGAGACTCTACATAATTCTCATTGAAATGTTCTTCCATCAATGCTTTTTCAAAATGGAATCCTTTCATCTGAACTGAAAAAGCTATTTCTCCATTTTCGGTATTAAGCACGCAAGTGACCTGCCTGTTTTGGGCTTCTATATTTTCAGCAGGTGCTTCTGAAAAGAACTTTACATCTGCATTTCGAGTAAAATATTTTTGTGACCATCCAAATGAACTGATCATCAACATGGCCAACGTAAGTAATCTTATTTTTCTATTCATGGTTTTAGTTGTTTTGTGCCCCATTTGATATCCATGCTTCTATCTTTTTTATATCGCATGAACCTAAAGGACCTGATGGCGGCATATCCTTATTAATGAGTGCGCGTTGTTGAAATGTTCCATTATCAATTGCCGCTTTAATACTACTGTAATCGGTTAATAAAACTCTGCCTGTACCTTGCACATGACAACCCGAAGTTGCACATGATTCGTTTACTATTGGCGAAACCAAGTTAGTAAACGTTACATTGGTAGTATCGCAAGCCAAATTTGCATCCGGATAAAGGCTCTCATAGTTATCGTAGTAACAGGACGAAAGAAAAATAAGGGATGCTGGAATTAAAAAATTTGTATTCTTCATTAGTTATTGGGTGCTCCGTCATTGATCCATTTTGCCAATGCATCCAAATCGCAATCGGGCAACGGACCTGCGGGAGGCATTGCTTTTTGCGTAATCACTTTATCATATATGTTTCCACTATCTATGTATGGTTTAATCTTGTCGTAGGATGTAAACTGACCATAGGTACTTCCAGCTGCATGGCATCCGGTTGATGTAGCACAGCTAATGGCAAAAATTGGCTCTATCCTTCCACTAAAGGTATAATCTGTTGTATCACACGCATCACAGGAATTATTAAGAGCTCCTTGCTCAATCCACTTTTTAATTAACGCAATTTGATCATCTGGCAACCTGGTCCCTTTTTCTGTGCCGGGATCTCTTGGCATTAACTCTTCCGTATCGCTGGTTATCAGCACCTTGTAATACTTACTTTTAGAGGGATCTCCAGATACAATTCCTTTTTTAATACTTGAGTAATCAACTGTTACTACTCCTTCTTCATGCGAAGCCTGGTCATGACAGCCTGTTGCAGCACAGCTACCGATAAAAATTGGCAACACCTGGTTTTCAAAATACACAGTATCTGCATCGCATGTACTGCTACCTGCAGTTCCACCAGTATTGGTGCCCTCGTTAGTTACCAGGCCAGAGGTATCCAATGGTTCAAGATAAAAGGAGTCGTGCGTACAAGATAAAAAAAATACTCCTGTTAAAGCCAACACAACGAATAATTGATTGTGTTTGTTCATAAGTTAATCTTTCAAAATTTAGTTATAGTGCATTCACTCAATTGTATTTCTTCTAAAAGGTTTTCGTAACCAATGAAGAGACCCTTTACTTTAACCTTTTCCCCAATAAGATCACTTTCCTTATACTCAAGTTCAACAATTTCTCCACTTGCAGTTCTGCCATCCGATTCCAATACAAAGTTATAACCGCCATTTTCTCCTTTGTTCAAGTCGGTTAACGTACCACTCAATTCCACTACCTTGTTAAAATATTTCTGGCTCGCCTTTTCTTCATCAGCCGAAAACTCATTGTGCATTTTATCCAGGCTTGAAGAATATGTAGGTGCTTCACCAACAACATTTCTATGCGGTTTATTGTAGACATACAGAATACCAACAATAACTACAATTAGCACAACCAACATTCCAATTAATAAATTCCTCTGTTTCATTGGTTTATTATTAAGTTGTTCGGACTACTAAATTTACTTAACTAAACGCGCAACACATAGAAAGTATTCTATTCTTGTCGCTATTTTCTACAAAATTCAATCAATTTAGAATAGATATAAGTTACTAAAAAAGAAAAAGGCTATCTGCCCGCTGACAGATAGCCTTTTAGTACGAATAGAATAAATTACTTAACCAATAGAAATTCTTTCGAATTTACTTACGGTAAGACCTTTTGATACTCCATCAAGATATTTTTCGATAGTTAAGCTGTTGTCTTTAACAAATTTCTGAGCCAGCAATGTGCTTTCAGCAAAGAACTTGTTTAATTTTCCTTCAGCTATTTTATCCAGCATTTGCTCAGGTTTTCCTTCGGCACGTGCCTGCTCTCTACCAATCTCCATCTCACGATCGATTATGTTTTGAGGAACCTCATTTCTGCTTACAGAAATTGGGTTCATGGCAGCAATTTGCATGGCAACATCTTTACCTGCTTCAGTAGCGTCAGTACCATTTGTATTTGAAAGGCCAACCAAAACGCCCAGTTTGTTACCTGCATGGATATAAGGAACAACCTGATCGGCTGTCAAACGAACATATGCACTTATTTCGATCTTCTCCCCAATCTTACCAACCAACTCTGTTATCTTATCAGCAACTGTAAGATTACCTAAAGGCATTGCTAATAGTTCTTCAATAGAAGCAGGGTTTTTCTCATAAGCTACCTCAAGAATCTGTTTTCCTAATCCAAGGAAATCATCGTTCTTACCTACAAAATCTGTTTCGCAGTTAAGAGCTACAATTACACCTTCGGTGTTTGCATCATTTGTTTTCACAAAGACCGAACCTTCTGAGGTTTCGCGGTCAGCTCTTGAAGCAGACACTTTTTGTCCTTTTTTCCTAAGGATGTCAATTGCTTTTTCAAAATCTCCATCTGACTCGGTCAAGGCTTTTTTGCAGTCCATCATACCCGCACCGGTCATTTTTCTAAGTTTGTTTACGTCTTGTGCCGTAATTGCCATGATTTTATTTTTAAAGTGTTACTAGCGTATTAAAAAAAATTGAACACCAGAGCATTATGTCCGATGTTCAATTCAATTATTTTTAAATCTATAAGAAATTAAGCTTCTTCAGCTATTTCTTTTTCATCGGCCTCTTTCTTCGATTTTATCTCTTCCTTTTGCTTGGCCTCTTCTTTATCTTGTTTACGCTCCATCAAACCTTCTTCTACCGCTTTACCAACATATTTAGTAAGCAGGTCAATTGATTTGAAGGCATCGTCATTAGCAGGAATCGGGAAGTCAACTGAAGTAGGATCTGAGTTGGTATCAACCAACGCAAATACAGGGATGTTCAGTTTTTTAGCTTCTTTAATAGCAATGTGCTCACGCATAACGTCAACTACAAAAAGAGCTGCAGGCAAACGAGTAAGGTCGGCTATTCCGCCCAAAACCCTTTCCAGTTTTTCCTTTTCGCGAGAGATCATCAATCGCTCCCTTTTTGCAAGGTTTTTATAGCTGTCTTCTTTCATCATTTTGTCAATAGAAGACATCTTTTTAAGCGATTTTCTGATTGTAGCAAAATTGGTAAGCATACCACCCAACCAACGTTCTGTTACGTAAGGCATATTAAGGCGTATTGCTTCCTGAGAAACAATTTCCTTTGCTTGCTTTTTGGTCGCTACAAACATTACTTTTCGTCCTGAACGAACGATGTTCTTAAGAGCATTAGATGCTTGGTCAAGGCTCTCAAGGGTCTTATGCAGGTCGATAATGTGGATACCATTTTTCTCCATAAAAATATAAGGAGCCATTCTGGGATCCCACTTTCTTGTTAAGTGTCCAAAGTGAACACCAGCATCTAGTAAGTCCTTGTGTGTTAAATTTCCCATTTATAAAGTATAATATAAAAACAGTTTAGACTTGAGCCGAACCCAAGTCTAAAATAAATCTCATTAACGTTTGCTGAACTGGAATCTTCTACGGGCTTTTCTTCTTCCGTATTTCTTCCTTTCAACCATTCGTGAATCTCTGGTAAGGAATCCTTCTTTTTTAAGAGGAGGTCTGTTTTCCTCATCAACTTCGCATAAAGCACGTGAGATAGCTAACCGGATAGCTTCCGCCTGACCCTTAAATCCTCCTCCGTCAACATTTACCTTGATATCGTATTTCCCATCAGCATCTACTGTATTCAATGGCTGCTTAACGATAATTTGCATGATGTCGGTAGGAAAATATTCGGCAACATCTTTACTGTTTACACTAATGCTACCTTTACCTGGCTGCATGTAAATACGTGCAACAGATGTTTTCCTTCTACCAATCGTATTGATCACTTCCATGGATTATAGCTTAATTTCTTTTGGTTTTTGTGCTTCGTGTGGGTGTTCTGCCCCTTCGTACACAAAAAGATTATTGAACAATTGTCTACCCAATCTGTTTTTTGGTAACATACCTCTAACTGCACGCTCAACTAAAAGTGTTGATGATTTAGCCTTTGCTTCATTAGCAGTTTGGAATCTTTGACCACCTGGATGACCTGTATAACGAACGTATACCTTGTCTGTCCATTTTTTGCCGGTCAATTTTACTTTATCAGCATTGATAACGATCACGTTATCACCACAATCCACATGTGGAGTGTACCCTGGTTTGTTTTTGCCACGAATAATTTTAGCTACCTCACTAGCCAATCTACCCAGCACTTTTGAATCGGCATCTACAACTACCCAACTCTTTTCGGCAGTAGCTTTATTTGCTGATATAGTCTTATAACTTAATGTATCCACTTTTATTAAAGTTTTTGAAATACAAACATCTCCCCTCAAAAAGGGACACAAAAATAGAAGGATAAAAATTGAAATCCAACTCTTGATTGGCAAGTTTTTATCCGTATCTAAAATTGAGCTGCAAAAATAACAAGAAAGCCCCACTATTGTGAGGCTTAGTACTAAAATAAATGTAAAATTTTTCTACATTGTTTCTTCTTCAACCACCGTTGAATCCGATTCCATCATTTCCTGCTCTGGTTCAGCATCTGGCAAACCTTCTATGTATGCTTTAAGATCGGCTAACCCTTGCTCGTATTGTGGGCCAAGAAAGGCCTCAGACATACTGAAGAAAAATTTATCCTGCAATTGCTCTCCCTCACCATCAAACGTCCAAGTAAGTTTAGTATTCTCTCCATCAGGCTCCATTATAAAATCAGCAATATAATTACCTTCCATGCCGCCAAACTCCATTTTTGTTTTTACCAATTTATTTTCCACGCTTTCCAATAGCTCCTGGCGACCATCACCAACCTGATCATGGTCACTTGTCCAGGAATACCATGCACCTGCACCAACCAGATTATCACTATAGGTGTATTTGGCATTTGGGTCAATCTTCATCCAAGGGCTCCACTTTTTCGTCTGACCAAAATCATTTACAACAGCAAATACTTTTTCAACAGGTGCATTAATAGTAGCTGTACGTTCCAAGTGAGCATGATTTGGCCACGTCAGCATCCAAACAACTCCAGACAATACAATCACCAAAAGGATGATTCCAATAATCTTAAGAATTTTCATAGGTTTTGAGTTTAGTTACAAATAATAAAACTACGCATAATTTTGAATATTATGTTACTTAATTTAACATCTGGCTAGTTTTGCGGGATGAATTACCTATCTGTTGATAAGTTAACGAAAAGCTTTTCAGACAAAGTTTTGTTTGAAGGAATAAGTTTTGGAATAGAAAAAGGCCAAAAAGTTGCCCTTGTTGGAGCAAATGGAACCGGAAAATCAACCCTTTTAAGAATTCTTAATAATGAGATATCGCAGGATTCAGGAGCGTTTCATTTCAATAAGTCAATTAAGACCGGCTTCCTGAAACAGGAACCAAATGTTGATGACCACTCCTCTATAATGGACTATGTTCTTTCCGGTGACGATCCCTTTAAAAAAGCTGTTCGTGAGTACAATCATTTTGTTGAAAATGAGAGTAATCAGCAAAACAATGTCTTAATTGACAAAATGAATGAACTAGAAGCCTGGGATTTCGATGCAAAAGCTAAACAGATGCTGGGTAAACTGGAAATCGATACAATTTCACAACCGGTAGACGAACTAAGTGGCGGCCAAAAGAAAAGAGTTGCTCTGGCTAAACTACTTCTTGAAGAACCCGACATGCTTATTCTGGATGAACCTACCAACCATCTGGACCTAAATGCTATTGAATGGCTCGAGGAGTACTTATCAAAGCAAAATATGAGCCTGCTACTTATAACACACGACCGCTATTTTTTACAAGCCATTACCAATGAGATATTAGAACTCGATAACAGGAATCTGTACAAATACATGGGAAGCTATACCCAATACTTGGAAAAACGTTTGGAGCGACAAACCATTGAGCAAGAACAGGCCAACAAAGCAAAAAACCTGCTGAGAAAGGAAATGGAATGGTTAAACCGTCAACCCCAGGCGCGAGGCACTAAAGCAAAATACAGGATAGATGCTGTTGGGGACCTTCAAAAAAAAGCCAGCCAGGTAAGTAAAAAAGAGAATATTGCAATAAACTTTAGCGGTAAAAGGCTTGGAAAGAAAATACTGGAAGTTGAAAACCTAACCAAGGAATTTGAAAACAAACTAATTATCAAATCATTCAGCTACACGTTCAAGCGCGGTGACAGGATCGGCATTGTTGGAGAAAATGGAGTTGGTAAATCGACATTTCTGAACTTGGTTGCCGGTGAGCTTAGCCCAGATTCTGGTGAAGTAGTTAAAGGCGAAACCGTAACCTACGGGTACTACCGCCAAAGCGGTATCTCTTTCAATGATGAACAACGTGTTATCGATTCAATAAAAGAGGTAGCAGAAATAATTCCTCTGAAAGATGGAAACGTTGTAACTGCCTCACAACTTTTAACTCTTTTCAATTTTCAGCCCGCCAAACAGTTCAATTATATCAAAAATTTAAGTGGTGGTGAAAAAAGGAGACTACAACTGTTAAAGGTTTTAATGGCTAACCCCAATTTTCTGATATTGGACGAACCTACCAATGACCTGGACCTGGACACGCTCTCAACACTGGAGGATTATCTTGAGAATTTTGAAGGCTGTATCCTGATTGTATCGCACGACCGCTATTTCATGGACCGTCTGGTGGATCATGTATTTGCATTTGAAGCCGGTGGTAAAATCACTGACTATCCGGGCAATTATACCGATTTTCGTCAGGCATCTCTTGAGAAGGAAACGATTCAACAGGTAAAAGAAGAGTCTTCGACAAAAAAGGTAAAAACCGAATCGAAAAAACTGAGCTATGGCCAGAAAAGGGAAATTGAGCAAATAGAAAAAGAATTGGAAACCCTGGAAAAAGAAAAGACTGAACTGCTGGAACTCTTAAACGGCAATGAACAAAACTTTGAGAAGCTAACGCAATGGGGAACAAAATTAAAAGAAGTAGAAGAAAAGATAGAAACCAACGAGTTAAGATGGCTTGAACTAAGTGAGGGTTTTTGATCGGTTTTTTATCTAATTTTAGCAGCCAAAAAAGAATCGCATGAAAAATAAATCTGCCCTGGTATTTATATTACTTACCCTTTCCTCTTCTTCATTCGCTCAAGAAATAAGCAAACTTTACTCTAAAGTAAACCCAACTGTGGTGCTCATAAAAGTAGAAGGAACAGAGCTGATTACTGATCGTTCAACTCTGAGTAAAAAAACAGTGAGTACCTCAGGAATAGGTTCCGGGGTGGTGATAAGTGAAGATGGAAAAGTTATGACTGCCAACCACGTAATATCAGGTGCTGAGAATATTGTTGTTGAGTTTCTGGATGGAGAAAAGGTACCAGCCAATGTCGTAACGGCAGATAAAGGCTCAGATGTAGCATTGCTCAAACTGGTTTGGATACCCAAAAGCATGGAGGTTGCTAAAATGGGTAATTCAGATCAGGTTCAGATCGGTGATCCTATTATTGTTATTGGTGCACCTTATGGTTTGAGCCATTCGTTGTCAAAAGGAATTATTAGTGGCAGGCACTCCGATTCTGAGTTTTCAGAAGGATTTACACGAAATGAGTTTTTTCAGACAGACGCCTCCATTAATCACGGTAATTCCGGAGGCCCTATGTTCAACATGAATGGGGAAGTAATAGGATTGGTTAGCTTCATACTTAGCGAATCAGGAGGCTTTGATGGAATTGGCTTTGCGGCCACCATTAATATTGCTAAAGTACATTTGCTGGGTGAACAACCTTTTTGGTTTGGTTTGGAATTTATACCATTAACAGGTGAACTAGCCAAAATATTTAACCTGCCGCAGCCAATGGGCCTGGCGGTTCAAAAACTGGTAAGCACTTCGCCTGGCGCAATTGCAGGACTAAAAGCCGGAATATATGAAACGGAAATAGAGGGCTTTGAATTTTTGACCGGTGGAGATATTATTCTTGCAGTTGACAAGTTTATTATTACTGAAAAACTTGATCTGGAGGAGTTTCGTTCTTACTTTGCCAATATGAAAAGTGGTACCTCTTTCAAAATAAAAATATTCAGAGCCGGACAGATCAAGGAATTAACAGTTGTTGCTCCATAAAGCAATCATACTCAATATATTTACGTTTGCACTTAATAAATTTAAAATATGATTAGAATAACTAAAACGTTAATTTTGTTACTATTGGCAGCGATCACCCTTAATGCTTGTTATCCTGGAGACAGCATACCAATAGATGACCTGGATACTTCAAGTACCTTTTACAAAGCCGAAGATTTTAGCCCTCCTCCTGCTTCTGTTGCAATAGTGTGGGAAGTAGTTCAGCAAAAAAATGATGATGCAAACGATTTGCCTTACAAGGGAGAAGTTGATAGCGAAATCCTCAACACCACATTAGATAATCTTGTGAATCTCTATGGAGAAAGCAATGTAATTATAATAAGCGAGACCGCAACTCCTTCGCCAACTCCATCTAACAGTAATGTGAGTGTTGTTGTGTATGATGAAAACGATCCTGAGCCAAATGTAGATGTGGTAGTTTCACCTTCAATAATCTTACGTAGAGAAACTGTTGGTACCGTTTATCCTGGCTACCCCTGGTGGGGTGGCGGTGGCTGGTGGGGCGGTGGCTGGTGGGGCGGTGGCTGCTACTACTGCGGTTATCCACCATCCGTATCAATTCAGCGCTACGACATTGGAACTGTTGTCCTAGATATGGTTGACCTCAGGCAACTGGTTAATGGAGCGTTTAATTCAAGTGATGTACCTATTATATGGGTTGCCGTAAATCGTGGATTAATTTCTTCGAGTAGCAGTTTCAACAAAGAAAGAACCGTAAAGGGCATTGATCAATCCTTTGAGCAATCACCTTATTTAAACTAATTGTAAAACCTCTTATTATATTAACAGATGAAACGAATTACATTATTAGCGATTTTACTAAGTGGTTTTGCAGTTGTATCTAATGCACAAACCTCGTACTGGACAATAAGCTGGCCAGTTTCCGTGGGAATGGGAGCTACCAACGATTATATAAGTGCCACTAGTTTCAGGGGTATAGGTATTAGCGGTCGGTCCTTTTTAACTGACAATCTTTCGATTGGTGGAGAAGGTTCATGGGAGGTATTTAATGAAATAAAAAGAGACCTTCCTCCTCGGTCCCTGGATCTTGGAAATGGTGTTTATAGCAATATTTCCGGCACCGAATACAGGTATTTAAATACCCTGCCATTATTTGTAAATGCGCACTATTACCTCGGCTCGAATGGATCTATAAGGCCTTTTGCGGGATTAGGTATTGGTACTGTTTATGTTGATCAAAGAACAGATATTGGCCTTTTGTCTTTCCAAAACAATAACTGGAGATTTGGCTTGCAACCGGAAATTGGTGTATTTATCCCGTTTGGTCTTTCTCCATCGGGAGTTAATTTAAGTGCCCGCTACAGATATGGAACCAAAGCATCAGACGCAGATGCTATCTCCATGTTTAGCTTTACTATTGGGCTTGGGATAATGAATTAGGAAAAGCAAGATAAATGGTAAAAAAGCTGCCTGGTGCAGCTTTTTTTATTCGTCTTCATTTTTTCTCCATCAAACATTTTTAGGCCTATTGATTTTTTTGATATGCTCCATAAGTATAGTCTTTGAGCCGAAACAAGTAGTAATAGAATGCCTTAAATACCTTATTACATTAAGTTATCTCTTGTGAATAATTAATAAAATAATCTATATTTAAACTATTCTAATTAATTATTGTTATGAATCAGAAAAGTAATTTAAGAATAGTACTATTTATAATTGGCTTAATAATTTGCGTGCAGACAAATGGCCAAACCTATTTAGGAGCAGGCTATGCGGGCGGTATTGTACAAACGCCTATTTCCAGTGTGGATCAGGCGGAAGGAATATCTATTTCAGTGATTCATGAAATACAGTTGGGTGAAGGAAGATGGCGATTTGACCCTCAGCTTAATGCTGCTTTTTTGTTTAGCCAGATTAATAGAGAAGTTAGCCCTTTTTATACTACCAGAGTAAGCCTTTCGCCAAATGTTGCTTTTCAGATAATAAAACAAGAGCGCTTTAATTTTGCCCCATTTACAGGCTTATTTGCAAGCTGGGGACTGACAAATGGTAGTTTTTCTTATTTTGATTTTTCCACACTGCAAACTAAGAATGAATCTATTAATGAAAGTTCCTTTAACTACGGATTTGAATTTGGCATTGCCATGAATATTAAAGTGAAAGATAAATTAACAATAAAACTTGTCCCCCTCGATTTCCAGGCAGCTTTGAACGAAGAAAATAAGGGTAACTTCGTTAAGTTTACAAGTTCAATCCTTTTTAGAATTTGAGCTTTTTATTCGTCTTCATTTTGTGCCCTATCCAGCAATTTTGGGTCTATTGATTTTTTTGCTTTAGCTCCCAGTTCTTTCAACCGTTCGGTTTGGCTAATCAAGTTGCCTTTCCCTTCTGTTAATTTACCCATCGCTTCTTTATAGCTTTTTTGGGTGGCATTAATCGAATTTCCCACTTTTATCAGATCCTGAGTAAAACCTTCAAACTTATCGTATAGCGTACCCCCAACACGTGCTATTTCAAGTACGTGCTTGTTCTGGTTGTCCTGGCGCCAGATAAAGGCAACAGTTCTCATAACTGCAAGCAGGGTACTTGTGGTCACCAAAATAATATTCTTCTCCAAAGCATAATTGTAAAGGTTGTCATCATGCTGTATTGCCAAATGAAAAGCAGGCTCTACAGGTATAAACATCATTACATAGTCAGGAGCATTGAGTCCATACAAATCCTGGTAGTTTTTTTCACTGAGGTCCTTGATCTTCTCTCTAACTGAATTTACATGTTGCTTCAGGTAAGTTGCTCTTTTTTCTTCATGCTCCTCTCCTGCAAAACGTTCGTATGCAGTAAGTGAAACCTTGGAGTCTATAATCAAATGTTTGTCTTCCGGTAAGTTCACAATAAAATCGGGGCGCTTCAGATTACCTTCCTCATCTCGTATAGAACCCTGAGTTGTAAAATGCACTTCCTTTTCCAGACCGGCCTTTTCCAGTATCCGCTCCAATTGAATTTCACCCCAATCGCCCTGTACCTTAGAGTCCCCCTTCAGCGCTTTGGTAAGCTTTTCTGCTTCCTGAGTAATTTGAATGTTCAATTCTTTTAATCCTGCGATTTGCTCTTTTAGGGTGGCATTCCAGGCATTGTTCTCTTTAGTCGACTTCTCCACCTTTTCTTCAAACAAGTGAATCCGTTCTTTCAGTGGATTTAAAAGTTCGTTTAAGTTGGTCTTATTCTGATCTGTGAATTTCTTACTTTTCTCATCCAGTATTTTGTTGGCTAGGTTTTCAAACCGGGTCTCCATCAGTTTGGCCTCTTCGGCAAACCTCCGGGTAAGGTTTTCATTGTCAGCTTCTGCTTTGGCAAGCTGGCGCTCAAGTTCAACCTGTTTAGTGCGTTCTTCCCTTAATTCCTCTTCCTGTTTTTCTCTCTGGTTATGCGACTCTTCTAACTGCACCTGAATAGCCTCATTGCCTTGCTGACCAAGTTTTCTAACAAATAAATAGGTTATTGCTGCACCTACTACCAACCCTGAAACAAATAATACTACTTCCACTTTCCTTTTTTCTACCAAGATATAAAATTTAAGTTTTCAGGGTCTGTTAGTCCTCTACTTTTAGTATCATTGCGGCCTGTGAAAAGCCCGGGTGCACTTGTTTTCTTTATTTTTTCTTTTAGTATTTATTTCCATAGCAGCACTGCACAGGAAGTAAGTAAAGGCCATTTTGTGGCTGCCAAGGAGTTCCTAAAAATGGATAGCACAAGGCTTGCCATGGCCGAACTTGATAGTGCTACCCGAATTGCCCCAGGCTTTTCTGAGGCATATGCCCTCAAAGGCCAGATATTGGAAAAGGGAGAAAACTATAGAAAAGCCATTGAACAGTACAGCCTGGCAATTGCTCACAACCCGGGACTAACTCAAGCCTATCTAAAGCGAGCCGATCTTTATTTCAAGCTTAAAGACCACAGAAATTTTGTGATAAACGATGTGGATGAGGCCATTAAACTTAATCCTGAAAGCTCAGAACTATATGCTCTAAAAGCCTATTACTATGCCCACACCGCTGACCCACTTACCTTAAAACCAGATTACAAGAATGCCATTAATGCCATAACAACGGCTATTTACCTTGATCCTAAAAACGCGCTTTTTCTAAAAGAGCGAAGTGAGTATAAATTTAGAAACGAACAACCCCTTGCAGCATTGGCAGACATTGATAAAGCCATTGCAATTGACGATTCGAATGATTCGTTCTTCTATTATAGGGCGCTTATCCGCTTTATGATGGGCAATTACCGATCCGCTCTTCCTGACCTTTCACATGCCATTGAGCTTAATACAAAAGAATACTCTTACTTTCAGTTGCGGGGAAATGTTCTATACAATTTAAGCAGATACGACAGAGCGTATGATGATTATTCCAAAACCATCAATTTGTTATTTATTGAAATAACAAAGACGAAAAAAAGGCTAAGTTCAGACGATCCTCTTAATCAGGACCTTCGGCAAACTCTATTGCTTAGAGGTATGGCGCTTGTGCAGGAAAACAAGCCCTATGATGGTTGCGATGATTTTGAACGAGCTTTACAAATGGGAGAAAGCAAAGCAGCCAACTATATTCGCAAGTATTGCCAGTAAGTTTTATTTGATTCCTTCCAACTTCCTTGCTTTATCAAACAGTTTTAGGGAAGATTCCAACGCCTCGTTCGTTTCAGGATTTATCAATTCATAAAAGGCGTTACCGCCCCACACAAGTCGAGCAATTTCTGCTTCACTGTAAGTTTTAATCAGTTCATCCGAACGTTCATACTCTGACTGATCAAAAGGTACGCTGAGCCGTTCACCGGTTTGTTTTAATTTCCCCAGCATTTTAGCGTCCCAACCAAAGGTAGAAACGAAGTCGTCAAACGTCTGCTTCTGAAGCTCCTCCTTATGTTCCACCACATAACTAATTGTAAACTCTCTTAACACATGCTTACTTAATAGCAAATTATAATAGGTGGTTGTTTGGGTAGTATCTAAAGGGACAAAGTAGTCTGGCATGATACCTCCCCCTCCGTAAACTGTTCTTCCTCCAACGGTTGTGTACTTAAGTGAATCTGCAAATTGAATGCTATCGGCATGAAAGAATTCTCCATTATCGTACCTAACATTGATATCATGGGCATATTTCACCATTCCATCCTTATACGATTTTTGAATGCATCTACCGGAAGGGGTATAATAGCGTGCTATGGTTAATCTTAGTTCTGAGCCATCGTTGAGCGTAATAGGCAATTGCACCAGGCCTTTGCCGAAAGATCTTCTACCAACAATAAGGGCCCTGTCATTATCCTGCATAGCACCAGCCACAATCTCAGAAGCAGAGGCGCTATACTCATTAACCAAAACAATTACCGGCTGGCTCTCAAACAGACCATCGCCACTTGCCCTGAACTCATCATCGTATTTGCCATTATTCCCCTTTTGAGAAACAATTATGCGCCCATCCTGAATGAACTCATCAGCAATTTTCTCAGCTGCGCCCAAATATCCCCCGGGGTTATCCTGCAGATCAAAGACCAGTTGATTCATTCCTTGCTCTTTCAGCTCTTGCAAAGCGTTGGCCACTTCGTTGTAACTATCCGAACCAAACCGGCCAAGTTTAATATATCCGGTTTTCTCATCAATCATGTAATAGGCATCTACTGTGGGCGACTGAATACTCCCTCTTTGCAGCTCCACCTCAATCTTTTTATTCTCAATGGGTCTGTACAAAACCAGGCTTACCTCACTGCCCCTTGAACCCAACAGACGATCAGTTACACCTTTGTTAGAAATATCGATACCCGCAACTTGCTCTCCATTCACTTCTATTATCCTGTCGCCTATTTGAATGCCCGCTTTTTCGGAAGGACCACCCGGACTCGGTTTTACCACCACAATGCTGTCCGAAATAATATCAAATTCAATTCCAATACCATCGTAATGACCATTAAGCTGTGCATTAACCGCATTTACTTCTTTCCTTGGAATGTATGAGGTATGCGGATCCAGTTCTTCAAGCATTCCTTTGATACCATCATCCACGATCTCATCTGCATTTACGCTATCCACGTAATTATTTTCGATACTCAGCAATACTTCACGAAGTTTTTCTGAACTGCCTCCCGCTCTTTTGGATACTATGGGTGCGTTTACAAACTGAGCTCCTATAAAAATACCTGTTCCAATGGCCAAAGCCAGCCATATGGGTAATAACACCTGTTTGCTTGAGTTTTCTGTCATTTGACCTTTTTCAAAAATTACGAAATTCAAATATATGGATATACGTCTACATTTCTCATTCAATTATTTAAACATCCTTTAATGGGGTTTGTGAGGTTAAATTATTTGGCACAAGCCCAAAAGGTTGGTGTGGGTTCGTTAAATTTGTCTTTCGATTTTTTTAAATAATCTTGAGTAGTAAGAGTAAGTTATCAGAGTTTCCGGCCACCGCAATTTGTGGCAACGATATAAGTTCTTCCGTACTCTATGTTTCTGCACTGTCTATTTTCTATGCAGGCAAATTTGCCTGGATCACCCTGCTAATAGTTGCGGTTATTCTTTTCCTCTTCAGAAAGATATATGGCGAAGTAGTTGGCGCCCTACCTTTAAATGGTGGAGCCTATAATGCGTTGCTCAATACAACGAGCAAATCCATTGCCTCTTATGCTGCTACGCTTACCATTCTTTCGTATATGGCTACTTCTGTAATTTCAGCCAACGAAGCCATACATTATCTTCATGGATTATTTGCCTTTATACCCGTTATTCCTGTTACAATAGTTTTACTTGCGCTATTTGCCCTGCTTGCTATTCTGGGTATCAAGGAATCATCGCGCGTAGCAGCAGGAATATTTGTTTTCCATTTGTCCTCGCTTGCTCTGTTAATTGCTGTAGTTCTGTATTACCTTATTTCAAACGGGTTTGAAATATTCTTTCAAAACTCCGCCCTACCGGTTGAAGGTAGCATACCTATGGCTATTTTCTTCGGTTTTGCAGCCTCTATGCTGGGTATTTCTGGTTTTGAAAGTTCTGCCAATTATGTAGAAGAACAAAAACCAGGTGTCTTTCCAAAAACACTTCGTAATATGTGGGTAATTGTAAGCATAGTTAATCCACTAATGGCTTTTCTGGCACTCTCTGTTTTGCCCATTCCTGAAATAAAAGAGTCTTACAGCACTACTCTTCTTTCTCAAATGGGACTTATTGCCGGAGGGCATTGGCTAAGCTGGATTGTATCGATTGATGCTTTTCTTGTTTTAAGTGGTGCTGTGCTAACCTCCTTTGTAGGAGTTACAGGTTTACTGGAGCGCATGACCCTTGACCGAATCATGCCGCCCTTCTTTTTGAAGAAAAACAAAATGGGAAGCTCCTATAGAATTATTATCCTGTTCCTTCTTCTGAGCATTTCTGTGCTTTTGTTTACCAGAGGGAATGTACAGTCGCTAGCGGGCGTGTACACCATCTCTTTTCTTTCCGTTATGGCATTATTTGCTATTGGCAATATTTTGTTAAAGCTAAAAAGGGAAAAACTTCCGCGGCCCGAAAGGGCCACCTGGGCTGCGGTAACTATTGCACTGGCAGCGGTTCTGACTGCGTTAATTGGTAATTTGCTAATTAAACCTACAGAACCGGGCACACCTTCAAACTTCGTAGTATTTCTTGACTACTTTATACCGGCCATTGTCTTTATTGTGATTATGCTCAAGCGCATATTTCTTTTAAATATTCTATTGAATTTATCGCGTAGAATATTTGAACCTATAAGAGATATGTTTATGAATTTGGACAACTCCATTAATCGCACAATTGACAGAATCAATGGGCAGGAGTTTGTGTTTTTTACACGTGGTGATAATTTAAGCAGTTTGAATGATGTAATGCTCTATATTAGAGATAACGAGCATACCAGAAAACTGAAGATCGTTACAGTTGTGGGACCAGACAACCCCAAAAAAAATACAGATTCATTGAAGAAAGATATTGAATTTTTGGATAGGGAATATCCCGAAATCGATATTGAATATGTGGTAGAAGAAGGAGAATTCAACCCTGCCTTGATTCGTAAACTTTCAAAAGAGTGGAAAATACCCATCAACTTTATGTTTATAGGTTCACCGGGTGACCACTTCCCCTATAGAATTGAAGATCTTGGCGGAGTTCGATTGATTATCTGACAACAAAAAAGCCGCTCGTTGGCGGCTCTTTCTATTCATATCGTTTACCAGGTCTATCTAAGATCAATTACTTCAACGCCCTTGTGCTTGTTAAGATCAAATTCAAAATCTGAATCCTTCAAGTTAACGGAAGAGTTGAAGTTGGTGATGGTATAAGAGTACTCACTTCCTTCGTTATCAAACATCGTGAACTTACGAAGTGTCTTGTCAGCCTCAGCAATTTCAAGTCTAATTTTATAAAATTGAGCGTCCTTGTTATTTGAAACCAGATCAACAACATCGTATTTTTTACCATCTACCGTAACAGGTGTTAACATAATGTATTTGTACCCCTTTTGATAAATGGTGTAGATAGTTGAAGGAGTAATGTCACCAGCTTCTGCGTTGTGGTTATCAATATTTACTTCGTTGTCATCAGGCAGGTAAGTCCAGACGGTTTTACCATTGTTTATCACCTCCTGGCCACCCATGTTAAGACTATACATGTCGCCCTTTACAGTAATTGTTCCTTTAAATGTATCATTTACTCCATCCGCTTTATTAACCATGGTGTAATCTATATTGGCCTTAAACGATGGTATGGCTTTGTACTTTGCACTCATGGCATCGAGCACAGCCTTGGCATCTTTATCGTATTGGGCCCAAGAAACGTTGATTACTAAAAAAGACAGCAATCCAAAAATTATTTTTTTCATTTTATTTGTTGTTTACCATACTAATAGACCACAAAAATACGAGCTATCTGTATGAACTTCCTAATTATTACTATCTAAGTCCTTCAATAACTGTTCCAAACTGTATTCATCAGGAATTAAGACGGAGCGAGCTTTACTCCCTTCAAAAGGCCCCACAACTCCTGCAGCCTCAAGCTGGTCTATTAATCTACCGGCACGGTTGTATCCTAATTTGAGCTTTCGCTGAATCAGGCTGGTGCTGCCCTGCTGGTGCATTACAATTACCCTTGCAGCTTCTTCAAACAAAGCATCACGATCATTCAAATCAACATCTATACTACCTCCTTCGTCATCACCTACAAATTCCGGCAACAGGTAAGCAGATTCATATCCTCTTTGCTCACCCACAAAATCGCAAATACGTTCAACCTCGGGAGTATCTACAAAAGCGCATTGCAATCGGATGGTATCTGAGCCCTGTGAGAAAAGCATGTCACCCATACCCACCAATTGGTCGGCTCCACCGGCATCCAGAATGGTACGGGAGTCAATTTTAGAGGTTACTCTAAAGCTTAATCGAGCCGGGAAGTTGGCTTTGATAACACCGGTAATTACGTTAACGGAAGGCCGTTGCGTGGCTACCACCAGGTGAATACCTATGGCACGAGCCAACTGAGCCAAACGAGCAATCGGTGCTTCCACCTCCTTGCCTGCAGTCATCATCAGGTCGGCAAGCTCATCTACAACCAACACAATGTATGGTAAAAAACGATGGCCTTTTTCAGGGTTTAGCCTGCGTTTGATAAATTTGGCATTGTACTCCTTAATGTTTCTGGTACCGGCATCCTTTAGCAAGTCATAGCGGGCATCCATTTCAATGGTAAGCGAGTTAAGCGTATGCACTACCTGCTTGGTATCGGTAATAATAGCATCTTCCTTATCTGGCAATTTAGCCAGGAAGTGACGCTCCAGCTTATTGAAAAGGCTTAGCTCTACTTTCTTGGGATCGACCAAAACCAGCTTAAGTTGAGAAGGATGCTTTTTATAGATCAATGAGGTAAGCAGCACATTCAGCCCTACGGATTTACCCTGCCCGGTGGCGCCAGCCATAAGTATATGAGGCATTTTGGCAAGATCCACCATATACACCTCGTTTGAAATGGTCTTACCCAAAACCACAGGCAATTCCATTTCGCTTTTCATGAATTTCTCTGTACCCAGCACCCCACGGATATCCACCATTTCACGGTTCTTGTTGGGCACCTCAATACCAATGGTTCCCTTACCAGGGATTGGAGCGATTATACGAATACCCAATGCCGAAAGACTCAAGGCTATATCATCTTCCAGGTTTTTGATCTTGGATATTTTTATTCCTGCATCGGGAACAATTTCGTACAAGGTTACGGTAGGCCCAATGGTAGCCCGAATGCTGGAAATACCAATATTAAAATTGGTAAGCGTCTCAACAATCTTATCCTTGTTCTGCTGAAGCTCATCGGCACTCACCTTTACCTTGGAGTCGCCATAATCGTTGAGCAGGTCCAGAGTGGGGTACTGGTAACTTCCAAGATCCAGTGTTGGATCGTAGTTTTCAACACCATCTGCCTTTTGTTCTTCTTTTTCTTCTTCTATTGAAAACTCAGGCTCTTTGGTTTCTTCCTTAACCGGTTCCGGAGGTGTAACTTCAAGCGCTATCTTCTCATCTTCAATAAAGTTATCTTCAATTTTATCTTCTTCAATTGGCTCATCCTCCACTTTAAGTTCAATACCCTCTTCATCGTCAGGAAACAGGTCATCTTCGGAGCCATCGAAATGCACCTTGGTATCCACATCAAAACCTTCAGACTTTAGTTCGGTCACGTTCTCATCAATGGAGCTTTCTACTTCCTGCACAGTCTCCTTTACCTTAGTTTTAAGGCCCATAATGGAAGTGATATTGAAAAAGAAAATACCGAATACCAATAGCGAGAATATCAATAGCAATATACTACCCCAACCAATCAGGCTGTTGACCATAACCGCGAGGTTGTAGCCAATGCCTCCACTCAGGAAGCTAAGCGTGGTTACTTTTTCATTGCTTAAAACGATGTCGCCTAAAAATAAGCTTACCCATATAAGGAAGAAAAGAACGAAAATAGTAGCTGAAGTAAGGTTGACCAGGCTTTTGTAAAACACAATGCGGTAACCATATAAAAACAGCAGAAAAGGAATTAAAAACGAAGCCAGACCGAACCATTCGAAAATAAAATAATGTGAAGCCAGCGCCCCGTAGAGCTTCATCCAGTTTTCTACCTCCAGGCCCGATTGGAATACACCCAGTTCCTGAACGGCATCAATTACACTCTGGTCGGCCTTACCTGTAAACAGGTAGGAAATAAATGCCACCAGCATAAAAAGAGAAACGCCAATTAGTAAAAAGCCAACGGTCAATTGAAACCTCCTATCCTTAAAAAACTTGATATTTATTTTCCGACCCGGCTTCTTCTCCTCCTTTGGTCTGTTGGCAAAATTCTTAGACTTATATGTGTTTTGCGCCATTTAGCTCAAATAGTGTTTTTAGTGAGGTAAATTACAAATTAACAGATTTTCAAATCTACGCTAAAGCTGGATAGATTCACAATGGCTACTTAGCCAATGCGTTGTTGATATTTTTAACAAAGGCAGGTCCGTTGTAGATAAAACCTGTATAAACCTGTACCAGATCCGCTCCGGCATCCAGCTTATCCTTTGCATCTTGCGGACTCATGATGCCACCCACTCCAATGATCACAGCTTCACTTCCTAACATTGCTCTTAATTGTTTTATGATTTCCGTTGCAGGCTTAGTGAGCGGGGCTCCACTCAAGCCTCCATCTCCTAAACGAAGTGCCATT
Source organism: Cyclobacteriaceae bacterium (assembly GCA_020436165.1). Lineage (GTDB taxonomy): Bacteria > Bacteroidota > Bacteroidia > Cytophagales > Cyclobacteriaceae > JAKISE01. The sequence goes on along the minus strand of JAGQYI010000030.1, from coordinate 85,233 downwards.
TCTTTTGTTGTTGGTAACAAGTTGCGATCAATGGTGGTGTTGGTTGCAACTACCCCGGCCAGCCTGGTTTGTTTCACAATATCGGCAATGTCCATCAACTGGCCCTGGTTAAGATCAGGGGCAATTTTTAGCAAAATTGGTTTAGGAGTGTTTTTCTTATGGTTGGCATCCTGCAAGGTTTGGAGTAGTTCCAGTAATGGACCTTTGTCCTGCAACGCACGTAAGTTGGGGGTATTGGGTGAGCTCACATTCACAACAAAGTAATCCACCACATTAAAAAGCGTTTCGAAACCGATAAGATAATCTCTGGTAGCTTCTTCGTTAGGGGTTATTTTATTCTTACCAATGTTTCCCCCCACTATAATTTTTGACTTTCGAGCTTTAAGTCTTTCCACAGCCGCTTCCACTCCACCATTATTAAAACCCATTCTGTTAAGCAATGCTTTGTCTTTTTTTAACCTGAATAAACGCGGAGTTGGATTACCCGGCTGCGCTTTGGGTGTAAGCGTTCCGATTTCTACAAACCCAAAACCAAGACAATCGAGTTGGTCAATGTATTGCGCATCCTTATCAAAACCGGCAGCCAAGCCTACGGGGTTATCGAACGTAAGGTCCATTACCTGTCTTTTCAATTTCGGGCTGCACTCCTTTAGAATTGATTTGAAAAGGAATTTCATTCCAGGAATGGCCAACGCCAAACCTAGCAACGACATGGACAAATGGTGGGCCCGCTCGGGGTTGAAAAGGAAAAAGAAAGGACGGATCAGAAGTTTATACACGGGTAATTTTTCTGCAAAGATATTGTCGAGTGGGTTAATGGTTAAGCGTTATTGGTTATTTGTTGGAAGTGGGAATACTCCTTCACTTATCATCTCCACCAAGGCTGCGTTGATTAAAAGCTTCGGAGCATAAGAGTCTGAACTTATTTAAACATTGTACATTGCTAATTGTTAATTGCCAATTGCCCATTAACTGCGTGGGTGAAACTCTTTAATTACCTGCTGCAAATACGAGCGATCTAAATGGGTGTATATCTCTGTGGTGGTTATGGACTCATGCCCTAGCATCTCCTGCACGGCTCGTAAGTCAGCCCCACCTTCAATTAAATGCGTTGCAAACGAATGTCTGAAGGTGTGCGGACTGATATTCTTATTAACTCCAGCAGCTTTAGCCAGGTTCTTGATAATGGTAAAGATCATAACACGGGTAAGCTTGGCTCCCCTACGATTGACAAAAACATAATCCTCATTCCCAGGTTTGATGATAAGGTGGTTACGCACCTCGTTCCTGTAAATGTTGATGTACTTAATGGCCTCCCCGCCAATGGGCACCAAACGCTCCTTATCTCCTTTGCCAATTACGCGCACATAGCCCGCCTCAAGGTACAAGTGGCTCAACCGAAGAGTAATTAGCTCCGAAACACGCAAACCACAGCTATAAAGTGTTTCCAGAATGGCACGGTTGCGCGTACCTTCGGGTGTAGAATGATCGATCGATGCCAAGAGTTTGTCTATTTCGTTGATATCCAGCGTATCGGGGAGTTTTCGGCCCAGCTTGGGAGCTTCAATGAGTTGAGCAGGGTCGTCCTTGATAATGCCTTCGAACAACAGGTATTTGAAAAACGATTTTATACCACTTATAATACGCGCCTGGCTAAAAGCCGACATCCCCAGTTCATTCAATAATTGAATAAAGTCCGTGAGGTTATTATGCGTAATATCAAGGGGGCCAATGTTATGATCGTCAGATTCGGCAAACTGCTTAAGCTTTTCAATATCGCGCACATACGCTTCAATGGAATTATCAGCCAAAGCGCGCTCCAGGCGCAGGTAATGTTTAAATTGCGTGATGAGTAAATCCCAGGTCACTTTTTGAGTTTAGGGTTTAGAATTACGATTTATGATTTTGGTATTCAACACTGACAAATTAACAAATAAACTGAGAGACAACATTTACCAACAATTGAAAATCAATTGTAACTTTAAGGCTTTACAAGAACAGACATCATGCACATTGGCATTATAAACGGCCCCAACCTGAACCTGCTCGGCACCCGTGAGCCGGAGGTATATGGTTCGCAAACCTTTGAGGAATATTTTGAAACATTGAAACAGAAGTTCCCAACTACAGAATTAAGCTACTTTCAATCGAATGTAGAAGGCGAGCTAATTAACAAACTACAGGAAATAAGCAAAACTTGTGATGGCATTATACTAAATGCTGCTGCCTATACCCACACTTCAGTTGCACTAGGCGATGCTGTTTCTGCCATCAAAACTCCTGTAGTAGAAGTGCATATTTCTAATATTTATGCACGCGAAGAATACCGACACCATAGTTTTTTAACGGGTAAGTGTGTGGGCGTTATTTCCGGGTTAGGATTACAGGGATATGAGTTGGCGGTAGAATATTTGAAAGCTTAATTCAAATAATGATGAAGATAAAGTTATCAACGCTTTTAGTCTTTGTATGTTTTGGATTTTCAAATTCATTTGCTTGTACCTGTGAAACAGATAGTACGGTTATCAGAAAATATATGGAAGATGCCGAGTATATTGTTATTGGTCACGCAATAAAAAATATTGACTATAACAATGAGGTAAGGGAATCATGGGATAAGCGTAATAGTGGATTTGAAGTAGTTTTCGTTGTTGATTCAATTATTAAAGGTGAAATAGAATCAAACGAAATTTTAATAAATCAATTTGGCGAAGGCAATTGCTCTCAACTTTTTGAATTTGGAGAAAGATATATTCTGTTTGGAAACAGATTAAAAAAGTTTATTAATAGAACTCCCAAAATACCAAAAGTGAAGAAAGGTGAAATACCTGCAACTTTAGAACCACCTCCTCCTCCTTCGATTTTTGAAACTATAATGTATTGCTATAATAACAAAGACAATGAAATCCGTTATTGGAATAAACTTGCTGAAAGCAAGATAGTATTGCATTCTTCACAGTGTAGCACATTTAATATGAATAGTTTGTTAGCGCAAGACATTTTAAATTAAATTCTATTATCCAGTTATAAAACATTATTCCTTCTTCCTAGTTTTGCGCAAAATTCAACCGCATGAACTTTAGCTTTAAAGAAATACTATCCGTTACCCTTATCTTGTTTTCGGTAATCGATATTGTAGGCTCGGTGCCGATTATTATTGACCTCCGCAAAAAAGCCGGTACTATCCATTCCGGTAAAGCTACTTTTGTGGCAGGTACACTTATGATCCTTTTCCTATTCCTGGGTCAATCCATCCTGCATTTGTTTGGCTTGGACTTACAAGCATTTGCCCTGGCAGGAGCGATCATTATTTTCCTAATCGCTATTGAAATGATCCTGGGACGTGATTTCTTTAAATACCATCCCAGCGAGGTGGAAAGTGCCTCCATTGTACCCATTGCATTTCCTTTAATTGCAGGAGCCGGTACCCTGACAACCATTCTTTCCATCCGAGCAGAATACGCCTCTGAAAACATTGTAGTGGGCATTATAATCAATCTGGCTTTTGTATATCTTGTGCTTAAGACCTCTACCTGGTTGGAGAAAAAGATTGGCCCTGCAGGCTTTGGCATTTTAAGGCGTGTTTTTGGAATCATCCTGTTATCTATTGCTGTTAAGCTGTTTCTCACCAACTTCCACCTGATTTGATTACGCTCTACACAGACGGAGCTGCTAAAGGCAACCCCGGTCCGGGCGGATATGGAACGGTACTTATCTTTGGTAAACACCGCAAAGAGCTAACACAAGGCTTTCGCATGACTACCAACAACCGTATGGAGTTGCTTGCAGTTATTGCTGGACTGGAAGCCCTTAAAACCAATGAATATCCGGTAACCATTTATTCCGATTCCAAATATGTGGTAGATGCCATTAACAAAGGCTGGCTTGAGAGCTGGGTAAAAAAAGGTTTCAAGGGAAAAAAGAATGTGGATCTATGGCAGCGTTTTTTACCCTTACAAAAGCGCTTTAAGCTCACCTTTAAATGGGTGAAAGGCCATGCGGGTATACCCGAAAACGAGCGCTGCGACCAACTAGCGGTACAATCAGCCGAGAGCTCAAGCCTGTTGGTGGATGAGGGGTTTGAAAACCTCGAGTAGGTCGTCCTGAACTTATCTGAATGTCTTTGAGATGCTGAATCAAGTTCAGCATGACATCTCCTTAGGTAAAGGTTTATTTTTCTACCTTTATACACTATCCAAAACCACTTATTCGTCATAACGCTATGAAAGTAATTATTATGGGCTCCACAGGCATGGTGGGGCAAGGCGCACTTATCGAATGCCTGGAAGACACAAGCATTGAAGAAGTGCTGGTTATAAATCGTAGGGCAACTAACCCAAGCAATACCAAGATCAAAGAAATTGTACACCAGGATTTTTATAATTTCTCCTCACTGGAGCAAGAGTTGAAAGGATACGATGCCTGCTTCTTTTGCCTGGGTGTTTCTTCGGCAGGTATGAAAGAAGAACAATACCACAAGCTTACCTATGACCTCACTATGAGTTTTGCAAAGGTGCTCGCTCAAGCAAGCCCTGAATGTACGTTTATTTATGTTTCAGGATCAGGAACTGACAGCACCGAAAAAGGCCGCAGCATGTGGGCACGTGTAAAAGGAAAGACTGAAAACGACTTATTAAAACTTTTCAAAAATGCGTATATGTTCCGTCCGGGGTACATACAACCCAAGAAGGGTATAAAATCACGAACTCCTCTTTACAATACCCTGTACATCTTTTTCAAGCCTTTGTATTTTCTCCTCAAGCCCTTCAAAGGGTTCGTAACCGATTCGGTTTCACTGGGCAGAGCAATGATTAACGTGGTGCAGAAAGGATATGAGAAGAAGATTATTGAGAGTAGTGATATTAATAAACTAAAATGAATTTAGTTTATTGAAAGACATACAATAATAAAACTCTTAGATGACACATTAGTAATAATTAGTTATCTTTAACGTTAGTAATGTAAGAGGATACCAATGATCAAATCTTTTGGAAACAAGGAAACAGAAAAAGTATGGAGTGGTATAAGATCAAAAAAGCTACCTAATGAGATTCAGGAAATAGCAAGGAGGAAACTGAGAATGTTGAATAACTCTCAAGATATTCAGGATTTAAGGCTACCACCTTCAAACAGATTGGAAAAACTTAGCGGAGATCTAAAAAATTATCATAGTATAAGAATAAATAAACAGTGGAGAATAATATTCATTTGGGAAAATGGAAATGCTTTTGGGGTTGAAATTGTTGATTATCATTAAATAAACATTAGAAATGGAAAACTTAAAAAACATACATCCTGGGGAAGTTCTTTTGGAAGAGTTTTTAAAGCCATTGGGAATTTCAGCCTACAGGCTATCCAAAGAAACATTTATTCCACAAACCAGGATTAGTCAAATTATTAAAGGCCATAGAAAAATTACAGCTGACACCGCTCTAAGATTATCCAAATACTTTGGTAACTCTGCTAAATTTTGGTTAGGACTGCAAGACGACTATGATATTGAAGAAGAAAGTAATGCAAAAAAAGATTTACTTGAAAGCATTTCATCCTTTGATACTGTCTAAAGCTAATCAAACACGCACGACTCATTAAAGTCAAATCCATAGGTTTCCAATTCTTCCATAATAGGCTCGTATAACTCCTTAATAATTGGTATAAGCACACCCCTCGATTGTATTTTATCTTCCAGAATAAGCCTGGCAGCAATACCAAGGGGCAAACCAACAGACTTACTCATGGCTGTATGCACTCTGTCTTCGCCCATGGTGACCAATGTCGAGTGAATCTCTGTCTCTTTATTTTCATTGGCTTTATCGAGGTAGGTAAACTTATGCCACATCACGATCATATCACGATCTTCCTTATTTAGCGTCCACTTCTTACGTAAAATAGTTTCGAGAATCTGGGCAGGGGTACCTTCTTTCAGCCCAACAAGCTCGTTACTAAAAACACCAAGCCATTTCAATTTATACATAATCTCACCTTCCATTTCAAGGTTGAGGTAATGGGCCAGCTTTAACTCAACAGAATCATGCGGGTTATACGAAAGAAACGAATTGATAAAGCCTCTGTGTGTCATGGTTTCTACCCCTTCCATTTTGTAAGTATCATCGGTAGCGCCCAGCTGCACAAACACATTCCAGGCTTTGCTGTATCCGGGCCTTCTAAACGTACCCCTGTAGAGGGTCCTAATTCCTCTTAAATTGTACACATCAAGGTATTTCAGCGAATCACGATTGGCATAGCCCTCAAATTCTCCGTACTTAGGTATATGCACAATTTCTGTGCGCCTGAATAATCTGTGGTAGGGTATGAATTTATAAGTTCCTTCCTGAATAAATTTAACCACACCTTGCCCTGCCAGTACCACATTCCGAGGATTCCAGGTAAACTTATACTTCCATGGATTATCGGCTTCCGATTCCAGAGCAAGCAACCCACCAGTAAACGATTCAAATCCTATCAACTCATTCCCTTCACCACGAATCTTGTCGATCACCTTCATAGCCGACATATGATCTATTCCGGGGTCCAATCCACACTCATTGAGAAAGACAAGACCTTTTTGCTCAGCTTCTACATGGAGGGCACGCATTTCATCGTTTACATACGAGGCCGTAACCAGATGTTTGGATTGCTTCAGGCATTCATTGGCCACCAGCATATGAAAGCGTGCAGGAAGCATGCTAATTACAAGGTCAGCATTTTTTACTTCATTCGTCAGCTGTCCCTGATCCGTTACATTAAAGGCTAAACCACGGGCTTTACCCTTTCCCTTTTCCTGGGCCAAAGCTTCATCCACATCTCCAATGGATAATTTCCAGCCTTTTGTATCCAAAAGGTTCAGGAGGTATTCTATTAGTGTAGAGGCCGATTGACCCGCACCCAAAAGCAATATATGTTTCATCAAAAAGTTCTCTGGTTGTTGACTCAAAGTACGGTCGATAAATATTGTTCTCAAAAGGTTTTAATCGATTATTATTGCTATACTTATTCAAAGAATACGAGGGAAGATATGGGATCTGATTTTAAACTAACAACCGAACTTCAAAAACTTGATATAGATGAGCAAAAGACATTAAAAGCCGCTATGGAAGCGGTTGAAATGGCGTACGCACCTTATTCTGAATACAAAGTAGGTGCTGCTCTTTTATTGGAAAATGGGGAAATAGTTATGGGTAGCAACCAGGAAAATGCGGCCTATCCTTCGGGTATTTGTGCCGAACGAAGTGCATTATTTGCCTATGGATCGACTAAGAAGAATACCCCCATCAAAATACTGGCCATTGCTGCAAAAGATAAAGAAGGTAATTATGCCGAAAATTGTTCGCCTTGTGGTAGTTGCCGACAAGTAATGGTAGAATACGAAAGCCTCCAAAAACTGCCTTACAAAGTATTGTTTTGCTATAATGGCAAAATAGAAGTATCTGAAAGCAGTTCCAGACTTCTACCCTATCCGTTTCATTTTTAGCTATTGTCTCTTTACAATAGTAGAAGACGCTTGCGCTGTTGGGAAAACAACCACATCGCTTATGTTTACATGGGCTGGTCTTGAGAGCATAAACCAAATCACTTCAGCAATATCTTCTGCATACAACGGTTCCATTCCTTTATAGGTAGCATCTGCTTTTTCTTTATCACCCTTAAAACGAACAGTAGAGAAACCCGTATTTACCAATCCCGGATTAACCTGACTCACCCTAATGCCATAAGGGTTCAAGTCTATTCGCATGCCATCGCTCAGTGCATCCACAGCGTATTTTGAAGCACAATACACATTCCCATTAGGATATACCTCCTTCCCGGCAATGGAGCCAATATTTACAATATGTCCTGCCCTTCTTTCCGTCATTTGCTTGATTACAGGTTTACTGACATAAAGTAAGCCTTTCACATTTCCATCGATCATGGCATCCCAGTCTTCTACGCTTCCATCTTGTATTGGCGCCAGACCATGTGCGTTACCTGCATTGTTTATCAAAGCATCAATGGTATGGTTTTTTAAAACAGGCTTTAGGGCCCTTTCTACTTCCTCCCTGTTTCTTACATCAAACAAAGCTGTAGCTACAACGCTTTTAGAAAGTTCGTTTTCTATTTCCTTTAAGCGATCGGCATTTCTACCACATAAAACCAGCTTATATCCATTTGAAGCTAAAAGTTTTGCAGTAGCGGCCCCTATTCCGGAGGACGCACCCGTAATTAATACTGTTTTGTTCATATTATTGAAAGTGGAAATATATGCTCACCGTCTTTGTTTTCAATTCCTTGATGCCTGCTGTAAAGTCGTTGTTACTTCCTACCACATCCAGTAAACCAAAGGCAAACCGTATTTCAGGCGAGAACTTAAAAAGTGGATAGTACAGATCAAACCCAAAGCCAAAATCGGCCATCATATTAAACCCGCTAAACTGAAGTACATCCTGATCTTCTTCCAGATTGGTCTTACCTGCTGCTTCAATTGAACCTGTTAAACCTCCAATTACATACATGCGCGAGTTATTCCTTCGCTCCGATTTATATTTAAGCAAAATAGGAAAATCAACGGCTACGCTCTCAACGGTTTCAATCTTGGCTTCCCGTCCAATGTAATTGTACTGCAATGCATATTCAGAAAAAGTAACTTTAGGAGTTACCCTAACATCAAAAAATTCTTCTAATCGCATGTTTACAATAAACCCTAATGAGAAGCCAGGCTTCTTCAAAGGTTGAATAGAGTGTACACTGTCCATATCAGGCGAAGTGAAGTAATCTGAATACTTGAGCCGTAACGAAGAAGTATGCATTCCTAAAGAGAAGCCATAAGTTATCAAGCGCCTTTCGTCATAGCGCGGGTTGTTCACCTGGCCATTGAACTGCTGCTGCGCCTTTAGCGATAAAGGCACAAGCATAAAGAGCACTATGATTATTTGCTTCCCCAATAGATCGAACTTATCCCTAAAGTTAATGGAATTGCTTTAGTTTCGGTAAAACCAACTTCGTTCATAATATCGATAAACTGCTGTCCATAAGGAAAAGCCGATACCGATTCCGGTAAGTATTCGTATGCAGCTTTGTCTTTCGATATCATTTTTCCAATTTTTGGCAAAATAGCCCTTGAGTAAAAATTATAAAGTTGTTTTACCGGAAATCTGGTTGGGTGCGAAAACTCAATGATAACCACATGGCCACCCGGTTTCATTACCCTAAGCATTTCCGATAATCCCAGTTTCAGGTTTTCATAATTACGTACACCAAAAGCAACGGTTACAGCATCAAAATAATTGTCCTCGAAATGTAAATTCTCCGAATCGCCCAATTGCATTTCAATAATATGATCCAATTTTTTGGCTTTCATCTTTTTTCGGCCGACTTCAAGCATCCCTTCCGAGATATCTACTCCAAAAATTTTATCTGGTTTTAGGCGAACTGTTTCAATAGCAAAATCGCCAGTACCAGAGGCAATGTCGAGAATAATTTTTGGAGAAAAAGGTTTGAGCATTCGAACAGCCTTTTTGCGCCAGAGTATGTCAATACCCATGCTCAGCACATGATTAAGTAAATCATACTTCGGGCTAATATTGTTGAACATATCAGCTACCTGTTCTTTCTTTCCCTGGTCTTTGTCTTTATATGGTACTACTTGCATGCACGCTATTTTAATGAGCGCCCAAATTTCCTACAAAGTTTTAGGATTAAAAAGAAAAACTGCAAAAGCTACTTTTTATAAAACTTGAATTCAACCCTTCTGTTCAGTTCACGACCTTCTTTTTCCTGATCGTTGCTGGCCAACGGTTTATCGGAGCCAAAACCTTTTATGGTAATACGGCCAGCCGCCACTCCTTCTTTTACCATTTCGCGTTTTACGCGATCGGCTCTGTTTATGGAAAGTGATTTATTGAACTTCTCTTTGCCCACGCTGTCGCAGTGGCCGTCCAGCTCAAGCTCCAGAGAAGGGTCTTGTTTCATTTTTGCGACTGCCTGTTCAATATACTTGGCGTCTTCTTTATGATAATAGCTGCTTCCAAATCCAAAATAAACATTCCTTACTTTCCCTTTGGCCATAACTCTTGGTTCGGGTTTATTCTCCTGTATTGGTTGCTCTTTCGATTTAACCAAATTCACCGTTTGAGATAAATTAATAGGATCGTTTCCGGCCGCAGGATAATTGATGGTTATTAGTTGTGGTGCATAGCCGTCTTTTGTAACACTTAAAACATATTCGTGCGCTTTTCCCTCTTTGGAAGTAAAAGAATAAACTCCGGGAGAAGTTCTGTTGGCAGCCAATCCACCAGTACCTGTTACCTCTCTTAAACTAATTACCGCCTCCGTTGGGCCCGATGGACCGTTTACGGTTACGGTAAGCGTTACAGGTGCCAGCTCAACAGGTGCAGCTGCAACCACAGGTTTGGCATTGGGGTCCTCATGCTTCATTTCATCCGGAACCTTGAGCATGTAAATATCTGTATAACCTATACCGTCTTCTTTTACCGTTGAGTAATAGGCATGTTTACCATCCTTTGAAGGTGTAAAATAGATGTCGTCATCAGGGGTGTTGATGGGATAACCCATGTTGGTTGGTGCGCTCCAAACCTGGCTTGCACTATCGTACTCAACCCGGTAAATGTCAAAACCACCCATTCCGTTACCTCCACGGCTACTGAAATACAGGGTTTTTCCATCAAATCCAATGAAAGGGCCATCCTCGTCTAAGGGAGTATTTATCGGAGTGCCAAGATTTTCGGCTTTTTCCCACTTTCCTTTATCATTTCTGTGCGATACCCAAATATCGAAACCACCTTCTCCTCCTGGCTTATTACTCGAAAAGAACATAGTATTTCCATCAGGAGATAAAGAAACAGAGGTTTCTGAAAACTCTGTATTGATATGTTTATCTAACGGTTCAGGGTAGGTCCAATTGCCATTTTCATCCTGGTTGGAAACGTATATATCTCCTTCATTTTCATCCTTGTAGATAAACAATTCCTTACCATCTTTAGATAAACCCACATTGGAATCATGATACATGGTATTTACCACATTACCAATGTTATCAGGGTAGTCCCAACGGTCATTCACCTTTCTGCTTATGAATATATCTTCATAAGGAATGTTATCGTCTGCTACGTCCTCATTAAGGTTGCCTTCCTTTCTTCTGGAAGTAAAGATCATTACATTTTCATCGGCATCAACTACCGGAGCATAGTCGTAATATTTTGAGTTTACATCCGAACCTAGATTCACAATTTCCACTTCTTCAGGAAACTCCATCAATATTTTTCCTTGCTCACATTCAAATATTTTCCTTTTTACTACCGACTCTTCCACCATGTCGTTACCCAGATAATCGGGGTTTGCCGCCAGTTTATCAAGGTATTGCTCGTAATATTTAGTGGCTTCATCAAACTTATATCCATAATGATAACCCAATCCCACTTTATACAATAGATCGAAAGAATAATCCGGGTCGCTTTCAAGAACTTTTAAAAAGTAATCTGTCGCTTTGCCCTTAGTAACCGATTGCAACATGGTAATACCTGACATGTAGTTGGCTCTCACGTTGTTAGGATCCAGGTTAGAAGCCGTTACGTACAAATCTCTTGCATCTTCATAGGCCTTGGTCTCGCGCATGATCTCATCTGCCAATTCAACGTATTGTTGTGCCACGTCCGCATTATCCTGTGCCCTTAAAGGCAATACGCCTATCACCAAAAATAAAGCGACTAAATACCTGATTCCTTGTAGTTTAAATTGCATGCTTAAAGCAATAGGTTAGTTAGTAAAAATCTAAGATAGTAAATACAATCAAACATATTGAAAAAACTACATTGTTTTTCTTACTCATTCATTCGCTATGATTATTCGGTTAATCGCTATTAACTTGCACCCTCAAAGCGAAATACCATGAAAATAAAGTCAGCCGAATTTATAATGAGCAATTCAGACGTTCGCAAATGCCCTCCGGCAGACAGGCCTGAATTCGCTTTCATCGGTCGTTCTAATGTAGGTAAATCTTCGCTTATTAACATGCTTACCAACCGAAAAAACCTTGCAAAAACATCCGGTAAGCCAGGAAAAACGCAGCTAATCAATCACTTTAAAATCAACAACCACTGGTACCTGGTTGACCTGCCGGGCTATGGCTGGGCCAAAGTGAGTAAAACGGTTCGGTCTAAGTTTGGGGACATCATTGCCAGCTATCTGGAAGAGCGCGAAAACCTCGTATGCACCTTTGTACTTATAGACATTCGATTGAAACCACAACCGATCGATCTGGAGTTTATTAACTGGATGGGTGAGAACAACCTGCCATTTGCCTTGATCTTTACCAAGGCAGATAAGCTTTCCAAAAACAAGGTGCAAGCCAGTAGGGCTGCTTTTAACAAGGTTCTGAAAAGTGACTGGGCAGAGCTGCCTGTTTCTTTCATAACTTCATCTTTATCAAAAGAAGGTGCAGACGATGTGCTGGATTATATTGAGGACGTGATGGGAGCGTTGGAATAGTGGCCCACACCCCTATAGCCCCTCAAGGGGACACCATAAGTCCTCCCTTGAGGGAGGTGTCCGCTAACCAGTGGACGGAGGGTGTAGTTATCAGTTGTTAGTTGTGTTATTTCCCCGCATTAAAGAGCTTTTGCTTTTCTTCCTTTGAAAGACTTTCGTAGCCTGACTGAGAAATTTTGTCCAGGATAGAATCGATTTCGTCCTGGGATACATTGGAAGGTGTGCTGCCGCTTGTAGTAGATGAGCTACTTGTTTGTTTCTTTGAAGAAGTCTTCTCCGAAGTACTTTTTTTATACGTAACCCGCACTTTAGGCTGTCGCACAAAAAAACTTTTCACAAAGCTGATAAACCAATGCACCGGCTTGCCTAAATCAACACCGCTCTGCAATTGTTTGATAAAAATAAACCCTAATGCGGCACCTCCGAGGTGAGCCAGATTGCCACCTGCATTAGCCCCCGTTGTTTGAGCAAACGACAAGAATACATAAAACAAAGCAATGTATTTTATACGAACCGGACCGAGAAACAGAAGATGCATGGTATAATTAGGAGCCAATGTAGCTGCACCAACAACAACAGCGTAAACACCTGCAGAAGCACCCAGCATGACAGAGGCATCTACCCTATTTGCAAAAAAAGGAACCAGGTTATAAATCAATAAATAAAACAACCCTCCGATTATTCCTCCCAGCACATATAGGCTGATCACTTTCCCTCCTCCTAAAAATTCTTTAATGATAAGCCCAAACCAGTATAAAAAGAGCATATTGAATAAAATATGCATAAACCCTTCATGAAGAAAAAAATAGGTGATTAGTGTCCAGGGTTGGTGCAAAAAAGAGGTAATGGAGGCTGGAATCGCCAGCATACCAATGATGGAAGTATACACCGATTCAGACCCGGAAAGTATTAGAATGACCCGAAGCAGCATCATAACCACAAAAACGGCTACGTTAATGAAGATAATCTGCATTAATCCATTGTCGTACTGCTTAAAGGCATTCTTGAACTCGTCCAGGATTCCGGAACCAAATCCTCCTCTTCCACCGTATTGCTGATTGCCGAAGTACATATTTAATAAAAATTACGCCTGTCTTTTTTCCAAAGTTGAATCATAATAAAAGCAAACACCATTCCTCCGAGGTGCGCTAAATGCGCCACATTATCCCCTGCCTTATGCCCAAACTCGGAATAAATGGCCATGGCTCCGAGTATTATTACAAGGTATTTGGCCTTAATCGGTATAGGCGGAAACAGCAGCATCAACTGAGTATTAGGAAACAACATTCCAAAAGCCATTAAAATGCCGTAAATAGCACCGGATGCCCCTACCATTGGTACATTTATCTTATGGCTGTATATTTCATCCATGTATTCGATACTTTGCGCCTTTCCTTCTTTTTCATGTGTGTTATAATATTCAATGAAATCATACACCTGGTTGTAATACTGTGGTGCATATTTTGAAACAAAAACGGCAAAGTCGTCCGGATTCGGGTTTTCCTTATATTCTTCGATCTTTTCTTTCATTGGTATGGTCTGCACATACTTTACTCCCTCATAAAACAGACCGGCTCCAATACCAGTTACAAGATAAAATGTAAGAAATCGTTTTGAACCCCAAAATTGCTCCAGTAATGGTCCAAGAAAGACCAAACCAAGCATATTGAATAAGATATGCATGGTGCCTCCATGTGCAAACATGTAGGTAAAGAGCTGGTAAGGTTGAAAATGTGGTGATTCGAGATGCCACAGACCCAGATAAAAATTAATATTATGCCATCCCATTAAAACAGGTATAAAATAAGCTGCCACCGTAATGATGAGCAGGTTTTTTACCATTGGGGTCATTCGTTGAAACATAGTGCCTAATTGAAAAAGTCTTTAATTCGATTCAAATCTAAAACAAAATAAGTCGATCGTCCATCGGGTGCAAAGTTGGGCGTTTCGCATGCAAATAATTCATCTATCATTGCACTCATTTCTTCCTGATGCAACACCTGCCCTGGTTTAATACACGACCGCTTTGCCATTGCCCGGGAAAGATTCTCTTTAGTAGATATCGTAAGTTGGGACTTATTTATTTTAAATTGCTCCAGTAAACCTTCAAAAACGGTCCTTTCCTGACCTGCAGCCAGACTTACAGGAGCCCCATTTACAACAATTCCACTTCTTCCAAATTCTTCAAAAGCAAAACCTATCGCTTCCATCTCTTGCTTTATTTCCATAACCATTGAGTGGTCGGCAGGATTGAGGTCAATTGTAATAGGAAACAATAATTGCTGGGTTTGGCCTGAGCCCCCTTTTAGAATACTTTGATAACGCTCAAACAGAATGCGCTCATGTGCAGCCTCCTGATCGACCACCAATACCCCCGACTTAACCTGGGAAAATATATACTGGTTATGTACCTGAAAGGTTGCACCGGAAACTCCCTGATCGTGTGAAGGCTCCTCCGGCTTATTAAGTGCGCTTTCAAGTGTTACCGTATTGGGGTCTTCGGAGTCGAAATTGAGCCTGGACTGTTTGATATCTTCCTGATAGAGTGTTTCCCAATGTTTAAGGTTGGGGTCCTTTTCTACATTCTTGAACTGAGCATAGTCTCTATCCCTGGCACTGGTACGCTCAATATTCATGGGCTGAAGCTTTCCAAAGTTTACATTCTGATCGAAATCTATGGAAGGGCCAAAATTATGTGTGCCCAGTGCCTGGCGTATGGCTGCACGAACAACTCCGTATACAGTTCGCTCGTCCTCAAACTTAATTTCTGTTTTGGTGGGGTGCACATTCACATCCACGTGGGATGGGTCTATTTCTATATTGAGCACATAAAAAGGATGCGATTCAGCCTGAAGCAAGCCATCGTAGGCATTCAGAACCGCATGGTGCAAATAACTGCTTTTAATAAAACGGTTGTTCACAAAAAAGAACTGCTCGCCACGGGTCTTCTTAGCAAACTCAGGCTTGCCAATATAGCCTTTTATACTTATCTGCTCCGTTTCCTCGTTGCAAGTGGCCAGTTGCTCTTTGTAATTATTGCCAAACAAGCCCACAATTCGCTGGCTCAATTTACCTGCCGGTAAGTTGTAGGTTTCCAGGTCGTTTTGATAAAGCTCAAACCCTACCTGTGGGTTGGCCAAGGCAATACGTTGAAATTCATCCACCAAATGGCGCATTTCCACTCCATTGGACTTAAGGAAATTCCTGCGTGCCGGAATGTTGTAAAACAGGTTTCGAACGGTTATGCTGGTGCCCTTGCTACACGAAACGGGCTCCTGTGAAACAATTTCGGAAGCTGCCACTTCAATAGCAGTGCCCAGCTCCTGCTCCTCCATTCGGGTTTTAATTTCCATTTGCGAAACCGCAGCAATAGAAGCAATGGCTTCTCCCCGAAAACCCATGGTTCTCAATGAGAATAAATCCTCTGCTTTGCGAATTTTGGAAGTGGCGTGGCGCTCCAGGCTCATGCGTGCATCGGTTTCATTCATGCCTGTGCCGTTATCGATCACCTGTACCAGAGATTTGCCTGCATCTTTAATGATCACCTTTATGTGGTCAGCACCTGCATCTATCGAGTTTTCGAGAAGCTCCTTTAGGGCAGAGGCCGGCCGCTGCACCACCTCTCCGGCTGCAATCTGGTTGGCTATTGAATCGGGTAGTAATTGGATGATCCCCGGCATTGAGTATTTATAGCAGTTTCAATCGTTTCACAACAAAATATACCATTCCTATTCCGAAAGCGGCATATACGGCAGCAATTCCAAAGTAGAGGTATCCAACGACTCCTCCAAAGAGCAAAGTAGCTATCACAAATCGTAACAAACCACTTTCATCCTTTTTAGGTGCGCTCCGGCTAAAAGATCCGGATATTCTTGTGCCCGGAGTGTACGTGCCTTCCCTTTTTTGAGCGTTTATCTCAGCAATTATTCTCCTCTCACGTTCCTGAATCTCTTCTTTCACAGGATTGTAATACCGGGGCTCCATATGGAACCGCTGATGCCTGGGTAATTTAAAAATTGAAGGAATCTTCATTTGTAATTTGTGAAACCGTTTATACAGACGAATACAGAAAGTTTCGTTTAATTAAGAAAACGAAAAACCTTTGCATGCATCAAATACAAATTTAAAGGTTTATTTTGTTTTAAGGACACCTCTTTTTTATGCGACCTGTTTTTACATATTTTTTATTCGTCATTATTTGGGTAGTACCACTTGGCGCAGGTGCTCAGATTTCGCCTGAAAGCAAAGCAGATGAGATCCTTTCTAAGTTGAATTTCAATGAGCAACTGGCACTGCTTTTATGGACAACGGAAGACAATCAACCAACCGGCAAACCGGGAGGTTACATTTCTAATGACCCTGATTACCTTTTGGAGAATAAAAATCCACTTTCGTACGCTGTTCTTACAATTTATGAAGGTGTTTCGTCCTCAGAGCAATCGGCTATCCCGTTCCCTTCTTTCCAAATACGTGAGCAGCATACCAAAGAAGCCATAGATTATGCCCGAACCATTTATACACCTGATTTTGTGCTGGATATTCCGCTAGACAAAAATGTAATGTTTTACGGAATTCGGATTTCAGGAAACACGGCTAAGCTTACCCCCCACTTTCGAAAGGACAGCCTGGAATCAGCTATTGAATCGTACGATCAGATTTGGTGGACTTTGAAGCCTGAAGAAGCTGTTTCGGAGCTAACCCAAAACAAGCGACCCAGCAAAAAGCTTAAAAAAGTGGTTTATGAACAGGCACGTAAATCCTTGATAAAAAAACTGAAGCGAAAAGTCAAGAACGAGCCTGCCACTTCAGAACAATTAGACGAATACACGCGCTGGGCCTGGGGCTTGTACAGTTCCGGTATTTCCCTGATCAATAATTCTGCGCAATTGCCCATTAAAGTGCTGGATACAGCCTATTTCTGTACCAATACCCTTGGAGAAGATGTTTATGCATCGTTCAGGCGCCACCTTAACTTTTATGTAGAGCACGCCTACTACCCCAATGCACTTGATTTTGAAAACCTTTATAATTCAAAACGGCTAGCCAGCTATAGCTATGTGGTTGTACCCGCCTCATCACTAACATCCATTCAGCTGGGTAATCTGAATGGCCTTGCCGGCAAAACCAAAGTAATTCTGGTATGGTTCAATAAAGAGTTACCCCCCAAAGAGCTTTCCACTCAAATAACACAAATTTTAGTGCCCCAGCACAATGGGGTAACCGAGGCACTTGTACCTCAACTTATTTTCGGAGCACTGGGATTTACTTCCGTGAAAAGCCCTATCTCCTATGCTCCACCCTCCATTTCCACCTACCCATTGGGTAGATTACAATTTGGACCACCTGCGCTGGCTCATTTAAATACCGATGTATTGAGCCGAATTGATACGTTGGTTGAAAATGGGATTCGCCAGCAGGCTACTCCGGGGTGCCAGATACTGGTGGCCAAAAATGGAATTGTGGTATATTACCAGAATTTTGGTTTTAAAACCTACGAAAATAAGAGTGCCATTGAGGACAACTACCTGTATGACCTTGCTTCACTTACCAAAGTCACTGCCACTACTCAGGCTATTATGTTCCTGGCCGAGCGAGGGTACCTGGACCTTGATGTGCCCATTGCGCACTATCTTCCTGAAATGTGGGACAGCGACAAAGCGTTTATTCCGGTGAGGGAAATTCTGGCGCATCAGGCCGGACTTTACCCGTATATTCCGTTCTGGAAAGAGGTATTGCCCAAGAGCGACCTTTCTTCTGCATTAAGTCATCAAAAATCGCAGGATGCTTTTCAGATCGGAAAGGGAACCTACATTGCGCCTTATTTGCAGGACTCCCTGCTAAGTTGGAGCATTCACTCCAAACGTTTGCGTAAAGACAATGCCGAGCAGCCTTACGGCTACCGCTACAGCGACATTGGCTTTATTATTCTTAAGAGCCTTGTAGAACGATTGACCAATCAACCCCTGGATGATTTTCTGGATCAGAACTTTTATGCACCCCTGGGCATGGACCATACAACCTATACCCCATTGTGCAAGTTCCCCTCCGATGAAATTGTGCCTACCGAAGGCAATGGAAAATTCAGGTTTGGAGAACTTACCGGTTATGTGAATGATCAGAATGCCGCACTCCTTGGAGGCGTTTCAGGCCATGCAGGGCTGTTTAGCACGGCCATAGACCTGGCAAAACTTATGCAAATGGAGTTGCAGTTAGGCACGTATGGGGGTACCCAGTATTTTTTTCCTGAAACGGTTTTGAACTTTACTCGAAGGCAATATGTTGATAACCGCAGAGGCCTGGGATGGGATAAGCCCAGCTCCATGCCTCACGGGCCTACCTCCGAGCTGGCATCACCAAGAACCTTTGGGCATACAGGTTTTACAGGAACGGCAGTGTGGGCAGACCCGGAACATCAATTGATATTTGTATTTTTGTCGAATAGAGTATTTCCTGATCCCGGAAATTTTAAACTGAATGAATTAAACATTCGTACACGCATTCAGGATCTGCTTTATGAGGCCATAGACTATAACAACTAAGCTGTACGTCTTACATGCTAAACGAACCTGTAAGAGCGCACGTAAAGAACTGAGAAATGAAAATAGGAATTGTTTGTTACCCTACTTTTGGAGGAAGTGGCGTTGTAGCCACCGAATTGGGTAAAGCACTGGGTAAATTAGGACACGAGGTGCATTTTATGACCTACTCCCAACCCATGCGTCTGGATTTTTTCAACCAGAACATCTTTTATCATGAAGTAACGCTTCAATCGTATCCGTTGTTTAAGTACCCACCGTACGAAATGGCACTTGCCAGTAAAATGGTGGATATAGCTAAGTTTGCCAAGCTCGATCTTTTGCATGTGCACTATGCCATACCACATGCTTCGGCAGCGTACCAGGCCAAGCAAATACTAGCGTTGCAGGGCATTAACCTGCCTTTTATAACTACACTGCACGGCACTGATATCACGCTTGTAGGAAGAGACCCTTCCTACGAACCAGTAGTATCATTTTCCATTAACAAATCGGATGGCGTTACGGCTGTTTCCAATAACCTGAAAGAAGATACTTTACGTTTATTTGATGTTGAAAAGGACATTAAGGTAATTCCCAACTTCATCGATCTCGACAGGTTCAAACGTCAGAAAAAAGAACATTTCAAAACAGCTATTTGTCCCAATAATGAAAAGCTGATTGTTCATACCTCCAACTTTAGAAGAGTAAAACGTGTGGAAGATGCCTTGCGGATTTTCAAGCAGATTTCTGATAAAATGCCCGCCAAATTGCTTTTAGTTGGCGATGGCCCGCATCGGGTTAATGTAGAAGCACTTAGCCGTGAGTTGGGCGTTACGGATGATGTACGGTTCTTGGGTAAGTTGGATGCAGTGGAAGAAGTTCTTTCTGTTGCGGACCTCTTCCTTATGCCTTCAGAAAAAGAAAGCTTCGGCCTTGCGGCCCTGGAAGCCATGGCCTGTGAGGTTCCTGTAATATCTTCCAATGCAGGTGGTATTCCAGAGCTGAATATTCATGGTGTAACCGGCTTTGTAAGCAATATTGGCGATGTGGACGATATGAGTAAAAATGCATTGCATGTTCTAAATGATGACAACCTGGAGACCTTTAAAGCTGCTGCATTGGCACGGGCCAAAGAGCTGGATATCAAGAAGATCGTTCCTGAGTATGTAGATTATTACCGGGAGATACTGGATAGCCAGATGGCGGGAGTTTAATACAAAACGATTTGAAGCTTTAAGAGAATATCCCTTTGGTTTTGTTCAATACCTCTTATTTTTGCAAAAAAATATTGCTATGTCAGTAGAAGTAGTTCCTAAACATAAAGGCCGTAAGCAATTGTTCGAGAATAGCTTTCTCGAAAGGCTAACCCGTACACATATTGCTATTCCTATCAGCATTTTTATTGTGTATTCGGCATCGCTTTTAGCGTACAGCATTTACTCTGTTCAAACGCTAACCATTGGACAAACCGTTTTGTTCTTCTTTATTGGTCTCTTCTTTTTCACATTTGTGGAATATGTAATGCACAGGTATTTATTCCATATCAATACAAATACACCTGCTAAAGCCAAACTACAGTATACGCTACATGGCGTACACCACGAATACCCTAAAGACAAGGAACGTCTGGCTATGCCTCCTGTAATGAGCATAACGATTGCCACTTTGCTTCTTTTTGTATTCCGACTGATATTGGGTGATTTCGTTTTTGCTTTCTTACCCGGCTTTTTGGTAGGTTATTCGTTGTACCTGGTAATGCACTACGTGCAGCATATTTATAAGCCACCCAGATTGTTAAAATCGTGGTGGGCTAATCATGCAGTGCACCATTATAAAGACCAGACCAAGGCCTATGGGGTTTCTTCCCCGTTGTGGGACTATGTGTTTGGCACCATGCCCGATCATAAAAAGAATTAAAAAGTAAGCCGGTTCAATTGAGCCGGCTTTTTTGTTTTGCCTGATTATTATATATCCTTTTGAAAAAGACCTTTTAAATACTGAATATTACCGCAGCCATAAATAGTATATTTGATAAGTGAAAAAAATATATGTTATAGCCGGCCCAATGGTGCAGGAAAAACGACTCTCTAATATTCCGTTCTACCCGAAATATTTGATTGCAATGAATTTGTAAATGCAGACGAAATAGCAAGGGGTTTATCCCCATTCAACCCTGAAAATGTTTCTATTAAGGCGGGAAGATTAATGCTAGAAAGAATAAAAGAACTGGTTGCAAAAGGAGACTCATTTGCTTTTGAAACGACCCTTTCAAGCAAAGCATATGTGAAGCTTCTTCAAAACGCTCAGCAGAAAGGTTACGAAATCATTCTACTTTTCTTACTACTAGACTCAATGAATTTAGCTATTGAAAGGGTATTGGCCAGAGTAAAGGAAGGCGGGCATAACATTCCCGTTAATGTCATTAAAAGAAGATTTTCAAATGACCTTAAAAACTTGTTCAATCTTTACATTCCTTTTGTGGATAAATGGGTTCTTGTGGATAATTCTAATGAGCCCTTTGAATTTATTGCAGAAGGCGCTAGAGAAGAACTTATTATTAGAAATGAAAAAAAATGGTCAAATTTGAAAAATGAATACGATGAACGTTAAAGACCAACTTGAGGATTTAGAAAAAAAGGTAACCCTTGGCCTCAAAAAAGCATACCTCCAGATGGTGGAATTCAAAAGTCGTAAGAACAGCCCCATCATTGTTTCAATTAATGGAAAAGTAAAGGCTGTGCCTGCCCATAAGGTATTGGATAAGATTAGCTGATTACTGTTTATAATAAGAATATCTAATGTACTATGGTTTAAGTGGCTAAATAAAAATTTAGCCACTTACCCATTATATTACATCTTTCAAAGTTGGGGCATTTGCTTATTTTTATTTTTTGAATGTGTAAGAGCAGTTTAAATAATACCTTAATCTCTTACGAACTCAATAAAATGCGAAGCCTGTCCATTTTCCTTTTAATCATAATTTCTCATTTGGCACATGCTCAGTCATGGGAGCAATGTGCAAGTGAAACCATAAAATTGCAATCGTATGGTTTATATGAACAGGCTGAGCTTCAAGCGCAAAAATGTTTGAATCTTGCCCTGAAAACGTATGGTTCAAAAAGTTGGGAGTATGGTCAATCGTTGTCCAACCTGGCGTACGCTCAAAAATCTCTGGGAGAATACGACCTTTCAATTCATAATTTCAGGAAAACCGAAGCTCTTGCATATAAGTTATTTGGCAATGCACATTACGAACACATTGCAGCACTAAACAATCTGGCTAATACGTACATGGACATTGAAAAATATGACAGTGCCGAGTTTTTTGTAGACCAGATAGCCCAATCCCTGAAAGGGACAGAGTTAGATAGAAACGATCCTGTGAGTGTTAAGGCATATGTCAATTATAAAAACACGGTAGCTTCGTTGTACCACAAAAAAGGAGGTATTGAAAAGGCGATCCAAACGTTAGAAGAAATTCAATCAGCCGACTTAAGCCTGGAGGCTTTGGGTAGTGACTATTTTGTCGTTTTAAATAACCTTAGCTCTTATTACCTTGAAGCCGGCTTATTGAAAAAAGCAGGACAAACACTTACGCAAAGCGTAACCCTGCTAAACGAATATGGGAAAACGCTGGATTTGCTTTACGCCATGCAGAATCTTGGCGGCTATTACAGAAAAACGGAATTGTACGATAGCGCCTCCCTTGTCTGGAACAGAGCTTTGCATATTATAGCCGAAGACTCCATTCAGGATGCGCAGCTTACCAACGCCCTTTTGACAAATTTGGGCGAAATGTTTACCGAGTTGGGAGATGATGAACAAGCCATAAACTACCTTACCAGGGCAAAATCCATTCAGGACTCCCGGGCGGCCATAAACCCGGGGTTGTACGAGGTTACCTTGTCTAACCTTGCCATTGCTTACATGGATGCAGGTAATTATCAGGCTGCCGATACTCTTTATCATCAGTTAATGCACCAGTTGGTTGAGGATGTAGTGTATAATTTTAATTACCTGTCTGTTAAAGAAAAGCAAAATCTCTACAGAAAGCAGAGGTCGTATTTTGACGACTTTGGAGGTTTTGCCCTTGCAGTATGTGGGTTCCCTCAGTTGCAGGAAAGTGAAAATCCTTACATTAATAAGCACATAACTACCGCTTTGTATAACCAGCAGTTGATGACCAAAGGAATTATCCTTAACTCCAGTGATAAAATGAGGCAGCAGATATTGGCTTCTTCTGATGAACGCTTAAAGAAAAATTATTACCGCTGGGTAAAAAGCAAAAACCATTTAGCCAATATGGCGTTGCAAATGGATGCCAGCAAAGTGGCTGAACTAAAGCTGAAAATTGATTCGCTTGAGAAGGTATTGATCAAATCTTCAAGGCAATTTGAGAAGGGTTTCACTGTAACAGAAAAAACCTGGAAGGAGGTTCAGCAACATTTAAAGCCCGGAGAAGCAGCCGTAGAAATGGTTCGGTTAATTGACGGCCTGGTGTATGCCGCCCTCATTGTAACGCCCGAGGTTTCTCAACCAGTGATGTCGCTGATATGGAGCAAAAACAATAGATTGCTTGAAAAGGAGATGTTCTACCGCTACCGTAACCTGAATTACTTTCAGCGAGCGGATACGTCTTCCTATAAAATCTATTGGAGACCTATCATCGATTCCATTCGAAGTAATTCATTTGTGCCCGTCAAAAAAGTATACTTTTCTCCGGATGGTATTTATAATCAGATCAGCCTCCAGGGCCTTTACAATCCTGCCCAAAATGATTTTGTGCTTGATGAAATTGAACTGACCTACATAACAAATACCGGAAACCTTTTGGAAAACCCCGAACAACCCAGGGCACCTAAAAATGCATTATTAATGGGCAATCCAAGATTTACGCTGGGGGCAAGCAAAATAATTTATGACTATGAGCCCTTGCCCGGCACCTCGGAAGAGATTTTGAAGATAGATTCCATTTTGGAGCAAAATGATTGGAAAACGGTGGTTTTGAATCAAAAATCGGCCACCGAAGAAGCTTTAAAAGAGGCCAAATCGTACTCAGTTGTGCACCTGGCCACACATGGGTTTTTCAACCAAGAATCTACCGGCAATGATTTGACGGATGCCATGCTCCAATCGGGTATTGCCCTGGCAGGTGCCAACACACTTCAGGGAGGAGAGGGTCAGGATGGTATTCTTACCGCCTACGAAGCCTCCCTCCTCAACCTCGATAACACCCGATTGGTTGTATTGTCTGCTTGCGAAACAGGTTTGGGCGTTTATCATCCGGGGGAGGGAGTGTATGGGCTACAAAAAGCGCTGGAATCTGCCGGAGCCTCCCACGTACTCATGAGCTTATGGAAAGTAAATGATGAAGCCACCTGGAAGCTAATGACATTGTTTTATACGTATTGGGTTCAATCGGGTGATATTCAGGAATCGTTTAAAAGAGCGCAACGCCAGTTGAGGCAAGCTTATCCAGCGCCTTACTATTGGAGCGCTTTTGTATTAAGCGGAACTTAATCAACCCTTAAAGTCCTATAATATCTACCGTTTTTCTTAAGTTTATAGTCAACAATAATTCTGCTTATGAAACTGGTTGAACTATATGACGGAACGTTGATCGAATGCCAGATGATCAAAAATCTTTTGGAGAACGAAGGAATTGAAACCATGCTTAAAGATGTACAAATTGGCACCCGAGGCGGAAGCTGGAGTCCAAGGGGTGGAGTTAAACTTATGGTGACAAATTCGGATTATGAACCTGCCAGGGCGGTAGTTGAAGCATTTGAGAAATCAAGACAAGATAGTTAGAGCGTTTACATGTTGAGATTACCCGGTCAAGCCGGGTAATGACGTTTCTCTTTTATCACGTCATTCCTAGGAGGGGTCTTTGTTTTGCTGATTTTTCTTAAGTTTATACAAGTCAAAACTCATAAATATTTACAACGATTAATCCTGTTCATAAACCGTTGACCTCAAGCTTAAATAATGAAGAAATATGATATTGACACTTACCACAAGTTAGGAGAAGGTGCTGCCTTTTATCTTGAAGAATCTTTCATTTCAATTAATTATGCACTATCTGGAGATTATTCAACTATCATATTTACCCAATTAATTAAGGATATTGATGTTACAAATTTTGATAAAGAGATTCTTCAAAAGTCTTCTGTACCTAGTGAAACGTTAGACTTACTGCAAAAAGAAATAGGTGATGTACTTTCAAATGAAACCGTGACCAAACTGCATCATGCATTGCAAACCGCTAAAACACTAGCTCGTTCTTCAAGCCATAAGTTTAATAAAAATCATCAGGTAGAATCAATTTACATTATTGGGCATATAACAAATTTTGCATTCTTCATAGAGGTTTTAATTAATCGGCACCTTCTATACTTAAATCATTCTAAAATTATTGATGACTTCAGTTACAAACAGATTTCGTCTGCACGAATTTTGGATCGTATAATTTATATTTTCAAAAATCAGGTAATTGAAAACAATATTAATTTAACAGAAATTAAAAGTCTGTTCCAGCTACGAAATAAAGCTGTTCACTTTACTCCTGAAAATTCCAAAAATTTAAAGATCAAGATTTCTCAATTAATTAAAACGTGGGATCAAAGCAGGAAAGTAATAATGGCTCTTGAAAGGATTGAAAAATTTAATGAACATAAATTTTCTGAACTAATTCTAAACTATAAAAGTGATTTTCAAAAGTTATGGACCTAGTTCTGCTTGATGCAAACAACATGTATAATCCATGACTTCTCTTTTACCTAAAATATGATTGTTAACTTTAAATATTTGATTTACTTCAATTGAGAATCCTACACGAACACATTGCCTATTAAACCAACAAAGCCGGCTAAAAAGCCGGCTTCGCTGAAAAGGTTAGGTTAAAAGCACCATCTAATATAAACATTTATTCTACTTTCCAAAAGGGTTTAGTCGCCCAATAGTACAAAGGCACCCCAGTAATAAGGTTCGGGGTATTTGGCTTTCAGTGCTTTCTGCGCCATGCCAAACGATTTTACTTTGTCTTTGGTGGCAATCCAGTTCTTGTAAAAGTTGGTCATTAATAGCTGGGTGGCTGTATCGTCTACCTTCCACAAGCTCATAATTACTGCCTTGGCTCCTGCCACCTCAAACGAGCGCTGAAGGCCATACACACCCTCACCTGCCATTACATCCCCCAGGCCTGTTTCGCAGGCGCTTAGCACCACTAAATCGGTATTGCCAAGGTCGAGGTTCATAGCCTCATAGGCCGTGAGAATGCCGTTATCGGCTCCCATGTTGCTTTCGGCTTTGCCGGCATTGGCCAGCAACAAACCGGAACGCAACAGCACGTTCTCATTTACATTATTCAATGGTACGCTAAATACCTGGCTATTGTCGTTATGCACGTCTTTTACAAAAAAACCATGCGTGGCAATATGCATTACCTTAGGGCTTTTCGCTTCTTTTATTACCTTTTCCGTAGCATTTCCTGCCTCATACAAATTGGTTCGGTACCCTCCTGTTTTTAATATGGTAGAAATACCTGTAACCTCCTTGTCCGTTCCCGGAAGCGGATCAATAGCACTGGAACCATAGGCAGGGTTGCCCAATAACAAAGCGTTTTTGCTGGTATTGGCCGGACTTTTTGCATCCGTTAAGGAGCGAAGGCTGGTAACATTGTTCAACTGCACTTTATCAAGCACAAAAGCGCCCGTGGCATCTTTCAGTGAGTTTACATTTAGCTGGTTGTACACTCCATCGGATGAAAGGTATACCTTTTTTACACCCGCCAGTTTCGTTTCAATTGGTTTCCAGTATTGATCGAAAGAGTAATTATCCTCCCGTTTCAAACCAATAGCGTTCTTGTAATACTTAAAGTAGCGTTCTTCCAACTGGTCGCCATTCGGCAGCACAGCCATTTTTACTTTATCAGGAAACACGATCAAGGCCATGTACTGACTACCCTGGTTGTTGATGGAGTACCCTACACGTACCAGTTCAACGGCTGCTTCTCCGGGTTTCAGCTTTTTCTGAACATCGGCCAGAACCGGTGCCTTGCTGCCATAGGCATCACTGAATATCCCTGACTTTTCTGAGAGTTGCTTTTCAATCTGATTGGTTGCCTGCTCCAGCGAATCCACATTTATTTCCTGGTTGGCCAGATCTTCATGGCTCATGGAGTAGTAAAGCGCCAACTGTCGCTTGTTGTCCATCCAGGTGTTGTATGCTTTAACCAACTCGGCATCCTTACTGTTCAAAATCTCATTTTTTACCCTGGTGGTACTCGATAGCAGCATAGCTTTGGTAGCCAGACGGTAGTTAAGGGCATTGGTAACTATTTGAGGGTTTTCCTCTCCGGCATACGCTGTAAAGGCATAGTATTTCTCGAAACGAGGTTGCAATGTTTTCCAGAAGGCTGCTTTCTCCACATCGCTCATGGGAGCAAAGTATTTACCCACAAAAACCATGGATTGATTCAGCGACTTTTGAAACAGCTCATTGGCCTCAGCAATTTTGTTCTGCTGCCATTTGAGCAAAGCCAGCTCAGTTTGCACCTCCACATAATGCGGGTGACGAACACCGTATGCACCCAACAATACGTCTTCGGCAGTTTTTAAATTGCTTTCCGCCTCCTGCAATCTTCCGGTTCTTCGGTACAGTGAGCCTAACTTGGCTTTTACCAAGCCATATCCGGAGAAATTCGGCCCAAATTTACGCTCATAAATATCGACCGCCTCCTTCAACAGGGACTCTGCTTCTGAGTCCTTGCCCGTTTCCAGATAAAGCGAAGCTTTGATCTCCAGCATATGTGCATAATCGGGGTTCGATCGCTTGGAAACCAGAATATTCTTAGACATGGCATCCAGCACCTTTTGATATATAGCCTCTGCTTCGCTGTATTTGCCTTCTTGCTGATACAACAAACCAAGGTTGGTTTGGAAACGTGCCAATTGAGTTGGTTTAACATCTTTATCACTGGTCGCAATTTCGAGGCATTGTTTCATGTCCTTTTCAGCTTCCTCATACCGGCCCAGCGTTTGGTATAATACTCCCCGGTTGTTCAAGGTAATGGCGTAAGCCATTGATTCCTTACCCGATACTTTTTGGTTTATCTCAGCCGTTTCGGCAAACTCTTTCTCCGCCTCGTTAAAGTTGCCCATGTTCTTGTTGAGCACTGCCATATTATTTAAGGAAGTTGCGTAATCCACACTTTCCTTCCCACGCTGTTCTTCGCGTGATTTCAATGCCCGCTCTGTAAATTCCATGGCAAGGTCGTAACGCCCCATGCCATTGTAGAGCATGCCCATATCGGCTAATACTCGCGGGTACATGGGGTGCGACTGGTAGCCGTTGAGTTCCAAAAGTCCGGCAGCAGCGATAAAGGATACCTCCGCCATGCGAAATCCATTGGAGGCGTAGTACATTTCGCCAACATCAAGGTGATCACGAGCTTCTTCCAGTACATCCTTTGTTTTCTCCTTGTCGAGGTAAATGCTTGCCGCATTCTTTACATCGTCAAACTTTTCCTTGTCCTCGAACTGGGCCGATTGATCGCTGAATGAAACAGAATAACTAAAGCTCGTGGTATCGAACTTTTCACGTGTTTTAAGTAACTCATTGGAAAGTAGCTCCTTGCCTTTTTCTTCCCCTTTATCCACCAGCGAGGTTGGCACTTTACTGGAAACTTTATCTTTCAGGAATTTCCCTATCTGACCATAGGAAATGTAAGAAACGGACCACAAAAAGAGTATAAAAATAGTACGCATGGTTTTGATTGCTTTAGAACACTAAGTTACAAAAGCTGAATCAGAATTCAGGCACCAGGTTGGCTGGCCAGTAAATAAAGTACTGCCATGCGAATGGCAACTCCATTTTGTACCTGGTCCAGAATAATGGCATGTTTTGAATCAGCAACATCGCTTGCCAACTCTACCCCCCGGTTTATGGGGCCGGGGTGCATGATCACAATTTCTTTGTTCAGCGATTCCAGCAGCTTTAGATTAATGCCATAATAGAGTGAGTATTCACGAAGCGAAGGGAAATACTTGATCTGCATTCGTTCCAATTGAATGCGTAGCACGTTGGCAACATCGCACCATTCAAGTGCCTTGCGTACATCCAGCTCCACCTTAACTCCCAAAGAAGCTATGTGTTTGGGAAGTAATGTATTTGGTCCACAAACCATAACCTCAGCTCCCTGTTTTTGCAAGGCAAAAATATTGGAAATTGCTACCCGGGAATGAAGGATATCTCCAATAATAGCCACTTTTTTACCTGCCACATCACCCAGTTTTTCCCGAATAGAATAAGAATCCAGCAAAGCTTGTGTAGGGTGCTCGTGGGTGCCGTCACCGGCATTTACAATATTGGCATCTATGTGGTTCGACAAAAAGTGAGGTGCTCCGGGGCTGGCATGGCGCATCACAATCATGTCTACCTTCATGGACAAAATATTGTTCACTGTATCCAACAAGGTCTCCCCCTTCTTTACCGAACTTGAAGAGGCTGAAAAGTTGATCACATCTGCAGAAAGCCGTTTCTCCGCAAGTTCAAAGGAAAGACGTGTTCGGGTAGAATTTTCAAAGAAGATGTTGGCGATGGTAATGTCTCTTAAAGAAGGGACTTTCTTGATAGGACGGTTAATAACTTCTTTGAATGTATCGGCAGTGTCAAAAATTAATTGAATGTCCTTTTCGGTTATGTCTTTTATCCCAAGAAGGTGTTTTTGACTAAGCTGCGTCATTATTCTTCATTTATCAACCAGACTTTATTTTGTTTTGTTGGCTCTAACTGAACCAGCACCTTTTGTGAATCCATCGTGTTCACTCTCCTTCCCACATAATTGGCTGCTACAGGCAAGTCACGGGAATATCTTCTATCGATCAATACCAGCAATTCTACTTTCTCAGGTCTTCCGTAGGCAAGCAGGGCATCTATAGCTGCTCTAACCGTTCTTCCGGTGTAGAGCACATCATCAATAAGCACTACCTTTTTGCCCTCTACAATAAAATCGATTTTGGTCTCACGTGCTTTGGCGGGGGTATCCCTTCTTCTGAAATCGTCACGATAAAACGTAGTGTCTAGGTAACCATGAGTTACCTTAACGCCTGCAAGGTCTTGCAAATGTTCAACGATAATGTCTAACAGGAATTTACCCCTTGGTTGCAAACCAACCAAAACGGTATTCTCAAAATTGTTGTGATTTTCTATTAATTGATGGCAAAGGCGGTTAACGGTGATCGAAAGCAGGTCGGGATTGAGTATTAATCGCTTTTGCATGGCTTACTGGTGACAAAGATAGAAAAGAATTTTGGTTAAGGAATGACTCGCAATAGTTATTAATCTATAACTTCCTAACAAACAAAAAAGGCCGGTTTACAACCGGCCTTTCCTACAAGTGTTTAACAATTTTAATTAAAGTCTACACTTCTTACTCCAGTTCCATAATCAATATTAAAAATCATTAGTTCACCTTTTCTAAGATTTACTGATGTATTTGGATAGCTTCTGTTTCTATATCCATTTCCATTCCCGGAATTTCCGTTTACCTGGTTCAAATCTCGAAGATACCCTAAACCACCACTTGAAATCTCATAACCTCCTCCCCAATTGTATGTTCCATCTAAACCAAAGTTACCTCCTGTAAGGTTCAAAATGGCCCCTGAACCGGGAGCTCCAATTGCACTTGGTTCGATAGAAGCACTGAATTTATATGTATAGCCTGAACCATAAGTAACATTTGACAACACTGCACCATCAAGGATATTCCCTCCATTTTCATTTATCAAGTTATAAGGAAGGGTAGCGCTAGCAGGTATTGATTGAGGCTCAACCACAATAACTGTGGGCTCAACTGAAGAAAAGAAATTGGTTTGGTATTGCACACTGGTACTTAGGTCTTGATATACAATTTGGCCAGAATCATTTATTGCTAGTACATTATCTCCGATCAACTGGAGTGGTGTGTTAAGTGTCCCATCAATAAATTCACGAATGTCATCACTATTTTCTGTTGTGTAAATAAAAGAGGTAGTACCTATCGATTGGTATTCAAAATAAATATCCTTAGGAAGTGCTCCGTAAGCACTTGCCTGAGAATTATCCAGATTAAATGTCCATGCTGTTCCAAATGCAAATGTTTCAAGTTCTGCCTGAGTGGTGGCACCACCTCCACTGAAGGTAAAGGTAGGATTTGTATAATCTGATCCACTGTTTGTCATTTTTAAACTCATAATCCTACCATTTATTGATACTAAAGCAACGCCATCTCCATTACCAGAACCAGGGAAAATTACTTTCATTCCTTTTGTTTGAGAAGAAATTTGCACCCAATTTGTACCAAATCCATTATCATTTCCAGACACGGCATCGGCAAAACCATCATTTATTTCAGTTTGTGTAATTTCTCCGGAAGCATTACTCGTTACCCAAAACCCAACCACGTTATGATCCACATCGCTCATATCAGTATATGCAATATTTATATAATAATTGCTGGATGCAGACAGGCCTGTTTCAGGGGTGATTACTGTTATAGAGTTAGTAACAAACTCAATTTCTGCCTCAGCAGTTGCTGTTGTACCGGTAGGATCAGTAATAATTACTGTTGGTGTACTCTGATAATTTATTCCTAAAGTTGTAAATTGATAAACAGCATTATTATATACAAATTTTCTTGTTAAAACCGTTCCTACACTACTAACATCCATATTTAGATTTCTTCCAACTTTCTCAAAACCTGAAAGCGTAAATCCATTTCCGGAAGGTGCTGGCTGATCAAACACTATTCTAACACCATTAATATTCCTGATATCATAATAGTCAGAACTATAATTGAAAATGCTATAGTTTGGCCCAAAGTTAGCATTCACATCCCTGTACTCAGGACGATCCAAATCAATATTATTTACCCTATCTACTGCAATATGCTGCATGGCAGAGATATTAGGTATAGTAACATTAAATTTAACTCCAGCCGGAACTGTCATGCTATAATCACCGGTGGTATTGTCTACAATTGCTGAGCCAATTGTGGCGCCATTCAAATTTTCATTATTTGATAGAAAATAAACTATTGGAATAGAACCCTCTATAACTAATTGATCATTAAAGTTTGCACTTAGCATTAAATCCTGAGGCACCTCGCTAGTTGCATTCGTCACATCTGTTTCAATCATTACATTCCCTTTTACTGTTGCTGTGGCCGTTGTTGTAGAAAGAACAGTTATAATCGCATTCTCAACTACCGGTGTTGGCACAATATTCCCATCAACATTTATATAATGTTTATCACTTTCAATTTCTCCAAAATCCAGTGCAAGTGTTGCATCTATAATATCAGCACTACTAATTGTCATTGTGTTGCCTCCAATTACAACCTTGTCAAAATAAACTTTTCCGTTAGCGTCTGTTGTTAAAGTCTGGTTATCTACCGTTCCTCCATCGGCCGCTGCAGCAAGGGTTACATCTGCGCCTTCTACTGCCTCTCCATCTGTATCTACAACTTTTACCTGAAAGCTAACCATTTCACCAGCAGCATTCAATGCCTCCAGTGCTTTGGCAGCATTCAGAGAATCCTGCTCATTCCCGTATTGAAGTTGTAGTTTCAGGAGGTCTTCTTCTGAAAACTTATCGTTACAGGACGTAGCTAAATATCCCAATCCAATTACGGTTATAATTGCGAAAAGTAGTCCGCTTAAATTTTTCATTTTATTGTTTTTTAGTCAGTTCGATTAATTAAAATATTCTGTAAGAGAAGTTGATGCTAAGTGTAGCAGAATGCAACTTATCTGTAATTTCTGAAATGATTGTGCTTACCTGATTCAGATTATTAAATCCCTGGCGGTATCGTATTTCCATGGTAAAAACATTTCCATTGGTAAGGGCAAAATCTAGAGCCATGCCTACATGAGCGCTGAAATTATGAGGGAAGTAATCGCCTCTTACGTTCTCCCGCGTGTTTGAAACAAGTCCGCTTGTTCCATCATTAAAATAAATTACTTTATCATTCGATTCAAAAGCTGCCAGATTAAATGAATAGCTGCCTCCAACAATAAATTTAGGAACGATAGAACCTGTATTTAATTCAGGTAGCGTAAGCCTGGCAGAAACCGGAATCTCAATATTATGCAGGTAAATACTTCTGTTGATGTAATAAATATCAGAAATGGGGCCATCATACCCACCAATGTACATATCACGATAAAACTCTTGCCTGCCACCTCCTTCAAGACTGTAAACAAGCTCGCCCTGCACATCAAGGAAATCGAGAATCTGGTATCGGGCAAAGCCACCGACATTGGTTCCTATATTTGTTCCGGGCTGTGAAAATTGGTTGAGATTTACTCCAATTTTTGCCCCAATCGCCAATCCGCCTCTGGCAGTTGTCTCATCTACATCCTGAGCGTAACTGTCAGAATAGCTAAAACAGACTCCAAGGCTTATTAAAGCGACATAGTGCCAACTTTTTATAAGAAACTTTAACTTCATACATAGTTTGTTTAATAATAGTTAAGAAGGTAAATATTGAACAGGACTATAATAATTCAATTTGTGTTTATGTAATAGGCTTTACTGTTTTACTTTTTGAATAGTGTAAAGCAATGGTAGCCATATAATTTTATTTGAAATAATTATTATGCAATTATGTTAGCAGCCACAAATCTCCTTACCTTGTTTTAATTTGAATAGAGATTGTTTAATTCTGAGAATTAATTAGCTGCAAATAATTCATATCTTCTAATGTGAATTTTAGATTCTTGTTTACTTTCTTCAACAAGGTAGAAAGTAAGAGAAAAAAATTAAGCAGATTTGAAGTTCACAACTAATTCGGATTATGAATACGAAATCATTCAGACTTTTTTATCCCTTTGCCCTTTTTTATTCCATCCTCACATTTTCCGTATTTGGCCAAAACAGCCAGCGTATTTACAAAGGCTTTAGCCAAAAGGATGATCATATTGAGATATATGTAAATGATGGAACCTATCGGATCAAGCCCTATTCGGATAAGATCATGGAAACCTCATTTATCCCAACCGGAGAAAGCTTTGACCCTCATTCGTACATGGTAGTTTTAACTCCTGGCCAAAAAACAGAGACTAATATTAGTGATTCTGAAAACAACTTAAAGATCAGCACGCCTGGTTTGGTTGCAGTAATAAACAAAAGCCCATTTAAAATTTCGTATTTTCTTGGAGATGAATACCTTGTTTCTGAAAAAGAAGGGTATGTAAAAACTGAAAAATATAAAACGCTTCAGTTCAATCTGGATAGTACCGAAGTGCTTTATGGAGGTGGCGAGCGTGTGCTGGGAATGAACCATCGGGGCTACAGATTGCAACTATACAATCGAGCCCATTATGGCTACACCACCCATTCAGAGCTTATGAATTATACCATGCCATTAGTGGTTTCCTCTAAACGCTATGCTGTGCTTTTTGACAATGCCCCTATTGGCTACCTCGATTTGGACAGTGCCAGAACCAACACCATGACCTACGAGACCATTGCCGGGCGAATGACCTACCAGATAGTGGCTGGTAACTCCTGGCCGGAGCTGCTGGATGCCTATACCAGTCTTACCGGAAAGCAGCCGCTCTTGCCTCGCTGGGCACTCGGCAATTTCTCGAGTCGGTTTGGCTACCATACCGAAAAAGAAACCCGCGAAACTGTTCAGAAATTTATCGATGACAAAATACCTCTTGACGCAGTTATCATTGATATTTATTGGTTTGGCCCTGACATTTTTGGCTCTATGGGCAATCTGGCCTTTTTAAAGGACTCTTTCCCTACTCCTGATAAGATGATTGCTGATTTTAGAGCCAAGGGCATTAAAACTATTTTGGTTACCGAGCCATTTATCCTAACAACCTCCAACCGTTGGCAAGAGGCAGTTGATAATAAAATATTGGGCACCGATTCCATTGGGAATCCCTTTGAGTTTGATTTCTACTTTGGCCATACAGGCTTGATCGACATATTTAAACCAGAAGCACAAGATTGGTTTTGGAACATATACAAAGGACTTACCAAACGAGGCGTTGGCGGTTGGTGGGGAGACCTGGGCGAACCTGAAGTACACCCGGCTAAGCTGCAGCATGTGGTGGGCAGTGCCGATATGGTGCACAATGTGTATGGCCATACCTGGACCAAAATGGTATACGAAGGGTATCAAAAGGACTTCCCTGATCAACGACCATTTATTCTGATGCGGGCAGGTGCTCCCGGTTCACAGCATTATGGCATTATTCCCTGGACAGGTGATGTAAGCCGAAGCTGGGGTGGCTTGAAACCGCAACCAGAGCTTGCTCTGGGAATGGGCCTGCAGGGCATCGGTTTTACCCATTCCGATCTTGGCGGTTTTGCAGGAGGTGAAGTGTTCGATCCTGAGCTTTATACGCGTTGGCTTCAGTATGGTGTTTTCCAACCCATTTTCCGCCCACATGCACAGGAACATATTGCTCCTGAACCGGTCTTCCACGATGCTAAAACCATGGAACTTGCCAAGCAGGCAATTGAATTACGCTACAAGTTCATTCCTTATAACTACACCACGGCATTTGAAAACAATCAAACCGGAATTCCTTTGATGCGTCCTCTTTTCTTTGAAGAACCCGATAATAAAAAACTTTACGAGGTTTCGGATACGTACCTGTGGGGCGACAACCTGTTGGTTTCTCCTGTTCTGGATCAAGGCCAAAAAGAAAAGCAGGTGTACTTCCCAACCACCAGCAACTGGTTTGATTTTTATACTGGTTCGGAATACAAAGGGGGAACAACTGAAAGTATTACATTAACCAACGACCATATTCCAGTATTTGTTCGGGGTGGCTCCTTTATTCCAATGGCAGATGTTGTGCAAAGCACAAAAGACTATTCAACATCCCAACTTACCCTCAATTACTATTTCGATAAATCTGTAAGTTACAGTTCAGATGAATTGTATGATGATGATGGCGAGACTCCTAACGATTTTGAAAATGGGAAGTATGAGCTTCTTAAGTTTGAGAGTACCTATGATAACAAGCAATTGGAGTTTGTATTGAATGCAACTGTTGGAGAAAACTATACATTCCATACTCGTACCATCGACCTTATTGTGCATAACATTTCACAAAAACCTAAGAAGGTTAAATTAGCGGGAAAGAAAATACCCATTAATTGGAATGAAATGAACAGTACGGTGCAAGTTTCTGTAAAATGGGTAGAAGGGCTACCTGTTCCAATATCCATTAAATTGTAGCCGATGAAAGAGTTCTGGAACGAACGATACGGACAGGAGGAATATGCCTATGGTACATCACCAAATAAATTCTTTAAAGAACAGCTGGATAGCTATCAGCCAAAAGGAAACATACTGATGCCGGCCGAAGGTGAGGGCCGTAATGCGGTTTATGCAGCTAAAACAGGACTTAGTGTTACTGCTTTTGATATGAGTGAGGAAGCACGAAACAAGGCCATTAAACTTGCTAAAGCCAATCAGGTAGAATTAAACTACCTGACCGGAACAATGGAACAAATTGATCTGGCGCCTGACTCATTTGATGCTGTAGGGTTGGTTTTTGCACATTTCCCTGCCATTCTGCGTGAATCCTATCATACGCAATTTTGTAAGCTTCTCAGGCCTGGTGGGCTTATTATCCTAGAAGGATTCAGTAAAAATCAACTCAAGTATCCTTCCGGAGGCCCCAGGAATCTGGACATGCTTTTTTCGCTCGAAGAAATCCAGAACGACTTTAAAGAGCTTAACCTACTAGTTCTTGAAGAAAACGAAATTGAATTGAATGAAGGACGCTATCATATAGGACCTGCTTCTGTGGTCAGATTTATTGGACAAAAGCGTTAAGTTTCGTTTATCATTTTTTATACTTGAAAATATGGCAGTTTATCAATTTTACGCAGAGCAAAAAATACCGGCAGGTATTGACAAGATTTGGAATTTTATTTCTTCGCCCAAAAATCTAAAGGAAATCACTCCTGATTACATGGGATTTGATATTACCACAGAACATTTGTCCGATAAAATGTATCCAGGTATGATCATTACCTACAAAGTAAGCCCACTCTTAGGAATTAAAATGACCTGGGTAACTGAAATAACCCATGTGCGTGATAAAGAATATTTTGTGGATGAGCAGCGCTCCGGTCCCTATAAAATATGGCATCATGAGCATAAAGTATTTCCTATTGAAGGAGGCACACTCATGACCGATCTGGTGACCTACCAGCCGCCAATGGGCTTTTTAGGCAGCATTGCCAATGGCTTAACCATTCGTAAAAAATTACAGGAAATATTTGATTACCGCAGACAAGCGGTAATTAAGATTTTTGGCGAATTTAATTCCTGATATGAAAGTAGCTGTTTTTTGGTTACGAAGAGACCTCCGCCTGGAAGACAACACCGCATTGAATCATGCGCTTGAATCGGGCAAACCGGTGCTGCCCATCTTTATTTTTGATGCTAACATACTCGAAGAACTACCTGAAAATGATGCTCGGGTTAGTTTTATCCACCGCACCCTTGAGTCTATCGACCAAAAGTTAAAAGAGCAAGGCAGCTCTCTTTTATGCCTGAAAGGCAAACCTGAGGAAGTCTGGAAGAAGCTTTTAGAAGAGTACGATATTGCAACTGCTTACACCAACAAAGATTACGAACCTTATGCCTCAAAAAGGGACTCGGCCGTTAAAAAGCTTTTAAAGAAAAAGGATATTGATCTTCATTTTTTTAAAGATCAGGTGATTTTTGAAGAGAGCGAAGTGGTAAAAGACGATGGTAAACCTTATACGGTTTACACCCCTTACAAAAACAAGTGGTTGAGCCATTTTAATCGAGAAGAAATTAAGCCCCGTACCAGTAAGGGTGATTTTGTTCAACAAACATTCAATTTTCCTTCTTTAAAAGAATTGGGCTTTACGTCTTCAGATATAGAGGTGAAGCCATATCAGCTAAATCAAATAGATGATTATGCTAGCACCCGGAACTTCCCTGCCAGGGATGCTACCTCGTATTTAAGCCCGCACCTGCGGTTTGGTACCGTAAGTGTTCGCCAAATTATAGCTCAGCTAAAAAAATCGGATGCTACTTTTTTAAGTGAACTGATCTGGCGGGAATTCTTTATGCAGATTTTATTCCACTTCCCTCATGTAGTGGATAGCAATTTTAAGCCTCAGTACAACGGTATTGAATGGCGAAATAACGAAGCTGAATTTGACAAATGGTGTAAAGGCCAAACAGGCTACCCGATGGTAGATGCAGGCATGCGGCAATTGAACCAAACAGGCTATATGCATAATCGGGTACGTATGGTGGTTGCCAGCTTTTTATGTAAGCATCTACTCATTGACTGGCGCTGGGGTGAAGCCTACTTTGCTGAAAAGCTGCTGGATTACGAACTGGCCTCTAATAATGGCAACTGGCAGTGGTCGGCAGGTACCGGTTGCGATGCTGCTCCCTACTTCAGGGTATTTAACCCTACTGAGCAAATTAAAAAGTTTGACCCCAAGATGGAATACATTAAAAAATGGGTGCCAGAATTAAATGAGTTTGATTACCCGCAACCCATGGTAGAGCATAAAATGGCAAGGGAAAGGGCAATTGAAGCGTATAAAAAAGGGTTAGCTCGAAATAATTGATATTAAAAACATCTTATTTAGTTGTAATTTATTTTTACAACATATTTTGTTGTAAAGTAAAAAAACAACCATATTTGACGTATGGATACAGTGCGGTTAATTGTTGTTGGAGATGTTATACGGTCAAGAAAAAAATTCGATCCTACCGAATGGGAACATTTTCATGATTCTATTCAAAAAGTAAATAAAGAATTCGAATCATCCCTAACAATACCACTTACAATATACTCAGGCGATAGCTTTGGGTGTATCTGTGAAAATATCGTCTCAGCAGTTCAGATAGTATTAGCCTTACAGAAACATCAAAAATTTCACAAAACAAGAATTGTATTGATCGAAGATGAGGTAATCTATGGCCTTGATAAGAAAAGTTTTTTAGACTTAACTGGTCCAGCGCTTTGGAAAAGTCAAATTGAACTGGCTAATCTAAAAAAAACATATTCTTTCTTTTCAAGCCATATAAAAAACAATTTACAAAACCGGGTTATTAATACAATTGTTAGTTTAATTTTATCAATACGTGATGGATGGAATGATCTTGAGTGGGAGGTGTATCGAAACTATAGATCTGAAATTACGCAAAAAGAACTTGCTCAAAAAACTGGCGTGAGCCAACAATATATTTCAAAAACTATCAAATCATCCAATTTAAAATTAGTTAAAGAGTCTGAAAACAACTTAGTACTCATTCTAAATGGAATCAATACTTACAATCAGTCAAACAGATAATATATTAGTTAAAGCAATCATTGTCATAATTGGTTACTTTGCAACTTTTTTTATTACCAATTTGCTCATAAAGAAAATAGTTTTAAAAGGAAAGACTGGCGCTAATGTAGATATTGATAAAAAAACTATTCGAGATGGTTACATTATCGGTAAATGCGAAAACATAATAATCTTAAGTTTTGTTTTAGCTGGCGAAGTAACAGGATTGGCATTAATTTTTGCTGCAAAAAGCTTAGCAAGACAAAAAGATATAAATGATAATGCCGGATTCTTTCTTGCGGGCACAATGATTAACTTCACGGCTTCTCTTGTTCTTGCATTTATTTTGAAATTTATTCTATCTCAGATTCCATAGCAAAAAAACATTGTTTTTGAATCTTCGATTTCAAACCGAACGCCTACCTGATGGCTAGGCAGGGTTCTCATCCGCAATAATGCTAATAAATAAAAAAAGCACCCCGAAAGGTACTTTTACTTTGAGGCGCTGAGCGCCCGCCTGACCGGACCGGCAGGGATTAGTTTCACTGATCCGGTGGTGGGGTTAGCCAACAACAAAAGCCATTTGATTCCTAACCGGAATCAAAACCTTTTATATCCAAATTCCTCTTAAACTGTCGTTCATCAGAATTTGGACATAAAAAAACCCTTCGAAAATCGAAGGGCTTTTGTCGAGGCGCTGAGCGGATTCGAACCGCTGTAAAAGGTTTTGCAGACCTCTGCCTAGCCACTCGGCCACAACGCCATCTACTTTCATAATTGCCTTACAAAAGTAGAACATAAAATATTTCAAAAAGAATTGCCGAAGGTAAAACAACCTCCGGCAAACCTAATTACTCTTCGCTTTCTCCTTCAGCTTCTTCGGCTTTAGGAGCTTCTTCTGCTTCTGCTTTAGGCTCCGCCTTCTTCTTAGCAGCTGGTTTTTTAGCTGCTTTCTTAGGCTCCTCTTCCATTTGCTCTTTCAATGCAGAAAGTGCAGCCAAATCGCCTAAGCTTGAAGTTGCTTCCTGATTATTGGAAGTAGCAGCTTTTTTCTTGCCCGCACCACCTTTTTTCTTTCCAGCTGGTTGTTCATCCTCTTTGTAAGTAGCTGTGTGCGAAAGCACTATTCGCTTATCTCCTTTTGAGAATTCAATTACTTTGAATTCCAAAGACTCTCCTACTTCAGGTTTTGAACCATCTTCCTTGGTAAGGTTTTTAGCATTTGCAAATCCCTCAATACCATAGGGTAGTTCAAGAACAGCTCCTTTGTCATTTTTGCTGATGATCGTACACTTATGATCTGTACCTGGTTCAAACACTGTTTCGAAGGTATCCCAAGGATTTTCTTCCAGTTGCTTGTGTCCAAGTGCCAATCTTCTGTTATCAACATCCAGTTCAAGAACTTGTACCTCTAACTCATCACCTACTGAAACAAATTCAGATGGGTGTTTGATTTTCTTGGTCCATGAAAGGTCAGAAACGTGAACCAAACCATCGATTCCTTCTTCAAGCTCAATGAACAAACCAAAGTTGGTTAGGTTACGAACCACACCTTTGTGTTGAGTTCCAACAGCGTATTTAGCAACCACATCATTTTTCAACCAAGGATCTTCAGTCAATTGTTTGATGCCCAAAGACATCTTACGCTCGTCACGATCCAATGTAAGCACAACTGCTTCCATTTCATCACCCACATTCATAAAATCAGATGGGTTGCGCAAGTGCTGAGACCACGACATTTCGGAAACGTGGATCAAACCTTCAACACCAGGCTGTATTTCAAGGAATGCACCGTAATCGGCAACATTTACAATGGTACCTTTTACTTTAGAACCAACTTCAAGGTCTTCTGCAAGAGCATCCCAAGGATGAGATGTAAGTTGCTTCATACCTAAAGAGATACGTTTTTTGT
This sequence comes from Cyclobacteriaceae bacterium, assembly GCA_020436165.1. Classification (GTDB taxonomy): domain Bacteria; phylum Bacteroidota; class Bacteroidia; order Cytophagales; family Cyclobacteriaceae; genus JAKISE01. Next base: position 43,980 of record JAGQYI010000030.1, on the reverse strand, counting down.
CCTCATCAAAATCAAGAACAACAACTTTTACGGTTTCGTCTAATTTAAGCACTTCTTCAGGGTGGTTAATTCTACCCCAGGAAATATCAGTAATGTGAAGCAGACCATCAACACCACCCAAATCGATGAATACACCGAAGTTGGTCATGTTCTTGATCACTCCTTCAAGTACCTGACCTTTTTCAAGATTATTAAGTATCTCTACACGTTGTTCTTCAAGGTCTTTTTCAATCAATACTTTGTGCGAAACTACCACGTTGTCGTTGGTGTAGTTGATCTTAACAACTTTAACCTCCATTGACTTGCCTACAAATACATCGAAGTCACGGATAGGTTTCACATCAATTTGAGAGCCTGGCAAGAACGCTTCAACACCGAAAATGTCCACAATAAGACCACCTTTGGTTCTGCGTTTTACAAAGCCTTCTATCACTTTATCTTTATCGTGAGAAGCCTGGATGTTTTCCCATGCACTAACAATTTTTGCTTTTCTGCGCGAAAGCACCAATTGCCCTTTTGCATTTTCCTGCTCTTCTACATACACCTCAACAACATCTCCTGCTTTCAGATCAGGTGTATCCCTGAATTCAGAGGCTGAAACCAACCCATCTGATTTAAAGCCAATGTTTAGGATAACATCACGAGGGCCAACGCTTACAACTGTAGCCTTTACAACCTCACGCTCTGTTACAGTATTTAATGTATCTTCATACAATTTGGCCATTTCCTCTCTTTCCTTGTTGGAATAGCCATCTCCAAAGCCTTTTGTTGCAATCGATTCCCAATCGAAATCCTCCATTTCAGCTTGCTCTTCTTTAGCTTTAGGAGCTGCTTTTTTAGCTTTTGGTTTTTCTTCTGCTTCTACTTCTGCCATTGGTTCCTCATTGGTTTCAGCTTCTACAACTTCTTCCTTGGGTGCTTCAACCACCTCTTCCTCTGTAGCTTCTTCCTTTTTTGCTTTTGACTTAGCAGGTGTTTTTTTCTCAGTAGTTTTAGCTTTTGTGGTTTTTTTAGGTTTTTCTTCCTTTACTTCTTCCACTTTCCGCGTGTCGCCTGTAGCTTCAGCGGAGGCACTAGCTTCTTCGGTTACTTCAACCTCTGCAACTACTTCTTCTTTTTTCACATCTTCAGCTTTCGCTTCAGCTGCTTTTTCTTGAGATTCACTCATAATATAAATTGCTCGTTTTCAATAGGTCGGTCCAACGAGCAGGTGGACCTTTTTTAGATTATACATACCCTTCGCAGGGCCGTCCATTTTGAACGGAGTGCAAAGATAGAAAATTATATGATTTTTAGTGCGTTAAATGAGATTAAACTCACTTCAGTTTAGGGTTGGATTTATGGCGTGTTTTATCACGTTCGGTCTTTTTCTCCATATTCTTTACAAACGCTTGTGTCAGGTTGACCCCAGTCTGGTTGGCAAGACAAATCAACACCCAAAGAATGTCGGCCATTTCATCCGCCATTGAATGTTCCTTGTCAGAATCTTTGAAGGATTGCTCTCCATAGGTACGGGCCATAATACGCGCCAGTTCCCCAACTTCCTCTGTAAGAATTGCCATATTGGTAAGCTCACCAAAATAACGCACTCCGTGCGTTTTTATCCATTTGTCAACTTGTTCTTGTGCTTGCTCTAACGTCATACCTTATTCTTTGAATCAATGATAATTGTTACCGGTCCATCGTTAATGAGTGACACCTTCATATCAGCACCAAACTGCCCGGTTGCCAGGTGGCCTTGCAAGGCATGGCCCAGCACATCTAAAAGCTGCTCATAAAGTGGTATGGCTATATCCGGTTTGGCTGCTTTTATATAAGAAGGCCGATTACCCTTTTTAGTACTTGCATGCAACGTAAACTGGCTAATAGCTAAAATATCTCCCCCTATCTGGTTTACGCTTAAATTCATTACTCCATCCTCATCATCAAATACACGAAGGTTTACGATCTTATTTACCAACCACTCAATATCTTCATTGTTATCCTCTTCTTCAATTCCTACCAGTACCAACATTCCTTTTCCAATGTGCCCGGTTATCTCGTTGTTAATCCTAACACTGGATTCAGATACACGTTGAATTACTACCTTCATAACATTCAGAAGAATAAGATTGAAACTTAAATAGAAATAATTGCTAGTTCAAACTTCACTTTTGGCCTTCTTCCCACTCTTCAAACAACTCCATGTCTTGCTGGAATGCGTTTGAGATCAGCATAATTACTGTGAAATCATCTATAAAACCTGTAAAAGGAATAAAATCAGGCACCAGGTCTATTGGCATTAGAAAATAGATAAGCCCGGCTACAATGGCCACCATCGACTTCCATGGTATTTCTCTGTAGGCACCGGAGGTGTAATATCTCACCATGCGAAGGAAAAGCCTTAAATTCTGACCAAGCTTACTTAGTTTGGAATTTTCCAGATGTACTTCTCCCAGCCTGTTTTTGGTGGCATTCAATACCTCTTCAAGCTTTTCTTTGTTTGACAGTATTTTACCCGCACGCTTTTTTGCCTGGTCAAAATACTTATTCTCAGTTAGCTTTAACTGTGCCATATAATGTAAATATACGGGTTCTGCCTAAATAGAAAAAAAACTCCCGAAGCCCAAACCTATGGAAGTTGGTAATACTTACCCAGCTCATCCTTTAAGGAAGTAAGCGCCAACTCAATGGAGTTGATGTTACTTGCAGAGTATTCTGATAAAAGTTGTTTGGCATAATCGATTGAACTGGCCTCCGTATCCATTGATTGATACGTGGAGTTTATCCGGGTGAGCAAGTCTTCTTTCGCAGTAACGATCATACTCCATAGCTCCTTATCCAGATATACCTGCTGGGCAACATTGTGATTAAATTCATTACGGATTTCCTGCACAACCGTATGATGCAATTCACCGGCAGACATTCCATTTCTATTAACACGTACCAGTAAGTTTTCAGGTGAAATACGTTCGAGAAAAAGAGTCATACGCTCAAACGCCTGCATTCTGGCAGGTAAGGTAATTTCAATAGCCTTGGCCTTTATATCCAATTGTTTGGCTACCAAATCTTTGCTAATCATTGAACGAATGGCTATAAACATTCCGTACATTACCAGGGCGGCTGGCAAAACAATCTTTACTATTTCCACAAATGATTCCATCGCAATATCGTTTAGACAAATATGGGCTAATATTTAAGGTTTGACAACCATAAAACGAATGCTTTCGGTTTGGGTTTTGGTTTTATGGTAAAACAATTAAAGCCTTCATAATATATTTGCAAAATGTTAAAGGAACTTCCCGTTCATATTACTCCAAAAGCGCTTGAAAATATTAAGAGAATTCTAAAAAGCAAGCAAGTACCACAGGGTTATGGCTTGAGAATTGGCACCAAAAATACCAACTCTTGCGGAGCAACCTCCTTTATGCTGGGTTTTGACACTCAAAAAACATCAGACGATAACTTTACCGTTGATGGTATTGATGTGTTCATCAACAAAAAGGAATTGCTGTTTTTAATTGACCTAATCCTGGATTTTGAAGAAGGAGAGATTTCTGGGTTTAAGTTCAATAAATAAGGTTAGCGTTTTTTTTCAAGGGTAACAACAGACATTTTACAAACTGCACCAATCGGGGGTTTAAGCTTACCCAACTGAATTTTTACACGTGTAACGTTTTCCCAACGGTTCAGCACAGCATGGCATATTCGAGAGGAAACATGCTCCAGTAATTTAGAGCGAATGGCCATCTCTGCGGCTATAATCTTAAAAAGTTCTTCGTAGTCAACCGTTCCGTCCAGCTCGTCCGATTCCTCAGCTTCACGTACATCCACTTCCACATCTACATCTACCACAAAGCTGTTGCCCTGCTCTTTTTCGAAATCATGTACTCCATGGTAAGCAAAAAATTCGAGCCCTTTTAATGAAATAATGGCCATTAGTCCAGTTCGTCAAAAAAAGAACCTTCCGTTTCGTTCGATGAGGGTTTGCTTACAGGCTCGTCAATCACTTCCTCGTCTTCAATAAGATCGGCAGGTGGTGCAACAGGTGGCTTTGGTTTGGGTGCAGGCTGTTTCTGTTGTGGCTGCTTTAGATTGTTTAGTTCTTCATCAGATTGTCTTCTAATCTCCTTCAACCTGGCATCTATATCAAAATGTCTTAGGTTATCGCTTACCTTTTGCACGCGCTGAAGTGTAACCGTTGAAAGGTTTGTCAGTTCATTAAGCACCCCATCTCTATGGTCTTCGAGCATATGATATACCCTGGCCAGCTCCTTCAACTCGTCTTCCATACTTTCAAGAATTTGCTTGGCTCTCAGTTCAGCATCTTCAATGATATTACGCGCCTTCGATTTGGATTCATTCAACAAAGCGTCCGCATTCATTTGGGTCTCCTTTAGGTGCAGGTCCGCAGCTCGTTTGGCCTGATCGATCATATTAGCTCCTGTATCTTCAGCTGTTTTAAGCGTTTTGTATAAAGATGCTTCTACATCACGTAGTTTTACAACTTCCTCTTCAGACTTTTTAACCTGTGTTTCCAGTGTCTTTATCTGGTCAAGTGCATTTTCCCATTCATGTGAGAGACTTAGTAAAAACGCATTTACTTCTTCTTTGTCGTAACCTCTCAGTTGTTTTTCAAATACTTTTTTTCGTATTTCTAACGGGGTGATTTTCATATAATAAGATTAGTTCTAGTTAAATCGCCAAATTCCAATGTTCTTGTCCTTACCGGCTGTTACCACAAATTTATGATTTTCAGACCAAAGTAAATCGTTTAATGTGCCATAGTGCTTATTTTGAACAGTTGACTCAACAAAAACCTCCTTTTTGTTCCATTTAATAACTTGCATGTCTCCATCTTCGAGCAAAGCAATTGCACCAGGAGCATTCAAGCCACCCATCAGTTTCATAACCCTTCTCTCTTCGTATACATTATCCAATAAGATTTTAGCGGGCCGTTTCATATCAACTACATTTAATTTAGAGTTGTATACCAACAATATTCTGCTGCCGATTGCGGTTATGAAAGCCTGATCTGAAAAATTAGCTTCATCAATTTTAGAAAAGTTGTTTTGTTCAAAACCGATCTTGCCTATACCCTGCAAACCGTAACTCCAAAACTTACCTCCTGCCAATGTAAAAGACGATACTTTATCTGGTCCGATAGTAATTCGGTGAACTATCTTCCAAATGTTGGTATCGATAACTATGAGTTCTCCAATTTTTGTAATAACAACGAGCCAATTTTCCAAGTGCTCAATTTTGGTAAATGAAGTAGAAGGAATTGGCACAACAAGTTCATTCTTTCCACTGGTGCAATTAATCCTAACAACACCTTTTTGATTCAGTGCAGCAAACAAGCTATTTGATGTTTTGTCGAATGTAATTGAGGGCATTATTCCATTTATTCGGGTAAGCACATCTCCCTGATCGGGATCATGTACGCTCCATCGCACAATTAAGCCATCTGCACCGGCCGAGTAGAAAAGGGGCTCTTTTGCATGGCCGGCCAACGAAAGGACTGCTGCTTTATGACCTGTGTAAAATGATAAAAACTGCATGATACACTTTAATTAACGAAGGAAAATTGGCTGTCGTTTAAAAATACTTCAACTTTGGGCCGCATGCCATTGTTTAAGAAAATTATTGAGGAGAATTATACGCTGGTAGTGTGGCATCTAACCGAAGATGAAGGCTACTTTGTTCCATACCTGCAGGAATTTTCGTTTGAACCCAAAAAATTAAGTGAAATCCATTTTCCACAACGAAGGCTTGAATGGATGGCCAGTCGGTACATAGGGTGGCAAATTGCTAAAGAGCTACAGGGTAATTGCGAGGGCATTTGGAGTGACTCGCACAATAAACCACATTTTATGAACTCTCCAATGCAAATCTCAATTTCACATTCCAACCCGTATGTGGCTGTGCTTGTGCACAAAAAGCATCCTTGCGGAGTAGATATTGAGGAGAAACGTGATAAGCTTATTCGCCTGGCACCTAAGTTCCTGACCGAAACAGAGCTGGCTCTATCCAATGGGGATTTGGACAAACTAGCTCTGGCCTGGGGAGCTAAAGAGGCCATTTACAAAATGTACGGAAGAAAACAACTTGTTTTTAAAGAGAATATACTACTAACTGAGCTGGATGCCCATTGGGATAAGGGAAAAATGAATAGCATTTTAAGGATTGATAACAAGAATCAGATAGTACCTCTTGAGTTTGAAAAATTTCATAATCACATTTTGATTTACACTATTTAACCAGACTGTTTTCTGTATTTTTCATCACAGAATTCTAACCCATAGTTCTTATTTTTGGGCTCAATTTCAAAGAATACAAAATGGCAAATCAAACATACACTAGTAACTATATTGGAGGGATGGCCTTCGAAACAATGATGGGAGAGCACAAAGTGGTGGTAGATGCAGACCCTCAGTTTGGGGGCGAAGAAAAAGGGCCTCTTCCAAAACCTCTTTTACTCAATTCATTAGCCGGATGTACCGGAATGGATGTGGTATCTCTGCTTAAAAAAATGAGGGTAGAATTTTCGGACCTCTCAATCAAAATTGAAGCTAACCTAACAGACGAGCATCCAAAATATTACGATAAAATACATTTGATTTACTCCATTAAAGCAAAGGAGGAAGACAGAGCTAAAGTAGAAAAAGCTGTTAATTACTCTCAGGAGCGTTATTGTGGAGTAAGTTTTATGCTGGCAAAAGCAGCGGAACTAACGTATGAAATCGATCTTCGCCCTTTATAGTTAACCGCCAAAAAGGACGAGCAACTGCTTCACTTCGTCTGCTTTATCATGCTCATCCAGTTTTTCATAACTTATGGACAGGTTTCGTAAAACCCTTGTGACAATGTCTAAATGATTACATGCCTGGTAATACCTCGGATGGGGGTTGATATTAATTTGTGCGAGATAATGATCAATATCCTGCTTTGTAAAGATTAACCCACGGTTAAACGCGTTTATATAGAACTGAACTTCCTTTTCCTTATCATGATACGTAAGGATAAAGAAATTGGGCAAATTAACTCCATATACTGGAATGCCCAGCTTTTGAGCAATAAGCATATAGACAACACCAAGTGCTATTGGGTTTCCTCTTCTCGATTCAAGCACCGAGTTGATCATGGAATTTGCAGGTGAATGAAAGTTTCTTGTATTTGCCTTGAACCTTAACCTACCAAATAGCACTCCACTAATAATCTTTACCTGATCGTATGGATGTGCTTCCGGGTTAAACTCCGGCCAAACTTCATAATAGAGCTGCTCAAAATCTTGTCGTAATTTTTCAAGGCTTAAATCAGGATATTGATAGGTGGCCACCAACCACAGACCTTTTAAGAGATCATCCTTTTCAGAGTTCTTCCAGTTAATAAGGCGCTCCTTCAAAAGATCGAACTGTAAATTATGGATAATACCCTCAATGCGTTCCTGAACAGATGCATCAAAGCTCGCCTCCCATTCCTCTTCCAGAAAGGGTATTATTTCATTACCCAATGAATAAATCCTCTGTTCAATTTCAGGACGCAATTCATCATCTTCCAATAACGATACCAGTGCTTTGAGTTCTTTGTCCTCCATTTATGTTTGAATAACACCTACATTAAACTGTTTTTCTATTGGCGCATTATCAGCCGCTTCAATACCCATTGAGATAACTTTCCGGGTCTCTAAAGGGTCAATTACGCCATCAACCCAAAGCCGGGCAGCTGCATAATAAGGACTAAGCTGCCTGTTATATCGATCGGTTATTTCTTTAAGCTGATTGCTCTTTTCCTCCTCGCTTAGTTCCTGCCCTTTTGCCTTGGCAGCAGAAATGTTTATCTGAAGCAATGTATTGGCAGCTGATGCTCCACTCATTACAGCCATTCGGGCTGTTGGCCACGAATAGATAAGCCGGGGGTCGTATGCTTTGCCACACATGGCATAATTGCCTGCTCCGTATGAATTACCAATTACTATTGTAAACTTAGGCACTACAGAATTGGCCATGGCATTAACCATTTTGGCCCCGTCCTTAATTATACCACCATGTTCTGCCTTACTACCTACCATAAATCCGCTCACATCCTGAAGAAAGACCAAGGGTATTTTTCGTTGATTACAGTTCATCACAAAACGGGCAGCTTTATCAGCAGAATCTGAATAAATAACACCTCCCATTTGCATTTCGCCTTTTTTGGTTTTCACTACCAATCGTTGATTGGCCACAATACCAACAGCCCAACCATCAATGCGGGCGGTACCACATATCAGGGTTTTTCCATAATCAGCCTTGTACTCCGTAAATTCTGAGTTATCAACCAAACGTTTTATTATGTCTTTTGCTTCGTAAGGCTTTGCTCTATCCGATGGAAAAAGCCCATAGATTTCCTGCTCATCCAGCTTTGGCTTTGCCGGCTTTTCTCTGTTGAAACCTGCTTTAATTGTTTCTCCCAGTTTACTGAAAATATTCTTGATGTAATCCAGCGCGGCCTCATCGTTTGGGAATTTATTATCTGTAACTCCTGAAATTTCACAGTGAGTGGTTGCCCCTCCCAGTTCTTCATTGTCAATAACTTCTCCAATAGCAGCTTTTACCAAATAAGAGCCTGCAAGGAAGATTGAACCTGTTTTATCAACAATCAGAGCCTCATCTGACATAATGGGCAAATAAGCTCCACCGGCTACGCAACTCCCCATTATGGCAGCTATCTGTACAATACCCATGGAAGACATGATAGCGTTGTTCCTGAATTGGCGTCCGAAATGCTCCTTATCAGGGAAAATCTCATCCTGCATTGGCAAAAACACTCCAGCAGAATCGACCAAATAAATTATGGGAAGTCTGTTTTCAATGGCTATTTCCTGCGCCCGAAGATTCTTTTTTGCTGTAATAGGAAACCAGGCTCCTGCCTTAACAGTTGCGTCATTGGCTACAAGTACACACTGCCTTCCTTTAACGTAACCTATACCTGTAACAACCCCTCCGGATGGACACCCTCCTTGCTGCTCATACATTTGATCACCGGCAAAGGCCGCAACTTCAAGAAACTCAGATTCTGGATCGATCAGGTAATCGATTCTTTCTCTTGCCGTTAATTTACCTTTTTGGTGCTGGGCGTCAATTCGTTTCTCTCCACCTCCTTTTTTTACTGCTGCCAACCGAGCAGCCAGATCAGATACAGCTCTTTTGTTTTCGTCCTCGTTTTTATTGAACTCCAAATCCATAGATCTCTTCTGATGCCCAATTTTTTAATTCGCTTCGCGGGCTTTCTCCTTTTCTATTTTCTTTTTGCTTTTTCCTAAAGGTGCAAAGAAATGTTTAGGGTTATCGTTTAGGTGGTTTAATAAACTATCCAGATCTGCTATTGTTTTGTTTAATGATACGTACAACTCATCGTCATTCATTAGCTTACCAAAGGTGCCACTATCATTTTCAAACTTTTGGGTAACCAGTGTTAAATGGTAAAGCAATGTATCTACTCGGTGCAATGTTGCATTCAGTTCCAGATTTCTTAGTGAGTCAGAAACCGTTTGAAAATTCTGCAAAGTAGGTTGCAGGTCCTTAACTGTTTTATTTAAGTTCTGTGACAAAAGCTTAAATTCAGTAACAATTTCTTTAAGGTTTCCTCTATTCTCATAAATGCGAGCATTAACATTATCTGACAATTTGGTAAAACTCTCAAGCGCTGCTTTCAATTTCTCACCACTTCCATTCATGTCCTCCAATAACACATTTAACTTCCGAATCGTTACCTGAAGGTTATCTGAAAGTGGCTGAGCGCTTTCTTTCAAAAGCTCTGTAAGGTCAGGGTCAACTTTAGCACGTAAAGTATCTCCTGGTTTTATGGGATTACTGATGTCTCCGGGAAAGATAATAATTGAAACGGAACCCAATAGATCAGAATTTAATTTTGCCATGGCCGTATCGCCCAAAATAATGTCAGAATCGATATCCATTTCTACCAGAATCTTATTCTTTCTGTTCTGTAGCAGTTTTATTTTTGCCACCCTGCCCACCGTAAACCCGTTGATATTCACAGGGTTTGACCGTGTCAATCCTCCAACATCATCGTACATAACATAGTAAGTTTTTGTGCTGGCAAAAAAATCCACTCCCTTAAGGTAATTAAACCCCAGATAGAGTACGGTTAAGGCCATTACAGCAAAAACACCAACTTTAACTTCTTTAGATATAGTCATTAAATTTAGTTCATAGAGTCAATGGCCTGTTTGTAATCCCGGAAGGCCCTATAAATTCCGGATGCAATATACTCTTGTTTTAGTGGGTCGTTCAAATCAATTTCTTCATTTGAGTTTGTAAGATAACCAGTTTCTACCAAAACACTTGGCATTGAGGTACGCCATAAAACCCAAAATGGAGCCATTTTTACTCCTCTGCTTTTTCTACCGGCCCTTTCACTAAATTGCTTTTCGATCTTTGCAGCCAAATCTAGGCTGTTTTCCTGATATGCAGTTTGCTGTAAGGTAAGTAATATCATTGACTCAGGCGAATTGGGATCAAAGCCTTCATATTTTTCTTCATAGTTATCTTCAAGAAAGATAACGGAGTTCTCTTTTTTGGCAACACCTAAATTGCCATCTGCTTTATCCAATCCCATCACATACGTTTCGGTACCATATATTTTTGAATTGGAAACTGCATTACAATGAATGGAAATAAACAGATCGGCTCCGTTCTTATTGGCAATGTAGGCTCTTCCTTCCAGCTCAACAAAGTTGTCGTCATCGCGGGTATAAATCACCTCTACATCCGGCAAGTACTTTTCAATTGTTTCGCCCAACTTCAAGGCAATTTGCAAGGCAATATTCTTTTCTTCAGAAATATTTCCATGCGTTCCAGGGTCTTTTCCACCGTGGCCGGCATCTATTACCACCCTGTCTACTTTATTGGTTCTTTTTTCTAACGTGCTAAACGAGCTTAGCACGATTATTGCCGAAAGGCCTATAATGCTAAATTTTCGTAACATATCACGCTGGTTCGAAGTTATTGAAATACCTTTACACAAATTTCTAAAAAAAACCGAGAATCAGAAGGATACACAAAATAAATTGAACCGCCTAACTCTACTTCAACTTGTTGTTTTTTCGGCTTTTTCACTCTCTTTTATCAACTTTCAGGCCAATTCTCAAGAGCTAACCGATAGCACAAATGTAAAGAATACGGTTCAATCCGATAGTCTTATAGAAATTAAATCAGATACCATCCCCGGTACGGTACCAGACACTACCAAATTACAACCAACGGATAGTGTGAGTATTTCCGTTTCAGATTCATTGCTTATAATGCCAACGGATACCTCAGCCATAGCCCAAAAGGATTCTGTAAAAAAACCTCCTGTTGGCGATATAAAAACAACCGTTCATTACGTAGCCCAGGATTCCATTACTCTTAATATGAGAACACATAAGGTAAAGATTTATGGGGATGGAAAAATTGATTACAAGCCAATTGCTCTGGATGCACAGGAAATTGACATTAACTGGGAAGAAAACTACATGCAGGCTCATGGAGTAGCTGACTCCACCGGAAAAGTAATTGGTAAGCCTGTTTTTAAAAACGGCAATGAAGTATATGAGACCAATGAGATCAAATACAATTTCAAGACCGAGAAGGCTTCCATTACAGGTCTGGTAACCACGCAGGGAGATGCCTACATACATGCCGACAAAGTATTCAAGGATGCCCAAGGTGATCTATACAATAGAACAACACTATATACCACCTGTAATTTAGCGCACCCGCATTATAGTATAAAGGCTACAAGGGTTAAGGTTATTCCCAATAAAGAAATGATATCAGGGCCGTTCTTCATGACTGTGCATGATGTGCCTACCCCTCTGGGCTTTGCATTTGGTATGTTCCCCGATCAGCAAAACAGAACTTCGGGGGTAATTTTTCCTGACTTTGGAGAAGAAACCAGAAGAGGTTTTTATCTTAAAAACGGAGGATACTATTTTGCTTTCAACGACTACATCAATCTGGACCTCACCGGAGATATCTACACCAAAGGCGGGTGGGCTGTCCGAGCCGCTTCTCAGTATTACGTAAGGTATAAGTTCAGGGGTAGTTTTTCAGCCAATTTCACCCGATTAAAGCAGGAAAATGAAGCTACCCTTCAGGATAATATTTCCAATGACTTTAGATTAACATGGTCGCATACACCAGAAACCAAAGGCACCGGAAGGTTTAGCGCTAATGTGAATTACCAGACAGCCACGTACAATGTCAATAATCAGCTTTATAGTGTTGAGGAGCAAACGCAAGCAACAGCAAGTTCCTCAATCTCCTATTCCAAGACCTTTAGCGGAACACCCTTTAGTTTGGGAATAAGTGGTCGATTCAATCAGAATTTAAGAACGAAGCAGTCAGACATGCAATTACCTGACATAACCTTTAATGTTCAAAATATTTATCCTTTTAAAGGAAAGGCAAGCAGTGGCAATAAATGGTACGAAAAAATCAACTTTAGGTACTCAATGACAGCTACGAATAAAATCAGTAACAAATTGAGTATTCCTATAACCAACGATGAGGGACAACTCACTTATCAGGATTCCACCTTTGCTATTAATGGAGAAACCATTGGCTATTTAATCAGTCAGGGTTCTAATGGAGTTAAACATAATATACCTGTTTCGGCTTCATTTAAGGCTTTAAAATATTTTACCATAAGTCCTTCATTTAGCTATAATGAGCTATGGTATTCTAAAAAGCTAAATTATAGTTACAATGAAACAACTGAAAAAATAGAAACCGATACCATTAAAGGATTTAATGCTATCAGGTATTACAACTTTGGAGCCTCTATTAATACCCGGGTTTACGGAACTGTGGTATTTAAAAGAGAGTATGGAGTTCAGGCAATTCGCCATATGATGACACCGTCTGTATCTTATTCTTATACTCCCAACTTTGGAGATGAAAAATATGATTACTACCAAACCGTGCAAAGCGATTCGGAAGGAAATACAACACAATTATCGAGGTACAATGGTTTCGTATATGGCACGGGAGCCGGAACCTCAGAAAGCTCTAGTATCTCATTAAGCATTACCAATACGCTGGAAATGAAATACAAGAGTCGAAAAGACACGACAGGCAAGGCGGAGAAAATAGCTATTCTTAGAAATTTTGGAGTAGGGGCTAATTATGATTTTTTAAGAGAAAAGAATAAACTGAGTAATATTTCTGTTAGAGCAACCACTGACCTGCTTAAGAATAAGGAACTTGGAAGTATAAAAACAACTGGCTTGAGCTTAAACTTTACGGGTACTATAAACCCATACGTTTACCGTATTGACAGCATTGTTTGGGATGAAAAAACGCAAGCTGAAAAAATATACCAAACGAAGTATGACCAGTATGCATGGAATAATGGACAGGGTTTAGGACAACTATCAAAAATTAATGTATCGCTGAATACTGGTTTTCAGGCACAAGATCGAAAGAACGGTGGCTCCTCCAGGAATGGTTCTTCCAGAAGCCTTTCCCAGGGAGTAGATAATATTCAAACTAATTCTTTTAAAGAAGAAGCTGAGTTGAATGAGTATATTAATGATCCCAACCTGTATGTAGATTTTAATATTCCCTGGAGCTTTAGGTTTTCATATAACCTTGGTTTTTCCAAAGAGGGCTTTATAAAAGATAAGGTTACTCAATCACTTACATTTAACGGAGACATAAGTCTGACAGAGAAATGGAAAGTAACCTTTAATTCAGGATATGACTTCAAAAGCAAAAAATTTAACCAGACAAAAATTAGTATTATCAGAGACCTCCACTGTTGGGATATGACCCTGAATTGGGTTCCATCCGGACGTTTCCAATCCTACAACTTTACCATCAAGGCAAAATCTTCGTTGCTTCAGGATCTCAAATTATCTAAGAAACGTAATGCTTCTGATAGCTTTGGTTTCTAAAAAAATTTAAAGAAGAGTTACATTCAGATTATCGTTGGTTTTCGTAACCACGGCAAGCTTATTCCTGGTAAGTCCTTTGATAGCTTTGTCCCACTTTTTGTTGCTAAGATTAGCTGCATTTTTAAGACTTTCCAGATTCATGGCTCCTTCTTTCTTTAGTAAGCCTAAAATCAGTTCTTCTTCTTCCGAAAGGGCAAGAGGCTTTTTCTCAGGCTTCATTTGTGGAAAAAACAATACATCCTGAATGGAGTTCGAGTTGGTCATGATCATTGACAACCGATCGATACCAATACCCAAACCGGCTGTGGGAGGCATGCCATATTCAATGGCTCTTAAAAAGTCTTCATCCAAAGTCATGGCTTCATCATCACCACGTTTGCCCAGCTCCAGTTGCTCCTCAAAACGTTTACGTTGATCAATTGGGTCATTCAGTTCAGAGAATGCGTTGCATATTTCTTTACCATTGGCAATGGCTTCAAAACGCTCTACCAAACCTTCTTTGGTTCTGTGTCGTTTTGCCAAAGGCGACATCTCCACCGGGTAATCCGTTATAAAAGTTGGCTGTATCAAATTGCCTTCACACTTCTCCCCAAATATCTCATCGATCAGCTTGCCTTTACCCATAGTCTCATCAATAGGCACTTCAAGCTTTTTAGCTGTTTCCCTTAGTTGAGCTTCATCCATCTTAGAGATGTCAATGCCTGTAAAATGCTCGATGGCTTCGAACATGGTAAAGCGTTTCCATGGACGTTTGAAGTCGATTTCCTTATCTCCAACCGGAACTTTGGTTGTACCGTGAAGCTCAAGAGCCACTTTCTCGATCATTTCCTCCACCAACTCCATCATCCAGTTATAGTCTTTGTAAGCTACATAAAGCTCCACCTGTGTAAATTCAGGATTGTGGAAGCGGGACATACCCTCGTTTCTGAAATCTTTTGAGAATTCATAAACCCCATCATATCCGCCAACAATAAGTCGCTTTAGGTACAACTCATTGGCAATGCGCAGGTACAGCGTCATGTCCAATGTATTATGGTGCGTTTTGAATGGTCGAGCTGCTGCACCACCGTACAAAGGTTGAAGAATAGGAGTTTCAACTTCCAGATAGCCTTTATCATTCAAATAAGTACGCATGGTATTAACCAGTTGCGTACGCTTTTTGAAGGTCTCTCGTATTTTAGGGTTCACTATCAAATCCACATAGCGTTGGCGATAGCGCAATTCCGGATCGGTAAACGCATCGTGCACATTTCCTTCGGCATCTGTTTTGGGAAGAGGCAGTGGTTTCAACGACTTGGTAAGCACTTTAAACTCAGTAACGTGCACAGAAGTTTCCCCAACTTGTGTTTTAAACACAAAACCTTTTATTCCAACAATATCACCAATATCAACCAGCTTCTTAAAAACAGTATTGTAAAGTGTTTTGTCCTCTTCCGGGCATATATCATCCCTGCGAACGTAAAACTGGATGCGACCTGTTGAGTCCTGCAATTCAGCAAACGAAGCGGAGCCCATAATACGCCTGCTCATGATCCTCCCGGCCAAAGTCACTTCCTTAAACTCAGCTGCCTTTTTCTCATCAAACTCCCGTTTGATCTGTTTGGCATAATGAGTAACTGGGAACAATGCTGATGGGTATGGATTGATGCCCAATTGTTCCATTTGTTCTTTAGCACTCCTTCGTACAAGTTCCTGTTCGCTTAACTGCATCTTTTAAAATTTTAAGAGTGCAAAAGTAACGAAGATTATGCTATTGCTGAACTTAGATTGAAGCTAAGATTTTAAGAAATGGGGTGATTATCCTTTAACCGTTTTTCTTCTAAGAATTTCCTTATGAAGCAAATTCAACTCCCTACTACTTTGCCCTGCCACAGAAGTATTTTCTTCAGCCCTTCTAATGAGATAAGGCATCACATGTTTAATAGGTCCGTAAGGAACGTACTTGGCTACATTGTAGCCTTCACCTCCAAGCACATACGAAATATTATCACTCATTCCATACAGCTGTGAGAAATAGATACGATGGTCATCATTGGCCAGGCCATGCTTTTTCATTAACTCGGTTAAATAAAGGTTAGAATACTCATTATGAGACCCATTAAATAGTTCTATTTCACCGATGTTCTCAATACAGTATTTTAAACCATCATTGTAACTCTTATCTGTGGCATGTTTGTCTGCACAAATTGGATCTTCATATCCTTTCTCTTTTGCTCGCTCGCGCTCAATTTCCATATAGGCTCCCCGCACCAGTTTAGCACCCAAGACAAACCCCTTTTCTTTACCTCTGGCATGTGCATCTTTTATGTTTTGTAAACTTGCCCATCGGTACATTTGATAGGTATTGAAAATAATAGCTCGTTCCTTGTTAAACTTCTCCATCATTTCGTATAGGAGGTTGTCTATGGTATTCTGATACCATGAATCCTCTGCATCAATCAACAGACGTATATTATTATCATAAGCTGCCTGACCCAGTTTGTAATATCGTTCACGTACTCTCCCAAAGGCAGCTTTTTCTTCATCATTTAACTCTTTACCCAGTTGTATCTTCTCCATCAGCTCAGCCGAACCCATGCCCGTAGGCTTAAAAACACAATAAGGAATTTTCTTATTGCCTTTCGCATTTTCAATTGTACGCATGGTCTCTTTCAGGGCATTGTCAAAAGCAGCTTCATCGTGCTTGCCTTCAACCGAATAGTCCAGAATTGCTCCTATCCCGTATTTATTTAGCATTTCCACTGTTTCCTGGCTCTCCTCAATGCTCTCGCCTCCACAGAAATGTTCAAAAACCGTATTCTTAATCATACCCTTAACAGGAAGGTGCATCTTAAGTGCCAGATTGGCCGATCGGGTACTTAGGCGAGCCATGGTATTGTTGTTTACAATCTTAAAAAGCCAGTAGGCTTTTTTCAGTTGCCAGTCCGATTTAGCTATAAAGGCCTTCTCTGTATTTTCGAAAGATTCACTTGTTATCTTAGTCATTTGAATTGCAATTTGGACTGCAAATATACCTTTCATTTGCAAGTTAATTAATCTTTAAAAGCTCAATTTATTTCAATAATGCTACCTTTAAATCCTCAATGTAACTACCTTCAATTTCTATGGCCAAAAGTCTTCCCAAGTATCTTGAAATAACCGAAACATCCGGTATTTCAATTGCCAATTTTTTAAAGAAAAACAGCTTTTCAAAAGTGTTTGTTCTGGTGGATGAGAACACTGGGCATTATTGCCTTCCATTGGTTCAGGATTACATTGGAAACCACCAGAAAATTGAAATAGAAAGTGGTGAAGCAAACAAAAATCTTGAAACCTGCTCAACTATCTGGCAGGCCCTTACTGATGCTGAAGCCGATCGAAAAAGCCTGCTTATAAACCTGGGAGGTGGTGTGATTGGCGATATGGGAGGGTTTTGTGCCAGCACTTATAAGCGGGGTATTGCCTTTGTGAATATTCCAACCACTTTGCTTGCCCAGGTAGATGCCAGCATAGGCGGAAAGCTTGGAATTGATTTTAACGGATTTAAAAATCATATCGGTGTTTTCAATATGCCGGTAAAAGTTATTGTTGATCCTTGGTTCCTAAAAACCCTACCCAGGCAACAACTTACTTCAGGAATAGCCGAAATGATTAAGCATGCTTTTATCAAAGATGTAACTCATTTAAAGCACTTGGGTAAACTACTTTCCGAAGATGCAGATTGGGCATCTTTGATAAAAAAATCCATTCTAATCAAAAATGAAATTGTAGAAGCAGATCCTTTTGAAAGTGGGGAAAGAAAGTTACTGAATTTTGGCCACACTGTAGGGCACGCCATTGAATCGTATTTTTTGGAAAAGGGAAAACCTATTTTGCATGGAGAAGCAGTAGCAGCAGGTATGATTACCGAAGCATTTCTTTCGGAAAAGTTAATGGATTTGAGTACTTCCGACAGGGATTACATAGCCAAAGTAGTTGATAGCTATTTTAAACGAGTGGAGATTCCTGAATCCGACTGGGATACGATACTCAATAATCTTGAGCAGGATAAGAAAAATGCTGGCAAAAGCATTCAGGCCGTTCTTCTTGCCAAACCTGAAGAAGCACGGCATTCCATAGCCATCTCAAAAGAAGATGTAAGGGAGTCCTTAGCTTTTTATACGCTTAAATAAAACGCTGCCCGTGACCTTTAAGCTTTTTAAATTGCCTGATCTCCTTGTTAACCTCTGCGCGTAATTCAGCGGCTCGGTCGCCCAATTTTTTAAGTGAGGTTCTTCCAGCTTTGGTAACGGCAAACGCAGCTAAAGCCGCTCCTGCCAATATTCCGAAAGCTAAACCAGTTCTGCTTGATTTCATACTCGGTAATTTTTTAGATTAAAACACTTTTTAACCATAAATGGTTCGTAACAATATACGAAAAAACATTAAATAAGATTTACGTTTGTATTTATTATTTAACGCTTGAGGAAAGAGATACATATATCGTACCAGAAAAAAAATATCCACCTTGGAAAAGTGCTGATACCCGGTTCCAAGAGTGAAAGTAATAGGGCATTACTGATTAATGCCCTTTGTAAAGTGCCTGGGAGCATTAAAAACCTATCATCTGCGCGGGACACAGAACTAATGAAGTTTCTGCTTGGTTCCACTTCTAAAGAAATAGATGTGAAAGATGCCGGCACGGTAATGCGTTTTTTGACCGCTTTTTTCGGACTGACCGGACAACATAAAATCCTAACAGGAACGGCCCGTATGCAGGAACGGCCTATTGGCATTTTAGTAAATGCTTTAAGAGAACTTGGAGTTGAAATCGACTATTTAAAAAAGGAGGGCTACCCGCCCATTTCGCTTAACGGTTTTGAAACACAAAAAACAGATACCATTACAATTGATGGTTCTGTTAGTAGTCAATACCTCTCTGCCCTTTTAATGCTTGCTCCAATATTACCTAAAGGACTTGCGCTTATAATTGAGGGAGAAACTACCAGCAAGCCCTACCTGCAAATGACTATTGAGTTGATGCAGCATTTTGGAGTGGATGTAGAAGAATTATCCAATGGATACAAAGTACATCCAGCCGAATATGTATATACCCCTTTTACAGTTGAGCCCGACTGGTCAAGCGCAAGCTATTGGTATAGTATTTTTGTATTATCCGGTGCGGAGCACCTGGAGCTAGCTGCTTTTAAAGAAAACTCATTGCAGGGCGACCGAAACCTGGTAGAGCTCATGAGGCCCTTTGGGGTAGAAACCCAATTTACCTTTGAAGGTGCGGTGCTGACAAGGTGTACTCCTAATTTGCCGGAGGCAATTGATTTTTCAGATAGCCCTGACCTGGCACAAACCTTTGCTGTGCTGTGTGCCGCATTGGAGCATAGCTGCGTATTTACCGGTTTGCATACCCTCAAGATCAAGGAAACCGACCGGGTAGCCGCCATTAAAAATGAACTGCAAAAACTGGGAGCTGATTTTATAGAGGAAAACGAAACCTGGACGGTTGTACCACCCAAAGGCAACTGGAAAGGCAAAGAGGTTTACATAAACACCTACCATGACCACCGCATGGCCATGGCCTTTGCCCCCTTAGCATGTGTGCTGCCAGGCATTACCATTGAAGCACCTGAGGTAGTCAATAAATCCTACCCAAGCTTTTGGGAAGATTTAGAGAAGGTCGGGTTTGTTAATCGATAAGTTTTATTTGATTTCCAATACCTTTGCCTAATTATTTTTTACCAATAACAACACACCATGGATTTTTTTAACCCAACTGCAAAGCACTTTAAATGGGTTGCTATTTTAGAAGGCATTTCTTTTCTGATTCTTTTAGGCATAGCCATGCCATTAAAATACGTTTATGGCATGCCCGAAACCACTCGAGTAGTAGGTATGGCACATGGTATCTTGTTTATACTGTATATAACTCTTGTATTCTTTATTCGTAAGAAATTGGAATGGAATAACAAGGTGACCTTTTTAGCTCTAACAGCTTCTGTGCTTCCATTTGGTCCGTTTGTAGTAGATAGGAAATTGTTAAAGTAACAATAAGATCGTTCAATAACTCGATATGATTTCAGTTCGTCTAGCAGGATAAAAGAATCATTAAATGCATAACACCTTGTTTAAACATATTCCTAATCTATTTCTCATTTTGCAAATGAGGTTAGTTTTGACAATTTAAAATTAGAATTTCAATTTCACTATAATTATTTAGCGAATAAATATTTTTTATTAATTTAGTCACAAACAATCTAATATAAATAAAAAAACAAAAACATTAAACCTAATAGTTATGAACAAAAAATCATTTATTTTACTAGCTTTAATAGCTTTATCATTAAGTGCCAAAGCGCAGTTTGAAGCTAAAATTAACCCTTTTTCTATATTATGGGGTAGCATAGATGTTGCTGCAGAGTATGGTTTCAGTGATAATTTCGGTATCGACTTAGCACCTACAATAGCCTTTGATAAACAAACACTAGATGATGTAGAATATAAAAGCACTCGAGCAGGTGTAGTTGTTAATCCTCGATACTATTTCTCTCCGAATAAAGGTCTTGATAAATTTTATTTTGGTGGATACCTTAAATATATGTCTGGTGCATATAAATCTGATGGAGTTATCGGATGGAAAAATGAAAGGTTTGCCGGAGGTTTTAACATTGGTTACAAAATTGTTGCGGAATCTGGATTTTTATTTGATATCGCATTTGGTGGTGGTAAGGCGTTCGTAAATAAAAACACCTCAGAATTAGATGGTATTGATCTTACTTTACTTGATGCAATCAATATTGATTTTGTAGGAAAGCTAGCAGTGGGTTGGAGATTTTAAATAAAAGATCACATAAAAAAAGGGATGTTAACAACATCCCTTTTTTTATGACCCAACAAAACTCATTGCCGATAAAGCAATGTCTGGAATATAAACACCTTCTGTTATTTCAGTTTATTTCTTACTTATAATAGAATAATGGCGAAAATCACTAAATTATTTTTTTGCTATTTAATATACCTAAAATCATGCCCGGCCTTAAGCTGCACCAGGGTTTCGTAGATAAGCTTGATAACGCCTTCAACATCCTCCTTATTTACGGTTTCAACCGTAGTGTGCATATATTTCAAAGGCAAAGAAATAAGCGCTGAGGCCACCCCGGCATTGGAATAGGCAAATGCATCCGTATCGGTGCCTGTAGAACGAGAAGCAGACAACCGCTGAAAGTCAATCTTCTTCTTTTCGGCCACTTTAATGATCATGTCGCGCACATTGTTTTGTACAGCCGGGCCATAGCTAACCACGGGCCCGTTGCCGCATTTAATATCACCACTTTTCTTTTTGTCGTACAAAGGCGAGCCCGTATCATGCGTTACATCAGTAATAATAGCTACATCCGGTTTGATGCGCTCCGCAATCATTTCAGCACCTCGCAGGCCAATTTCTTCCTGCACCGAGTTAACCACATACAAACCAAAGGGCAATTTTACTTTGTTTTCGTGTAATCTGCGAGCTACCTCAGCAATCATATATCCACCCATGCGGTTATCCAAAGCACGGCCTGTATAATACTTTTTGTTGAGCTCCATCAACTCATCTTCAAACGTAATTACGGAACCTACATGAATCCCCAGTTTCTCTACTTCCTCCTTGTAAGAACATCCCACATCCACAAAAATATTCTGAAGGGTTGGGTTTGTTTCTTTTTCGCCATGACGCACATGGATAGCCGGCCATCCAAACACCCCTTTCACAACACCTTTAGCTGTATGTACATTCACACGCATGGAAGGGGCAATCTGGTGGTCTGAGCCCCCGTTTCGGATCACATAAATATAGCCGTCATCGGTTATGTAGTTCACAAACCAGGATATCTCATCAGCATGTGCTTCAATTACCACTTTGTACTCTGCATTTGGGTTGATAACCCCAACCACGGTGCCGTAGGTATCCGAAATATACGTATCTACAAAAGGTCTTATATAATCGAGCCAAATACGCTGTCCCGACTCCTCAAAGCCAGTGGGCGATGCATTGTTCAGGTATTGGTATAAAAATTTCTCGTTCTTTTTCATTGTTAAAAGTTATTGATTACTAGTTAAAGGTTATTCGTTATCGATAATTGTAAATTGTCAATTGCAATTTACAACGGAATATTTCCATGTTTTTTCTTAGGTATAGAGTCCACCTTGGTTTCACACATTTTAAAAGCAGTGATCAGCTTCTGCCTTGTTTGTTCGGGTAAGATCACCTCATCCACATACCCTCGTTCGGCAGCTGAATATGGGTTGGCAAAACGTTCACTGTACTCATCCACTTTTTCCTGGAGCTTGGCTTCCTTATTATCGGCTGCTGCTATTTCTTTTCTAAAAATAATCTCAGCTGCCCCTTTTGCCCCCATCACAGCAACTTCGGCTGTTGGCCAGGCATAATTCATATCGGCTCCAATATGCTTGGAGTTCATAACATCGTAAGCACCGCCATATGCCTTGCGGGTAATTACCGTTATTCTGGGAACAGTTGCTTCACAGAAGGCATAGAGCAATTTAGCACCGTTGGTAATAATACCATTCCACTCCTGGTCCGTTCCGGGCAGGAATCCGGGTACATCTTCCAATACCAACAACGGAATGTTAAAGCTGTCGCAGAAGCGCACAAAGCGTGCTCCTTTGCGACTTGATCGGATACCCAAAACCCCGGCAAACGACTGTGGCTGATTGGCAACAATACCAATGCTCCTACCGGCTAGTCTGGCAAAGCCAACCACAATGCTTTCAGCAAAATCTTTATGCACTTCTAAAAAACTATCCTTATCAATGATGCCATTGATCACATCTCTCATATCGTATGGCTGGTTAGGATTCACCGGAACTATCTCGTTCAGTTCAGGACGAAGCTCATCACCAGGCTCGTAGGGTAATAACGGTGCTTCCTCTTCACAATTCTGCGGCACATAGCTCAAAAGCTGCTTAATTCGGTTAATAGCTTCAACCTCATTGGGGCATGAGAAATGGGTAACACCGCTTTTGGTGCTATGCGTTTTGGCCCCTCCCAATTCTTCAGCTGTTACATCTTCCTGGGTTACGGTTTTCACCACGTTGGGTCCAGTAACGAACATATATGAGGTATTTTCCACCATTAGGGTAAAATCTGTAATAGCAGGAGAATATACGGCTCCACCAGCACACGGCCCCATAATGGCTGATATTTGAGGTACAACACCAGAGGCCATGGTGTTCCTGTAAAAAATATCGGCATAGCCGCCCAGCGAAACAACCCCTTCCTGGATTCGGGCACCTCCCGAATCATTCAATCCAATAACTGGAGCTCCATTTTTCATGGCCAAGTCCATAATGCGGACGATCTTCTCCGCATAGGCCTCCGAAAGCGATCCACCGAAAATGGTAAAGTCCTGAGAAAACACATAGACCAACCTGCCATCTATTCTTCCATAACCTGTAACAACGCCATCGCCCAGGTACCTTTCTTTTTCCAACCCAAAAGCAGTGCTTCTATGCCGAACAAACTTTCCAAGTTCTTCAAAACTACCCTCATCTAACAAAAGAGCTATTCGTTCACGAGCTGTAAGTTTACCCTTATTGTGCTGCGATTCTATTCTTTTTTCTCCTCCGCCCTGTTCAGCTTCCTTATTTAATTCCTCAAGTTTTTTTAATTTTTCTTCTCTCGATTGGTAGTTCATAATGATAGGATTTGTATATCAAATATAGACAAATTAGCCCCAGCGAGAGGCTCGTAATTAAGCAAATATTATGTTTGTAAAATCTTTTACAAATACGTTTGAAATGAATAATAAAGTAGCTGTTATTGACCTCGGCACAAATACTTTCCACCTCCTGATTGCACAAGATAACAAGGCACTGTACAAAGATGAACGTACGGTAAAATTAGGTGAGGGTGGAATAAGCCAGGGCATCATAAGTGAAGCGGCAATGGAAAGAGGCATTACTACACTAACTACCTACAAAAAAGTAATAGATTCTTATGAAGTAGTGGCTATTTACGCGTTTGGTACAAGCGCCCTGCGTAATGCACGCAATGCAGATGTGTTTATAAATCAGGTGCAGCAGCAACTTGGCTTTACCATTGAAGTAATTGATGGAAAGAAAGAGGCAGAATTTATTTACCAAGGTGTTCTGACAAGTGGGCTTCTGCAAAACGAACCTTCATTGATAATGGACATAGGTGGCGGAAGTGTTGAGTTTATTATCGGAACCAAAACAGACTTGATCTGGAGAAAAAGCTACGAGCTAGGGGCACAACGGCTGCTTGACAAATTCGTTCACTCAGACCCTATTAGTGTAAAAGACCAAAACATTATTGATGAGTACTTTACCACTGAATTGGCTGACCTGAGTACTCAAATTGAAGCCAATGCTCCGGTAAAGCTTATAGGTTCATCGGGTACTTTTCATACGCTAACCCACATGCTACTTGGCAAGAAAATGGATAGCCCGGTTCAAATTGAAAATCCAATGTTAGACAAATTATTTGTTAAAATTTTGGTGTCAACGCATAACGAACGGCTTGAAATGGCAGGAATACCCAAAGGCAGGGAGGACATGATTGTACCCGCCAGCTTATTGGTGCGTTTTATGCTTCGGAAAGGAAAATTTGATGGGTTCAGTCTTTCTCCGTTTTCCATGAAAGAGGGTATTTTAAGTTCGCTCGCAGGTTAGTTTTGTTTACCTTTGTTCAAATTTTTTGCTTATGTACGAGTTTGAAAAAGTCCGTGATTTTACCAACAATGTTTTTTTAAAAATGGGATGTTCAGCCTCAGATGCTGAACTTGCAACCAAAGTGCTTGTATCGGCTGATTTACGAGGAATTGATTCGCATGGTGTTGCACGCCTAATTGGTTACGTGCGGCTTTGGGAAACCGGAAGAATAAACTCTACTCCCAATATTAAACTCGTGCATGAAACCCCTAGTACGGGGGTTATTGACGGGGACTCCGGGTTAGGACTTGTGGTTGCCCCTAAGGCAATGGAAACCGTTATTAAAAAGGCAAAAAATGTTGGTTCGGGTTGGATATCTGTTAAGAACTCTAACCACTATGGTATTGCAGGCTACCATGCCATGATGGCCCTGGAACACGACATGATTGGGATGTCAATGACCAATGCAAGCCCGTTGGTGGCGCCTACCTTTTCAACCGAACGCATGCTGGGCACCAACCCGATTGCGGTTGCTATACCTGCTGATAAGCAGCCTCCATTTGTAGCCGACTTTGCTACGACTACTGCTGCTAATGGTAAGCTTGAAATACTCCAGCGCAAGGGCGAAGAAGCTCCTATGGGGTGGATACAGAATAAAGAGGGTCACCAAACAACCAACGCTCATGAATTAAAAGAAGGAGGCGCTTTACTACCCCTTGGTGGCGACAGGGTACATAGCAGCCATAAAGGATTTTGCCTTGGTTCTATTGTAGATATTTTCTCGGCAGTCTTTTCCGGAGCCAATTATGGCCCGTGGGTTCCTCCTTTTGTAAGCTTTTTACCTATGCCCGAAGATCCGGTAGGCGAAGGCATTGGCCATTTCTTTGGAGCCATGCGTATTGATGGCTTCAGACCAGCAGAAGAGTTTAAATTGCATATGGACACATGGATCCAGCGTTTCCGTGAAGCTAAAAGCGCAGAAGGAATGCCGGATGTAGTTATACCTGGTGACCCTGAGCGATTAAGTGAAATTGAGCGGCTAAAAAATGGAATACCCCTTAATGATAAGGTAGTGCTTGATTTGAAAGAAGTAGCTAAGAAGTTTGAGCTATCCTTTTAGATAGAAAAGAATACACTAAATACCCATGGTGAGGTATAGTAACCTCCATTACTTTCATAGAGCAAATCATAAGCCGCTATTAGATTTAGTGAAGATCGCCCTCCAAGAGATTGAGATATACCTAAGCCAATGGGTAATCTATCAATTGTAATTCTTGACACTCCATCTCTATAATCAGTTTGATTGATAAATGAGTATTCTCCATAAGCAAATATCTGCTTCACAAGATTCATCCTGGTAAACAAAAGTCCTCCGTACTGGTTATCCTGAAAGTTGAAATATTTGTAATACTGATAAGTAACACCTACTCCCACCGAAAACCTACTAGACACCATATAGCCAACAATCGGAGACAACGTGATTTGAGTTGTATTTGTACCACCAGATAATCCGAACCCTCCTCCAAAATAGATACGATCGGTAAAACTGCTTCTTTCATCAACCTCGTAATCGCCTTTTTGAGCAAATCCTGCTGAAAAAACAAGCAATAAGAAAGCTGTTGCTATAAATGCCCTTTTCATATGAAAACCTATTTTTCTACTACAACGTACAAATCCTCTGATTTCTTTTTCATCAGGTACTTTTCGCGTGCAAATTTTTCTAATAAATCAGGGTTGCTGAGTAGCTCTTCGCGGTCTTCCTTCACCTCTTCTATTCTTTGGGTGTAGTATTCCTTATCCGCTTTTAGGGTATTGAGTTTGCGAGCCAGTTTATACTGACTGTAGAGATCATTGCTATCAAAAAATGTAAGCCAGATTAGAAAAAATGCACCTACCATGAGGTAGTAATTCTTTACTATTTTTTTCAGAGACTCCATTTCGATGGTTAATTGTTTGCCAAATAAAGCAAAAAAAAGGCTCAATCGAACAATTGAGCCTTTAAAACTTTATTAAAAAGTATTTTAATTAAACTTTCTTCCTTCGAAAACAGCCACTTCATCCAATTCTTCTTCTATTCGAAGTAATTGATTGTATTTGGCCATCCTATCCGAACGAGAAGCAGAACCAGTCTTGATCTGCCCGGCATTGGTTGCCACGGCTATATCAGCAATAGTAGAGTCTTCCGTTTCACCGGAACGGTGAGAAACAACAGCTGTAAAGCCAGCTTTATGCGCCATTTCAATTGCATCTAATGTTTCAGAAAGTGTTCCAATCTGGTTTACTTTAATAAGAATAGAATTCGATGCTTTTTCCTTAATTCCCCTTTCCAAAAATTTAACATTGGTAACATAAAGATCGTCTCCAACTAACTGGCATTTACTGCCAATTTTTTGTGTTAACAGTTTAAATCCTTCCCAGTCGTTTTCATCACATCCATCTTCAATTGAATCGATAGGATATTTTTCAATCAATGAAGCAAGGTAATCCACCTGCTCTTCACGCGTACGTACTTTACCTTTATCGCCTTCAAACTTAGTGTAGTCGTATTTACCGTCTGCATAAAATTCAGAAGCTGCACAATCCAGTCCAATCATTACATCTTCACCCGCTTTGTATCCAGCTGCCTCAATAGCTTTAATAATGCTTTCCAGTGCTTCTTCAGTACCGCCAGATAAGTTAGGTGCAAAACCTCCTTCATCTCCCACGGCTGTACTTAGGCCTTTATCATGAAGGATCTTTTTCAGATTATGGAATACTTCAGTTCCCATACGAATAGCATCAGAAAACGAATCTGCTCCTACCGGGCGAATCATGAATTCCTGGAACGCAATCGGGGCATCTGAGTGCGACCCACCATTGATAATATTCATCATTGGAACGGGTAGTTTGTGCGCATTGGCACCGCCAATATATTGGTATAAAGGCAGAGATGCTTCTTCAGCAGCTGCTTTTGCTACCGCTAGTGAAACACCAAGAATGGCATTAGCACCCAGTTTGGATTTAGTATCGGTTCCATCCAGCTCTATCATTATTTTATCAATGAGGCGCTGCTCCATAACATGAAGTCCAATTACCTCAGGAGCTATCACTTCATTCACATTTTCAACAGCTTTCAATACACCTTTACCCATGTATTTTTTCTTATCACCGTCTCTTAGCTCAACCGCTTCATTTTCTCCAGTTGACGCACCAGAAGGAACTGCAGCGCGCCCCATAATACCGTTTGTTGTAATTACATCTACCTCGATAGTTGGGTTACCTCTCGAGTCCAAAATTTGTCTGGCATGCACGTGTTCTATAATTGCCATTTTCTTAAGTGTTTATTTGTTTATCAATTTTATAAAATCATCGAATAGATACTCTGAGTCGTGCGGACCGGGTGATGACTCAGGGTGGTACTGAACAGAAAAGATTTTCTTCCCTTTTATTTCTATTCCTTCTACGGTGTTGTCATTTAAGTTTACGTGTGTTTGAACCACCTTCGGGGATTTGTCCACGTCTTCCTGAGAAACAGAAAAGCCATGATTCTGTGAAGTAACTTCACTTAGCCCTGATTTTAAATTCTTAACCGGATGGTTCAACCCCCTGTGTCCATGGTGCATTTTGTAGGTGCCTATACCAAAAGAGCGAGCAATTAGTTGGTGTCCAAGGCAAATGCCAAACATGGGTTTACCGGAATCTGCAATTTCATTTACCGTATTAACCGCGTAGTCCATCGCAGAAGGATCACCAGGGCCGTTGGAAAGGAAAACACCATCTGGTTTCCAATCCATTATCTCTTTGTAAGAGGTGCATGCAGGGAAAACCTTAAGCTCGCAACCTCGCTTAACAAAATTTTTAAGAATACTTCTTTTTATACCATAGTCCAGTACTGCTACCTTTACTTTATTCCCTTCACCCATTGTATAAGGTTCCTTTGTAGAAACTTTTGAAGCCAGCTCAAGCCCATCCATAGGTGGTATCTTTTTTAACTCGGTTGCCAATTGGTCTTCTTCCAATTCTGAAGAAATGATCACATTCATTGCCCCTTTGCTACGAATATGCTTTACAAGCATTCGTGTGTCCACATCGGCAATTCCAACTACACCATGCTTTTCAAGATAGTTTTGGAGAGAGTCAGACTCAGCCCGGCTGTTTACCGGTGAAAAATCATTAACGATAATTCCGCTTATTTGCGGCACCCCGGATTCATTTTCTTCCTCAACGGTTCCGTAATTACCAATATGAGAATTGGTATTGATAACAACTTGTCCGTAATAGGAAGGATCGGTATATATTTCCTGGTATCCAGTCATACCGGTATTAAAGCAGATCTCACCACCGGTAGTTCCAATTTTACCAATAGCGGTGCCTGTCATAATCAATCCATCTTCGAGTAATAGGTAAGCTTTCTTTTTGGCAGGTGTATTCATAGTATCAAATTGCTTGGCACAAAAATAAAAAAGGGATTAGATATAAATCCAATCCCTTCTATTTGATTTTGTAAAACGCACTTATTTGTCGTCTTCTTTTTTCTCTTCTGTATCTTCTGAAGTTTCTTCTTCCTTAGCAGGAGTTTCTTCAGCAGCAGCTTCAGCCTTAGGAGCCTCTTCTACCACTTCTGCTTCCTCTACTGCTGCTTCAGGAGCTTTAGCTTCTGATTTTGGCGCCTTAGCTTCAGATTTAGGGGCTTCTTCTTTCTTAACACTACCTCTTCTGCTTCTTCTTGTTTTTGATTTAGCAGCTGAATCTTCCTTAACCATCAACTCATTGTAATCGACTAGTTCAATAATGCACATTTCTGCATTGTCTCCTAATCTGCTTCCGGTTTTAAGAATACGTGTGTATCCTCCAGGACGTGTTGCAATTTTCTCAGCCACCTCGTTAAAAAGCTCAGATACCGATTCTTTATTTTGAAGGTATGAAAAAACAACTCTTCGAGAATTAGTATCGTCTGTTTTAGCTTTTGTAAGCAAAGGCTCAACATATTTTTTTAATGCTTTTGCTTTGGCAACTGTTGTAGAAATTCTTTTTTCAAGAATTAATGAAGATGCCATATTAGAAAGCATTGCATTTCTATGAGAAGCAGTTCTACCTAAGTGATTAAATTTTTTACCGTGTCTCATCGTATCTTACTCTTCTTCAAGTTTATATTTTGAAAGATCCATACCAAATGTAAGGTTCTTATCTGCTACCAATTGCTCCAATTCAGCCAATGACTTTTTACCAAAGTTTCTGAATTTCATCATGTCAGAAATCTCAAGGCTTACCAGGTCTCCTAATGTTCTAACATCAGCTGCTTTCAAGCAGTTGTACGCACGAACTGAAAGGTCCATATCATGCAGAGAAGTCTTCAATAGTTTTCTCATGTGAAGCAATTCTTCATCTACTGCATCTGGCTCTCCAGCTTCAGCTGTTTCGAGGATCATATTCTGATCTGAGAACAACATAAAGTGTTGGATCAATATTTTAGCGGCACCTTTAAGCGCATCTTCAGGGTGAATTGAACCATCTGTTTCAATGTCGATAACCAACATTTCGTAGTCAGTTTTTTGTTCAACCCTGGTATTTTCAACACTATATTTCACATTTTTTATAGGTGTGAAAATAGCATCAATTGGAATGTATCCGAATACTTGTTCTGCAGGTTTGTTTTCTTCTGCAGGAAGATATCCTCTGCCTTTCTCAATTGTCAATTCGATTTCAAGCTCTGCCTTATCATCCAAATTACAGATAACATGGTCAGGGTTCAATATCTCGAATGCAGTGGTGAATTTTGCAATATCACCTGCAGTGAAAACCTTTTTATTCTTGATGTTAACTGCAATCTTATTGTCAAACGAATCCGCTACTTTTTTGAAACGAACCATTTTCAAGTTAAGAATGATATCAGAAACATCTTCAACAATTCCTTCAATGGTAGAAAATTCATGCAACACATTGGGAACTTTGATTCCGGTGATCGCATAACCTTCCAAAGAAGAAAGTAAAATTCTTCTAAGCGCATTACCAATGGTTACACCATATCCTTTTTCAAGTGGTTTAAAGGTAAAAAGACCATGAAAGTCATCTGCCTTCTCCATGGCTACCTTCTCTGGCATTTGAAACGCTAATATTGACATAGTTTTATAGTTAATAAGTTCAGGCATTCGTCATCACTGACAAATGCCATGAAAATAATTTTATTACTTAGAGTAAAGTTCAACGATTAATTGTTCCTTGATATTTTCAGGAATATCTTCTCTCATTGGTAAGGAAATTAACTTACCTTTTAGTTCAGAAGGACTCCATTCCAACCAAGGAAATCGTTTGGTTGCGGTAGCTGCTACACTGTTTGTTACAGCTTCCAATGATTTAGATTTTTCCCTAACCTCAATCTCATCGCCAATTTTAACTGCAAACGAAGGTATATTTACAATCTCACCATTAACAGTGATATGTTTGTGCAATACCAACTGACGTGCAGCTCTACGTGTAGGGGCAATACCTAATCTGTAGATAGTGTTATCCAATCTTGTTTCCAACAATTGCAAAAGGATTTCACCTGTAATACCACTCTTACGAGAAGCCTTATCGAACAGGTTTGCAAACTGACGCTCTAGTACGCCATAGGTGTATTTTGCCTTTTGTTTTTCACTTAGCTGAATAGCATATTCAGATTGCTTTTTTCTCCTGCCTCTGCCATGTTGGCCGGGAGGGTATGCCTTCTTTTGAACCGCTTTACTTGGGCCAAAAATGGGGTCATTAAACCTTCTTGCTACTTTCGCTTTAGGACCTCTATATCTTGCCATTATCTATTAAATTCTTAATGCGTTAAATTAAACTCTTCGTCTTTTAGGAGGACGACATCCGTTATGAGGAAGAGGAGTTACATCCTTGATGGTGGTTACTTCTATTCCTACATTTTGAATGGTACGAATAGCAGATTCTCTACCGGCTCCAGGACCTTTTACAAAAACTTCCACCTTACGTAATCCAAGGTCATATGCTTTTTGAGCGCAATCACCCGCAGCTACCTGGGCAGCATAAGGAGTGTTCTTTTTGGAACCTTTAAAGCCCATTTTACCAGCAGAAGCCCACGATATCACCTGACCTGTTGTATTGGTCATTGAAATGATAATGTTGTTAAATGTAGCTTTAATGTGTGCTTGACCTAAAGCCTCAACATTTACAACTCGT
The DNA here is from genome assembly GCA_020436165.1 of Cyclobacteriaceae bacterium. Classification (GTDB taxonomy): domain Bacteria; phylum Bacteroidota; class Bacteroidia; order Cytophagales; family Cyclobacteriaceae; genus JAKISE01. The sequence goes on along the minus strand of JAGQYI010000030.1, from coordinate 12,257 downwards.
TTTTTACCTTTATCTTTTCGCTTTTGTGCCATATCACTTATGCTTATTTAGTAGCTTTCTTTTTGTTTGCCACTGTTTTTCTCTTACCTTTTCTTGTACGAGCATTGTTTTTGGTATGCTGCCCGCGTACAGGAAGCCCCTTACGGTGTCTTAAGCCTCTGTAACACCCAATGTCCATCAAACGTTTAATGCTCAACTGAATAGAAGATTTTAACACACCTTCTACCTTAAAGGACTCGCTAATGACGTTACGCACATTATTGGCCTCATCGTCTGTCCAATCGATCACTTTTTTGTCCCAGTCTACCCCTGCTTCAGTCAGGATCTTTTGAGCTGAGCTTCGGCCAATACCGAAAATATAGGTCAAGGCAACCTCGCCTCTTTTCTGTTGTGGAATATCTACTCCTGCAATTCTAGCCATAACAATTATCCTTGTCTTTGTTTGAATTTTGGGTTCTTCTTGTTGATCACGTATACCTTACCCTTTCTACGGATAACTTTGCAATCAGCACTTCTTTTTTTAACAGATGCTTTAACTTTCATCTCTACTTGTATCTATAAACAATTCTTCCTTTCGTTAAATCATAAGGCGACATTTCAAGCTTTACTTTGTCACCCGGCAAAATTTTAATATAGTGCATGCGCATCTTACCTGATATGTGGGCTATAACCACATGACCATTTTCAAGTTCTACCCTGAACATTGCATTTGACAATGCTTCCAGAATAGTTCCATCTTGTTCTATAGATGCTTGTTTCGCCATATTAAAATTTATAAACTTCTTCTATATACTTATGTGTTGTCAGTACTTCCGGTCCGTCCTTAGTTATTGCTACCGTATGCTCAAAATGAGCAGAAGGTGCTTTATCTCTGGTACGAATAGTCCAACCATCACTTTCCTGAACCACTTCTTTCTTTCCCAGGTTAATCATAGGCTCAATGGCTATTACCATTCCCTCTTTTAACTGCGTTCCTCGTCCTCTTTTCCCATAATTGGGAACTTCCGGGCTTTCGTGCAGTTCTTTCCCTACTCCATGACCAACCAATTCTCTTACTATTGAATACCCATAGTTTTCAGCATAATGCTGAACTGCATACCCAATATCACCGGTTCTATTACCAACAACAGCTTGTTCAATTCCTTTATAAAGCGACTCTTTTGTCACTTTTAACAACTGCCTAACCTCTTCCTTCACGTCTCCAATTGCATAGGTATAGGCAGAATCACTATGGAACCCCTTGTAAAAAACACCACAATCTACACTAAGTATATCTCCGTCTCTCAGTTCTCTTTCATTTGCGAACCCATGAACAACCTGTTCATTGGGACTTACGCAAAGGGTAAAAGGGAACCCATTGTAGTTTTTAAATGAGGGTATTCCTCCATTATCTCTAATAAACTCTTCAGCCAGCTTATCCAGCTTGAGTGTGTTTATACCAGGTTTAATCAATTTCGCTACTTCTCCGTGTGCTCTGCCCAGTATGTCAGCGCTCTCTTTAATTAATTCAATCTCTTCACTAGTCTTATAGTATATCATTACTATGACTAGGCTACCGCTACCTGAGAACGCCCTTTAACTCTACCTGACTTCATCATACCTTCATAGTGCCTCATCAACAGGTAGCTTTCAATTTGCTGAAGTGTGTCTAGTATTACACCAACCAAGATCAGCAATGAAGTTCCACCATAAAATTGTGAGAAACCGTTACTTACACCTGCTAAACGAGCAAATGCAGGTAAAATAGCTACCAAGGCCAAAAAGATGGAACCTGGTAAAGTCACTTTAGTTAAAATATTATCTATGAACTCAGAAGTTTGTTTTCCTGGTTTAATACCCGGGATAAAACCTCCGTTTCTTTTCAAATCTTCCGCAATCTGGTTTGGGTTCACAGTAATAGCTGTATAGAAAAATGTGAACACAAGAATCATTACTGCAAACAAGGTATTGTACTGCCACGAAGTAGGATCAGCAAATGCAGTACCTACGTAAGCAGCGATATCGCTATCTTTCGCCCAAATATTGGCAATCATTGGTGGTATAAACATCAACGCTTGTGCAAAGATGATTGGCATTACACCAGCTGAGTTTACCTTCAACGGTATGTATTGTCTTTGACCTCCATATACTTTATTGCCTATTACCTGCTTTGCATACTGAACAGGTATTTGTCGGGTAGCTTGCGTAAAGGCAACTACAGCCATTACAACAAAGAATAAAGCTACCATCTCTAATACGAGTACAAGCGCTCCACTCATTCCCCTGGCAATTATTTCACCCATCAAATAGGTAGGTAATCGAGAAATAATACCGATCATGATCAACATGGAAATACCATTTCCGATTCCTTTGTCTGTGATTTTCTCACCTAACCACATGGTAAACATGGTACCTGCAACCAAAACAATCATTGCGCTAACCCTAAACACATAAGGGTCAATAACGATTGCCTGTGCCGGAACGGTAGTGGCAAGATAACCTATTGATTGTGCCAGAGTAATAGCTATTGTAAGCACCCTGGTAATCTGATTTAACTTATTTCTACCCGATTCTCCTTCTTTTTGCAACTTCTGGAAATAAGGCACCGCCATACCCAAAAGCTGAATTACAATAGAAGCAGAAATGTAGGGCATAATACCCAATGCGAAGATGGAAGCTCTTGAAAAAGCGCCACCTAAAAATGTATTCAACAACCCAAAGATACCACTGGCAGCAGGCTGCACCTGTTGTAATATAACAGGATCAAGACCTGGAAGCACTATGTAAGAACCCAGCCTGAAAACAATTAAAAACCCGATAGTATTTAATATACGTACCCTCAGGTCTTCAATTGAGAAAATATGCTTTATAGTTGTGAAAAACTTTTTCATAAATATTATAACGTTTCGGCTTTACCTCCTGCTGCTTCAATTGCTTTTACAGCCGACTCTGAAAATTTATGTGCTGCAACTTCTACTTTGGCTTTCAACTCTCCTCGTCCCAAAACCTTAACTTTATCATTTTTACCTGCCAATCCGTTCTCTACCAAAAGAGCTACATCTATTTTTTTCGCCTTGGTTTTTTCAGCCAATTCCTGAAGTGTATCCAGGTTTATAGCTTTAAACTCTACTCGGTTAGGATTATTGAATCCAAACTTAGGCAATCGTCTTTGCAAAGGCATCTGACCACCTTCGAAACCTACTTTACGAGAATAACCTGATCGTGACTTTGCACCTTTGTGACCACGTGTGGAGGTTCCCCCCTTACCTGATCCCTGACCACGGCCAATTCTCTTTTTACCTTTTACCGAACCTTCTGCAGGTTTTAATGTATGTAGTTTCATCTTATAGCTCTGTTACTGATACTAAATGGCTTACTTTCTTCACCATACCGGCAATTTGAGGAGTATATTCTACCTCAACTGACTTATTAATTTTACCAAGACCAAGTGCTTTGATTGTAAGCTTTTGGTCGTTTGGTCGCTTAATAGTGCTTCTAACTTGTGAGATTTTTACTTTAGCCATTTCCCTTATCCGTTAAAAACTGTTTCTAATGATACACCTCTTTGTTGTGCTACTGTGTATGCATCTCTCATCTGCATAAGTGCATCAAAGGTTGCTTTCACCACATTGTGAGGGTTTGAAGATCCTTTAGACTTTGCCAAAACGTCTTTTACACCGGCACTTTCCAACACTGCCCTCATGGCACCACCGGCAATTACTCCTGTACCAGCTGCAGCAGGTTTTAACAACACGTATCCACCACCAAACTTACCAGTTGACTCATGTGGTACTGTATTCCTAAACAAAGGAACTTTTACCAGATTTTTCTTAGCATCATCTACTCCTTTAGCAATTGCATCTACCACCTCATTGGCTTTACCAAGTCCATACCCTACTACTCCATGACCATCTCCAACTACTACTATGGCTGAGAAGCTAAATCTTCTACCACCCTTTACCACCTTGGCCACACGGTTTATAGCAACTACCTTTTCCTGAAGGTCTATTTCACTTGCTTTAATCGATCGTATATTACTTTGTGACATAACTAATTAAAATTTAAGACCTCCCTCACGGGCACCTTCAGCCAATGCTTTTACTTTTCCGTGGTACTGATAACCACCTCTATCGAACACAATATTATCAATACCCGCAGCCTTAGCTTTTTCAGCCAACTTCTGTCCTAGTTGTTTTGACGAATCAATAGTGCTTCCTGAACCAATTTCAGTTGAATTAGCTGACACCAAAGTATGTCCTTTAGAATCGTCAATAATTTGAGCATACAGCGCCTTGTTGCTTTTATAAACAGAAAGTCTTGGACGCTCTGAAGTTCCGGTTATTTGTTTCCGGATACCTCTACGTATTCTTAATCTTCTATCTGACTTCGTAATTTTCATAGCATCAATTATTTAGCTGCTGTTTTACCTGCTTTTCTTCTTATATGTTCTCCAACAAATCGGATACCTTTACCTTTGTAAGGTTCAATTTTCCTTAGCGAACGCAATTTAGCGGCAACTTGACCAATCAATTGCTTGTCGATACCTTCCAGTATAACCATTGGGCTTTTACCTTTAGGAGTATCTGCTGAAACTTTAATTTCGTTTGGCACCTGGAAGAAAATGTTATGAGAATAACCAAGGGTTAAATCAATTACATTTCCTTGAACTGTTGCTCTATAACCCACACCCACAAGTTCCAGCTCTTTTTTGTAGCCTTCTGAAACACCAACTACCGCATTGTTGATCAATGATCTGTACAATCCGTGAAGAGCTTTATGTCTCTTCTGCTCAGTTGGGCGCTCCAAAATGCAAGCTCCTTCATTTTCTGTAAGCTTGAAATCAGGATCAATTGCCTGCTTCAGCTCTCCTTTGGGTCCCTTAATGGTAACTACGTTTCCTTCTACAGAAAGTGTTACACCGTCAGGGATACTAATTGGCTTGTTACCTATTCGCGACATTTGTCAGAATTAATATACGTTACACAATACCTCACCACCAACATTTTGACGAACTGCTTCTTTGTTAGTCATTACTCCTTTCGATGTAGAAAGGATAGCAATACCTAAACCATTAAGCACTCTTGGCATATTGTCAGTATGGGCATATTTTCTTAAACCCGGCTTACTTACTCTTTCAAGGCTAACAATCGCACTTTTTTTAGTGCTTGGATTGTATTTCAATGCAATTTTTATAAGCCCTTGCGTATTCACATCATCCTCAAATTTATAGCTCTGTATAAATCCGTTTGAATGCAAAACCTTGGTGATTTCCTTCTTCAACTTTGAAGCAGGAATCTCAACGATTCTCTTATTGGCTTTTATTGCATTTCTAAGCCTAGTCAAGTAATCTGCTATTGGATCTGTCATTGTTTTTTATACCTAAAATTTACTCCCCGGCACAAACCGGGGTGCAAAAATACAAGTTATTTTTAATATTCAAAAACTGTTCGAACATCCGTTTTAACGAATTGTTCTTACCAGCTTGCTTTAGTTACGCCAGGAATCTTACCTTCACTTGCCATCTCACGGAATGTAACCCTTGAGATACCGAATTTTCTCATGTATCCTTTTGGACGACCAGTTAGTTTACATCTGTTGTGTAATCTAACTCTTGATGAGTTTCTTGGCAGCTTATCAAGACCTACATAGTCACCAGCTTCTTTCAAAGCTCTACGCTTGTCAGCATATTTAGCAACAAGTCTCTCTCTTTTCCTTTCGCGCGCTTTTATGGATTCTCTAGCCATACCTTAGTTTGCGTTTTTATTTTTAAAAGGCATTCCAAACGCCTTTAATAATTCGTAACCTTCTTCGTCTGTATTGGCACTGGTAACAAACGTGATGTTCATACCGGTGATCTTATTTACCTTATCGATACTGATCTCAGGGAAAATGATTTGTTCTTTAACACCTAATGTGTAATTCCCTCTTCCGTCAAATCCTTTCTCATTTACTCCTCTAAAGTCACGTACCCTTGGTAAAGCAACAGTCATTAGCCTGTCTAAAAACTCATACATTTTATCTCCTCTAAGGGTAACGCGGGCACCAATAGGCATACCTTCACGTAACTTAAAGTTAGATACTGAGTTTTTAGCAATTGTCTGAACTGCTTTTTGACCTGTAATGGTGGTAAGCTCTTCAACTCCCTGGTCAACCAGCTTTTTATCAACCACTGCAGAACCAATACCTTTATTGATACTGATTTTCTCAATCTTAGGCACTTGCATGATAGACTTGTATTGAAACTTATCTTTCAATGCAGGTACAATCTCGTTGAGATACTTATCTTTTAATCTAGGACTAGCCATTTTTTATAACGTCTCCTGTTTTTTTAGAATATCTTTTCAGCTTACCATCTACTAACTTTCTTCCTACACGAGTAGGCTCACCAGTTGCAGGATCAACCAACATTACATTGCTGATGTGAATAGGTGCTTCAGTTTTAGTAAGCCCTCCTTCTGGTTTTGCAGCCGATGGCTTAATATGCTTAGTTACCACATTTACACCTTCTACAATTACCCTTTTTTTAGCAGGCAGCACTTCAAGCACTACACCTGATTTACCATTAGCGTTTCCGGCAATTACTTTTACAGTATCGCCTTTTTTGATGTGCAATTTTGGTTGCTTGTTCTTTTTTCTCTCCATGGTTACAATACTTCAGGTGCCAATGAAACAATTTTCATGAATTGCTTTTCACGCAACTCTCTTGCAACAGGGCCAAAAATACGAGTACCTCTTGGCTCGTCATTTGGGTTGAGCAATACGGCAGCGTTGTCTTCAAAACGAATGTAAGAACCATCTTTTCTTCTTACTTCTTTTTTGGTGCGAACCACAACTGCCCTGGATACAGTACCTTTCTTAAGGTTACTTGATGACATGGCAGATTTTACAGTAACAATGATTTTATCACCTACTGATGCATATCTTTTGCCAGTGCCACCTAACACACGGATGCAAAGGACCTCTTTGGCACCGCTGTTATCTGCTACGCTAAGTCTTGTTTCTTGCTGTATCATGGTTATTTAGCCCTCTCAATTACTTCAACTAATCTCCAACGTTTGTTTTTACTCAGCGGACGAGTCTCCATAATTTTTACAGTGTCGCCAATACCACAGTCGTTGGCCTCGTCATGAGCGGCAAATTTCTTAGTCTTGTTAATAAACTTGCCATAAATTGGGTGCTTTACCTTACGGTTAACAGCAACAGTTATGGTTTTATCCATCTTATTGCTTACCACAACCCCAACTCTCTCTTTTCTTAAATTTCTTGATTCCATGTTTTAGTTCTCAAGTTCTTTTGCTGTCAAAGCAGTTTCTAATCTTGCAATCAGTTTACGAGTTTCCTTTATTTTCATTGGATTCTCAATAGGTGAAATAGCATGAGCAAATTTCAGCTTTTGCATTACTTCACGTTCACTTACTAGCTTTTGCTTTATTTCTTCTACCGACAAAGCTTTAATTTCTGAATTCTTCATGCTCTTAATCCTCTATATAATCGTTACGAACAGAAAACTTAGTGGCGATTGGAAGCTTTTGTTGTGCTAATCGCATGGCTTCTTTAGCCAATTCCATTTTAATCCCTCCAGCTTCGAACATAATGGTGCCAGGCTTAACCACGGCTACCCAGTATTCAGGAGCACCTTTACCTTTACCCATCCTTACTTCGGCTGGTTTTTTAGTAACAGGTTTATCTGGGAAGATTCGGATCCAAACCTGACCCTGCCGTTTCATAGCCCTGGTCATTGCAATACGAGCGGCCTCAATCTGACGGCTGGTGATCCAACCTGCTTCTAACGCTTTGATAGCAAATGCTCCAAAAGCAATCCTATGACCACGTTGAGCAAGACCTTTAACTCTTCCTTTCTGCTTTTTTCTAAATTTCGTTCTTTTTGGCTGTAACATTTTTCTCTTACTTTACGCTACCGGTTCTACCCAATAGTTACCAAATTATTTTCTATTATCTCTTCTTGGAGCCCCTTCTCTTCTCTGGCCACCCTCTCTTCGTTGACCACCTTCTCTTCTACCACCTCTTCGGCCTCCTCCGCCTGAAGTTTGCCCAGCTCCAATGTTGGGTGAAAGATCTCTCTTACCATATACTTCACCTTTGAATATCCATACTTTGATACCCAAAAGACCATATACTGTGTCAGCTTCTGATAAAGCATAGTCGATATCGGCACGAAGCGTGTGCAAAGGAATACGTCCTTCTTTGTATTGCTCGGTACGAGCCATTTCAGCACCACCTACACGGCCGGAAACCATGATCTTAATACCTTGAGCACCTACACGCATTGCAGAAGCAATAGCTTGTTTCATAGCTCTACGGAAAGAAATACGTGCTTTTAGCTGCTGAGCAATAGACTCTCCAACCAATTTAGCATCAAGCTCAGGACGTTTGATCTCGAAGATGTTGATCTGAACATCTTTACCGATCAATTTTTTAAGCTCTTCTTTGATAAGGTCTACCTCGGCACCACCTTTACCAATAACAACGCCCGGACGGGCCGTGTGAATGGTAAGCGTTACTCTTTTAAGTGTACGCTCAATAACGATTTTTGAGATGCTTCCTTTTGGGATACGAGCGTGAACGTATTTACGGATTTTCTGATCTTCGATCAGTTTATCAGCAAATGTATCTCCACCGTACCAGTTAGAATCCCAACCGCGTACAATACCTAATCTTAGTCCTACAGGGTTAACTTTTTGTCCCATGCTTATTTCTTATTATCAGATTCTTTTGATTCTGTTGCTTCAGCAACCACATTCTTTAAGCTATCTACCACGATAGTTACGTGGTTTGAACGCTTTCTTATACGGTGTGCACGACCCTGAGGGGCAGGACGTAATCTTTTAAGAATACGGCCACTATCCACTCTAACCTCTTTTACAAAAAGGTCAGCTTCTTCAAGTTGTACATCTTCGTTTTTCTGTTGCCAGTTGGCAATTGCACTAAGAAGTAACTTCTCCATCTTAGCTGCTCCAACTTTGGGTTCAAACTTCAGAATACTCAATGCATGGTTTACACGCTCACCTCTTACAAGGTCAGCTACCAAACGCATTTTTCTTGGTGAAGTAGGTACGTTATTAAGTTTAGCTATAGCCTCCATAATTACCTGTTACCTTTATCTTTTTTACCAACATGTCCTCTAAAATTCCTTGTTGGAGCAAACTCTCCCAGTTTATGACCTACCATATTTTCAGTTACATAAACAGGTATAAACTTGTTGCCGTTGTGCACAGCAAATGTATGCCCTACAAAGTCTGGCGAGATCATTGATCGTCTCGACCATGTTTTTATCACGGTCTTCTTACCAGATTCATTCATTTTATCCACCTTGTTTTCCAGGCGGAAATCTATGTATGGTCCTTTTTTAAGTGATCTTGCCATTATTTTCTCTTACTAATAATTAATCTATCAGAATACTTGTGCTTTGGTCTGGTTTTGAAACCTTTGGCATAAAGACCTGTTCTTGATCGTGGATGACCACCAGAAGAACGTCCTTCACCACCACCCATTGGGTGATCAACCGGGTTCATCGCTACACCTCTCACTCTAGGCCTTCTTCCTAACCATCTTCTTCTACCTGCTTTACCCAAACGCTCATTCATATGATCAGAATTACCTACTGTACCAACCGTAGCCATACAAGTAGTCAATACCATTCTCATTTCACCTGAAGGTAATTTCAATGTTGCATATTTACCTTCACGAGCTAAAAGCTGAGCATAAGATCCTGCACTACGAGCCATTGCGGCACCTTTACCAGGCTTTAATTCAATATTATGTACGATGGTACCCAACGGAATATTAGCCAGCAACAATGCATTACCTACTTCAGGAGCTACTTTCTCTCCTGAAAGTACGGTTTGTCCAACCTTTAATCCTTCAGGAGCAAGTATGTAGGTTTTCTCTCCATCGGCATAAACAACCAATGCTACTCTAGCCGATCTTGATGGATCGTACTCAATTGTTTTTACAGTACCAGGTACACCAAACTTATTTCTTTTGAAATCTACAGTCCGGATTTTTTGTTTATGACCACCCCCAACGTTGCGGATCGTCATTTTACCTGTGTTATTCCTACCTCCGGTACTTTTCTTGGATACCAATAATGACTTCTCCGGTTTTGACGCAGTGATCTGGTCAAACGCAGGAGCCACTCTGAATCTCTGGCCCGGGGTTGTTGGTTTTAATTTCTTTACTGCCATCTCTCTATCAATTAAATTCCGCTGTAGAAGTCAATTACCTCTCCATCGGCTACAGTAACAATTGCTTTTTTATAAGCAGAGGTCTTACCTGAAATAACCCTTGATTTGGTATATCTTGTTTTAGATTTACCGGCATATTTCATGGTGTTTACATCAGCTACGGTTACACCGTACATTTTTTCCACTGCCTTTTTAATTTCCACTTTATTGGCATTGATATCCACTACAAATCCGTACTTACCGGATTCATTTTGTGAGGATACCTTCTCAGTAATTATAGGTCTCTTTAAAACACTCATTTCAATAAAGTTTTTTCAATTTTCTCAATTGAGCTCTCTACAATCATAAGGTTGTCTGCATTCAATACATCGTATGTGCTCAACTGGTCAGCTGTAACTACTTTGGTGTTTTGAATATTTCTTCCTGAAAGCACAATGTTCTTGTTTGTTTCAGGCAGAACCAACAACGTCTTTTTATCATTCATTTTAAGGTCGCCCAAAAAAGCCAGATAGCTTTTGGTTTTTGGAGCCTCAAATGAAAAATCCTCTATTACTGAGATCGCCTTATCCTGAGCTTTATAGGTAAGGGCCGATTTACGAGCCAATACTTTAAGCTTCTTGTTCAATTTAAAAGAGTAATCTCTTGGAGAGGGACCAAATACGCGTCCTCCACCTCTGAAAACAGGAGACTTAATGCTACCTGCACGAGCTGTACCTGTACCTTTTTGTTTCTTCAGTTTCCTGGTAGAACCAGATACTTCAGCTCTCTCTTTAGATTTATGCGTACCCTGACGCTGATTAGCAAGGTATTGCTTCACGTCCAGGTAAATTGCGTGGTCGTTAGGCTCAATACCAAAGATGTCTTTGGAAAGGCTAACTTTCCTTCCTGCATCTTGTCCGTTAACTTTTACTACTTCAACATTCATGGCACTACTTCTCTAAAATTACAGTTGAGTTTTTAGGACCTGGTATAGAACCGCTTATAACGATAAGGTTCTTTTCAGGCATAATTTTAAGTACTTGAAGGTTGGTAACTTTAGCTTTGCTACCGCCCGTACGACCTGCCATACGCATACCTTTAAATACACGTGCAGGATACGAAGCACCACCTATAGAACCAGGGGCTCTCAACCTGTTGTGCTGACCATGTGTTTGCTGACCAACACCACCAAAATTGTGACGCTTAACTACACCTTGAAACCCTTTTCCTTTGGTAGTACCTGACACGTCAACAAAATCACCTTCTTTGAAGATTTCTTCCACTTTAAGCTCTTGCCCAAGTTGAACACCACCTTCAAACTCAACCCTAAAATCTCTAAACTCCACTACGTGTTGCTTAGGGGTTGTTTTTGCTTTATCAAAATGTCCTTTTAATGCTTTGGGAGTGTTCTTTTCCTTGCGTTCACCATACGCCAACTGAACAGCAGTATAACCGTCAGTTTCCGCATCTTTAACTTGTGTAACCACACAAGGACCAGCTTCCACTACTGTGCATGGGATGTTCTTCCCCTCGGCACTATAAAGGCTAGTCATTCCGATCTTTCTTCCTATTATTCCAGACATTTTATTTACTTTATTTCCCAGTTATGGCAAAGCCATTCACAGGCCCTTCCCTAAAAGGGACTGCAAAGATAGCAATTTAAACGCTCTTTCCAAGAGGTGCTTTTAAAATATTCCAGCACATTGGAGCAAAAAAAAGAACCAATAACCCATTGGTTCTTTTTTTACAAATTATCTGCTTATCAGACCTTGATCTCTACGTCAACACCACTTGGCAATTCGATCTTCATAAGCGCATCAACGGTCTTTGTGCTTGTGGAGAAAATATCCAACAAACGCTTGTAAGTACACAATTGAAACTGCTCACGGGATTTCTTGTTCACGTGTGGTGATCGTAGAACTGTAAACTTCTCTTTAACGGTTGGCAACGGAATTGGACCATTAACAACAGCACCGGTAGCTTTTACAGCACGTACAATCTTTTCAGATGACTTATCAACCAAGTTATGATCGTAAGACTTTAATTTGATTCTAATCTTTTGGTTCATAACTTATTTATTAACAACTCCTTTTA
>JAGQYI010000029.1 GCA_020436165.1 Cyclobacteriaceae bacterium | reverse complement strand
TAAGGACTTTTCTCATTTTATAACTTTTTAGTTTAATTAGTACTTTCAAAATGATATGCAAGTATATAAAAAAATAACTTCAAACGTCTATACGTTGTGGTTTTGTGTGTTAATTTTGTGCTAATTAATTAAAAAAAAGATGAAACGATTACAAGGATTTGTTGAGTACCAAATTTTTGGTGTTTGTACACGTCTTGGCGAAAAGCTTGGGATAGCAACCTCGAGTATCCGTTTGTCTTTTATTTATGCTTCGTTCCTCACATTTGGTTCACCTATTATCGCCTATATTTTGATGGCGTTTGTGATGAATATCAGAAAGCATTTGAGACGTTTTAATGCTGCCTGGTATTATTAAAGATCGCTGAATTGACGAACCCTTCTAAAAAAATACTTCCATACGATTGAGTATGGTTTTCTGAAATTATCCTCTCTTTCAACATTTGTTCTTTTCGATAGGAATTCAGTTCTGTGTTTTAGTACATGCCAATGTGCTTTGAAAATGGGAATTATCAGCTTCCACTTACCTGAAAGCAGATTGAATCCAGCGCTTAGCCAATCTAAAAGAACTCTAATTACTATTGTTCGATTGAGTTGCGATCCTGGAATATTTTTTAAGAGCATGTACAAGCCGTTTCTGTAGTTGAGATAGGTTTTAAATGGAGAGGAATAGTTTAAGGTTCCACCCCCAACATGGTATACGGTCGAATCCGGAATATATTGAATTTTGTAACCCAGACTTTTCAATCTCCAGCAAAGATCAATTTCTTCCATGTGGGCAAAAAAATCGCCATCGAAGCCGCCAACTTCTTCAAATACACTCTTTTGAATGGCAAAACAGGCACCACTTGCCCAGCTTATTTCAGTTTCATTATCATACTGGCCTGCGTCTATTTCAAGCGTATCAAATAGTCTTCCGCGGCAAAAGGGGTATCCAAATTTATCTACATATCCTCCTGCGGCTCCTGCGTATTCAAAGTACTTTTTGTTTTTATACGATTTGATCTTAGGCTGAACAGCAGCAACATTCTCTTTTTTCAGATTTTCAATAAGAGGAGAGAGCCAGTTGTTTGTTACCTCTACATCAGAGTTGACTAAAACAATGTAGTCTTCCTTTATATGCTTTATTAACCTATTGTATCCTTCACTGTAACCATAATTGCTTTCCAGTTCTACGCATAGTACAGTTGGAAATTCTGTTTTTAAGGTTTGCAAAGAATTGTCCTCAGAGGCATTATCACCTACATAAATTGGAAACCCGTTACTGTTAGTAATGAGCGTAGGGAGAAACTTTTTCAGGTATTCTTCTCCATTGTAATTTAGAATGGCAATAGCTGTGCTTGTCATTGCATCATGCCGGAGAGATCAAGACCCGGAATATTGGGCATCATTCCTTCCGTAGCTTTTCTCATTTCTTCCTTTGCCAGAGCGTCTGCTTTTTCCATGGCAATATTTGTAGCAGCAACAATTAGGTCCTTTAGCATGTCTTTATCTTCCGGAGTGTAAAGACTATCGTCAATCACCAGATCAACCAGTTCCTTTTTTCCATTCACAACAGCCTTTACCATACCAGCACCTGCTTCTCCTTCAGTAGTTAAATTGCCTAATTTCTCCTGTACTTCTTTAACCTTCGCCTGGACTTCCTTTACCTTGCCAAGCATTTTCATCATATCAAACATTAATTTTTTACTTGAGTTTGTTGAACTTATTCAATTTTTCAAAATTAATACGCTTCCGGTTCGTATATGGTCATTGCCATTGAAATCTTTTATACGAATCCAATATGCATAATTGCCAACAGGTAGTCTTTTCCCTTTGCTTGTGTTACCATCCCAGCCTTTTTCCATTTCAGTTGTATGAAATAGCGCTTCACCCCAACGATCGTAAATTTCCATTTCAAATTCTGAAATAAATTTACCCTGTATTATAAAGTTGTCATTGATGCCATCTCCATTCGGAGTGAAACTATTTGGAATTGCAATAATAGGAGGGTGTTCAAAAGTAAGCATATTGGAGCGCGTAAATGAAAGGCTGGCTTTTATAGGAATAGCCCAAACGGTAAACAATAATGTTTGTTCTGTTTGTTGTTCCAAAGACAAACTATAAGTTGTGCTTTGTCCCACATTTACACTATCCACCAAATTACCCTGGATATCTTTTATGACTACGCTATACGCATCTACTCCGTCAAGCCAACCGGTATAACTGTTCCATGTAAGTTGTATTTCACCATTTGGGTCGTCACTTCCTAATAATACCAGATTGGGAGCTATACTGCTTTTGGATGACACATTACCACAATTATCATTTATTTCCACAGAAGCATAGTGAATAACTTCCAATGAGCTATTTGTCGTTGACACAGAATTGCTGCTTGTTGTTTCTGAGGAGATAACGTTTCCCTGGCTATCAACCTTAAAGAACTGAAAGCTTTCCGGTACTATTCCTGACGGAATTTCCCAGGTCCAGTCAATTGTTTCATCTCCCGTGATTGAACTGATATTTTCAATTTCCGGTGGAATATCGGTTGAGAAGGCAGTTTCGCAGGCTGTTAGAGAGCGAGAAACAGCCCCAGATGGATAGAGTATATCTGCCTGATAGCAGTATTCATGTAAACAAACAACCGTGCTGTCAATATGTTGAGTAAAAGGAGCAGCAAAAGAGGCTAACGCATTACCGTCTCTGGAAAGATTCGTGGTTTGTCCTGCTCCCAGATCGATGGTATTCCAATTCAAAGTAATTTGATTGTTTTGAGCGCTCGACAAAAGGTTTACGGAACATACTTCGTTTGAGTACGATTTAAAATTGCTACACGCATCGTATGTAGCAATACGGAAGCAATAGTTGTTTTGAGTTATATTTAGATTAGTCAGCGTATCAATAGTAGTATTTTGATCTAAATTATCGAATAGTATGTAATTGCTATTGTTGCCCACAGATACTTCCAGTTTATTTACAGAATTAGGTGGTAACTGGTAATTTAATTTTAGTGAATTGTCGCTAAGTGCTACTAAGGAATCTATTTGTGCCGGTGCTACTGTTGCCAGAGGTGAAAACAAGGTTGCTGTTGCCCCGCAACGGTTTGTAGCTGTTGTAAACAGTCCTGTAACTGTTACATTTCTTGAAACTGAACTGGCATACGTGTAGGGTGGAACAACATCTCCTGCATTAACCTGAATTATAGTTCCATCTCCATAATCAATCTCGTAAACATCATAATACGTATCATATATTTGAACCAGCAATTCGTTGTTGTTGCACGTAAGCAATTCTGTGTCAGGTAGCTCAGGTGCAACTACAGTAACCATTACACTGTCCTTTTTTTGCCCTGTTGCACCTTGTATGTACTGATTAATCCAAAAGGTGCCGGGTGAAGTATAGGTATGTACAGGATTTTGAGTAAGGGGAGAAGAAGAACCGTCAAATTGAAAGACAACAACACTTGGGTCAGTTCCAGGATCTATATTAGTAATAGTTACAGTTAGATCATGACAACCATATTCCTGATCAACTTCAAACTGACCATTTATGCTAAGATATTGAGCAAAAGCCTGCTTCATAAAAAAGAAGACTCCTACTATACTGAGCACAAATGCTTTACGATACATTAACCGGGATACGTTTTAAGAAAATTTGTGGCCGCTGCCATATCGTTATGCAAAATGCGGTCCTCTTCAATAAACGGTACAACTTTTCTGAAATTGCTCACTAAATCTTCTATTCTGGCAGAAGACTTTAAAGGCCTTCGAAGGTCAAGCGCCTGGGTTGCTGTTATCAATTCAATAGCCAGTATTTCATAAATGTTGTTGATAACCTTGTATGCTTTGGTTGCAGCATTGGCTCCCATGCTCACATGATCTTCTTGTCCGTTAGACGAGACAATAGAATCCGCGGAAGCCGGATGACACAGATTTTTATTCTGGCTTACAATAGATGCTGCTGTATATTGAGGTATCATTAGTCCTGAGTTAATACCCGGATTGGCCACAAGGTAATTGGGCAGGTCCCTGGAACCTGATATTAATTGATAGGTTCTTCGTTCAGAAATATTGCCCAATTCAGCAACAGCAAGCGCCATAAAGTCCAGCGCAAGGGCAAGAGGCTGGCCGTGAAAGTTTCCTGCCGAAATGATCAAATCATCTTCGGGAAAAACATTTGGGTTATCGGTAACCCCATTAATTTCGTTTGTAAAAACTTTTCCTACATACTCCAGGGCGTCACTGGTTGCTCCATGCACCTGAGGAATGCAACGGAAAGAGTAGGGGTCCTGCACATGCACTTTGTGTTGCTTTATCAATTCACTTCCTTCCAGGTAAGAATATACTTCAGCTGCAACTTTGGCCTGTCCGGGCTGTGGCCGTATTATATGTACTTTTGGATTAAAAGGTTCAATTCGTCCGTCAAAAGCATCTATTGAAAGCGCACCGATAAGATTTGACAGCTTGAGTATTTTCTTTGCTTCAATGAGGTTCCATGCCCCAAAAGCAGCCATAAACTGTGTTCCATTGAGCAAGGCAAGGCCTTCTTTTGCCATTAACCGGATAGGTTTCCAGCCCATTTGCTCCAGCATTGCCATACCAGATACCACCTTGCCATTAATTTCTACTTCACCTTCACCGATCAAAGGAAGGCAAAGGTGAGCCAGAGGAGCAAGATCGCCTGAGGCACCTAAAGAACCATACTCATATACAACAGGAAGTATATCGTTGTTGTAAAAATCAATCAGTCGCTCAACTGTTTTCAGCTGAACTCCCGAATGGCCATAGCTTAGCGATTGAACCTTTAATAGCAGTATGATTTTGACAATGTGGGCAGGTATCGGCTGACCAGCACCACATGCATGAGATTTTATTATGTTTTCCTGGAGTTTTTCAAGCTCTTTTTTATCAATTCGCTCTTTATAAAGTGATCCAAAGCCAGTATTTATGCCATAAACCGGTTCGTCAGTTGCTTTAATCTTTTCATCCAAGTAGCTCCTGCAAACCTCAATTTTTGCTTTTGCTTCATTCGAAAGCTTCAATTTCGTGTTTGAAGAAACGATTTTTTCAACCTGCTCAATTGAAAGATGGGATGTTGAAATATTATGCTCTGTCATTTGTTCTGCGCCAACTTCTTTACTACTTCGCTAATTGATAAAGTGCTTTGCTCTCCTGTATTCATATTTTTGAGCGTAAGGTTTTTATTAGCTACCTCATCAGAACCAATTAAGATCACAAAAGGTATATTCAAATTATTTGCATAGCTCATTTGCTTTTTCAATTTGGCAGCATCAGGATAGAGCTCTGCGGCAACACCGTTGCTTCGCAATATGTTTAATTGTTCTAGAGCATAGGCTTCTTCATTCTTTCCGAAATTTGTAATCAAAACCTTTGTTGTGGAAGTGATATCTTCAGGGAACAAGTTCCTTGTTTCCATCACATCATAAACCCGATCTATACCCAGCGAAATACCAACACCTGATACATCTGGTAGACCGAAAACACCTGTAAGATTATCGTATCGCCCTCCACCGGAAATACTTCCAATGCTTCCATCCTTCATTTTCACCTCAAAGATTATCCCGGTATAGTAGGAGAGCCCTCGAGCAAGCGAAGGATCGAAAGTAACAGTTTCTAATATACCTTTCATATTTTCTACAAACGAGAACATGGCTTCGAGCTCCACTAAACCCGCTTGTGCAGGGGCATTAGTTCCAAATATCTCCCTAAGCTTTGCAAGTTTGTTTTTATTGCTTCCTGTTAATTCGATAATTGGTTCTAACTTATTTAATTCCAGTTTTTTATATCCAATTTCCTTAAGCTCTTTGAAGACTCCGTCTGTTCCTATTTTATCTAATTTATCAATTGCTACGCAAAGCGCTGATTCTTCTCCGGGATGACCCAGGTACGTAGCCATTCCGGTAAGGATTTTACGGCTATTTACTACAATTTCGTAGCCTTCAATTCCCAGGGCAGACATAATCTCGTTAAGCATCATTATTATTTCTGCTTCACACAGAAGTGACCTGGTACCTACCACATCAGCATCGCACTGCATAAATTCTCTGTATCTGCCTTTCTGAGGCCTATCGGCTCTCCAAACAGGCTGAATTTGATATCGCCTAAATGGAAAGGTGATTTCGTTCCTGTTCATTACAACAAAACGAGCAAAAGGAACAGTTAAATCATATCTCAAACCCTTGTCAGCAATTTGAGGTGTTAACTGATGTGAGGTTATTTCTGCAAGATTTGAGTTCGCTTTAGAGAGGTAATCTCCCGAGTTAAGAACTTTGAATATAAGTTGATCGCCTTCATCTCCATACTTTCCGGTTAAAACCGAAAGGTTTTCCATGGTTGGGGTCTCTAAAGGTTGAAAACCAAATTTTTCAAAAACATTACGTATTACTTTTATCAGGTAATTTCGTTTGTGAACAACTTTGGGGGCAAAGTCGCGTGTTCCTTTTGGTAGTGAAGGTTTTTGATTGCTCATACCTTATAGTCTGCTTTTAGGTCTTGTTGCAAAGTAAGCATAGCTAATGATTATATACCAATGAGGTTCAAACGAATTACGCTATGAAGCAACGTTTTAATAAAGTAAATGGCTCAATCAAATTTTTGTCCTCCAAATTTCTATTTTCGCTCAAAACATCTAACTTTGCAGCTCAAAATTTTGAATAATACACAATGGCTGTAACAAGATTAAAAAGAAAAGCACGTAAAAATAAGCTCAGAGCGAAGAAGAGATTGCAAAAAATTGCTTTGGAAAGCACAAAACCAGTAATCAAGAACGTTGATATTGAGGAGCTTAAAAAAGAATTTAAAGCTACTCCTGCTAAAGCAAAAAAAGCTGAAGAAAAGGAAGTGAAAATGGAAGCTGAGGTTGAAGCACCTGTAAAAGAAGAAAAAGCAGCAGCTAAAGCAGAAAAGCCAAAAGCCGAAAAGAAAGCTCCTGCCAAAAAGCCTGCAGCTAAAAAAGAAGATAAAAAGGAGAAAGAATAAGTTTCTCAAAACATATTAAAAAGGGCTGGCTTACCAGCCCTTTTTTTATGCACTTATCATAAAAGTTGGGTTACAATCTCTTAAGCTAAATGAATTAAAGATGAAAGGTTGGCATATCTATTCAACGAAGAAAAAATCAAATTTTAGTAATATGAAATTTTTGAAATCTTTAACAATTGTATTGTTCTCTACAGGTATATTGATGACTGCCTGTACAACTAATGAGGAAGTGAATCCGGGTGTGGCCCCGGAATTGCCTCCTGTTGCATCTATGACAATAGACTTTTCCTATTTTGATGGAACGAATATTGGAGGCAGAACTAATGCAGCTTCTAACTGGGAGAGGGCTGCATCTGTTGTGGGTTTTTGGAGTACTGTTTTAACCGCAAATTTAACATTGCCAGTGGCAGCGTTTAAAGTGGCTATTAATGAAAAGCCTGCTTATGATAGAGATAGAGGTTTATGGGTTTGGAGTTACACCTACGATTTTGTTGGCAAGAAATATACCTCAGAGCTAACAGGCCAGTTGCAAGGAAATGAGGTAGTGTGGAAGATGTATATATCCGAACAAGGTGGTTTTCAGAATGCACTTTGGTACAGTGGAGTAATGAAAGCTGATGGCACCTCCGGTTATTGGCTTTTGAATTACAATGGCAATAATCCTACTGAATACCTTCGAATCGATTGGGCCAAAGAAGGAGAGGATATTGGAACGATAAAGTTTACTTATACACTTGATGGTTCAGCTGAATATGGTAGCTATATTGAATATTCTCATTCTTCAGAAACAGATTTTGATAGAACGTATAAAGTTTATTTATCGGCTTATGAAGCCAATGTGACAATCGAATGGAACGCTGAGACAAGCAATGGACATATCATGGATTCTTATTATTTTCAGGATGTGGATTACCACTGCTGGGATTCTGATTTTATGGATGTGGATTGTTAAAGCTCATTTGGTTTTCGTAAAAAGGCCGTCAATTTTAATGTCGGCCTTTTTTATTGTGCCAACCTTAGGAACTACCCATTGTGTTAAGAGAAATATCTTCTATTTGTAATATGGGTCAAAAAAAGAACCCTTATTGCAGAAAATAATATGTTTTTTAGAATCATAGAGTTCTTTTTACTATCAATTTCTGGTGTTTTTCAATTAATTTTTTATTATTAGACATAAAACGACATCAAATTTCTAATTATGTCAGTTACGTTGAAAATGGATTTTGGATCATATGAAATAAAGGGATTCCATGATGAAATGATGGGAGACGATGGAATGGTCCGGTCTCATTACAAGCTTTTTCAGGACAGGCTCAAAAAAATGGGCATGAAAAAGCTTACCATGCTTCAGCACGAAACAGATAGGGCGCAGCTTACCCTGGGTATGACTTTCAACGTTTACAGCGACAACCAGGGTGTGGAAAGGATTCTTCATTTGGATATTATTCCCAGAATCATCCCGGGCAAAGATTGGGATATTATTGATAAAGGGTTAAAGCAAAGAATAATTGCTCTTAATATGTTTATCCATGATATCTACCATGAAAAGAAAATACTAAAAGATAAAGTTATTCCTAAAGAACTTGTCCTGTCAAGTACGGCATTTCTTAAACAATGTGAGGGGTTAAATCCTCCTGAAGATGTTTGGTGTCATATCACAGGCTCTGATGTTATAAGAGGAGAAGATGGGCAGTTCTATGTGCTGGAAGACAATTTGCGATGCCCTTCAGGTGTGTCGTATATGCTTGAAAACAGGGAGATACTCAAACGTACTTTCCCGGAGCTTTTTGAAAAACTGAATGTACGACCTGTTTACAATTATTCGCATAACCTTCGCGACATGCTTGAATCGCTTTCAAGTGTTTCAAATCCTTCAATTGCCGTATTAACTCCCGGTATTTATAATTCGGCTTATTTTGAGCATTCGTACCTGGCTCAGCAAATGGGGGCTGAACTGGTTGAAGGCAGAGATCTTATTGTGCAAGACGAAAAAGTATTCATGATTACTACCAAGGGTCTCAAGCAAATTGATGTAATCTACAGACGTGTTGATGATGATTTTATCGATCCTTTGGTGTTCAAGAAAGATTCGCTTTTAGGAACTCCAGGCTTATTTAATGCCTATAAAAAGGGAAATGTTGTTTTGGTAAATGCACCTGGAACTGGTGTGGCAGATGACAAGGCAGTTTATGCCTATATCCCAAGAATTATAAAGTATTATCTTGGAGAGGAAGCTCTTTTGCCTAATGTTCAAACCTACATTTGTGCAGAGCAGGATGACAGGAATTATGTACTTGAGCACATTGATCAACTTGTGGTAAAACAAACAGATGCGTCAGGGGGGTATGGTATGCTGGTAGGGCCAAAATCTACCAGGGAGCAGCAACAAGAGTTTGTGCAACTAATAAAAAAGAACCCCAGAAACTATATTGCACAGCCTATGATAAACCTCTCCAGGGTTCCAACCATCACAGAAAGTACTATTGAGGGAAGGCATGTTGATTTGAGGCCGTATATTTTGTATGGAAAAGAACTAAAGATAGTTCCAGGAGCATTGACGAGAGTTGCTTTAAATAAAGGTTCAATTGTAGTTAATTCCTCGCAAGGAGGAGGCAGTAAGGATACCTGGGTTGTAGATTATTAATGAAGAAAAATGCTTAGCAGGGTTGCAGATTCGGTTTATTGGATGAGTAGGTACATTGAGCGTGCTGAAAACTACGCACGTTTTCTTGATGTAAATTTTAATTTATCTCTTGAGCTTCACCCAAATGCGAAAGAGCAGTGGAAACCCCTCGTAGTTGTAACTGGTGATTCAGAACTATTTGAAGCTTACTATAAATCAGGCGCTAAAAAGAATGTGATCCGTTTTTTGGCTTTTGATGAGCGAAATCCAAATTCTATTTATAGCTGCATTGTAAATGCTCGTGAAAATGGAAGAGCCATACGGCCAGAAATCACAAAGGAGGTATGGGAACAGATAAACAGCTTGTATTATTTGGTTAAAGAAGGTCAGGACAAAAAGTACTGGGAAAAGAAAGACCCACGGAAATTTTTTGACAGAGTAAAGAAAGGTTGCCAACTTTTGTATGGAATATTGGACTCAACCATATCGAAAACGGAAGGTTGGCATTTTGTAAAAATTGGCCAGTTAATTGAGCGGGCCGACAAAACATCCAGAATTCTGGATGTTAAATACCATTTACTGTTACCTGATCCTGAAATGGTTGGTTCAGCGCTTGACCTCATACAGTGGTCAACCTTGCTTAAATCGGTGAGCGCATACGATATGTACCGAAGAAAGTACGGAAAACTGACTCCCTGGAGTATTTCAGAGTTCCTGATTTTTGATAAAAACTTTCCACGCTCCATATTAAGCTGCTTGCTTGGAGCTGAGCAATCGCTCAAAAGTATTACACGAAGCGATCAGGGTAGCTTTTCTAATAGTGCCGAGAAGAAGATTGGACTCTTACGATCGCAACTGGAATATGCTGATATCAATGACATTTTTGGTTCCGGACTGCATGAATATCTCGATGATCTTCAATTAAAACTGAATCAGTTGTCAACAAGTATTTTTGAAACTTTCTTTTCAACAAAAAACATCGTTAATTTATCCTCGAAGACATTTCAGAACGGAAAAACACAATGACATACTGCTTAGGAATAAAGCTCAAATCAGGGATTGTGGGCATTGCAGATACGCGAATTACCTCTGGTAATGAGACAACGATTGCCAAAAAAGTATTTACAATAAATAAGAACAGGCATTCATTTTTTATAATGACCTCAGGGCTACGCTCGGTTAGAGATAAATCCATTACCTATTTCAAGGAAATAATCGAGCAGAATGATGAGTCGTTCGATAAGCTTTATAAAGCAGTTAATGCTTTTGCCGATCAGGTAAAAAGAGCTGCAAATGAAGACAAGGCTTCATTGAAGGAAGCAGGCCTTAATTTTAACCTGAATGCCATTGTTGGCGGGCAATTGGAAAATGACGAAGAACATAAGATCTATTTGCTTTATCCGGAAGGTAACTGGATTGAGGTGACTGAAGGTTCACCCTTTGTAATAATAGGTAACAAAGGGTACGGAAAACCCATTTTGGACAGGGCAATTAAGTACACTTCTTCCATGAAATTTGCTCTGAATGCGGGTTTTCTTTCGTTTGATGCAACTCGAATCAGCGCCAATGACGTGGAGTATCCCATAGATATCGTTTATTATGTAAAAGACTCATTCAACATAATTGAACAGCGATTTGAACAAAGTGAGTTGCAAAAGCTTTCGGACCACTGGAATACTATTTTAAGTGAAGAAATTCATCGAATTCCTGAGGGCTGGATGGACAAGTTGCTAAGCGAAGAGAAAGAAGTTTCGTATGAAGTGTAAGATAATTCACGAAACTGAGTACACATTTACCTCTGACGTATTTCTTGAACCACATTATTTAAGATTTGAGCCGCAAAAAACGCCATACCAAAGTATTGAGGAGTTTAAATTAGAAATTTTGCCTCAACCGGCAGGAATAACGAACTTAACTGACGAGGATGGCAACCTTGTTTATTTTTGTTGGTTTGATGGAACGACAAAATTTCTACGGATCAAAGCCGAATCGATTACTGAACTTCAGCCTTATAATCCTTTTAATTTTATTATCCATCCTATGGATTGCCAAAAGGTGCCATTTGAATATCCGAAGGGAATATGTGAAAGGTTAAAGAATGCGTTGGCGTATAAATCCTTTTCAATTGAGCTAACTAAATATACGGAGGGAATTTTAGAAAAATCAGGTTCCCAAACGATTGACTTTATTGTTGAACTTACCAGGCAAATTCATTCCGATTTTGTTGTTGAATCTCGTTTGGAAGGACCACCGCATTTGCCTTCGGAAACTTTTAGATTAAAAAAAGGCTCGTGCCGTGACCTTGCATGGATGGAGCTTGCCATGTTCCGTAGCCTGGGAATTGCAACACGATTTACAAGTGGCTACTATTTTTTTGATGCTGAAAACCCCGAATTTGAATTACATGCCTGGGTGGAAGTTTACCTTCCTGGCGCTGGCTGGGTTGGGCTTGATCCCAGTCACGGCATGGTTACAGGTAATTCGCATATTAAAGTAGCTTCAAGCACTGATTTTGAAAACACGATGCCCGTAACAGGCACTGTTCGGGGAAAGGCAAAAGGCAACTTAGAAACCAATGTTCATATCGAAACCTTTTTAAAATGATAATTTACTTACCAATTGCTTTTAAGTTATGAGGCAAGGATCAGTTTTACCTGATTACTCGCCAGTGGTATTTTGCCAAACTATTTCTTTATAAATTTGACATATGTTTTTTGCTTTTTTTGCTAGATTTTTTGACAAGCTTGACCAACGGTGGGAAAGTAAGCTAACACCCAAAGTAGTTAGCACAGTTCTCTTAACCCTTTTTAGCCTTACGCTAATAATTACCTTGCTTATTCATTGGATGTCCATTGAGGTTATTGAGGAATATTTTCCTCATTTGAATTATTACATGGCAATTGATGTGTCTTTCACAGCTTTGTTGATTTTTGAGGTGTTAGGGTTAATATTTGTTTTACCCAAATCCGTTTCTGATGCAGTAGGTAAACAATTCGAAATACTTTCGATAATACTTTTGAGGTCTGCCTTCAAAGAGTTTGACCATATTTCACACCCAATGCATCTTGAGTCTGATTTTCATCAGATTTACCCAATGCTTTCCGATGCTTTTGGAGCCTTGTTAATATTTTTCATTATTGGTTTCTTTTATAAGAAACAAAAGCATGGTCGTATTACCAAGTCTGATCTTGAGCAAACCAAATTTATCCAGTTTAAGAAAATAGTTGCGCTGTTGTTGCTTGCAGCATTTGTTGTTATTGGTGTTGGCGATTTAGTGAACTTTTTAGAATCAGGCCTGTATGAAGCTTCGTTCAACACTTTCTATACTTTGCTCATTTTCAGCGACATATTTATTCTTTTCTATTCCCTTCGCTATCATTCTCATTACATCAATCTTTTCAGGTACTCTTCCTATGTATTTGCTACGCTACTAATCCGCATTTCGCTTTCTGCAGACCCCTATATTAATGTAATAATTGGTGTTTTGGCAGGTGCATTTGTTTTGGGGTTAACATATGTCTACAATTATTTTAGAGAGGAGTATTCGTAAATATGGAGCAATGGTGAATACTCATGGAAAACTTAATATAATTGTTAATTGATTCAGAGAGTTTTTGAAAAGCATACCTTATTCTTAACATCAAAATGGTAATGAAACTGACTCGATTTGTAGATTACTTCATTAACCCCGCGTACTTTGATGACGCAAAAATGCTCTGGCGAGCACGATTGTTAATAAGAGCAAGCTTTTTAACCAGCATCTTTTCAACCTCCTATGTTGGTCTCAGTACTGTTTTCGACTTTGAAAAAAGTTTCTACCTGATGATCTTCAATGCAATTAGTTTCTTGCTGTTGCCATTTTTGGTTAAGACAAAGCTACCTATTTCATGGCTGGGTAATTTATACATACTAATTGGGGCATTTGCCATATATGTACTCGTTTATTACTCTGGAGGAGTTTGGTCGGCTGTTTACCCATGGATCATTTCTATACCTGTACTGGCTATATTGGTGGTTAACCGGCTCTCTGGAATAATTTGGGGCAGCATTTCATTCTTATTTATGCAATGGTACGCTTACCTGGCGTACAAACGAATAGAACTACCAAGAGAGTATAACATCGATCTTCATACGGAATGGTATGTTACCATCTTGCCTGGTTTATTACTTATTATTCTCTTAATCTCTTTCGTTTTTGAATACATTCAATCGCATGCGTTGTCGGAAGTGGAAAAGAAGAACCAGCTTTTGGAAGAACAAAAAGCAACCATTACCCAGCAGTCTATAGAGCTCGAAGAGCTAATTGAAGAAAAGGATTACATTATCAGAATTCTTGCGCATGACTTACGAAACCCTTTGGCAAATATTTTAAGTGTGGTTAACCTTATGACAATTGAAGATGACGAAGCTCGACAGGCGGAGTATCTCAACATAATTAATCAATCTTCTGCAAGTGCACACAATCTTATAGAAAGAGTGCTGGAAATGGATGCAATTGGCCACAATAAAATAAGGGCCAATTTAGAAGTTGTTAATGTGTGTGAGGTTTTGAAAGAAGTAAAGGCTTCAATGACGGATGTGGCTCAAAAGAAAGATATAGAAATTGTTTTAAAGCCTTCTGTGGGTAATTGTAAGGTAAAGGCGGATAGAACGTACCTAGCCCAAATTTTTGAAAACCTGTTTTCAAATGCTATTAAATTTTCGGACCAAGGCAATAAAGTAGAAGCTGTTGTGTTGGGATTAGAAAAAAGAGTACAGATTAAAATAATAGATGAGGGGCCGGGTATAAAGGAAGGAGAAGAAGACAAACTGTTTAAAAAGTTCTCGAAGCTTAGTTCACGTCCAACAGCAGGGGAGAGTTCCACCGGTTTAGGCCTGTCACTTGTAAAAAGATACGTAGAGCTAATTCATGGAACTGTATGGTATGAAGCCAATGATAGGCATGGGGCAGTATTTGTTGTTGAATTACCCGTGGTTAATTAATACCACTTATAAACTCTAATGCCAATCGCGAAAAGTACCATGCCTATTCCACTTAATAGGGCAAATGGGGTAAGTACATGGCCTAAACCAGCGCCTTCTATAAATATACTTCTGATATTGTCGGCAAGAATGGTAAGAGGCAAGAATTTGATTATATCTATCATAAAATCAGGGAAGTTGTGGTAACTAAAATATATTCCTGACATGATCATCATTGGCATAACGACCAGATTTATTAAGCCGTTGGCTATCTGAGTTTTAGAGGTACGTGATGCTACCAACCAAGCCAATCCGCTAAAGAATATATTTCCGGCAAGAAACATTAGCAGCAAGGCAATAAAACTGCCGGTGATCTTAATATTAAAAACCAGATGAGTAACCACAACGAGCAGTGTCGCTTCAAGTGCTCCTGTAAGAATATTGGACGCAATCTGAGTAATTACATAAAATGATTTTTTCATTGGGGTTGCTACCATTCTTCTTAATAGCTTCTTATTCCGTCTGTCCACAGTTCGGTAACTAATGCCCCACATGCAGCTCATCATTATGCCCATGGCCAGAATACCGGGCACCAGAAAATCTACATAGCGGGTACCTTCCTGTTTCAGTATTTCAATTTCAGCTTCGTTAACTGGCTTCTTACCAAAATAATCGGATAGTTGAAGATAGGAGAGTTTGGCATCAGCATTGGCCGGATCGAAATGGTAATTAAGCTCACCAACATCAGATGGCATAAGCACCAGGCTTGTCTTGCCTTGTTTGAGCATTAAAACAGCTTCGTTCCAGTCTTTATGTTTGAATTTAAAGTTGGTATAACCAATCTTTTCATTCCCAATTTTAACCGTAGTATCAGTTTGCGGAAGCAGGGCTAGGCCTTGGCAATTTGACGGGCAAACCACAGCAATTGTTCGATCCTGGTTGCCACCTCCTGAAAAGGCCATACCCAATCCTAAGGCAAGCAAAATGGGAAATAAAATGGACCAGAACAACGCACCCGGTTCACGTATGTACTCTTTAAGCTCTACTATAAATAATTGATATAACTGTTTCATTTTAATCACTCAAATGCCTTCCGGTCATTGTAATAAACAAATCATCCAGGGTCATTTTTCTACATTCGATTGA
Source organism: Cyclobacteriaceae bacterium (assembly GCA_020436165.1). Taxonomy (GTDB): domain Bacteria; phylum Bacteroidota; class Bacteroidia; order Cytophagales; family Cyclobacteriaceae; genus JAKISE01. Next base: position 251,026 of record JAGQYI010000029.1, on the reverse strand, counting down.
AATTAATTTCAACTTATTGTTTTCAATATATTTCAAAAGCTCTGGCAAATAACTAACCAGGCTCTCCACTATAATTTCGCCTTTGGTATTGTTCTCCTGAAGATTGATGCTCAAGTAATTACCCAATTTCTTAAATACCTGATCTTCAATTCCCCTGTCAACCTCAAAAGTGATCATTTCTCCATTTTTATACCTGGCGAGAAGCTCATTTAGGGTCCCTTTTGCAAGTATTTTTCCATGATCAACCATTATTATCCGCTTGCATAAATAGCTGGCTTCCTCCATGTAATGAGTGGTTAATATCATAGCCGTATTGTACTCTCTTTTCATTTCCATGAGAATATCCCAAACCTCCCTTCGCGCTGTTGGATCCAGACCTGTGGTAGGTTCGTCCAAAAGAAGTATTTCCGGCTGGTTCAAGAAAGCGATACCAAGCGCCAGTTTTTGTTTTTGGCCACCGGAAAGATTTTTTGTATAGGTCTTTCTTTTTTCAACCAATCCAACCATTTCCAAAGAGGCTTCTACTCTTGATTGGGAAAGATCATAAAAGCTGGCAAATAATTCGAGCGTTTCATCCACCCGGAGCTTGTCAATGAAATGTGTTTCCTGCAACGAAAGTCCAATTATCTTTCTAATTTCTTTAGACTGGCTTGCCCAATTCATGCCCTTGACAAGAATTGAGCCGGTATCCGGCTTTTGAATCCCCTCGATCATTTCAACAAGGGTGGTTTTTCCAGCCCCATTAGGCCCCAGAAGAGCCACAAATTCCCCTTTTTGAATTTGAAGACTTACACCATCTACAGCCTTGGTTGCTCCAAAGTGCTTTTTTACATCATTTACCTCAATAAGTGGATGATCGCTCATATATTCATTCCTCAAAAGGCTAAGTTAAGGAAGAGGCGGATCAGAACATCAAGGATGAATAGTAAGTTTTTGTATGAATGCAATTTATCTTTGATATTTATCATTTTGATACAGGTATAATTTGATTACATTGCTGATTATACCATAATCCTGAAACCATGGAAAAGCCACAGAAAAAACTTAGCAAATCTGATTATGAGCAAGAGATTGCCAAACTACACGAAGAGCTCGTTTATTTACAGGAATGGGTAAAGAATAAGGGGCTAAAGGTGGTAGTTATTTTTGAAGGACGTGATGCTGCCGGTAAGGGTGGAGTAATCAAGCGAATTACTGAACCATTAAATCCAAGGATATGCCGAGTTGTTGCTTTGGGAACACCCACCGAGCGTGAAAAAACGCAATGGTATTTTCAAAGATATGTACCTCATTTGCCGGCTGCAGGTGAAATGGTGCTCTTTGACAGGAGTTGGTACAACAGGGCAGGAGTTGAGAAGGTGATGGGTTTCTGCACAAACGATGAATATGAAGAGTTTTTAAGGTCGTGTCCTGAATTTGAACGCATGCTGGTACGTTCGGGTATTATCCTTATAAAATACTGGTTTTCAGTAAGTGATGAAGTACAGGAAAAGCGATTTAAGGCTCGGATCGAAAGCCCGCTTAAACGATGGAAATTTAGTCCAATGGATCTTGAATCGCGTTCCAAGTGGTTAGATTACTCCAAGGCCAAAGATGAGATGTTTTCTTACACGGATACAAAGCAATGTCCATGGTATGTGGTAAATGCCGATGATAAGAAGCGTGCACGGCTCAATTGCATTGCACATTTGCTGACCCTAATACCCTATCAAAAAACTAAATATCCTAAGATAGAGCTTCCCACATTGCCTGAACAACGCAATTATGTTAGGCCACCTATGGACTATCAATCGTTTGTGCCTGAGATGTATTAGAGACCTTTAACTAAAGGAATAGATATGTACCTAGAAATCTTGGTGAAATATGTTCACTTTATTAGTGTATTTGCAATTGTCAGCACCATAGTAGCTGAACATCTATTAATAAAAAATAAATTGAGCAGAGGGGAACTATCCAGATTATCGCGAATTGATGCTGTATATGGGTTAAGTGCCATTACTCTATTAGCGGCAGGATTTACATTATGGTTTGCCGTTGGCAAACCAGCGAGCTACTATAATCACAACTGGATATTTCACTTAAAGATTGGCCTGTTTGGGGTAATCGGTTTGCTTTCTATTTACCCGACTGTATTCTTTCTTAAACAACGAAAAGGCAGGCCCGAGGAGCAAATATCATTGCCAAAGGGTGTTAAACTATGCATTCGCCTTGAGTTACTTCTTCTTTTTGTTATTCCTCTCCTGGCAGTAATGATGGCAAAAGGAATCGGCTACTTTGGTGGTTGATTATTGATTTGCATTGGATTCTTTGAAAACCCCGATTTTGTGAATGGGGTGGTGCGCGAATTGTGAGTTTGGTTCCTTTTTCTTTATATCTGACACTTTAATAGCGGATGTTCTCTTTCTTCCTTTGGGTTTTCTTACATGCAAACAACTCTTACCTGTGTATTGAATTTTATGATTCTTATTTAATCAGCCCTGTTGCAATGAATATTTGACATTGATAGGTAAATAGTGGTAAATTTAATAGCGTATTTTTATCATCAAACTTCTGATCTAGCTACTATGGCACAATTCAATTTAAGCATCAACGGTAAACAAAGGCAGGTAGATGTTGATCCCAATACTCCATTGCTTTGGGTTTTGAGGGACCATCTTAATCTTTTGGGAACAAAGTATGGTTGTGGAGTGGCCATGTGTGGCGCCTGTACCGTACATCTCAACGGTATTGCTATGAGGTCCTGTACACTTCCGGTTTCAGCGGTAGGAAACCAGGAGGTAACGACCATTGAAGGTCTTTCTGAAAAAGGCGATCACCCGATTCAAAAAGCATGGTTAGAAATTGATGTGCCACAATGTGGCTACTGCCAGGCGGGTCAGATTATGAGTGCCGCTGCTCTGCTTAAAGCAAATCCTAATCCTTCAGATGAAGAAATTGAATCGGCCATGAATGGTAACATTTGTCGCTGTGCCACCTACACCAGAATAAAAAAAGCCATTAAGAAGGCGGCCACATACTAACCAATACTGCTATGAAACTATTTAAAACATCTATTGGAAGAAGGTCATTCATGAAGACTTCAGTTATGGCTGGGGGAGGATTTATGCTGAGCTTTAGCTGGTTGGCCTCTTGCATTTCAGATCCTGAGAAGGTGCTTGAAATGCCAAAGGAGTGGTTCGAGCTTAATGGGTATTTAAAAATTGGTGATAACGGAGTAATAACCATTATCTCGCCAAACCCAGAAATTGGGCAAAATGTAAAGACATCAATGCCAATGATAGTAGCCGATGAGTTGGATGCAGATTGGGAAAGTGTAATTGTTGAACAAGGGCCTTTAAACACAGATATTTTTACTCGTCAGCTAGCCGGAGGTAGTCAGTCCATACGTCAGGGCTGGCAATCACTGCGTATGGCTGGCGCTACCGCACGAAGAATGTTACGCGAGGCTGCGGCTAAGGCATGGCAAGTTTCCGTAGATGAGGTTACAACAGAAGCAGGGAAATTGCTTCATAAAGGAAGTGGAAAATCAGCCAGCTATGGCGAGATGGCTTCTGCTGCTTCCAAAATCACAGTTCCCGCAGAAGTAGAGCTGAAAAGCATTGAAGAGTTTAAGATTATTGGTACACCACGAAAAAACGTGGATGGACTAGGTATTATAACAGGAAAGCCACTTTTTGGTTTGGATTATACCAGAGAGGGAATGCTTATAGCCATGATTGTTCATCCTCCGGCATTTGGAAAGAAACTAAAATCTGTTGATGATAGCAATGCACGATCATTGCCCGGTATTAAGGATATTTTTACGTTTAAAACGTATAATGAGGATTATCCCAGGCAGTGGTCGGATACAAGCTCATTTACAGAACTTGTTGCCGTGGTAGGTAACTCTACCTGGGAGGTAATGAACGCAAAAAAAGCATTGAAGCTGGAATGGGAAGCATTTGAAGAACATACTATTATCGAGGAATCTGATGTAGAGGAAGGAACACCTATTACCATACAAGGAGGTCTTGAAAGCTCAGACAAACATGCTGAACTTATTGCAAAATATGTGGCAGAACCTGGGCGTATTGCTCGGAAGGATGGTGATCCCGAGGCTGCTTTTAAACAAGCGACTAAAGTTATTGAACGCCAATATTATACACCTTTTCATCCTCACAATACATTGGAGCCATTAAATTTCTTTGCACACGTTACCAGCGAAAAAGCGGAACTGGTGGGCCCAATTCAAACACCTGAGTATATGGAGAAAACGGTTTCTGCCCGTCTTGGCTTACCGTTAGAAAAGATAGATATACAGATGACAAGAGCTGGGGGTGGTTTTGGCAGAAAGTTATACGGGCATTTTTTGGTGGAAGCTGCTGTTATTTCTCAAAAGATGAATGCACCTGTTAAGCTTATTTATACCCGTGAAGATGATATGACTACTGGTGTCTACAGTCCTGCTTTTCATGCCTTATATAGAGCTGCTTTAGATGAGAATAATAATTTGATTGGGTTTCATGTAAAGGCAGGTGGTATACCAGATAGCCCGTTATATGCCAATAGGTTTCCAGCAGGTGCTGTAGAAAACTACCTGGCAGAATCCTGGTCAATTAATACAAATATTAGCACAGGAGCTTTTAGAGCACCAAGGTCTAATTTCATCGCCTCAGCGGAGCAATCCTTTTTGGATGAGGTAGCAGAGGCAGCAGGTAAAGATCCAATAGACTTTCGCTTGGAGCTATTTGAACGGGCTAAGACCAACCCGGTTGGCGATCGAAATGATTACGATGCCAAACGATATGCAGGAGTTTTAGAGTTGGTAAAAGAAAAGGCAAAGTGGACTGATAGCAAGCCGGGTGTTCATAGGGGTGTAGCTGCATACTACTGCCATAATAGCTATGTAGCGCAGATCGTAGATCTTGAAATGCAAAATGGTAAACCTGTAATTCAAAAAGTGCATTGTGCAGCTGATTGTGGTATTGTTGTGAACCCACTGGCTGCCACTAACCTTATTGAAGGAGGGACAGTTGATGGTATTGGTCATGCCATGTACAGTTCGGGAATGACATTTTCTGAAGGTAAACCGGATCATAATAATTTTAATACCTATCGTTTGATTCGTCATTCAGAAGCTCCTAAAGCCATTGATGTTTATTTTGTTGAAAACGATATTGACCCGACTGGCTTAGGCGAACCTCCGTTTCCTCCTGTAATGGGAGCATTGGCTAATGCACTCTACAAAGCAACCAATAAGCGCTTTTATAATCAGCCTTATTTAGGTTAAATGGCTGTAGAAAACATATAAGCTTGATTTGTAAACTCAATTCAATTTTTAAAAATTGTGAGGGATGAATGGTATTTTCCTTATGCCTAATTGATGGAGAATTAAAACAAAAATAAAACCTTACTACCTCTACTTTTTATGTTGTAGAGGAAGTAAGGTGTATGCTTGTATAAAAAGCCCTGAAATGAGCTATTTTATATGTTCAATTAACCCTTAATTACTTGAAGCCATTTCTCTGGCTTTATTTAATGCAGCCTTGCCGCTTTCTGTTAATTTAGTAAGCTGTTGGTTGTACTCTTTTTTTGCTTCAGACAACTTACTATTCATATTCTTCTCAAGAGATTTCATCTGTGAATCAATTTCAGATGATAATTTTTTGCGTGTCTTACGACCACTTCTTGGTGCTGTAAGATAACCTGCAGCAAGACCTGCAGCTAAACCAATTGTTAATGACGTAAAAATTCTTAAAGCTTTCATTGTGTTAAAAATTTTAGTTCTATATCCAATGTTTTTGGATCAATTTTATAATCTTTCGTTTCCGATAATGTAACACAAAACAGCTTAAATTGCAAGAAAAACGTGATGTTTATTTTTCTAATCTCATAAGAGCTTGGCATACAAATTAGTTCTTAAATTATTTGCGCAGTTAAATAGCTGCATGTATATTTGCTGTCAAATGACTGCATAAATGGAGCTAAGAAGAGACGTATTTCAAGCAATTGCAGATCCCACGCGTAGAATGATCATTACATTGGTGGCTCTACAGGCTATGACACCCGGAGCCATTGCTGCTAAGTTTAACTCATCACGTCAAACTATTTCAAAACATATACAAATACTGACCGAATGTGAATTATTAGGGCAGGAGCAAAGCGGAAGGGAGATTTACTATTATTTAAACGCTTCCAAAATGAAAGAGATTGCAGAATTCGTAGAACCTTTTCGAAAACTTTGGGACGATCGGTTTAACAAACTGGAATCGGTAATGAAGAACTATACCAATAAAAACTAATGCTGATGGAATTGAAGACTAAACTAAACTTTGAAGAAAACAGGCAGGAAATTACCATTACCCGTGAATTTGATCTTCCTGTGGAATTGCTCTATAAGGCTTATGTAGTGCCGGATATCGTGGAACAATGGATGGGAACCAAAGTGTTGAGGCTCGAGAATAAAAGGCACGGAAGCTACCAGTTTGAAACAACCGACCCCAAGGGTAACAAACATCGGTTTAATGGAACCATTCACTCCGTGGAGCCAAATAAAAAGATTACGAGGACTTTTGAAATGGAAAACACGCCTTTTCCCGTGCAGCTTGAATTCCTCGAATTTGAGAAACATAATGATACTTCCAGCAAGCTAACTATGCATATTATCTATCGATCGGTGGCAGATAGGGATGAGATGCTGAAATTACCTTTCGCACAGGGTATAAATATGGCACACAACCGATTACAGGAAATTGCAAACAAATTAAAATAACAAACGCTATGACTAAGGCAAAGAAAATTACATATTGGGTAGCCACACTTTGGCTGGCACTTGGTATGACTTCCACAGGCATCGTTCAATTGATTGGTATGGACGAAGAAGTAAAAATGATAACCGGTCTCGGATATCCGGTTTACATCTCAACTATTCTGGGTGTATGGAAACTTTTAGGAGTGGTTGCCGTGCTGATTCCCCGTTTTCCACTGATTAAGGAATGGGCCTATGCCGGTTTTTTCTTTAACATGACAGGAGCTATTTTATCCCACCTCATAAGTGGTTCTGCCCCCACAGATCTTTTCGGACCATCTTTATTATTGGTTTTAACTGCCGTATCTTGGTATTTCAGACCGGAGAGCAGAAGACTTGTTCCTATCAACTAAAACCTAAAGAATGAACCCCAAAGTCGATTTCTTTTTTGAAAAGAATAGTAAGTGGCAAAAGGAATATAAGAAACTCCGTTCCATTGCTTTAAGCTGTGGTTTAACAGAAGAGCTTAAGTGGGGTGTACCTTGCTATACTTTTAAGAAAACCAATGTGGTTTTAATTCACGGTTTTAAGGAGTATTGTGCATTCTTATTTCATAAGGGAGTATTACTGAAAGACACAGAAGGTATTTTGATCCAACAAACAGAGAACGTACAATCTGCCCGTCAGATACGTTTTACAAATCTTGAAGAAATTGAAAAGATGGAAGCTGTATTAAAAGCCTACATCTTTGAAGCCATTGAGGTGGAAAAAGCTGGTCTATCTGTTGAATTAAAGAAGACCTCTGAGTTCACCATGGTTGATGAGTTTAAAGAGGTTTTAAACTCAGATGCAGAACTCAAAAAAGCATTTGAGGCCCTGACTCCCGGAAGACAACGTGGCTATTTACTCTATTTCTCCCAGGCTAAACAATCTAAAACCCGTAAAGACCGGATTGATAAGTACAGAGATCATATATTAAATGGCAAAGGTTTAAACGACTAAAATATGGCAATGACAAAAGATGTTGAAACCTATTTGTCAGACGGTTGCATGCGATGCAAATTTGGAGGAACACCTCAATGCAAAGTAAATACCTGGAGAAGTGAGCTCGTTAGATTACGTGCCATTGTTTTGGATTGTGGATTAACGGAAGAGTCCAAATGGGGAGTGCCGTGCTATACCTATAAAAACAGTAACATTCTTATCGTATCTGCATTTAAAGAGTATGCCTCTTTAAGTTTTTTTAAAGGGGTATTGTTACAGGATGAAAAGGAACTATTGCATTCATCTGGAGAGAATAGCCAATCAGCCAGATACTTTAAGTTTACAAGTAGTAAACAAATAGTTGACCTTGAGGAGTCAATTAAAGCCTATATTTTCGAAGCAGTAGAAGTAGAAAAAGCAGGTTTAAAGGTTGATTTTAAACAAAAAGATGAGTTGATCTATCCTGAAGAGTTACTTCAAAAATTTAAGGAAAATACAAAGCTTGAAACCGCATTTGAAGCACTAACACCTGGTAGAAAGCGTGGGTATATTCTTCATTTTACACAACCAAAGCAATCAAAAACCAGAGTATCGCGCATTGAAAAATGTTCGGATAAGATCATGTCAGGATTAGGTTATTTTGACTAGATGCTATTGTGCCAGATTAGTTTTACCTTTAAGTATGGCGCGTATATTCATAACCGGATCAGCTGATGGACTGGGTCACCTAGCGGCAAAGCAGCTAGTGAAAGAAGGACATAATGTAGTGCTTCATGCACGAAATGAACAAAGAGCGGAGGAAGCACTTGATAAAGTTCCTGGAGCAGAAACTGTACTAATTGCAGACTTAACCAATATGGGTGAAACCAAGCAATTAGCTGCTGATGTAAATGCTTTCGGAAGCTTTGATGCTGTTATTCACAATGCAGGAGTATATCGTGCTTCAGGTGAAGAAATAGTAGCGGTAAACACATTGGCTCCCTACATTCTTACCAGCCTTATTAATAAACCCAAACGTTTGATCTATCTAAGCTCTCAGAATCAGGCATATGGACGGGCGAACTTAGTTAAGCTGGCCTCTGATCTTAGCCGCATAAGTTACTCCGACTCCAAATTGCATGATCTTATGCTAGCACTTACAGTAGCACGCATGTGGCCAAGTGTATGCTCCAATGCGGTAGATCCGGGTTGGGTGCCCACTAAAATGGGTGGATCAGGAGCACCGGATGACCTCACGAAGGGCTATCAAACACAAGTGTGGCTCGCTACCAGTAACGACCCTGAAGCATTGGTTAGTGGACATTATTTTTACCATAAAGAACAATTCAATTACAACCCTGAGGCAAATGAAATTGCCAAGCAGGATGAGCTGCTTAAAATTTGCGAGGATCTGACGGGAATCCCTTTTCCTTATCATTAAAAAGCCCGACCGGAATACACCGGCCGGACCTGGGAATCCATGGGTACTTTAACTAGAATTTCTAAGTATCAACGATCTTTGGGGATCATAACTACCTGATACAAAGCATAGAAGAAAAATACTGCCACAACAATGAAAACTCCGAAAACCATAACCTGCATCCAGGTTGGGGCCGACTGTGTCCAAAGATTCCGCTTTTCTTCAGATACACTATAGGTATTCGGAATGCCCCAGTTAACGTCTTGTCGAATTTCAACGTTCCCAAATTTTCGGTCGCGTTCGATTATGCCGACAAGGGTAATATTCCCCTCGGCATCTCCGGGTATATCTTCAGGTACCTCAAAGGTCATCATGCCGGTAGAGTCTGTTCTTTCGTCACCAATGGGTAGCAAACTATAGAGCCTTTTAACTGCAAGTTTTACTTTGGTTCTATCTACCGGTTGGCCTGCAAAGTCAGTAACCACTAAAGCAGCAGTCTTCCCCTCTTCATCAAGCTTAAACGACAGATTAACGTCTGTGATGTCCATGTCATCAGTAAGCCGTTTGATACTGTCGTTACCAGCATAGGTGAGACCAAACGTGGTTTTGCCATCAATTTGAGGCAACTCGTATCCTTTCTCGATAATCAAATAGGCCCATCCGTCTTCATCGGTGGTTACTTTGCCGAGCTTCACCTTGGCAGAATCTGTTTCTGCTGCAAAAGATACTTCCGCTCCCGGAACACCCACAAGCCCAGAATTTGTTTTAACGAATATCCGTGCGCTCAGCTTTTTATTGCCGTTGTAAAGCTTTTCATATTCAAATTTATTCCTGGCCTTTTCTTTATTTTGAGCAAAGGAATCTATGCCTGCTATTAGCAGTACACCAACCAGGACTAACACAAGTTTATAGGATGATTTCATAACTAGTTATTTATTTTATCATTCGTATGTCAGCTAAAGTCCTTCTGGCTCAGCAATTTATCTATTGAATACTTACCAAAGAGTTTAAACGTGTGGCTTTCCTGCATTTCAGCAATTGGAAAGACCGGAATAACCTTTAGAATAACCATATAGAGCATGATGGCTCCTGCAAAGCCTGCCGCTACCAATGCCCATTCAACCCAGGTGGCGGTGTATTTTATCACAGCAGGGTCGGTTGAAACGATTGGTATATATGGAGTTTCAAGTACCGGAACAATGATCAGGTACCGGAACATCCAAAGCCCAACCAGTACCAGAAAAGCGGAAACCATGTACATGGTACGTGTTCTCAAAGCAGGAACAGCCACAACCAGTATTGGAATTATACTGGTAAAAAGAAGCATGGTTAGCGTCATATAACCGTATTGATCAAGCGCAAGGTATTTATGGATCAATTCGCTTGTTGCTTCCTGGGTATTGTACCAACGGGTAATGTAGTCGGAAAACGTAAAGTATCCGAATATCAATGCCATGATGAACATGCCGTAGGCAATGAAATTGAAATGGCCGTCCGTAAGAATGGATGCTGCATCGAAGTATTTACGAACGATTCCCATTAGCATCATGATAATGGCAAAGCCCGAAAACACAGCAGAAACAATAAAATAAGGGGCAAAAAGACTATCGTGCCAACCTTCCTTCAAGTTCATTCCAAATAACCATGCCAAAAGCGAATAAGCCACAACTGCTGTTGGAATAATAACGGCTGCCATTATGTCCAGTGCTCTGTTCAATCGTTTTTTCTGGTTCTCCGTGCCTTTATATCCCAGAGATAGAAACTTGAACAGTTTCTTCTGCCATGCCGAAAAATTATACTTATCAGCATTTAAATGCATGAGAGAAAAGTCCTTTATAAAGGTGAGGTACAGGTAGAATGTACAAAGCACCAGGTCAATCATTACGGCAAATAAATCCCAAATAATAGGCGATTGAATGCGTGCATAAATAAAGAGGTAATGTAACCGGTCGAGCCTACCGATACAAAGCAGGATATACACAGGTCCTATAAGAATGGTAATGAACGTAATGATCTCGATGATACGGATCAATGGCTTGCCCCAATCTATTCTTCCCAGATGGAATACCCCGGAAATAATGGCACCTGCATAACTTACTCCCAGCAGGAAAATAAAATTAACGATATAAGCTCCCCAAACCACGTTGTCGCGCATACCCGTTACAATGTGATCATGAACGATTTGCTGGATCAACGCATACAAACCCAAAAGAACGACTAGGCCCAGTACACCCATCAGGATATACCACGATCGGTTCGGTTTTTCCAAAAACCTGGTGTACTTATTTAAAAGTGTTTGTGTAGTGTCACTCATGGCTGTTCGTTAATTTGATCCAAATACCAATCTTTCAAACCTTCGTCAAGGTCTTTCAAACCGCGTTTGTAAGGATGACTCTTGTTGGCAGGAGGCAGGTAGTACACACTTGGGTCGGTACCTAAATGTGACATTTCCTGGTATCCGGCCCTGTTGGCTATCGTTTCTTTAAAACGCAGGGTTTCCTGACCATTGAATATGGCGTCTTCATTTACGTCACCAAAGTAGATGGCCCCCATTGGGCAGCTTTCCGCACAGTAGGGGAGTTTTCCTTCTCTGGCTCTGTCAGGACAGAAATCACATTTGCTTACGGTACCCACTTGACCGGGCACGCTGGTTTCAGGAGAATAGGAATCACGGTTTTCATGGTATTCTTCCCTGTCTTTCCAGTTAAATATTCGGGCAGAATAAGGGCATGCCGAAACACAGAATTTACAACCAATGCACTGATCGGCATCCACCAGAACAATACCATCGGTTCGTTTAAAGGTAGCTCCTACAGGGCAAACCTTTACACATGGTGGATTGCCACAGTGAAAACATGGCTTAGGGCTCCAGTAGGGCTCCCCATACTCGTTATCCTTTTTCAGGCTAACCTGAATAAACTCCTGGTTAGGCATCAGGTCGTGGCCGCGCTGGCATGCTTCCACGCATTTGCGTGCGTTGGCGCATTTCGACAGGTCAATGACCATAACGAATTTGCGTCCGGGTAATCCTTTCCTTGCTTCTTTTCCTTTTGCAGGTAAAGTAGCAGGTTCAGAAATGGCTTTTTTATCTACTTCTACCAGTTTCCCGTCTGGTGTAAGTACTTTAACCGTCTCTTTTTTTTCATTATCAACCGCAAAGGACGTAAGCTGACTGCCTACCAAAGAGGCAACACCTAGCCCTAGGCCGGTTTTTATGAAATTTCTCCGGTCTTTTTTATTAATTTCTCCCATGGTTTTTTAGTTAGGTATTAAACAAAGGGTAGAACCCTAACTTTCCTGACTACATCATAAAGTTTTGACGTATTCAATAACTGCCCAACGGCCTTCTTCATCAGGAATTTTTTTCTCGAAATTGGGCATTTCATCCCTTCCTACAATGGACATGTAGTAAATAGCCCCGTCAGAATTTTTCTTAAATTCATCCGTGGTGAAATCACCGGGATAACTTTTAAGTTCATCCGCTTTTGGGCCGTCACCAATACCATCATCACCATGGCACGAAGCGCAATGCTTGGCATACAGATCAGAACCATAGTCGATAAGATCGTCCATGTCGTCTGTGTAGGTGTTGGTCATTTTCTTGTACTTGTCTGGAATGTTCCAGGGCTTTTTGTCTTGTTGCCATAATGTGAATGACATCATCAACAGTATGGTCATAAGGCTGATTACTAATTTGTTCGTTTTCATTGTTTTATAATCTAGTTAAAATAAATCCAAATCTTAAACCTTTGAGATCCAGCTCGTTTTGGTTAAGGGTGTATACGTTTTGCGGCAGTATGTAGTTGGATGTGCCGGCATATATATGAAATGCGTGTGAGGTTGTGATTATCTCCACTCCAAGCTGAATATTAGGTTTTACTGCTTCAAATTCCTTGTATTCTGAAATGTTCTGCAACTTAAGCGGAATATCGTTGTGGCTTATTACAGAAATAGTAGAACTAACCCTTATTTTGGCAGAAGCGCTCACACCCACTGCATCGTGGTTAACCCCTTCCTGCAGGTTATTGATATGCGAGAAACTACCTGCTGCCTGAATGGTCAGGAACTTGCTGATCTTTCTGCCTACAATAATTTGTGAAAAGTAGGAGAGTCGGTCCACGTTTTCATACTCTATTCCATAAACTTCTCTTGGCCCACCTTTAATAGCAATGTTGCCAAAGAGCGTAACGGAAACAGGCATGCTATTTTTTCTGGTTTGTTCAAAAACAGTGTATTTGGCATTAAAATCTGTGGTTATGCTGTTTTTGGTAATGCCAATACCTACTTGAAGGTTATTGATCACTGTGTAATTCAAGCCCATACGAATATTGGCTCCATCTGCATAGATACCCAACAGATCGGATATTCCGTTGTCGAATGGCCCAAAATGGTGAATGAGATCAAAACGTATGGTTCCTTTGGCAGGAACAAGAGAGGTTTGTCCTCCCATAATTAATCCACTGTTCCATGGTGTGCGAACAGGTTTATCTTTCTTCTCGGTTTGCGCGGTTTCGTCTTTTGTTTCTTCATCCTGAGCAACAACCGTAAATCCGAAAAATAAGGCCAGTACGAGTAAATAAATAGTCTTTTTCATAACGTTCGAATTTTTAGTTGTCAGCGGCTCCCTGTTCTATCCACGTGAGAACATATTGAGCTTGTTGAGAAGTATATTTCTTAAAATGGCTACCCGTAGGCAAAGGCAAATAGTATATTTTACTATTTTCAGGATCGGCCAAGTCTACGAGCCCCTTGTCTGTAATATTGCTGTAAGCAACATCGGCAGTTAGGTTAAGACTGGTAGCTGCACTAGCTCCATTATGACAGTTGGTGCATCCCTGGGCATCGAATATTGGTACAACATCGGTTGCAAAGCTTACTTCTTCCTCTATGGGAGGGAGCACTTCCTGAACCGGTATGTTGTAAACACACGAAGAAAAGATAAATGTGCCCATGACGATCAGTACTATCTTAGCTGTAATCTTCATCATGTTTTCTTATGTTTTAATGTTTTATAAAAAAGGCCAACTTTCAACACTCGTGCGTCAATACGTTGGCCTTTACACTTTATATGTCTAATGAAACTTTAATTCAATGCTTCAAGTGAATTGGTGATCAGAGCCTTTGCGTATTTAGGATTATGGATCATCATACTTTGATCTTCCTTAACAAACTGATAGTTGTAAATAGCAGCTGCATGTTCAGGTGAAATCACCAAAGGAGTTCCACTTGATGCATTTACTGAACCACTTCCTGTTAAATATCCAAGATCTGTTAATTTCTGAGCTAGTTGATCGAATAAAGCCATATTGGTAGCTCTGGCCGAAGCAACAAAAGCGGTGATACCATCATTGTCAGAATATTCATTATGACATGTAATACAACCGTTAACATTTACTTCACGAGAGTCATCGTCCCAGCTACCAACGGCAACGTTATTGCTGTGGCCGCCCAGTTCATAATTTCCTCCGCTGCCAGCTCCGCTTGCCATATGGCAGGTAACGCAGCTGGTGCTTGTACTTGAAGCATGTGTGCTGTTTACATAATTCATCGATCCTGTTAATTCATAGGCGCCACTATTTCCAACACCCGCTATCATATTACCTTGAGGGCCATGGTGCGGGCCATACCTTGAACTTGTGATGCTAACGTTGTCACTGCTGGCAAGGTCGATTTCTGGTTCTGCAACTCTTGATTGGTGACATACGATACAGGTATTGGCATTAGCCTGATCTGAAGTTACGTCATTAACCAAAAACGGTAAGCCACCATCGGGCACTCTAAAGGCCCAGTCGTCAGCTGTATACGTTTCATGGATTTGGTGACATGTGTAGCAGTTGGCTGACAAAGGTTTGTCTGCGGGAGAGTTGTCCCAGCTACCTGTAACTGCCAGTTGATACCCCTGACTGGAGTGACAGTCGGTACAACCTTCACGAGATCCGTATGAGCTACCGCCCATATGACCTCCGGTTACGTGGCCTGAAACTGCCCATTCGGCTGACTTGATCTGCATATTTTCATTGTTGGTATGGCATTGGATACAACCTGCAGTACCGCTGGTTCCATCAATACCGTCTATACCATCTTCACCGGGAGGGCCCTGAGGGCCTTCTTTAGTACATGAAATGCAAATCATAGCGCCCAAGCTGAAAATCGCTAAGAAGTTGAGTAATCGTTTCATAATATATTGCATTTAATAGTTATGTGACCAAAGTTACAGTTAGGTAGGTGTCATAACATTGATAATAACAGGCATGAAACATGATTTTTATCATGTTTTTATTTGTTTTTAAAACAGGGTGTTTGAAATACCTCATACTAAAATAAATGTTAGACAATTGTCTATTAACACAATTTAATATCAAATTATTTATATAATTAAAATTATTGTAGTATCTTAAAGGCTTATACATCAGGTACTTGTTACGTACCTGATATTGGTTGTCTTGTTATGAAAGAATTTTACCCAAGCCCTTCTGAACACAACTATGCCTTTATATATGGTGTTTTGGGTAGCCATCAGGCACATCTTTTAACCCCACAAAAGCTAAAACGACTGCAAGAACAGGAAGCATTTAAGAAAGCGCATCTTTCTAAATTCCGGTCTTTAACCAATAGAGAAGTGGAAATAATTAAGCTGCTGGTTAAAGGATTGAATAATCCTGAAATCGCGGAAAAGCTTTATATAAGCAGGTGTACCGTTGAGCAGCACCGTAAAAACATAAAGAGAAAATTAGAAGTAAAGGCGTTTTCGGAGCTTTTCCACTATGCGCTGGCTTTTGACCTGATCTGAAAACTTTCAGGTTGTACTGAACTTCCGGAAATAGAATAGAACAAACAAGACAACCATGAGCAAAACCTTTGAAGAAACACAACTGCCTAATACGAACCTGAGCTACTACCGTATTCGAAAATGGATTGGAACATTTGGTCTTTTGCTTCCTATTCTGGCTCCTTTAATTGCAGGGGAAAAGCTTTCGTCCATTAGCCACTATTACTACACACAATCGGGTGTGCTGTTTACGAGTTTGCTCATACTTATTGGTGTTTTTCTAGCTTCTTATTACGGATACGACAAAGTGGACAATATCATTACATGGGTTGGAGGACTAAGCATAGCCTTAGTGGCTATCATTCCTACACCTTTGGAGGTATGTTGCGAACCTTACGGCCATCCAACACCCATTTGTTCCTGCGAAACAGACAGGCTACTTGGTTTTATACCTCCGGGAGCGATTCATTTTGGAAGCGCTGTACTCTTTTTTATAAGTATGGCTATTATGCTGATCCGCCAGTTCACCAAAGGAGACCTCAACGCTCCGGGAAAGACGCTTTATAACCTGGTGTACCGTATATGTGGTTATGGCATTCTGTTGACATTAGCTTTTGCAGGCATTATGATATTTGGTTTTCATGCCGATGAAGGTACCCGATTTATCTTCTGGGTAGAAGTGGTAATGCTTGTTTTGTTTGCAGCTGCCTGGTTACTGAAAGGCAAAGTGCTTGAAGACCTTTCGGATGCAATTGATAAACTCCGGAAATCTTCCTGAATACTTACATATGGAAATTCCTTATTTTCTGTTCGGCTTTCAATTACTCTTTGTTATACACTACTACAACTCAAATACATTCAGAGATTTTAAATCTCCCTTTAAGTTTTTATTTTAGGTGGTTATATACACCTAAAACATTAACCCATGGATACCAACAAGAAGGCCTATTGGTCCAAGAACCTTAAATACCTCACAATACTCCTTTCCATCTGGTTTCTGGTGTCCTATGTGGCAGGTATTCTTTTGGTGGACGAACTCAATCAAATTAGAATTGCCGGATTTAAGCTAGGTTTCTGGTTCGCCCAGCAAGGTTCCATCTATGTATTTGTTATCCTCATTTTTGTATATGTACGGCTGATGAACCAATTGGACAAGAAATTTAATGTGGACGAAAAATAACTACCCATGGATGTAACCACCTGGACCTTTGCTTTTGTCGGGATCTCGTTCCTTATCTATATTGGTATTGCCATTTGGTCAACGGCATTATCTACCAAAGATTTTTATGTAGCGGGTGGGGGAGTTTCTCCCTTGGTCAATGGCATGGCCACAGCAGCCGACTGGATGTCCGCTGCTTCTTTTATATCGATGGCCGGACTTATCTCCTTTATGGGCTATGATGGATCGGTGTACTTGATGGGCTGGACCGGAGGCTATGTGCTGCTGGCGCTTTTGCTTGCTCCCTACCTGCGCAAATTCGGAAAATTTACCGTGCCCGATTTTATCGGTGACCGCTATTACTCCAACATAGCCCGAACGGTGGCCGTGGTTTGTGCCATTATTGTATCGTTTACCTACATTGCAGGGCAAATGAGGGGAGTAGGAGTCGTATTTGCCCGCTTTCTGGAGGTGCAGATCGATACTGGAGTATATATAGGTATGTTTATTGTACTCTTTTATGCCACACTCGGAGGTATGAAAGGCATTACCTACACACAGGTGGCTCAATATTGTATCCTCATCTTTGCCTTTATGGTGCCGGCCTTTTTTATTTCCTTCCAGCTCACCGGACATATCATTCCTCAGCTTGGTTTTGGAGGCAAGCTTCCTGAAGGAGGCTATTTGCTCGACAAATTGGATGGCCTGCAAAGGGATTTGGGTTTTTCGGCCTATACCGAAGGATCTAAGTCTACGATCGATGTGTTTGCCATTACCCTGGCGCTTATGGTGGGAACCGCTGGCCTGCCACATGTAATTGTGCGGTTTTTCACCGTTAAGAAAGTACGGGATGCCCGTAAATCGGCCGGCTGGGCCTTATTCTTTATTGCTATTTTATATACCACAGCTCCGGCCATTGCCGTATTTGCCCGCACCAACATGATACAAACCGTATCGGAACGGAAATACAGCGAGGCTCCTGTCTGGTTTACCAACTGGGAGCAAACAGGCCTGATTAAATTTGATGACAAGAATAAGGACGGCATTATGACCTATGTGGCCGACCCTCAAAAAAATGAGCTCACCATAGACCGGGACATAATGGTGCTGGCCAACCCGGAGATAGCCAATTTGCCCGATTGGGTGATTGCCCTGGTTGCTGCAGGGGGGCTTGCTGCGGCACTTTCGACTGCTGCGGGTTTATTGCTGGTAATATCAGCCAGTATTTCGCACGACTTGATTAAAAAGCAGCTCAATCCTGCTATTTCTGAGAAGGGGGAGTTGATATGGGCACGTATTGCGTCTGTTTTTGCCGTGGTCATTGCCGGTTATTTTGGGATCAACCCTCCGGGGTTTGTAGCAGCCGTGGTGGCACTGGCCTTCGGACTTGCGGCAGCATCGTTTTTCCCAGCCATTATCCTAGGTATTTTTGATAAACGAATGAACAAGGAAGGCGCTGTGGCCGGTATGGTTGTGGGTACTCTGCTAATGCTTTTCTATATGGTCAAATACAAGCTGGGCTATTTAGGAGGCGGCTCACCAGACGACTGGTGGTTTGGCATCTCTCCAGAAGGTTTTGGTAGTGTGGCTATGGTTGTAAATTTTGTTATTTCCATTGGCATTTCTCGCTTTTATCCTGCACCTCTGGAAGAAGTGCAGGAAATGGTAGAAAGCATTCGCTATCCCAGAAGGGATTGAAGTTGCGAAAGGTTGGTGTTGAAATTCTGTTACCCACGTTTAGTCGGTTGTAATTATCAGATCAAACGCTATTTAACCAGCAGCTTTACCAGCCAATCAACAAGAACTTCTTTCTTTTCGCTTTTCAGCACGTTTCGTATGGCTTGTTCATCCTTTTTTGCAATGGCTTCTTTGAGGTTATCCGATTGATCCTGAAGCAAGGAGGCGATGTACTGGTTGCTTTTAGCAGAGCTCTCTGGGAGCTGAAGCTCGGCTATGGCCAATTCCAGAATCTCGCGACCTAATCTCTTGCTCGCTTCCCTGGGATTATAATCCGAAGTGGCATCACGCAACGACCAACTACTATAATCCACCTTCATGGACTCTATCTCTTTGCTGTACGAATTGCCCTCGCAAAAAATACGGGTTAGGAGCAGAGCTGTGCCGCTTTTCCATGCTTCCAGGTTGAATTCCTTGTCTTCAAGTCCTGCAAGCCGCTTTTGGAGCATTTCTATAAATGCAGTGTTCATTTCTTATTTATCTTATTATTAAAGTTAGCGGATCAGTACCTATCAAAGACAATATCCTACTATAAATTATTATGAGCCTGGAACTGGTTGGGGTATCGATCGATCGGATCTTTGTTTTTTACTTTTAATTATCGGTTTGCTTGCATAGAACTCTTGTTATTTAAATGCATTTTAAGATAATTATGTTTGATTAATTTTGCTTAACCCTGAGTTATAGCTATGTGCAGATACCTTTTGTTTTTGCTTTTCTATTCGCTTTCGCTTTATTCATGTAGCCAAAATGGCCAGAAAGAAATGGACCAGATGACCCAAACAAACAATCAAACAGGAGCGACTTACCTTGCCTTGGGCGATTCGTACACCATTGGTCAGTCGGTTGCCGAAAGCGAGCGCTGGCCTGTGCAATTGGTTGACGTCTTAAATGCTCAGGAAAGACCTTTTGCCAACCCCGAAATTATTGCCCGTACCGGCTGGACAACCGGAGACCTGCTTAAAGAGCTGGATGCAACGGAATCAAAAGGCACCTACGATTGGGTAAGCTTACTTATTGGGGTGAACAACCAATACCAGGGCCGCTCTATTGATGAATACAGCACGCAATTTGAAGAGCTTTTGAAGCGCGCTATTGCTTATGCGGGTGGAAAGAAAGACCGGGTGTTTGTGGTTTCCATACCCGACTATGCCTATACGCCTTTTGGAGGTGGCAGCACCAACATATCCCAACAGATTGATGCATTCAATGCCATTAATCAGTCCATTTCCGGTCAATATGAGGTGCATTACGTTAACATTACCGATATTTCCCGTAAGGGGCTGGAACAGCCTGACCTTGTAGCCAGTGATGGCCTGCATCCTTCGGGCAAAATGTACGCAGAATGGGTAAGCAGGATAACAGATCAAGTACTATTTTAAAGAGCGAGTAAAAAGGAAAGAACAAGTGAAATTTGATCTTAAATCGAGCAATTGGTGGGGCCCGCCAAAGAAATTCTCCACCGACTTTGAAGATAGAAAGGTAAGCTGGCTGGAACTGTTCTACGACCTGGTATACGTTATTGCCATTGCTAAGATCACCCACCATCTTTCCGAAGACCTGAGTCTGAACAACTTGTTTGTTTTCGTTTATTTCTTTGTTATGATCTTTTGGGGGTGGCTCAATGGCAGTCTGTACCACGACCTGCATGGAACCACCGGCATACGCACACGGCTCATGACCCTGTGGCAAATACTTATTGTAGCCGCCCTTGTCATTGTTATTGATTTTTCGCGTGCAGATGCTGTTTTTAATATCACCATTGTGCTCATGATCATGCAGGTATATATTACCTATTTGTGGTGGAGCGTGGGTATTTACGATAAATACCACCGCAAATTAAACCGGCCATATACCGTATTCTATCTTCTCTCATTTGCCTTGCTGTTTGCCTCTTTATATGTTGAGCCACAGTATTTATGGATGGTGTTTTACACAACCCTTGTTTTAAACTACCTCCCTCCATTTGTTTCCGTTGCCTTTTTAGGTCGGAATGCCTCTGCATTTACGCTTTCTTCCAGCATGTCGGAGCGAATGGGGCTCTTTACCATTATTATTTTTGGTGAAGTCATGTCCGGGGTTATTACGGGAGTGGGCCACCTGGAGGAGTTAAATACAATGGTTTGGGTTTATTTTACACTTGCCGTTTTTATTGTGTTTGGTTTGTGGTGGTTGTTCTTTACGCTCATCTCCGATGTTCGCTGCAAATCAGGTTATTTGAAAAGCAGCATGCTCGAACTATTGTACATACCTACCTTGCTAGCTCTTGGGTTGATGGGAATGGCCTTTAGCGGATTGTTTGCAAGCTATGGCCAGGCGCCAGGGGAGTGGCTTTCGTTTAACGTAATTTTTGGGTTTTCGCTGGCCTTGTTTCTGCTGGGCATAGCCACCATGATGCGCCTGTTAAACTACCCTAAACAAGTAGGGCCTGCTATTTTTAAGGTACAGCTTACCCTGTTTTCGGTGGCTATTGCAGTGCTTCTGCTCACTTTTGTACAGCTCCATCTATCTCTATTTGCTTACCTCAGTCTTCTTTTAACGCTGCTCCTTGTTCTCAATTTTATTGTGAATTACTATCGGCATTCATTAGAGGTAAAACAGTAAGAGAACTGAGGGGCCCTTTTGCAGGTTTAGGAAGTCACCTTTGTTAATTTCGGTGATTAAAAGGGTAGAGGGATGCAACCACCTTCGCTAAAGCTTCGGGCGGTTAAAAATGGCAAATGTGTGCCAATTAGAATGATTTTTGTAAGTTTAAACGTTATATTTGATACTATGGTGACAGCTAGAGAATTGCGAAACAAATTAATTGATAGTCTGATGGCAATTGACGATCAAGATTATCTTAAAGCGCTTCAAAAAATGATACAATCATCAAATGTTGAGCATATAAAAATACCTTTAACTGAAGCACAAAAGCTCATGCTAATGATGAGCGATGACGACATCAAAAATAAGCGAGTAATTGACCAGGAGACACTGGCTCAAAGGGAACTTGAATGGCTATCAAAAGAATAGTCTGGACCGAAACCGCTGCCAGGCAAAGAAATATAATTTTACAGTACTGGGTAGAACGTAATAAATCTAATAACTATTCCTTGAAACTGTTAGAGCTAAGCAATGAAAAGGTTAGAATAATTGCAAAGAGACCCAAAATGTATAGATTGTCTGAATTTCCAAAAACAAGAGTTGCTTCAATGGGACATTTTAGTATTTATTATAAAATTAATGGAGACACTGTTATTGTGACAGCATTTTGGGATAATAGACAAAATCCTGAAAAATTATTGAAAGAATTAAATAAATCGCAATATTGATTGGTTTCCCTTCGTTCACAGGCTATTTAAAATATGTCGCTACTATTTTAAAATGTAGAAATGGAAAACAATACAATTATGTTTGAAAAAGCTCAATATTAATTCATTATAAGGGACTTTTCCCATTTGCATCTTGGTTTCTGGTGGTTCATTTAGAATGTTGAAAATGGTAAGTTTTAAGCTCTTTGATTCATTTAATATGTGGACAACCAAAGACTCATAAAAGAGCAAATGATATTAAAAATGCCCAAGGTTGGGTATTGACTTATTAGGCTCCCCCATAGTAACTTTCACAAATACGAAAAGTAATATGTAATATATTATGTTTTATAAGACATTATCGATCGATAATATATATATAATAGTGTTTTTAATATTATTTGCTGCCAGCTGTTCTGATTTTGACGGGAAAATTACTAATGGTGTGACAGGTGGAGAAGGGTACTTTTATGACGAACTCCCTCAATCACAAGATAAAAAGCTGGCAGAATATAAATTGAAATCCAGGTGGCAAAAAGATAACCTCTATTACTATCTAGTTAATGCTACTTATGATGGAATATCTTCGATAAGACAAAAGGAAATATTTGCAGAAGCACTGAACAAATGGGCTGCAGTAACACCATTGAAATTTCATGAAGCAAGTGATGCCTCACAAGCCGATATTGTCATTGGGTTTGGTACCGGTTCACATTGTGAATTATATAGCATAGTTGGAGAGTCTTGTACAAATCAAGCTTTTCCCAGTTCAGTTCTGGCACATTCATATTTTCCTGCTCAAGGAATCATATCAGGGGATGCCCATTTCAATGATGATATATTTTGGAAAGATGGATTTTCGAGTGGTTTTGAATATTCTTTGCTAGAAACCGCAATTCATGAGTTAGGTCACAGTCTTGGTCTGGAACATAGCGATGACGAGAATTCGATTATGTACTGGCAGGCTTTGCCAGGGGTGATAAAGCATGAACTAACTAATGATGATATTTTGGGTATACAAGCATTGTATGGTTCCAATAATGGAGATTCACCACCGCCAGTTGATGAACCTCCTACAGATACAAATGTGCCAACTAATGAAAACTGTGGCTCACCTAGCCAATTTGATTCCGATGGCGATACTGTTGATGACGCAACAGAGATTTGGCTAATTGGGACAAACCCTAACGATTGTGATACTGATAATGACGGGCTACCAGACTGGGAAGTTTATTATGGCTTAAATCCTCTTAACCCAGATACAGATGGAGATGGTGTTACTGATGGACAAGAAGTTCAGCAAGGCTCTAATCCATTTATACCGGATCAAGGTAATCCAGGAAGTTCAATTAAAGGCATATATTCGGGTTCCGACAATTATGGGTCTCCAATCTTTGTTTCAATAGATGAAGTTGGTGGTGCATCAGGCTATTTTAGAGTTTTGTATTTTGGAGCTTTAGTAGATATTCCTCTAATTGGGGGTGTTGATATCAATGGCACTTTGGTTTTGGTATCCTATGATTATTTTTTTGCCTTTTATGGTTCGTTTGATTCTAATGGAGTTGGTGGACAATTTGAAACAGCTGGCGGTGGTTATGGCACCTGGTATGCAGACAAAGTATCAGGTGGTCGTATAGAAACAGGAGATTTCAATTTAAATTCTAGTAGCATTTATCAACCTGTTATGGGGTTAAAGAGAGTACCAAAATTGCCAGTTCATAAGCAAATTGATTGGAGAAGTGAAGGCTAGAATCTTTATTATATTACTTCTGATTTCTTTGTGTTCTCGAACAGAAGCACAATCAACTTTTTTGGAAGTATATTCTGGTATCTCAAGGTCTGATTTTGACTTTGATAATTGGACCAATGCTCATTCCGTTCCGGTTGGCATAAAAGTGATGTACGGTGGAGTTCTTAAATTTGGTTTAGATATTTCTACGAATGTACTATATCCATATAATTTTGTCGCTAGAGATAATGATGATCAGGAGATATACCGAAATGAGGTTCAGTTGAATCAAGCTAACATGTTTTTATTAATAGAGTTTAATAAAGAAGGGGTAATTAGTCCATATGTTAGAGGGGGAGGGGGTGTTTATACTGGAAAAATAAGTATGATAAACCCTAATGATACTGAAACAATTAGTCTTAGTTTGACTAAAGGGTATAATTATGGTGGTGGGGTTATTATTGGCAATAATTTTAAAGTTATTTTAGAATATTCGCTATTTAATTCCAATTTAGTTTCAGACTCGAATAGTAGTATTGATTTCCAATCCAATTGGTCACAATTAATCCTTGGGTTTGGTATCAAGCTTAAATCAAGATAAATATTGCATCAGTTCCACTTTTGCTCTAGGTGGAACTCTTCAGCAGCCTCACGTTTTCTTTCATTACAGCCAATAGGGAAGGTTTTTACTCATAATTTTGCATTTCATTATTGTAGTAAGTTCCACTTTTAAGACGTATATTTAAAAACTGGTACCCTAAAACGATGCAAATTGCCCCGAAATGAGCACATCACAAACTGCCTGCAGCCCCCTGGATTGGGATGGAGAATTTCAGAAATTATTGAAGGAACTGAGCGTGACCATTCACGAATCGGAAGGGGAGAGGAAGATTATGCTGGCCCGCTACCAAACGGCCATTGCTATTGGTGGATACCTGGGTCCCCGGGCAAAGGAATTGCTTCACTTTACCTGGTATGATTTTTTGGACAAGTCCGACAAGGATCTGTATGAATTCAAAACCGAAAAACACCGGAAGATCTATTTTAATGAGAAGCTACTTAAACTGGTAACATCCAACTATAAGATTGTGGACCCGATCAACATCCACGACCTTATTCTAGAAAGTCCACGACATCCGGGACGATCAATTTCAACCAGGGCATTTAATAAAGCATTTAAGAATATTCTTGAAAAAGCTGATATTGAAACAGAAAACCCGTCAAGTCATACACTGAGAAAAACATTTGCTTACCGTGTTTTTGACAATAAAGGTAAGGATGAACAAGCACTGATTTTTGTAGGAGAGGTGTTGAACCATTCTTCTACTCAATATACTAGGAAATACTTAGGGATACGAAGAAATCAAGTAAAAGAAGCTTATTTAAAGATTCATTGACAGTAATTATCCTTCATGTTTAAAATAGAAAGAATATCAAAAATCATTTATTATGGACGATCAAGCTAAAATAGAAAGGCTTTTAGAAGTATCTCGTTTATTAACAAGTCCTTTTGGTCAGTCCATAGAACAAATAGCGGAAAAACTAGAAATTTCAACCCGCACAGCCTATAGATATATAGAGTCATTTAAAAGAGCTGGTTTTTTAATCGAGTCAATAAATGGGTACTTCAAATTTATAGAGAATAAAAAAACTGACTTTTCTTTCGCAGACCTAATCCACATATCACAAGAAGAATTTGAATTAATAAATGATGTAATTAATTATTTTGATGATGAGCAAGGCAACCCTGAATTATTTAAAAAACTTAAATATCTCTTCAACAATAACATTTCTAGTTACAAGATTATCAATAAAAGAAAATCAGGAGTAATAACTGAAATAAGAAGCGCTATTGAAGAAAAAGCTCAAATTATACTTAGCAAATATCGTTCATCAAGTTCTCTAAATACTCGTGATAGATTGGTTGAACCGATTCGAATAGTTGAAGAGTTAAATTATGCTTGGTGCTTTGAAATTTCTTCATTAACTAACAAACTTTTTAAAATTCAAAGAATAAGAAAAGTTATTAAAACCTCCAATTCATTTCAATATTTACATTTACATAAATCTTACAACATAGATGATTTTAGAATAAGTGGAGAAGAAAAAATAGAAGTTTCATTTCGTATGAATCAAAGGGCTTATAATTTAATAATTGAGGAATATCCTCGCACCAAAACATCAATTAGCAAAACAGATAATGGGTTTATTTACAGAAATCATGTATGTAGTTTTTTAGGTATAGGTAGGTTTTTGCTGAGTATGATTGGTGAAGTTGAAGTAATCCAACCCCAAACTCTTAATGATTTTTTAAAGAATAAGCTTAAAATTGGTTTCAATTGACGGATATTGACAACTATATTTCTCAGATTTGAAAAAACAAGACTAGATGCCAGGATTAAATAGTTTATTTAAAAAACTAGATTTTGATAAGAGTAATGGGCTTTATTCTAGTGAAGATATTCTCTCTAAGCAAACTCCTTTTCCATTTAGAATATCTCATGTTCTCAATGATGTTCTCAAACCAAATGCTGTTTTAAGTCCTTTTCAAAACATTACTTCATCAAACAAATCATTCAACCCAGTCAACAATCCTCTTATTCTTGTTTTTGATAACCCAAGTGATCAAAAGAGAAAAGAATTAGCAAGCCAATGTTTTAGCTTTAGCCAGGCCCCCGCAATATTAATTACGGATAATTTAGGGAGACCTGAGATTTATCATGGCTATGATTTTGAGGGAAGTGGGAGAGAACAACTTCGCAGAATTGATGTTGATATTAGCCTATTTCATATTGATAGGATTGCATCTGGTGAAACATGGCGGTTTCTTTTTGATAATTATTATAAAGACATAAAAAAAGTAGATAGATGGCTTTTAAATAACGTTGTTGATGCAAGACGACTTCTTGTATCATCAGATGTTGGGAATCTGCCATTTACGATTGCTAATAGATTAATAGGCCGCTTGCTTTTTATTCGTTACCTTATTGACAGAAATGTCCAATTTAGTGATCAGAGTTTTATAGTAGGAGATGATAAAAAATCAAAAGCCCAAAGCCTAAATAATTTATTAACTAATAAAACTAAGCTGTATGGTTTTTTCAATTACATAGCAAGTAAATTTAAAGGGGATTTATTCCCAATGAATAACTCCACAAAGAATAATGAAAATGAACTTGAATTAGTTTCAGACTTACATCTTGAAATTCTTTTTAACTTGTTTAATTGTTCCAAGTTTTTTGTTGGAGAAAACGTAAAAGGTTATTATGTACAACCATCGCTTTTTGACACTTATGATTTTGAGGTAATTCCAGTTGAGCTAATTAGCAATATATATGAGAACTTTCTAGGCACAAGCAACAACGAAGAAAATAAGAAAAAATCAATAAGATCTTTTTCTAAAGGGACTCGACAATCTGAAATTAAGGCATATTATACTCCACCATATATGGTAGATTATGTATTGTCACAGACTGTTGACAAGAAGTTAAATAATAGCGTTATAACATCAGCCAAAGTATTAGATCCAGCATGTGGTTCTGGGATTTTTTTAGTTGAAACGATTCGTAAATTAGTTCAGCATCACATAGATACTAGTGGGGCAAAATCCAATTCTACAATTTCCAATGAAGAACTTTGGAATATTGTTAAGGAAAATATTTACGGTATTGATATTGATAACCAGGCGGTTGAAATAACAATCTTGTCAATTTATATTACACTATTAGATTACAAAACGCCCATTGAAATTGAGAACTTCAAGTTTCTGCCATTAAAAGGGACGAATCTTTTTAGTGGTTTAGAAAATGATTTTTTTAATGAAGACTCAAAGTTTCAAAAACTGCTTTTAAATAAAAATTTGGACTTCATTGTTGGAAATCCTCCTTGGGGTAAGGTCAAAGAGTCTTCCTATCTTGATTATCTAAAAAAACTTGATGGTAATCGATTCCCTAAAATTGGAAAGCAAGAAATTTCTCAAGCTTTTTTAATTAGGGTAAAAGATTTTATGAAGATAAATACTGAATGTATGCTTATTGTAACTGGTAAAGTTCTTTATAATACTGAGGTAACAAAAGAATGGAGGCAGTGGCTCCTAGCATTCTATGAAATTATTCAAGTGGCAGAACTTTCTCCTGTAAATAATAAGGTCACTGGCGGACCAGAGATATTTGAAGGAGCAAAGCAGTCTCCTGCAATACTCCATTTCAAATTCCCAACAAAAGAATTCGATTTCTCAAATTTAATAACACATACCACCTTTAGACCAAATAATAATTTCCTTTATTTTAAAGCAATTACAATTTCTAGAAGGGACATTAAATATATTCCACAATTTAAATTTATTGACAGTAAAGGAGGTGCCGATTGGTTATGGAAGATATTAGTTCACGGATCATTTTTTGACTTTCAGTTTATCAAACGGCTCAAATCTGATTATCCAACTCTATCAAAAATTGTAGAAATAAATAAAGTTGAGTACAAAGGTGGACTGAAGTTCAAAGACGGAAATAAAAAAGTAGAATACGCACAAATATCCAATCTGCCATTTTTGGAATTGGAAAGTAGAAAAGAATTTAAACAGTTTTCTATAAACCCATCAAAAACGATACAAGACCAAGTAGAATATCTTCGATTAAAAGGAACAATTGATGAAAATCAGATAGCATATTTACCTGATTTGAAATTTTTCAAGGGATTCAAACTGCTTTGTAAAAAAGGTCTAGAAGTAGGTAATGATTTTAATGGTGTTTCGGCAATTAGTAAATCAGATTTAGCATTTCCATCTTCTGTTATGTCATTTGTTCTTACGGAAAGTAATAGGAGTTCTGATCACGAACAATTGCTTTGGAACATAGCCGGATTAATTAATTCTAAGCTTTTTTCATACTATGTCTTCAACACAAGTAGCTCGGCTGGTATTGACAGAACAAGAGTATACTTCAAAGAGTTTTTGGATTTTCCTGTTGTATTGGATGGAAAAGTGGCAAGTCAGGCAAAAAAGATTCAAGAGCTTATCGAAAATAAGCCTAATCTTATGGTCTCACCTGAGTATGAATCTAATTTAAAGATTGAGTTTAAGAAACTAAATTCGTTAGTTTTTACAGCCTACAATGTTAGTAGAATTGAGCAATCTCTCATAGATTATGCTCTACAAGTAGCCATACCTGAGTTTAAGAGAATTAAAGATCCTGTTTATATTTTAAGTAATCACCAAAAAGTCGAACAACTTAAAGCCAAACTAATAAAGTATTCAAAGGTATTTTCTGAACATTTTAAAAAATTAGGAAACCTTGGTCTAGACACAACCATAAGTATTGGTCAATTCTACAGTATTTCAATTTTCAAAATAACTCAAAAAAGTAATTCACAGAACATAGATATTGTAGATGATGATCAGGTTAGTTTCTTAAATAAAATACCAGAACTGACAACTGCTAAAATCTCACAAAGCATATATGTTGATAGTGATCTTCGAGGGTTTGGACGAGACTATTTCTATATTGTCAAACCATCGGAATTTAAGTACTGGCATGAAGCTGTTGCACATGAAGACTTGTCTGAAATTATTAGAACTGTAACCCAAGCATAGAGAGTAGGAAATGGATGGTATTAATAGTTTCTTATTTACAAATGATATAAAAAATGAGTATCGAAAGAATATTTCTAATTTAATATTCTATGGTTATCAAAAACTTATTGAAAGTGGAAAGAAATATTCTACTGATTCAATAAAGAGTGAAATGGAAAAGCTTGGCAAAAAAACAAAAAAAATATGGCTAGAAGATTACTTCACATTTGACTTCGTAAAATCATACTTGACTCCAAACAGAAGTAAATTTGGTTTGGAATATATTAGCATCACCTCTCAGGTTGCCGAAGTTTCTTCAAATATTGAAGTTGGTAAAATCGATATAAAATTTTCAGAGTTAAGTGACAAAACATATGTAATAATCGAATGTAAAAGGTTAGAAAATACATCTAGCAAAATTGACAAGTATATTTCTGAAGGAATCAAAAGGTTTACTTCTAAGAAATACTATCCGGAAATCAATCAACAATATGCTGGAATGATAGGTTTTTTGGAAAATTTAACATCTTCAATAACAACTATTTCTCATAATTTGAATGAGAACCTAAAGGGGAGGAGTGATGTGAAAACAATCCAATATTTAGACCTAGATTCACAATCGCCAGATTATAAATTTAGTTCTACGCATTCCGTTAAAAGTACTTATGAAATAACTATTGACCATTTCTGGTTAGATTACTCAGTGTTAGTTGTACAGTAAACCATTTTTAAATTACAGCCTCTAAATTAATGAAGCTTGACCTAATCAGAAAAGAACATATTTTACTTGCCGCAAAGCAAATTGATGTAATTGGTATTCCTAGGGATTTTGTTTGGAGTCAATATTACGTTGTGGTAAATAAGAAAGAATACCCATTTAAATATTTGGTTAGAACGGCTAGCAAATTGGTTTCGTACGATGAACTTATAGACTTTAAGTCCAATGAGTATAATCGAAAGCATATAAAAGAACTAGGGTTTGAACTTACGTATTATGAAGGAGGTTATAATTTTTTTACAAAAGAAGAATTGGATTTCTATGAATCCATTTATAATGAGGATTATAGAAAGGAGAATGAAAATCAAAAAAATTATGGAGAGAAGCTTTATCCTATTCTTAGAAAACTTAAATATTGGTTAGAGCAAATTAAACCTGAAGAATATAAAATTGTATATGATGGTAAATGGCTCGGTGCCCACACAAAAGTTTCTGAATATTTTTGGCCAAGAATATACAAGGGAGAAGATAAGGACATATTTTTTAATGCAGAGGTTGCTGCTTACGGAAGGTTTATAGGGTTTAAGTTAGATGGATACTACAGTACGAAAAGGAAGCTCCCAGATAATAAAATTAAAATTCTAGAAGAATTTAAAGCTAACCAGGCAAATGAATGGTCTTGGTATAAAATTCCCTTTAATGATATTCATCTATATAATTGGGAACGTTTGATTGATGAATGTAAGGCCTACCTTTCTAAACATGCCTCTAATTATGACTATTTAAAAAAGTTACTTTACAAAGAACATAAGGTTGCTCGTATAACATGGAATATTAACGGTTGGGTAAAACCTTCTGGACGGATGGGTAAATCTCAAAATAATAGCTTTGAATTTAAAAATGGTTTTGGACATGAAGAGTGGCTTTTTGATGGTGATAAAATAATCGATGGTTACAAATATGGCTTTTTGGAGCCTATTCGAAAATATAGACACAAATATGAAGGAAAGATATTAGACATATCATTATATACACGTGATTCTAAATCAAATAAAAGCTTTTGGGTTGCATACATAGAGAATGTTGAAGTCCTTTCTACGAATATCTCAAAAAAAATAATTGCCTATTATAAAAGGGTAGGTTGGTATGACGAGATGAAGGAAGATTTATATAACCTGAATTTAGACCCTAAGCAACTTGATATATGGACAGGAAAAGGTCCTGAGCAATTGTTCAATGTGCGATTCAAAACATCGCAGTTAAATAAAATTCCTAATGAACTAATACCGATGTCTGAAAATAGTGGAATTCATTCCAATCGGTATACGTTAATGGATGCAACATCCCAAATCCAAGAAAGCTTTGATAAGTTTGTTAAAAGTGGTTTTTCATTTGAAAATTCTGGTAGTGAGGAAGCTGATTTAGATACAAAAGGTAAAAGGAAAGGATGCATTGATGAAATTGAATTAGAATATAAACACAACGATATTCAAAAGAAGTTTTTGAAGTATTTGCAATTGATACATGGTAGGAGTAATGTTAAAAGAGAATGTACTGCTTTTGGGGCATCAAGAATTGATATTGTCAGGAAGACAACGACCGGCTATATTTTTTATGAAATAAAAACACATAACAGTCTTATAAGATCGATTAGAAATTCAGTAGGTCAGTTACTGGAGTATTGTTTGTATCCAAATACTCAAGAAGCAGAGGAACTTATTCTGGTTTCTCATTTGGCTCCAAATGATGAGATTAAGAATTATGTACTACACCTGAAAACATTTCTCAAAATTCCTTTTAAATATATTCACTTTGATATAGAGTCTGAAAAGGTCGTTTCAGAGATATGATTAACAAATTATATTCTGCTAACAAAGAATAGTGCAATCGACATTCTTTACACAACTTCAAAGAAGTTAAAATCCTTTGATTAATCGACTTTTCGATAATCTTATCCTAATACAATTAACTACTTGCAGTCACAAATTGTGATTACAAAGTAATACGCACAAAAAAACATTCATGCTTTAAGTGTCAGGCAGAATCATCTAGGTTGAACATAAAGTATGAAAAGGGTTTTCGACATTGTTTACACGAAAAAGATTTTTGCTTGATAATACTTATAATAATTAGATGCAAAGAAGTCAACATTCCTAATGATCCTGTCAACAGTTTTAATTAAATGATACAATGATTTGCTTCACAAATCAACATTTCTAATAATACGTTCAACATTTTTAATTAACTGATACAACTGATTTTATGTATAAATACTCGTTCCACTCGTATTACGGAAAATACTACATTTGTTCTATAATTTATATTATGTTAAATAATATATTTAGACACCCAAGAGATAATCTCCCCTTTGGGCATATTCAATGTGCTCAAGAGCGGCTCGTTATCCCACTCATAACTAAGTTTAACAACTATTCCATAACGTTTAGATAACCGCGCGTTACCTTCGCATCACCTAATCAGCAAACAAGTAAAATCCTACGCATATGTCAACAATCTTCGGGAATCAGCAGCTGCAGGTAAAGATCGGTGTCGTGGCCATCTTTCTGTTCTTTATCCTCGACATGACCACCGACTTTTGGTTTGGCTCCATGCTGCCCGGCTACGACTGGAAAAGCCAGTCGATCAGCTATATTGGCAACAGCGCCAGCCCGGTGCTGCATTTGGTTAAGATCTGGGGTGTTTTGTTTACCATTCTTGTAGTGCTCTTTGCCAACTCTTTCGCTATTCAGTTCAGGAAAAACAGTCCCTGGGGCCTTATAGGCGCCCTATTCCTTATTTTATACGGCCTGGGCGAAGGATTGGGCTCTGCTTTCTTTCCTATCCACCCGGAAGGCGCTCCTGTTACCACCAGCACCCTTTTTCACGATACCTTCAGCAGCCTTGGCGATATGGGGCTCATTCTCCTGCCTTTTGTGATGATGTTTATTTATCCGCGTCACTCCAACAAAGCCTACCATTTTTACCTCTGGAGTGTTGTTTTTATGGGTTTATTCTGGGCCGCGCTGTTTTTAACTGCCAAATACTTCACTCCTCATAATTTTATTCTGGCGTACAAAGGCGTCTGGCAGCGGCTATACACACTCAACTATTATGTGCAATTACTGGTACTTGGAATCAAGATGTGGCCAGCCTCTAAATCCGCTCCTTAAGAACGGCTTTTTACCACTTTCTCGAGCGCTGAAGGAAGAAATATTAGGTCTATGCTGGAGTTGTAGGCCATGTACATCATATGCCATTCAGGGTCAAATTTCTGTTTAAAAGAACGCAGGCTTTTGTAATGTCCAAACTGCCCTATCTTCTCATACGCCAGCTTGATCACCTGCTCCTGCAGGTTGTTGGGCTTGTCGATCCCCGACAGTGGCACCATTCCCAGGTCGCATTTCTTAAAGCCCTGTTCTTTCATAAATTCAAACATTTTCACAAACACAAAATCCATAGCTCCGTTGGGGGCATCTTCGGTCTTGCGCATCAGGTCAAAGTTGGTCTTGCCCGGCAAGCCATCCGGTATCTGGTTTACAAAGGCAACGATCTTTCCCTCCGGGTCTTCCAGGGTAAACAACACCTGCTCCTTCAACTCCGGCTCCGAGAACATACCTTGCGAAAACAGGAATTCCGACCGTTGGGTATCGCGCAGCCAGCTTTCACTCACCGCATGCAATTGCTGCAAAAAAGGCGCCTTATGCGGTGGTACGTTGGCTTTAAACACATACCCCATTTTGGTAAACTTATTTACGATGTTGCGGAAAGCCGCCCTGTGCTTGCCTTCCAGGGTCCATGTTTCCAGATTTAGCGTAGCTTCTTCACCAATAGGAAGTAATTTCTTACCCAGCATTTCATATACCTCCTTACTCCGTTCCGGAATGCGGTAATAGGCGGTCCTGAGCCCTACCCGGCTGCTGTAGGCGTCAAACTCCTTTATTACTTCACCCAGCGTTTTATTATCACAAACCGGGTTGCCCAGCGCCAGTGCGTAGGTTCGCGTTACCTTGTACGCTACAAACCCCTCTCCTTTATCTCGAAACCAAAAGTATTTATCGAAATAGGTTTTAAAATAATCAAGGCTCGAATTCCCATACTTCTCAAGCAGTTGCAAGGCCTGGGTTCGCTCCTCTTCCTCTGAGCGTTCAGGGGTATGAATAAAAGGCCTTAAAAGCAGGAAAAGCACAAAGCCCATGGTAAGAATGCCCACCATATGCATTCCGTACAGGAACTGGTGTCCAAACCTCGTAACGGGCGTCAGGTCAACATTCAACAGCAAAAAAGAAGTAACTGCTTCCTGGAAGCTGTCCCAGAGTGTAAAATCGGCATTAAAATGCACCGGTTTGATAAAATAGAACCCGATGGTTCCAAAAAGCAAGGCAGTTGCCACCACGATAAGCCCGGGCAGCAAACTCCGTCTGATCAAATGGATGTCGGTTTTAATAAAATAGTACCTGCGCTGGTACAGCAAGCTGAGTACCACTACTCCTGAAAGCAGTGCTTCTTCCCAATCGATCCCTTTTGTGAGGTGTGCTACCAGCGAAAGAGCGCTTAGCACCAGAGCAGCACGCCAGGCATTGCGCAATCCGCGCAATAGATAGACCGATATCGCCAGCATGGCAAATCCGGCAAAAAACACCAGCCAGGTAGAGGCATGTATGGCGTATAGCGGAATTACCTCGAGCAAAGGCCTGAGCCTATCGGGCAATGCAGGCGTTATGGCCGATACGATATTCACAATACCCAATCCGAAAAGCAGTAATGTGGGCAACAGCCGGATAAACAGGTTGTTGCGCTTACTGAGAAAGGCGCCCAGCCCAAGCAGCAATACGCCCCAGAACTCAAAAAATCGAAATATGAATACGATGGAAATGGCGGCTGCTGTGGTAAACCCAAACACGGTGAGGGCAAAGCTCAGGGCCACCTCGATGGCACCAATACCCCGTAAAAAGGGTGAGCTTGACAGGATCAGCACCACAATGCTATACCCTACCAGTGCCATGGCAATGGAGGGAACCCCTCCCACTGCTTTTACCGCTATGTACAAATGAGCCACTCCAATGAGCTCAATGCCCACCGAAAGCAGAACCACAGTGAGCAGATAGGCTTTGGAAAAGGCCTTATCCCTGCTGGTAAAATCGTTGATCACCTGAAATAAAAAGGGAACATGCTTCTCAATAAACCGGTACACCCTTCCCTTTTTGATCAGGTCAACAATAAGCCCCACAATAAGAAGCACCAGGACTATTAATATTCCAAAACCCACCAGCAGGTCGTTGGAAAGACTACTTTTGAAATAAAGCCATACAAGGGCAGGCAAACCAAATAAAATACCTGTTAGAATAGAGCTAATGGAGAAAATGGTGGAAGCAACATATATCTCCGTTTTGTTGACCTTTTCTTTTCGTTCAACTTCGTTGTTAAAAAAGGCCATGTTGGTGAGCAGGCCTGCCGGTAAAAAAACGCTGATCAGGTTACGCTTCAGGAACAACAAAACCCCTGTTAAAAGGCTTATTTTCTTATGAATGGCCTTAAAGCTAAAGACGTACATAAACCCCTGAACCAGCACAAAAAGAAATACCAGCACTACACCCAGACTCAGCCAATACACATTGGCATGCTCAATTGCCTCTTTAACATGATAGATCTCGCTTCTTTCCTGTTGCAGAAAAAAAATACCTAATGCCACAAAAAGCAGGCTGAAGGCAATTTGAAAAATGATTTTTTTCTGGGTTTGAAAAAGCGCCTTTTCTTTTTTCATCTTATACACTAAAACATAATAAAACTACATTTTTATTGTGATTTTTTACCAATAAAAAAGGCCAATACTTCTATTGGCCCTTTCAATGTATTCTATTTCTACCCGATTAATTATCGTCTTCCGAAACGTAGCCCAATGACTTACGTTTTTCATAGATCTCAGTTGCCTTTTTGCCGTTATGCAGTTTTGCGTAAACTGCTTGTAGGTTTTGAAGCCCCAATTCATCGTTAGGATCTTTCTCAATTACCTTGTTAAGGTAAGGCAAGGCATTATTATACTCAGCGGCAGCATCTTTTTCCGCTTTGTCGATATGCTTGTTGTAATCCTTTATCGACATTTCGTTTACCTTATGCATGATCGCATCTCCTTTGCCGATAAACAATACGGCAAGGTTGATAAGCGCATTTCGGTTGCCAGGCTCCA
This sequence comes from Cyclobacteriaceae bacterium, assembly GCA_020436165.1. Classification (GTDB taxonomy): domain Bacteria; phylum Bacteroidota; class Bacteroidia; order Cytophagales; family Cyclobacteriaceae; genus JAKISE01. The sequence continues at coordinate 214,758 of JAGQYI010000029.1, read as the reverse complement.
GTTCCAATGCCCTTTTGTAGTAAACCTCTGCACTGTCGTAATGCTCGGTCATGTCGTATAACATAGCCAGGTTGGTCACCAACAATGGGTTTTCAGGCTCGTGCGATATTGCATCCTTTAGCTCAACCACGGCATCATCCAGCTTATTCATTTTAATAAGGATATCTACTTCCTGACGGTGGAAATTGTTATCATCCGGATATTTTTCCTCTGCAAGATTCACATACTTTAAAGCACTTTCAGGGTCTTCTTTTTCGTTCAAATAAATGTAAATAACGCTTCCAAGAGCACTTTTTGAGTAATTACCAAGCTCAAACAGTTTATCATAATTCTTTAGTGCATCGTCATAATGCTCTAATTCCTGAGCCATCATGGCTCCGTACAAGAATCCTGTAGTATCTTCAGGATTAACCTTTGCCACATCCATAAAGTTGGAATATGCAGCTTCATAATCACCATTATTGTAGTTTTCTACACCCTGGTTCAGAACTCTTCCGTACAACTGGTCGTAGCCTACCTGAGCCAGTCCATGATAGGTAGAACCGTCTTTTTCAATCGCTTCTGCTTTCTTGTACGACTCGGCCGCCTTAGCTAACGCATCGGGGAATTGCTTGCTAAGTTCTTCATCCTGAGCTATTTTATCATAGATCTGAGCCCGGATGTACCAGGTTCTACCCTTATCTTTTGTTTTTTCATCCTGGATAGTCGGCTCAATTTGCTCTGCTGCTTCTTTAAGCTCTCCTTTTGTCAACAAAGCATTTGCCTTGTTCACATTTTTTGCCTGACCAAACGAAATGGTGATCGCAAACACCAGTAGGATGGCCATTAACATTAACTTTTTCATTTGTTTATTCATTTGTATTTGTTGACTCTTCATTTGTTTCACCGTTTTGGTTTTCAGCCCCTTCTTCTTCATCACCTTCTATTTGTTCGATCTTGGCAACGGAAGAGATTTCATCTCCTTCGTTCAGACGAATAAGCTTAACTCCCTGGGTGGCACGACCCATTACACGAATATTTTCGAGATCCATACGGATGGTTATTCCCGATTTATTAATGATCATAAGTTGATCATTATCAAGCACTTCTTTAATTGCTACTAAAGCCCCTGTTTTATCGGTAATACTCATTGCCTTCACTCCTTTACCACCACGTTTGGTGATCCTGTATTCTCCTACTTCAGAGCGTTTTCCGTACCCTTTTTCGGACACCACCAGCAAGGTAGCATCTTCACGGGCTACACAAACCATACCAATCACCTTATTTTGGTCGGTATCCATGCGCATGGCACGCACACCGGTTGCCGTTCTGCCCATAGGCCGCACATCCGTTTCATGGAAGTGAATGGCCAGGCCTTTATTGTTGGCAATAATGATATGGTTGTCGCCATTGGTAAGAGCCACAGAAAGCAACTGATCGCCTTCTGCAATGTTTATGGCATTAATTCCATTGGTTCTTGGACGAGAGTAGGCTTCCAGCGAGGTCTTTTTGATGGTACCGTTTTCGGTACACATGATGATGTAGTTATTGTTAATGTAGTCCTCGTCAGTAAGGCTTTTCACATTAATAACTGCCTTTACGCTGTCCTCAATTTCAATATTAATCAGGTTTTGAATGGCTCGCCCTTTACTTGTTTTACCACCTTCAGGTATCTGCCATACTTTTTTCCAGAATACTTTACCCGATTCTGTGAAAATCAGCAGATAATTATGGTTGGTAGCCACAAATAAGTGCTCGGTAAAGTCGTCATCTTTGGTTGTAACCCCTTTGGAACCCACTCCACCTCTTCCCTGCGTCCTGTATTCCTTAAGAGCCGTTCGTTTAATGTAGCCCTCGTGAGAGATCGTGAGCACCATCTCTTCGTCAGGTATCATGTCTTCTGCTGTCAGGTCATCAGCAGCATGTTCAATGTCTGTTCGTCTTTCATCACCAAAACGCTCGGCAACTTCTGCCAACTCATCTTTGATAATGCCCATACGAATGGATTCATTGTCAAGGATCTCTTTCAACCGTGCAATGGTTTCCTGAATTTCCTTGTACTCGTTCTGTATTTTCTCTCGCTCCAGACCTGTCAGTCGTTGCAAGCGCATTTCAAGTATTGCCTTGGCTTGAATTTCACTCAGCTTGAATTGCTTCATCAAGCCATTTTTGGCGATCTCCGGATCACGTGAGCTACGGATCAGGGCTATTACCTCATCCAGATGATCCAACGCGATCAGGTACCCTTCCAGAATGTGAGCTCGTTTTTCGGCTTCGTTCAGCTCGTATTGCGTCCTGCGGATAACTACTTCATGGCGGTGGTCCACATAATGCCTGATCAGGTCCTTGAGATTGAGCATCTCCGGTTTGCCTTTTACAAGAGCAATATTGTTTACACCAAACGATGACTGAAGTTGAGTATACTTATAAAGATTATTAAGAACAATATTTGGAATAGCATCTTTTTTCAGATCGTATACAACGCGCATCCCTTTTCGGTCCGACTCGTCCCGAATATCCGATATACCTTCAATCTTCTTATCGTTGATAAGGGCAGCTGTTTTCTCGATCATCGAAGCCTTGTTAACCATATAAGGTATTTCGGTAACAATGATCTGCTCTTTACCGGTTTTGGTGGTATAAAAATGCGCTTTTGCACGAAGTACAATTCGTCCTCTGCCTGTCTCAAATGCTGATCGTACTCCTGTGTAACCATATATGGTTGCACCGGTGGGGAAATCCGGAGCCGTAACATGCTCCATAAGCTCATCAATCGTAATGTCATTATTATCGATGTAAGCTGTTATTCCGGATGCTACTTCTCTGAGGTTGTGAGGCGGCATGTTGGTTGCCATCCCCACCGCAATACCGGAAGTACCGTTAAGCAACAGGTTGGGCAGCTTAGCCGGCAATACCGAAGGTTCTTTCAGCGAGTCATCAAAGTTGAGCTGAAAGTCAACAGTGTCTTTATTGATATCCGTAAGCAGCTCGTCTGCTATTCGTTTTAAGCGAGCTTCCGTATAACGCATTGCTGCCGGAGAATCGCCATCTATCGAACCAAAGTTTCCTTGCCCATCTACCAATGGGTAACGCAGCGACCATTCCTGGGCCATACGCACCATGGTGTCGTACACAGAAGAATCACCATGTGGGTGATACTTACCAAGTACCTCCCCTACAATCCTTGCCGACTTTTTATATGGTTTGTTATAAGTTACACCTAAATCGAGCATTCCATACAAAACCCTTCGATGCACAGGCTTTAAACCGTCACGTACATCGGGTAGTGCTCTCGAGATGATAACCGACATCGAATAGTCGATGTAGGCGCCTCTCATCTCATCCTCTATGTTAATTGGAATTATCGTCTCTGAGCCAAATTGCTCCTCATTCTCGTCCTCTGCCATTTACTGAGATTTGTTCATTAAAATTGCGCTCAAATTTACAAATAATTATCCGTAATTGAGCAACTCGGCAAACGATAAAAAACTGCTTAAAAAGCTTTAAAACAGGAATTTTTAAGGAAAAAATTTAATAGGGATTCAGTTTCTTTTTATTTCTTCCTTTGTATTTCACCAATTGAGGATAATTCTGGCCATAATTTGGGTTCTGCCACTTCCAGAATGGATGCATCCTGCTTCGGTAAAGCTTGTCTCCATGTGGGTGATTTCGTTGTGTATTACACGAAGATATCGGGCATTTGTGCAGGTCGGGCATTCGTAGAATAGCCCCTACATTCAAATAAAATGCTGGCATGAAATGATTTATCTTGTAATCCAGCCCGGGAACCGTAAGGCTGTAGTTCTTAAGTTCCGCAGATGGCCGTACATACACCTTAAAATACTCGGAAAGTGACCGCTCAAACGAAACTCCTAAATTAAAGAACAGTTTTGTTTTGATCTGATCCGGATTGTAGTGCTTCTTACCAAATTTGAAGGTTCCCAATGTTGCATCTACGGCAATGGTGTGGCGCATGGATCTGAAAACCTCCCCTCCTACGTACAAATAATACCTGGATATGGAAGAAGTGGCATAATTGGTTTTAAAAGGTTGGAGATCGCCCGGTAATATGGAAGGATAATATTTGGTTGAAAATGCCTGTTCGTAGGTAAAACCAACTCCAAAGCGGTAACGGTCATAGGTATAACTTACTGCCAATGAGATAGGAATGCTTCCTCCCGTGGCCTTGTATTTAACGGCCAGTGTATCTGTTCCTAAGAGGAAATCCTCGTCACCAACAGGAATACCCGGTGCCGCCTGCGCATTATTCACCCAGTTGGAGTATCCTGCATCTAACGTATCGGATATAACATAAAAGTTATCGAAAAGAAAAGCTGTACTATCTTTTACCTGAAGTATTCCCGGACCATTGATTTCGTGGCTGTAGAACGTAACCCCATAACCGGAACTTACATGAAGGGAAAAATTGCCTAAAAAGTTACGAAACCCTTTAGCCTCTAACGAAGGATCACCGCCACCATAGGACGATTGTCCCCAGGTTGGAAGTATCCCTCCAATGATAAGTAAACATACAGCTAGCAGGTTGCGCATAAATTCAATTGATCGTTCTTCTATTTAACGATAAGTTTGGAACGATAAATTTGGAAGATAGGTATGTCTAAAAGGCCTAATTGTTCTGCTATCTCCAGAAGTTTGTCATATTCAACTTTTGATATTTTTCTGTCGGCAAGAATATCTTCCTCTTCGTCATTCATGAAAAAGGAAGTTAAGAACCGTATAATAATAAAGGGTGATTTAAGCACTTGCATGCACTGATTCTCCTCATTTACTTCATTCAGCTTGAAAGCCTGATCCTTCAGGCTACCCACATCAATGGTTTTTTCCATCAGCATCTGAATGTGGTCATAAAAAATAGACGACCATTTGTCGTATCCGTCAATCAGATGCTCCATGGCAAATACAACCGGATCCTTTTTCATCCAATATCCCCCTTTAGAAAGCTTTCTGGCTTTCTTGTTCAGGGCCATTTCTTCAAACAAGCTAACACTCCCATTGGCTAAGGCAAGCCCAATTGACGGAGTTAACAGAACGAGCGATAGAAAATCATGGTCGCTGATTTCAAGGAATTCAGCTTCTTCCTGAATAAATCGCCTTTTCAGCTTGGCTGTTTCTTCCTTAATATGAGGGAAGTTGATCAGAGCACTTACTTCGTTTTCAGTAAACATTTCTGTTCTTTTTATTTAAAGTTAGCATTAATAAACACTGCATACAAAAAGTAACATACAATCCGGGACGAATCTACCGATTGTCTTACCAAAATATAGCCCCGAAAATAGGCAATAGATGCAAATAGGCCTAATTCTTTGCTTAGTTTGTGCATTGGTTCGTTTTTTCTTTGCTACATTTAGTTTTATGAAAAAATGTGCCCTTACATTGGTTTTAGGTTTGTTGGTGTCCCTGGTTTCGTTGCATGCTCAGAACAGGTTTTCGGTTCATGGAGGATTGAATTACTCCAGTGTAAGCAGCACAAATAGCATAAATCCAGATGGCAAGCTGGGGTTCAACACCGGTATATCCTACAAGCATTATGTGGGTGACCTCGGTTGGTCGATAAAACCTGGTATTGCTTTTTCTCAGGAAGGGTACAAAAACCAACGCCTCGATTACTTAAATATTCCACTGCTTGTTGGGTTCGATTTCACTACAAGCTTTAGCTTATCTATTGGTGGGCAATACGGTTTTTTGCTGGGCGGAACCAACCAGGCCAGGGAAGTAATTTATCATTCGAATTATGCCTTTCTTCTCACTTTTGAGTTCTTTCCTACGGAGCGGTTTGTTACCGGCCTGCGCTTTTCTAATGGTCTCAAGAATATAATAGAGCGACCTGACCTTATTGTGGTGCAAACAGCCAACACCTATTCGGTACAATTTTACATTGGTGTAAACCTTTTTAAACTTCAAAAGTAGAGTGTTTCCAATTGCTGTTCTACATTTGCCAGCATGAAGGAAAAATCAACTAGAGCCATTGTGGTATGGCTTCTAACAGGAGCATTTTTAGTAGCCTCCATGGTTGTGATTGGAGGAATTACCCGGCTAACGCAGTCGGGATTGTCGATGGTAGAATGGAAATTAATTATGGGTGCCGTGCCTCCTATGAATGAACAAGCCTGGCAGGCAACTTTCGAAAAATATAAACAATTCCCTGAGTATCAAAAGCTTAATATCCATTACACATTAAGCGATTTCAAATCAATTTTTTGGTGGGAATACCTTCACAGGCTCTTGGGAAGAGTGATTGGATTGGTCTTTATCATACCCTTCTTTTACTTTCTTATTCGCAAGCGGTTGAGCAAAGCACTTATTGGCAAACTACTTCTTATTTTGGCTCTGGGTGCTTTTCAGGGCTTTTTAGGATGGTTTATGGTTAAAAGCGGACTGGTGAACAATCCGCATGTAAGTCACTACCGCCTGGCTGCCCACCTGATAACAGCCTTCACCCTTTTTGCGATGATTATTGATCTGGCATTGAAAATTGGCTGGCCAGTGGCCAATAAGGTACATGCAACCTACTACCGGCCTATACTTCGCGTACTTTTGGGTTTGCTGATTTTGCAAATTGTTTTTGGAGCCTTTGTTGCAGGGTTGAAAGCCGGTCTCTTCTATCCTACATTCCCCACCATGAATGGAGAATGGCTTCCAAACGTTATTCATGAAAGTTTGCAACAGCAAGGCTGGCTGGCATGGATCGATACGGTTGCAGGGGTTCAGTTTATTCATCGATGGCTTGGCATAACCGTTTGGGTATTCACCCTGATGATGGCAATTGTCTACTATCCTTCTCTTACCGACCGACAACGGTTAAGTTTTGGGTTGCTATTTGGAATGATTTCGCTTCAGGCGCTTTTAGGCATCTTTACCTTGCTTTATTCGGTACCCATTGTACTGGCTGTTTTGCATCAGTTGGGAGCTTTATTAACACTCCTAGCCTGGGTATATACCATGCACTCTACCCGTTTGGCCTCATCGCAGCCTTAACGATATCATGGTATACTTCTATGCCATTTAGCGTAAGGTGGCGGTCAATGTGATCGAAAACCTTGTCGAGTGGTTTAAGCACATGAGAGAGCCCTCCTGTGGCGATTGTCTTTAGATTGGGGTTGTTTTCCTCCTTTATCTTATTAATCATGAATGAAACCTGGCCGACAAACCCCCAGATAGTGCCAGCTTTAATGGCAGAAACGGTATCTGTTCCAAGAGCTTTTTCAGGCAATGTGGGCGTAATTTGAGGCAATTGAGCTGCATTCTGGCTCAGAGCCTTTAAGGCTGTATTAATACCAGGCGCTATGGAAACTCCCTTTATAGCTCCTTTTACATCAATGTACGTGTAGGTTAGTGCAGTGCCAAAATCCACAATAAGACAATCGTTTTGACCACACAATTTGCTGGCCGCCAAACTGTTTACCAGTAAATCACTGCCCAGCTCATCAGGATTATCCGGTTCAACAGGAAGGTATTGGTAATGTCGTTTATTGACGACCACAGGGTTCATTCCAAACAACAGTTCAATTTCAGAACGTACCAATGGAGTAACGGACGGTACAACGGAGCTTATGCCAACTCCTCTTAACTTGCTCAAATCCAGCAACTTAATTTGCTCTCTTAGTAGCAATAAGGGTTGTTCGGAATGTGTTGGAAATCTGTATTCCTGCCATTTATCCTCCTTTTTCAGACCTACAGTAATATTCGAGTTTCCTATATCAACGGCTACAAACATGGTTTTTGTGGAATGGATGTGTAAGTATAAATACTATTTTGCCAAAAAAGATATATTTGTGCGCAGCATCTTATGAAAGGAGCACTATCCGACATACATATCAACTTTTCAGAGGATCGATTATTCGTATTGAACCTTGCCCTCGCCTTTATCATGTTTGGGGTCTCACTTTCTATAGATACCAAGAATTTTAAAGAGATTACACGTAATCCAAAATCTGTGTTAACGGGTTTTTTGAGCCAGTTTATACTATTACCTGCACTCACGTTTGTCTTTGTTTACTTTACTCGCCCGTTAGAGGGGCTGGCACTGGGATTGATCTTAGTAGCAGCTTGCCCGGGAGGCAATGTCTCTAACTTTTTTTCCCAGCTAAGCAAAGGCAATGTGGCTCTTTCCATAAGTCTTACGGCAATTGCTACAATCGTTGCGTCCTTTTTTACCCCGCTTAACTTTGAGTTTTGGAGTAACTTATACCTGGGCGAGCATATGTCGCGCGAGATACGCATGGAGACCTTTAAGATGCTCAAAACCATCTTCACCATTCTGGGTGCACCATTATTGCTAGGCTTATGGTTTAAATATAAATTTTCGAAACTGGCTTCCAAAATTGCTGAACCAATCAAGATAATTTCATTTCTAATTCTTATTGCTTTTATAGCTGTTTCTTTTCTTCAGAACCTGGATATATTCTACAAGTACTACGACTATATTATCTATCTGGTGTTTTTTCATAATGCCATCGCCCTGGGAACCGGTTACCTGTTCAGCAAACTGATGGGTAATAAAGAGGAGGATAGCAGGACGATTAGTATTGAAACGGGTATTCAAAATTCGGCCCTGGGCCTTGTTATTATCTTTAGCTTTTTTGGAGGAAATGGAGGAATGGCTATTATAACTGCCTGGTGGGGTATTTGGCATATAATCGCAGGAATTATTATGAGTTTAATTTTTACACGAGGTCATTTGTTTAAGTTTAAATCAGCCAAGGCCTAAGTTGAAGGATACACTATTTTTATGAAGCGCATTCGAAAGACAATACATTACGTTTATTACAATACCTTATATTTTTTACTTTCCATTCTCATACGTTTTTACTTTAGACAGTGGCAGGTTGCTAATTATAAAGGTATACCACACAAAGGGCCGGTGATTTTTGCTGCCAACCATCAAAATGCATTTCTTGATGCACTTGTTATTCTATTCTCTCAACCCCGGAGTGTTTATTACCTGGTACGGGCCAATATTTTTGAAAGTGCAACTGCACGATTTTGGCTCGAATCCCTGAGAATGCTGCCTATCTATCGTGTTAGAGACGGTATTCGAAGTGTGGCCAAGAACGATGAAATTATCGATAAGTGTGTGGGTATCCTGAGCAGAGGGCATTCACCACTTACAATTTTTGCAGAGGGCAATCACAACCTCAGACGTGCCTTACGACCACTTCAAAAGGGAATTGCACGTATTGCCTTTGCGGCCATGGAAGCCAATAATTTTGATCTTGATCTTGCTGTTGTACCCATTGGGCTCAATTATGGGCGTCATACGCGCTTTCGCTCCGACATGCTCGTGAATTATGGCGAACCCATATATGTGAAGGACTATATTCCGCTCTATAAGGAAAACCCTAATAAGGCTTACTTAAAGCTTGTTGACGACTTGTATCAGAAATTGGATGAGAGAGTGCTCTCCATTCGACCAACGGAATACTATGAGCAAATAGAAAACGAATGGCTACATAAGCGTACTCCCAAGCATGATCTTATTGAGCAGTTCAATGCTGATAAGGAACTGCTTTCCCAATTGGAAGACAAGTATTCCTCCAACCCGGTAGAAATTTCGGATGAAGCCAAAGCTGAGCCTATCCCCCCTACTCCTTCTTTGGCCTATCGCATTCTCATGTTCCCTGTTTTTATTTACGGATACATCAATAGCTATCCGAGCTATTATTTACTCAATCTGATCATTAAAAAAGTGGTTTCGGACATACACTTTTATGGCTCAGTGAAAAAAGCTTCGAATCTTATTATTGCTCCGCTTCTATTTCTGGTACAAGCATTTATTGTGTATTTACTTGTTGGAAATGGAGTAATTGCCCTGCTCTATTTTATTTCACTGCCTTTTACGGGCATCCTGGCTTATGATTATAAATTTGCTGTTTTCGATAAGCTTCCGAGAATGAAAGGAGTTGCAGGCTATAAAATCTGATTACCGATTTGCTACAGAGTAGATTTATCTATTTATTTGAACAGACAATAAACCGTTATCCTTATGTTATTTACAGCGCTATACCATACCCACCGATTAGTTGTTACACTTTTCGTTCTTATTTATCTCATTAAAACGTTCCTATTGCTTATTGGAAGCGATGGTGCACTTGATAAGTTTAGTAAGTTTATCAGAGTTCCTGAGATCGTAATCAGCACTCTGTTTCTTGTTACCGGTGGTATTATGGTTATTCACGTAGCCAATTTTGGCTTCTTGTTTATTGTTAAACTGCTTTTTGTGCTGGTGGCTATTCCGCTAGCTATAGTAGGTTTCAGAAAGAAAAAGAAGATACTCGCTTTTGTGTCGTTCCTTCTGCTTATTGGGGCCTATGGAATTGCTGAAATATATGTGGCGCAATTTGGAAAGAGAAAAGCATTTACCGAAGAAGTAATAACGAACCCTGATGCCCGTAACTACGATCTAAGTTTGCACGGAAAGGCTCTTTTTAATGCACAATGTGCAGTTTGTCATGGCACAGATGGCACGGCAGGATTATCCGGTGCGGCCAATCTTCAAAAAAGTCAGATGAATAGTGAACAGATTATTGATATCATCAATAACGGCAAAAGCACCATGCCTGCTATGAAAGATAAGTACAATGAACAGGAATTGAAGGCTTTGGTAAAGTATGTTAAAGAGTTACGTTTGCAAGACTAACTATTGAGTGACCTGGTAGCCTCGTAAATACCAAAATGTGGTTGCCATTGTGTTTATTGGAAACAAAACCGTTTCTCCTTCTGTAGGTTTTACCTTAAAGCTATGCTGCTCAACCTGTCCGTTCACATTCGTCAGGTCCATTTCAATGGCATTTTCCTTGTTCGCTTCCACATCGAGGCGGGTGTAGTAAATGCTATGTGGTAGTGTTTGCCAGTTTCTTGTATCTGCGCTTTCGGTTAGCGAACCAAGAATGCTCAGTGCAGAACCCAACCCTTCGTTGTCTTTACTCACTTGTGCAGCTGCGGCCTGCTTTAAGGCTACCCGAAGTAACGATTTACTGAATTCCCAAAACATGCGCTCTTCCAGTACTTTAAACGAAACTGCATTTACATCCTCAAGCAAACTGAGCGGTCGGCTTTCAGTTTCGGTACTTACGATGGCGCTTTTGTAATATAAAGGACGTTCAACATATTTAGGAAATACAGCCCTGATCCAGGTGATACCACTCAAATCTGTGTCATCGCTTACCTGGAAGCGGAAATTCATATGGTAATTGTCGTTGACAAATGACACCCAGCCGTCATCGTATCGAACAAGCGTAAAATTAATACCCCACTCGTCCTTGATAGGCCCCAGGCCATTGTTCCAAATAATAACAGCATGCGCCTGGTCCGAGGCAGGGCGTTCATAGCTTAGGTCAAACTTTTTTATAAAGCGGTCCCGCTCATCGTAAATGCCTGAAAGGTCAGCAGTTCGAACAAGGTCCTGCTTGAGTTGCTCAGGAACCTGCATCTTAAAAAGGTTGGCATATTCACCTTCATAAATCTCTAACGCATTTCTGTAAGCAATAAAAGCATTGTTATAGTCACCGGTGCCATCATAAATAATTCCCATCAGCACATGGATAAAAGCATCTTCGCTAAACTTATTTTCAGAACTATACTTTTCGCTTAATTGATGCAACCGAATATCCATGCGTTTGCATTCAACAACAGCCTCATCGTACTTTCCCATTTGGTAGTAATTCAGGGCTTTGTAGTAATTGATCATCAGCTTTTCATGATCTTCTCCCTGATATGTTGAAAGGTTTGGGTTCAAAAGAAATGCTCCTCCCTCCTCCAGAAAGTTTTTCTGATAGTCTTCAATAAAGAGGTCGGCCTTTTCAAAATAGGCATTACTCTCTTCAAATTTTCCTTGCATAGAAGCTACCACCCCGGCATTTACCCAAAACAGAAAACGAAGCCGGCTCTTTTCCATTTTGGCTTGTTCTGATTTCATCATTTTCTCGGCTTCCACCAAATTTCCGTCACTTACCGACTTATTGAATTTGTAAAATTTCTGGTAATAGGTAGGAGCAACACATGATCCCAGCAGAACAAGCAAAAGCATCACTAGCGTGACCCGTTTTACATGAAATAGAAATGAGTGAATGCCGGTCATGTCAATAAATGAAAAATGTTCCGGAATCTTCTAACTATCCCCATGTTGATGTGAAGACCCGGAACATATAAAGTTTTAACAGCAATTAAATTAATACTGTTAGTTCTTAATGTATTTTTTAATTTCTTTATCCCCTATCCAAACTTTTTCAGTTGTTTCAAGATCAGCCAGTTCCAGGTTTACTTTATAGTTAACAACACGTTCCTTCTTGTATTCATCAACTGTTGAGTTAATCGTTCCAAAAAGCATAAAATCAGCTCCCAGTTCGGCTGCTAAGCGCTTTTGTGTTTCTGGCGATGCATTGGTTTGTTGTGACTCTCTCTCTTCGCGTAATTTTTCTCTGAACAAATCACTTGAAACAACTCTAACTTTACCTGAGTTAATAAATTCAATTTCTACATCTTTAACAAAGGTTTCAGCCTCTATATGCTCATGGCTTCTGTTAACAATAATGCCAATAATAACCACCGGAGGACGTTGTTTCTGACCCTCAAACCTGGCAAGCCAGGGCTTGCTTAATACATCCCTGCTCATTTGTTCTGCTACTTGTTTGGAATCGGTGTCATTCCATCGACCACTAAGGTCCACCTGTTCCTGCGGATCAATTCGGGTCACTTTTCGAGTGGCGCAGCCTGTTGCTAAAATTATCAAGGCCAAAGCCACTAAAGGGAAGCGTGCGTTTTTCATATTTACTTAAATCTTATTTTTCCTTTTGGTTTTGAAATGCGCTTTAGAAACAACTCATCCTTTGATAAGCGTTTGATCTTATAACGTGTATTCTCAAGGCGATTGGTAGCATCCCTTGCATCGTGGATCAGCATTAGTATGTTTCCGTCAAGTACCCATTTGCCTGACATGTACTCATAATCATTGTTCTTGTATCCAAATTTGTGGTCAATACCCAATGAAAACTCGTTTCCAACCTCCAGACGAAAACCATCCATTTTTTTAAGTTTTCCGAGCTTGTTTCTCTTCACTTCTACAATGGTCCATTTTTTTGCTGTTAGCAAGCTTTCTCTTTGTCGCTTATTGCGGTCCTGGGCATTGGCTCGTGGCGTAAATGCCAGACCTAAAATAGCCACTAATAAAAGTGCTTTTGAAAGTAACTGTAGCTTTTTCATAGTTCTGCTTTAGTAGTATAAATATAACCAAACCTGTGGAGTTGTTGAACGACTAACTGGTTAATTCCGAAATAAAAGCTTCGTTCTCTTCACGTTTGATCGATTCCAGGTAGGCAGTACCAATAATCGCGCCATTCGCATATTTGCCTGCTTCAATCAGCATATTTTTGGATGAAATGCCAAACCCAATCATAGTTGGATTCTTAAGATTCATATCATTAATCCGTTTAAAATAAGCTAATTGTGAATGGCTAAATTGACCTTTTCCTGCTCCTGTTAAACTGTTATCGGAAACAATATAGAGAAATGAGTTGCAAGCAGCATCTAACGCTTTTATACGTTCTTCACTTGTTCCAGGGGTTATTAAGAATGAGATGGCCATTCCATACCGCTCAAATAATGGTTTATAGCTAGAAAGGTAAACCTCATACGGCAGATCGGGAATGATAAGGCCATCCACTTCGGCATCGGTGCAGGCCTTTAAGAATGACTCAGGCCCAAACTGTAACAGTTGATTCAAATACCCCATAAGAAAGATAGGCGCCTGTTGTTCTGTTTTCCGTATCAGCTTGATCTGGTCAAAGATTTGGGCCATGGTAATCCCATTCTTTAAAGCTAATGCACTGGTTTGTTGTATAACCGGTCCATCGGCCAGAGGATCCGAATATGGCATTCCTACTTCCAGGATAGCAATTCCCTTTGTAAAAAGCTGGTTAGCCAACTCCGGCAAACTATTCACTTGTGGATACCCGGCAGTTATAAATATATTGAGCAATGGTTTTTGCTTGGCAAAAGTTGTGGTTATTCTACTCATATTGGTTAGAGGTCAAAATGCTTCATATAAGTGGCTAAATCTTTATCGCCTCTTCCCGATAGATTTACAACCACAATGTCGGTTGGTTTAAGGGGCAAACGTTCCAGGGCAGCAATTGCATGGGCTGATTCCAAAGCAGGAATGATACCTTCTTGCTGAGTTAACAACAACGCTGCCTGCAAGGCTTCTTCATCAGTTGCTGATAAGGCCTCGCATCTTCCTGTGGAAAGCAAATGTGCCAGCATGGGTCCAATGCCCGGGTAATCGAGGCCTGCCGAAATGGAATAAGGCTCTATGATCTGCCCTTCTCCCGTTTGCATAACCAGTGTTTGGTTGCCATGGATTATTCCTAAACTTCCCAACTGATAGGTAGCTGCTGACTCACCAGATTCCACTCCCTTTCCGGCAGCTTCCACAGCCACAAGCTTTACCTGTTCATCTTCAATAAAATGATAGAAAGCACCTGCTGCATTACTCCCACCACCAACGCAAGCCACTACGTAATCCGGGCGTTCAACTCCTACCTCATGTGTTAGCTGCTCTTCAATTTCTTTACTGATAACCGCTTGCAAACGAGCCACAAGATCAGGATACGGATGAGGACCAACAACAGAACCAATTAAATAATAGGTATCCGGGTGGCCAATCCAATAACGAATAGCCTCGTTGGTAGCATCCTTCAGTGTTTTGCTGCCCGAAGTTGCAGCAATCACTTCGGAACCCAGCATTTTCATTCGGGCCACATTGGGAGCCTGGCGTTCAATATCTATTTCTCCCATAAAAACCTTACAGGGCATTCCCATTAGCGCGCTGGCTGTAGCTGCAGCAACGCCATGCTGACCTGCTCCTGTTTCAGCGATTATGTGGGTTTTACCCATCATTCTGGCCAAAAGAATTTGGCCTAGCGCATTGTTGATCTTGTGTGCACCCGTATGATTAAGATCTTCGCGTTTCAAATATATGTTGGCTCCAAAATATGCTGAAAGATTAGAGGCTTTGTAGAGTGGCGTTGGCCGCCCAACATAGTTTTTAAGCAGATCTCCCAACTCTTCTTTAAACTCACGGGAATCCAAAATTCTTTTGTAGTTGTTACGAAGCTCCTCTACATTGGCATGCAACATCTCTGGAACAAACGCACCTCCAAATTCTCCATAAAATCCATCTTCTGTGGGCTGTATCATCTTTCAAATTGTTTAAAAAATTCTTTTAGCTTATTTATATCCTTAATTCCATGTTCGATTTCAAATTGACTGTTTATATCAACACCGGCTAGCATGGGATGTTCCAATTCTTTAATTGACGCTGCATCAGTTGGTACAATACCACCACTCAACAGGAATGGAACAGATCCTTTATATGAGCTCAAAAGACCCCAATCGAACTTTTTTCCAGATCCACCATAGGATTTTGAGGCGGTATCAAATAAAAACATATAACAAACTGATAAATAGTTAGTTAATGTGTTGAAATTAAAATTATTATCTATCTGAAATGCCTTAAAAACAGGCCTGATCTGGCTTATACTTTCACAAAACTCTGGAGATTCATCTCCATGCAACTGAACAAAATCAAGGTTAAAGGCATCGACCTTCTCCCTTATTTCCCCTTCTGAAGCATTTACAAACACTCCTACCCGCTTTGCCTTACAATCGGTTGCAGCAAAACCAATGGCAGGTTTGCTTACAAAGCGTTTAGATTCTTCATAAAAAATAAAACCAATAAACTCCGGGTGTAATGCACAAACCTGCACAAGGTTTTCCGGTTCCTTATTACCACATACTTTTATTTTTAGTGGTGCATTCATTCGGTTATAACTTTTTTGAACTCAAGGATGAAATGTTCAAATGCCTGAACAGGTTCGGAATGTTTCATGAAATGTTCTCCCATTAAAAACCCTATAAACCCTTCTGAAATCAAATATTTAATCTCCTCAATTCCAGAAAGACCACTTTCGGAGATCATAGGTGTTTCAGGGGAAGCAAGCTGTTTTTTGATTTTGGTCGATTGCTGTATGTCCACCTCAAAGGTTTTAAGGTTGCGATTGTTCACACCAATCATATCCTCTAATCCTGACACCTTGCTTATTTCGTCTTCATCATGCAATTCAAGCAGAACCTCCATACCCAACTGATGCGCCTTTTTTGTAAAATTCCTTATCTCTTCTTTGGTTAGAATAGCTGCAATAAGCAAAATAACGTTTGCACCCATTGCTCTCGATTCATATAATTGGTATTCATCGATGATAAACTCCTTTCGAAGCATTGGCTTACTTGTTGTAAGTCGTGCCTTTCCAAAATCATCTGGCCTGGCCTGGAAATAGGATTTGTCTGTTAATACCGATATAGCAGAAGCCCCTCCGTTGCTGTATCCACCAACCACGGTTTCTATATTGGCTACGCCATTAATAACTCCTTTTGAAGGGGACGCTCGTTTGAATTCGGCAATAATGCCTGGCTTGGTTTTAAAACTTTTTGCTAATGATACAGCCGTTAAATATTCTATTTCTGACTCAAGAAGAGAGTATACATGCGTTTGCTTGGAAAGAGCAACCTCTTGCCTTTTGGTAGCTACTATTTTATCCAGAATATTAGCCATTGATTAAAAGGTTAAAGTTCTTTTGAGCTGCGTCCGACATGAGTGCCTCCTTAGCTTCTGCGTAAGACTCTTTTAACTCTTTGTTGGTCAGTGTTTTAATAGCCATAGCAGAATTAGCAAGTACAACTGCATTTTGTGCATCCGTTCCCTTTCCATTTAGCACTTTTCGAAATATATCAGCTGCTTCTTCAATGGTATCTCCGCCAAATATTTCCTCGGGCTTTAGCGGTTCGGATACGAGCATTTGTTTCGGGGTCATGATCCCATCATAATCGTTTGAGATAACCCGTGTGTCTCCGGTAAGCGTTATTTCATCGTAGCCATCAAGGCTGTGTACAATGGTAAATTGCCTACCCGATTGCTGTAAAAGGTATTGATACTGCCTTGCTACCTGTAAATTGTACACACCTACCAATTGATACCCTGGTTTGGCAGGGTTTACCAATGGCCCAAGCATATTAAAGAAGGTCTTTAAACCCAGATTTCTTCGAATAGCACCTACTTCTTTTAAGGCAGGATGAAACAAAGGAGCATGCAAGAAAGTCATGTTGCAGCTTTTCAGCTGGTCAGAAAGTTCTTTCTCATCTTTAGAAAATCTGTATCCCATTGCTTCCAGCACATTGGAAGAACCACTTATGGATGTAACTCCATAGTTACCGTGTTTAACCACCCGGTACCCGGCACCAGCTACAATAATTGCTGTTAATGTGGAGATATTAAAGGTGTTTTTTCCATCACCACCTGTGCCGCATAAATCAATAGCCTTTTCGGAATCCAGTTTTACAGGAATTGCCAGATCAAGCAGCGCATTTCTAAAACCGGATAATTCTTCCGTAGATACCGGCTTGTGCCAGTAGTGTGCAATAAATGCAGAAATATGCTCCGCTGAATAATCGCCTTCACCTATGCTCCGCATTACTTCGTAGGCCTGCATTTCAGATAGCTGTTCTCCCGACAACAAATATTCCAGTATAGCTTTCATTTGGTACTCATTAAAAAATTCTTAATCATTGTTTTTCCATCTTTTGTTAAAATGGACTCCGGATGAAATTGTACTCCTAAAATGGGAAGTGATTTATGGCGTATCGCCATTATTTCGCCTTCGGGGCCATCGCACAATACTTCCAGCTCATCGGGCAATGTAGTACGGTTCACGATCCAGGAATGATAGCGGCCGGCTTCAAAGGTTTCAGGAACCCCATTAAACAAAGTATCTTGCCTGACGATACGCATAGTGCTTCCAATACCATGATAAACTTTGTCAAGATTAATAAGAGAGCCTCCAAATTGCTCAGCAATGGCTTGCTGTCCCAAACAAACTCCCAAGGTTGGGGTTTTTGAATTGGCCAACTGGCCGATGGTTTTTTTAAGGTCACCAGCTTCATCGGGAATACCTGGTCCCGGAGATAAAATAACATGGCTGTAATCAGTCAAAACCACCGAATCAAGCTCATCATTGCGCACAACGGTTGGCCGCTCCCCTGTAACCTCCTGAACCAACTGTACAAGGTTGTACGTAAACGAATCGTAATTATCAATTAATAAGACTTTAGTGCTCATTTCTATAATTCCTCAGCCATCTCAATGGCGGTGTTTAATGCTCTTAACTTATTCTCTACTTCCTGTAGTTCGTTTTCTTCTTTTGAATCGATAACAAGCCCTGCGCCTGCCTGATAATACAACTTGTTATTCAATGACATCAGACTACGGATCATAATAGCCATATTTAAATCTCCATTGAAATTGGCGTAACCAATAGCTCCACCGTAAAATCCCCTGGCCTGATTCTCGTATTTGTTTATAAGCTCCACAGCTTTATACTTTGGCGCTCCTGAAAGTGTGCCGGCCGGGAAAGAGCTCGCCATTGCTTTGAAAGGCGAAATTTCTTTGGGTAGCTTACCCTTAACAATAGACACAAGGTGTATTACATGGCTGAAATACTGCAGATGTTTTCCTTTTTCTACATAAACATTGGAACATGTGCGTGAAAGATCGTTGCGGGCAAGATCAACTAACATTACATGCTCTGCATTTTCTTTAGGGTCCCAGGTTAATTGATTGGCTGCTTTTTCATCTTCTAACTCATCACCTGTTCGCTTTACTGTTCCGGCAATTGGGTGTATTTCTGCTTCATGGTTTTTAACCACAATCTGAGCTTCAGGTGAAGAGCCCATCAGTTTATAGCTCCCATAGTCAAAATAAAACAAGTAGGGTGATGGGTTTATGGAGCGTAACGCACGGTATACGTTAAATTCGTCCCCCTTAAAACTTTTTGCATAAGGCCTTGAAAGCACTAGCTGGAATACATCTCCTCTTTTGCAATGTTCCTTGGCCTTAGTTACCAGGCCCATATACTGCTCGTCTGTTATCGGGCTTTTCTTCTCAGCCGATTTAAATGAAAAGCGTGCACCATTCATCTGATTAATCAACTTATTGATGTTGTCAATGTTACTAGGCTCATCCTTTGAAAGCTTATTTTCGATAATATGCAACTGATTACTGAAATGGTCGAAAGCCAGCACGTACTTAAACAGATGAAACCTAATATTTGGTATTTGAGGTTTGTAGGTTGGTTCCAGTGTATCGAAATATTGAATGGATTCGAAGGTAACATAGCCAAAAATACCATTGAATTGCTTAGCCAGCGGATTATCAGAATCTGTTTCGTGCCTGTCATAAAACTCTTCAAGCCCTCTAAGTACTTCTCTCTTATCGCTCTTATCCGTTGTTTCGAAAGTTGCAATGGGCTCAAAACCAATAAATGAAAAACTATTTTCTTTTCCCTGATAATCGGAGCTTTCCAGCAGAACACTTACCGGGTATTTCTCTCGCACTTTCAAATAGATACTCACGGGAGTAACCAGGTCTCCAATTTGTGTTTTAACCGTTGTAAATAATTTAGTTTTCATAGTTGTGTAAAAAAAAAAGCCTGCCGAGTGAACTCAGCAGGCCGATATTTCTTCATACAAACAGGCTACGTCATCACTCGAACAAAGTAAATGATTGCCACCACCAGTTTGTATTTATACTCATTGTCATAGAACAAATGTAAAAGGAATTAAAATTAGCATCCAAATAAATTAGTAAGATAATTTTGCGTAATCACATAATCAGCTATTCCATAGCCAATTAACCTCTCCTATGCAGCCGCGATTTTAGCCTGCTTTCTTCGTTTACGAGCTATTTGCACATCTTCAATCCAAACTACAACTTTTTTTAGCCAGTCAAAATATAGGGCGATAAGTAAGATAACAGACATAAGAATGAGAACACCCAGATTTACGATTAGTGTATCGAATGTTTTATGAAAAACCACTTTCTCGGGTGCATAAAACACGGTGGCCACATCAAATAACTCGGTCGTGTCGGGCTTATAGTAAATCGGATAAATCTTCTGGAATAGCTTTCCCTGGTAGCCAACAATTCTGGTTGTTTTATTTTTGCCTTCCAGCATTTCTGCCAAGCTTTGGTTGTAATACCTATTGCGTAGCCACTTTTGGAGCTTAAATCCTCTAGGAGTATCGTTTAAAAGTTGCTTGATGCTGTCCAGTTTGTGGCTCCATCGCTGATGTTTATTTTTATAGTACCGTTTAAGAGTTGATAGAAAGGAGGCTGTTTCCGAGTAGACACTTCTGTTAAAAGTGTTCAATTCAATTGAACCTGCGTTCTCAAAATGATCCTTTCCAACAAGTCTCAGTTGTTTTTCAATTTCGGTTTTCAAAATCCTGAGATGGCTTTTAACCATTTCGATTGAATCGGGATAGGCTGTAACCACATCGTAGTTGTACGACACTTTTGATAAATGGGCTTCCAAATTGGGCACATAATAAGTGCTGTAATAATCTGAAAGCGCTATTTCTCGTTCCATCGTATAGAACTGACGCGTAAATGCATTGTATTTAAACTGATTTACCGCAAGAGCCTCAAAAGCCCAGCGAGAAGCCATAAAATTACCTACTGCAGGCACCCTTTCAAGATTGCTCAATTGTGGGTTGAACTTATCAAAACTTATGATTACCCCGCTTAATACTAATTGAGGTATGATCAGCACAGGAATGAGAACATAGACCGTAACTGCAGAATTGAATGCTGAGGATATGTTTAGCCCCATAAGATTTGCAAAACCAGCCGTGGTAAACAGGATTATCCACATGGTAAATGTAAGTCCGTGAATTCCCAATATATAATTTCCAATTAGCACAAAACTTAATGTTTGCACCGCTGAGATAAAAAGCAATACGGCAATTTTAGCTGCAAGGTAACTTAACCGGCTCAGATGTAAGAAAGACTCGCGCTGAAGCATTTTGCGATCTTTTATCAATTCTTCAGCACTAAGCGTTAGCCCCATAAACAACGCTACAATTACCGCCATAAAAAAATAAACAGGCACATTATCATTCTTCATAAAGCTGTAAGTAGAATCCCCGTTCAGGTTTTCGTAATACCTTATGAGCATAGCTAAAAAAACAGCCAACAGCGGAGCAACCAAAAAGGTTATCAGCAGGTACTGCTTGTTGGCCAGCTTTGTTCGAATGTCTCTTATGCCAAATATAGTAACCTGTTGTAGTCTGCTCGGATTCTTTTGACTCACTTCGATTGGCTGCTTAACCTGTTCAATATCAGGCTGTTTTATCTTTTGATGAAAGTACTCATTCCATTTTACAGGAGAAACCCTCCTTCGATCGGTAAATCGGCCATATTCATTTACGATCTTGCTTTCCAGTATGTTGAATATTTGCTCCGACTTTACATTACCGCATTCTATACAAGCACCCTGGTCTTTATTAACATGATTTACAATGGTTTTAAAATATACAAGTGCTTCCACCGGATTGCCGTAGTAGACCTGATAACCACCGGAATCTAGAATGATAAGTTTATCGAACATTTTAAAAATGTCGGATGACGGCTGGTGAATAACTACAAAAATTAGTTTTCCCTGAAGCGAAAGCTCCTTTAACAAATCCATTATATTGATGGAATCATTCGAAGAAAGCCCTGAAGTTGGTTCGTCAACGAACATAATGCTTGGCCTCCTAAGCAACTCCAATCCTATGTTGAGCCTTTTACGCTGCCCTCCACTAATGGTCTTGTCCAGGGCAGAGCCTACCTTAAGGTCTTTAATCTCACTCAAGCCCAGACTTTTCAACGTAGCTGCAACCAATTCATGCGTTTCAGATAGGCTATGATTCCCAAATGTAAGCCTGGCGGAATAAAATAGGTTTTGGTAAACTGAAAGTTCCTCAATCAGAAAGTCATCCTGTGGAACAAGACCGATCACACCGTTTAACTTTTCAGGGTCCTCATAAAGGTCTACGCCATTTACTAGCACCGTCCCTTCTGTGGGCCTGGAACTTCCATTTAGCACATTTAATAAAGTGGATTTACCGGAGCCGGAGGCCCCCATCAGCCCCACAAGTCTGCCTCCTTCTTCAGCAACGGTAATGTTTTGCAAAGCCACATCCCCTGACCTAAACTCGTGGTAGATTTTCCTGGCCTCAAAAGAGATTTTTACTTTTGCTTCCTCTCGCAAAAATTTGGTTACAATATCGCTATAGTAGATCGGTTGGATCTTATTACCTCTAATATTGCTTCCTGTTGGTAAGGTATAAATTTTACGACTCCTGAAATGGTTTCCATTGAGCGTTAGGTTGGAGATACCCAGATACTTTACAAAATAGGTGTCGGCATCTGCAATTCGTAAAACAACAATAATACCCGTGAGATTACGAGATTGAATATGAGCTGATTTGTACGGATGCTCATCGCTTTCATTGATGATGAGCATCTCTCTGCAATCCAATTCTTCTTCTTCCTGCCCAACAAGGAATTTAGTAATCAACTCAGTTTCCCTTTGAGAAACATGTATTGATTCACTTATATAAAAAATAAGGTTGCTTTGCCGCTCGGATATCTCTCCATCCTGAAGCATGAGCTCAATTAGTTTCAGCAGCAAAACAAGCTTTTGCTGCTTGGTAAGGCTTTCGTTTATAACCTTACATATATCCAGGATATTCGACCAATCGGCAATGTATTCTGCAGTTTCTGAATCGGTATCTCCATCTACGTAACTGCCACTTTTTTCGAGCTGCTTATCAAATATTTCTATGAAATAAGGAATGGCGTCATGAGATACATGAAGCAAAAGGAATTCCTGCAGATTACTGCGCTCATCTTCTGTTATCCGTTCTTTGGCAACAATGGCAAATAACTGAACAATTAACTTTAAGAGTTCCTCATTCATTTGATGTTTCTATTCAGATAAGGTTACTATGCATCTTTAAGCTGCACTACATCAGCTAAGATAAGTAATCCTTCCTCTAAATACACATCTTCTAGTTTAAGGCCTTGATTTGCTGTCGAGGAACTTACACCTTCTTTAGAGTAAATAATTCCTTCAATTTTATTATTTTCAGGTTTTATCTTCTCTTCTTCATCCATCATTTTTCTTCTAACTTCCTCGTTTAGGCTAATTTCTTTTATGTTCCTCATTTTACGCGTATAATCGAGCTCCTTTGTAAGCATTTGTAAATCAGAATCTGCCCGGAGCCTTTGATCATACCTGGAATTCAACTGGGCGATAAACTGCTCATCAACCGTATTTGCCAATGCATACTTGGCTGCAGAAATTCTATCCCATTTTAGAGCACTTGGATATGAACTCTCGCCAATATCCTTATGATCAAAGGCAGACGGAAGCTTAACATCCGGAGTAACACCACGATTCTGGGTACTTCCACCATCGACACGGTAAAACTTAGCGGTAGTAAGTTTGAGCTGGCCAAGTGCCTCTTTTTCACTAGGAATATACTGCTGAAGATTTATAAGGTTCTGAACAGTCCCTTTTCCAAAAGTGCGTTCACCTATAATTACACCCCGCTTGTAGTCTTGAATTGCGGCAGAGAAAATCTCTGATGCTGAAGCACTTAAGCGACTTGTTAAAACAGTTAGCGGGCCATCGTAAAAAACAGAATTACTATCATCGTCTTCCTCTTTTATCCTGCCTTCATAATCTTTTACCTGAACAACCGGCCCATTGTTAATGAAAAGACCAGTCAGCTCTACAGCCTCATCCAAAGCGCCACCGCCATTTCTTCTAAGATCTATCAGCAAACCATCAATACCCTTTAATTTTAAATCTGCTATTAGCTTTTTAACATCTCTGGTAGTGCTATTGAACTCGGCATTACCATTACTGGCATCTTTAAAATCCTTGTAAAAAGATGGAATATTAATAACTCCAAGCCTGTACGGTTTGCCATCTCTTTCAAATTCATACACCTTGCTCTCAGCCCTTGCATCCTCCAGATTTATTTTGTCTCTAACAATCCGAACAATTACCGGCTTTCCTGTAATTCCATCTTCAGCTTTGAGCACATTTAAACGGACAACGGTTCCCTTTTTTCCTCTTATTAGCTGCACCACATCATCGTTTCTCCATCCTACTACATCAACCATTTCACCATCGTCTCCCTGTGCTACCCCAATAATCTTATCATTATCTTGCAATTCGTTTCCTTTAAACGCTGGCCCTCCAGGCACAATGGAGTACACGATCGTATAATCACCCTCTTTACTTAAACGCGCCCCAATGCCTTCCAGTGACTTGCTCATTTCAATATCAAAGTTCTCAGCCGTAATGGGATTAAAATAGCTTGTATGCGGATCCAGAGATTCAGTATAGCTATTCATAAAGATCTGATACACATCCTGGCTTTTGTATTGCTGCATGGCCGTTTTATACGTGTCGTAGCGCTTTGTAAGTATCTCTTTGGCTTCATCCTGTGTTTTACCATTAAGAACATACGTCAAAACCTCATTCTTAATATATTTTCGCCAAAGTTCATCCTGCTCCTTTTCTGAATTTGGATAAGCAGAAGAATCTCGGTCAAGAACAAAGGATTCGTCCTTGGTAAAGTCGAAGTTATGTTGAAGTAATTCATTTACGTAAGCAATGCGTTCGTAATATCTTTCCTTAAAAACGGCAAATAGTTGATAGGGCACTTCTAAGTTTCCTTGTTTTAACATATCATCAACCAAATACCTGTAGGGTTCAAACGAGTCAACATCAGATTGCAGAAAGTATAATTTTGAATTATCAAGATTCTCGAGATAGTTATTCAGAATCACACTGGAAAGAGAATCGTTAAGTGGAATTTTTTTGTAATGATATCTTTTTAAGAGTTCTGTTATAAGAATGGTCTCATTCACATTCTTTTGTTCAGGATACAACACCTTAATGGTATCGTTAATAGGATATTTGAGGGTAAACTCAGGAATTTCGGTAGCTTCCTGAAATACCGGCTTGCTCTTAAAAGGCAAAATAACAAAACTTGCCAGCACCAAAATTACCGGCAAAACTATTAAAAGTCGCTTCTTCATCTTTTCACTAATTCTCACAGTATAACACTATATCCAAACTTTAGGATTGGCCTTGACTTACAAAGGTACGGAACTTGTTCCCTTTACTGTTCAGGAATATTATCAAAATCGAAATTTTCGAGAAACTCGCCTGCCTGATGCGCATTTTGAAAATAGAATTCCTTCTTGTCTCCTTTGGTAGAAATAATCTCGATCATGATTGATTTTACTTTTCTTTGTCCCTTCAGGATATAGTCGGTTGGTAGTTTGTAATCGCTGTCGGATTTTAGAATTTTGGCAATTTTATGTTGTGTTGTTCTAACTGATTGACAATATGTACATTTATAATGCTTGAGCAGTCTTCCTTCTTTTTCCTCAGTGGCCGATTCCAGTATCTCCTCTCTTTCAACTTTCAAAGTTTTAAATCCACACGAGCCGCACTCAAGAGCTTCGAGGTAGCCGGGGTATTTCTCAATGTGCACTTCTCCTGTATGTTCGTCAACCCATACATCATAGTCAATTGAAAAAACATTTTCCTCTGCCTGCATTCCGGCATCTAAATGAACATCCTCTTCCTCTTCACTTAAAAGTCTCATTTCGTTTCCTGCTTTTGAAACGCGTGGCGCATATCTTAGTTTGGTAAGTCGCCTTTCAAGAAATGTGGGATAATAGAATTTAAGGATTAAGTAAATAACATATCCGATAAGAACGCCTACACATAAACTAATAAAAAAGCGAACAAAAATGTATACAAGACTTTTTCCAACAGTTATGTCCCCAATTGTATTTCCAAAGAAAAACACTGCTGCAGCTAAGGCGAAGTAGAACAACTGATATGCCCTTATTCTGTTTAACTTAAGATAATCGTACTTACCTTTATATGTTCTAATTGCTGCTACTTTTGTGTAGTGTATTATTAGAACAATAAAAGCGACTGCTATTGCAACAAAGGTGGCTATATACATAAATTGGTGCCACCCTTCAAGAAAATGATGATAAGTAGGGCTGGTATTTTCCATAAAAACCGGATCGATGTTTATTTTGTGTTAATAATAAGACTAACGAATAAATTAAGTAAAAGATTTGATAAAAAATAGATGAAAATTTTGTTCAAAATTCTTGCTAAAGTTAACAAACGTGTACTACCAAGTTATGTTTCTAAAGACTTATTAAAATTATCAAAAATAGATAAGATTATTATTGGATACAGATACTATGTAACGAAACGTTCTCTGGAGAAATAAAAATCTTAGTACTCAATCTCATCTTTGGTTCTAAAGAACTTTGCACCTTCGTTCATTTTTTGAGCAATGTCGTTCATCTCCTTAGCTATGCTGCTAAGCATTTCAGCAGAACTGGCATTTACTTGCGTAATATGGTTCATGCTTTGTACGCTTTCATTAATCTGCTCCGCCCCTGTTCTTTGTTCGTTACTTGCTGCAGCTATTTCTCTGACCAGGCTTGTGGTTTTGTTTATACCTGGCAGCACCTGATTCATATTCTCGCCCGACTTTTTGGAATAATTATAGCATTGATCGGTGAGTTGTGTGATACTATCAGAAAGCTGCCTGGAACGTTCGGCAAGTACTCGTATTTCTTTGGCAACTACAGCAAAACCTTTGCCATGCTCCCCTGCTCTGGATGATTCCACTGCAGCATTAAGAGCCAAAAGGTTTGTTTGGTCAGCAATTGAACGAATCGCTTGCATGTGCTCCGTAATCTCACCCATAAGTTCAACCGTTTGCTTTGTAAATCCGGCACCTTCATCTATTTCTTCGCTGGCAGTTTTCACAAACTTGTTCGCCTCGTTCGCATTCTCTGCGTTAAGCTGCATACTGGCAGTCATCTCTTCAATAGATGCAGCTATCTCCTCGATTGAAGCAGCCTGGTTTGTTACTCCTTCAGATACCTCATTTGCTTTGTTAGAGATCAGGGAACTATTCACAGAAACCATATCAGCTGCGCTTTTGAGGTTTGTAACAATCTCATAAAGATTCTTAACCATCCTATCCATTGCTACGGCAATTCTACCAACTTCGTCTGTCCTCTTTTGAACTTTCGTATCAATTTCTACCACCAGGTTTCCCTTCGACATTTCATCAAGAGTGGCGGTAATACCGGACAAAGGCTTTCGCATGAATCTGTACATATAAAAATAGGTGAAAAATAATGCGGCCGAGCCTGTTGGAAATACCCAAACCAAATGGAAGATTCCCAGCTTACCAATTACGAAACATTCAACTCCAATGAAACACTGAGCAGCAAGTATCACACTGCCTACATTGGAAATAAAAGACTTCTTGAAAATCTTTCGTAAGGCTATCAGCAGAACAGGATAAATGAGTAAGACCACTATTCCTGCGAAGATCCAAATCTCTTTCATTTGAATGTATTTGGTGTTTCCGTAACAAGTTAAATAAAATATATGATTTAAACAATTATTAACTAGTAATCACTTCTAAAAACTATGATTAGAAAATTTTCTAATATTTTGTGTAAAATTACACTTAATCATTTTGCATTTAAATTTATAATATTATATTTGAATCATTAATAACTAATATAAACGTGAATTATTACACATGAGTACTTACGAAAAGAAACAAATCGACACAGAATTCAAGAAGTTTGCTTCCCAGAATTTCGAAAAGCCAACTAAGTGTAAGAGCTTAGGACAACTCCACTACTATGTTTCAGAGCTAACTAAAAAGATAAGTGAGTTTAAAAGCCGCTTTAACTATGTTCCCGAAAGAGCGTTTATTCTATTAAGTGAATACAATCAAATGCTTAATAACCTGGTATTTAAGAACTACCAGGAGGCATATGCCTATTAGGAATGGCGGAAGAAATACGATATATCCCCTCCCCCATTGGTTTTACTTATGATGTTATCTATAGCGCCCTGGCCAATTCATCAGGGCGCATGCAGTATTACAAAGAAGTTTTGGGTGAAGCCAGGACGCGCATTGGCAGAAATGAATTTATCTCTGCTTATAATTCTCTTTACATAATTGCAGTAAAACCAATTCAGGTGCCAGGCCCTGTTTTCCAGCTTAAGTTTTATGCAATAAAAAACCGGAAGCTCAACAAACTTCCGGTGTAGAAAATTTTTAATTTGTTATCTGTTATCAGTAAATGCCACCAACCCGTTCAAGGGTTTTTACATTGGTAACGGTTAGCTTTCTTCCTTTGGATTCTACCAATCCCTCTTCTTTAAAATCATGCAAAATTCGAATTAACGTTTCCGTTGCGGTTCCTACAATATTGGCAAGACTTTCTCTTGTTAAGCTGATATCAATAGGTACATTCGGATCTTTGCTTCCATTCTTATAAATATCACTAAGCATAACAAGCGCTGCTGCAGTTCTTTCCCTGACTGGCTTCTGCGCCAGATCTGTAATTATTGCAGTGAGGTTCATCACCTCATTTGACAACTCATTAATTAATTTATGATGAAGAGATTTATCATTTTCAAATGCTGACATAAAATCAGACTTAGGGATATGACAGGCAACGACATCCTCTAACGCTTCAACAGAGACATGATAAAGTGAATCACCCAGCATAGCTCGATAGCCAACCAAGTCACCTTCTTTCAAAATAGCAGTAATCTGTTCCTTACCCTGTTGACCCAGTTTAAATACTTTTACCTTGCCTTCCTTAATACAAAAAACCCCCATGGGTCTGCTGCCTTCATGCAATAACAACTGCCCTTTTTTGTACAGGTTACACGTCTTATTATTGCTAATAGTATCTAAACAATCAGGGTTAAGATCATTGAACCTGCCATGATGCCTAAGCTGGCAATCACGACAATGTGTATTCTCTACGCCCATAACATTTCATTTACCTCAAAAGTAACATTTTGAGGTAATGATACATGAAATAGAGCTTAAAAATTATTAATTAAACTTTTTCTTCCGGTAGAGTTCCAAATACAATATCCCAAAGCTTGGTTGATACACCAAATGCTTTTGTTTCAGGATACTTGTAATGATGCAATGCATGAAACTTCCATAATCGGTTTAAGGGTCCGAATTTGGGTGGCTTCATAATATGCTGCATGTAATGAAATGAAATGTAAAGCACGTAACCGAATAAAAAACCAGGAAAAAAAGCGATAGCATAGCCTCTCATTATAAGCCAGAAAATGCTATAAAAAATGCTCAGAAGAATAAGGGCAGGAACGGGTGGCATTGCTAAACGTGTAGGGTCCTTTGGGTACTGATGATGAATACCATGGCCCATATGCTGTATTTTCAGCAACCATTTTTTTTCTGTTTTCACATGATATACATAACGATGCACCCAATACTCGGCAAATGTCCAGGTAAGTACTCCAGAAGCAAAAAGTAACGCAAACGTTACGAAGTTGTAGCTTTGTAATGCCAGGTATGAAACGTATCCCACAATACCTAAGTGCATCATCACAGGGATGGAAATATGTGTTCTTGTAAGCTTTTCCATCCAGCTGTTGGTAAACAAAGTATCTGTTCCTTTATCCTTCGGTTTTAGGTGTTCGGGTATCTTATCAAACTGTTTTTCCATAGTATTAGTTTTATCGCCACAAATTTATTTGCTGCAGGTAAGTACTAACAATGATTAAAATCAGCTTGTAGAATATTTATCTTTTAATGAACTGATAAATATCATATTTTAAACCTAACTTAATAGCAAATTTAGTAACGCAAAAAATTAACTGTTATGTACGAATACTGGGAACAAATCCACGCTTTTATAAGCCAGCCGTGGCCGTGGTGGATGGGTGGAATAACAATAGGTTCTACCCTATTCTTATTACTTTATTTTGGAAAAGAGTTTGGGCTCTCTGCTAATCTTAGAATTATGTGTGCAGCAGACGGAGCAGGAGATTTCGCGGATTTCTTCAATTTTGATTGGGGTAAGCAGGGCTGGAATCTTATGGTGGCTCTCGGAGCCATGTTTGGTGGGTATATAGCTGCCAACTATTTTGGCGGTGACGGAACTGCTCATATATCTCAAAGTGCGGTTCATACACTTAATCAAATTGCCGGAAGCGATATTTTAACCTATGGTGAAGTACCGATTGTGCCAGGTAAGGATGTGATCAACAGAGATATTGTCATTAATCCATTTTGGAATTTATATTCCTGGGGTTCGTTATTCACATTGAGAGGTGCCATCATTATTATCGGAGGTGGCTTCTTGATTGGATTTGGTTCCAGATATGCAGGTGGTTGCACATCCGGGCATGCAATATCCGGACTTGCAGATTTGCAGATGCCTTCTTTAGTAGCTGTAATAGGCTTTTTCACCGGAGGACTTATCATGACATGGTTGATACTTCCTTATATTCTTCGTATTCCTTTCTAATTAAACTGTACAAAAATGAGATTATTTAAATATATGGCAGTGGGCTTCATGTTTGGCTTTGGTATGTGGAAGCTGGAAGCTATTTCCTTCTTTAGAATTATTGAAATGTTCCATTTTGAGTCATTTCATATGTACGGTATTATTACAACAGGCGTAATACTTGGTTTGGCTATAACCCAATTATTTAAAAGGGGAAAAGTAAAAACTGTTGAAGGTATTGTGCATCAATTTAACGACAAGGATAAAACCTGGTGGAGATACATTCTGGGCGGTATAATATTTGGTATGGGGTGGGCTCTTACAGGTGTATGCTCAGGAATGATGTTTGTTTTAATGGGCTCTGGATATACTGTATTTGCAGTATTTATTGCCTCAGCAATGCTTGGGACATTTGCTTATGGTTACTTTAGAAAAGTTTTACCACATTAATGAAGAGAACCAATTTTAATTAAGTAATGTTAAACCACCGAAAACAATTCGGTGGTTTTCTTTTGTATTTGTTTTTATGCTTCGATCTATTTTTACATACCTGATTATAGCGCTTTTTAGCCTCGGTACAAAGGCACAAACTCCTATGCAAATAATGGACAGTATGCTTTACAATACGGAAAGGCTCAAAGGGTTTATTGCAGTAATAAACAAGACTGAAAGATTTGATGATGAATATACCATTCAACTTTCTCTGGTTAAGCTCAATCGGGCTCCAAACGAAGTTTACATTCGCCAGCTATCACCAAAAGAAGGCGTAGAAGTACTCCTCAACCCCAGCCAAAGCAAGAAAGCCGTTGTAAATCTTAACTCATTTCCCTGGGTCAATCTTTATCTGGACCCAGAAGGATCCTTGATGAGAAGAAATCAACACCACATGGTGTATGACTCCGGCTTTGACCTTATGATGAGCATTTTAAAAACAGAATTAGCTTCCAAAAACCCGTACCAGTCCTTAAATCGGGGCCCGGACACCGAATGGAATGGCAAGAAAATGTACAGTCTTGAGTTTAGGAATAACGACTATAAACTTGTTGACTATACAGTGCAAGGAAACGAAAAAGTTGACGATATTGCTGCAAAGCTGAATGTAAACGCATATTCCATACTTGAATTTAATGATGAGGTTGACGGCTATTCCGATGTAAATCCAGGGCAGATAATTAAAGTACCCTCTCATTATGCAAAAAGCATAGAACTTCTTATAAGCCAGGAAACATATCTTCCATTAGTAACTAAGGTATTCGATGATATGGGCCTGTATGAGAAGTATGAATATAACTCCATTACATTGAATCCCGCATTCCAGAAAGACGAATTCTCAGAGGAGTTTGAACATTATAATTTCTAGCGATTTTAGAAAATTGACTAAAGTATAGGTTTTGATTTCTATATTTGTACAACCTATATTCAAACCATTTTTAGCAAGAATTGATCCTCAAACGGGTATATCTCAACAAGTTACTTACTCTTTTGTTTGTGCTTACGGCTTTGCAGCTTCCTTTAAAGGGACAAAGCCAGCCAGACTCCCTAATTATTAAAAATTTTAGCAGTACCAATTATTTAGCCTCTTCTGTAAATTACACAGGACTTTCTTTACCTGATAATACACTTTTATTTGCCAATGACCGTGGCCTGCTGACCTATGATGGTACCGAATGGAGGTTATTTCCTATAAAGAATGATTCAAAAGTTATATCCTTGCTTTATGGAGATAGTCTCATTTATGTAGGTGGAGATGATGAATTTGGATATTTTGAGCGCAAAGGAACAAATGAGTTTGAATATTTCTCTTTACGAGAAAAAGTAAGTGACTCGCTGGAACTTAGCAGTTTCTTCCAGGTCATTAGTTTGAATAAAGACATCTACTTTCAGTCCTATGAAGGGGTTTTTAAGTGGGATGGAGATTCTGTTCAGAGTGTTCCCATTTCAAATGCGCATATTTTCAACGTTCAAGATAAAATCATTGTTTCATCGTACTCAGAAGGCCTGTATGGCTTTAACCCTGACAATAGTACATTTCACATAAATTCAAGTTTTAAATTCGAAACAGATGCAGCTTTCAGTATATTAAAAACTTCCCAGCCAAATAAGTACATTGTCTTTACTTCCGATAGCGGGGCTTATTTATTAAATACAAAAAATTATTCTGTAAGCGATTGGGATACTGAAGCCTCAGAGCTTTTTAGACGCGATGGTTTTTATCTAGGAACCTATTGGCTTGATAGTCTTTATGCAGCCACCACCTGGGATGGAAGTGTTGTGATCTTCAACGAAAATGGGGATGTTAAGAATTATATTGATAAGTCGAAAGGAATTACAGGAAAATACTTGAGAGAACTATTCATTGATAATAGAAACAAAATCTGGGTAACTTCCGATGTTGGTCTTTCTGAAGTTTATTATCCTAAATTTGATACACTTAGGGAAGTCTTTCCGCGAATTGCTAGATTATCAATAAACGACAAATCATTTGCAACTGAGGTTATTCTTGATACTCTCATCAGTGAAAATTCAAATCTTAAATTCAGTTTTGTAACTCCTGGGTTTGAGACTGACGAAATCCTCTATTCCTATAAACTAGATGGATTAACCAATAAGTGGTCTCAATGGAATGAGGTGAGTTCTAAAGAATACACTCAGCTTAAGGGTGGTACTTACACACTTAATTTAAAAGCAAAAACTAATACAGGTTTAGTTTCCAAAATTGTAAGCTACTCGTTCAAAATATTAACTCCATGGTATAAAACTTCATGGGCCTATGTGCTCTATACATTGATTTTCATTGGCATTATTGCATTAATTACCTGGTCCAGAAACTTACGATTAAAAATTTTAAACAACCGATTGGAGCGGATTATAACGAGCAGAACAAAAGAAATAACTGAAAAAAGCCAGGCTCTTGAAATAGCAAATGAAACCTTGAAAATCAAGAATCAGGAACTGGATAATTTTGTATACCGCTCTTCTCATGACCTTATTGCTCCTCTAAAATCGCTCAAAGGGCTTATTCATATTGCCAAATCTGATAATACAGACGACATACAACTTGAGTACCTAAAACACATGGAAAAAAGTGTACTTAAGCTGGAGGATTTTATTAAGAGCATATTAGAATTTGCTACCAATATCAAAACCACTACGCAAAAAGTAGATGTAGACCTCAATGAAATAATTGATGATATTGCTTATGAACTCAGGTATTATGAGAATGCAAAAGATATTAAATTAAAAAAGCAATTAGAGGTTTCTCACTTAAATACTGAGCCCAAGCGACTTAAAATTATTCTGAGTAATTTGCTGACAAATGCAGTAAAATACCATAACTATGATCAGGAGAACCCCTATGTGGAGGTGAGAGCTCATGAAAATGGTAATGGCGAAACAATTATTGAAATAATTGACAACGGACAAGGCATAAA
This sequence comes from Cyclobacteriaceae bacterium, assembly GCA_020436165.1. GTDB lineage: Bacteria > Bacteroidota > Bacteroidia > Cytophagales > Cyclobacteriaceae > JAKISE01. The sequence goes on along the minus strand of JAGQYI010000029.1, from coordinate 181,029 downwards.
AAAAGAACATGTTTCCAATATCTTCGACATGTTTTTTAGAGCAAACAACTCATCAGATGGCTCCGGCCTGGGACTCTACATAGTTAAAGATATGGTTGAAAGAATAGATGGAACCATTAACGTTTCATCAACTTTTGGAAAAGGAACAAGTTTTACACTTATATTTAATGAAAATGGCACACATTAAAATTGGTGATACACTACCCTCATTTCAGCTTCCAGATCAAAATGGAAAAGAACGATCTGTTGACAGTATAAGAAACGGGAAAAACCTTGTTCTCTATTTTTATCCGAAAGACGAAACAATGGTATGTACCAAGCAAGCTTGTGCTTTCAGGGATAGCTATGAGGTTTTTAAAGACTATGAGTGCGAAGTTGTAGGAATCAGCTCTGACCCACATGAAAGCCATCAAAAATTCAGTAGCCACCACAGGCTTCCATTTGTTTTATTAAGCGATACAAAACAGCAGGTACGAAAACTACTTGGAGTTCCGCGCGATACTTTTGGTTTATTACCCGGCAGATACACTTATGTGGTTAACAAGGAAGGTAAAATTGTTCATATCTTTAATAGTCAGTTTATGGCCCAAAAGCATATTGATGAAGCCTTAAAAGCATTAAAAAATGAATGAAGAATTGATCAAAACCTTTTACACTGCATTTTCAAAGCTCAATAGCAAGCAAATGACAAGCTGCTATCATGACGAAATTGAATTTACAGACCCGGCTTTTGGTACACTTAGAGGCAATAGAGCAAAAGCCATGTGGCATATGCTTTGCCATTCGGCAACGGATTTGAAAATTGAATTTTCAGATGTAAAGGCGAACGAAAAATCAGGATCTGCAAAATGGGTGGCAACCTATTCTTTCAGCAAAACCGGCCGTAAGGTAACGAACCGCATTAGTGCTGATTTCGAGTTTAAAGATGGCAAGATAATAAAGCACATTGATTCCTTTAACTTGCACAAATGGGCTCAGCAGGCCATTGGTTTTCAGGGTTGGCTGCTTGGAGGAACGACCTTTTTTAAAAAGAAGCTTCAGGCACAGGCCAATAAATCGCTTGACAAATTCTTAAGTTCTTCTGAATAACTGAAGCGCTTTAGCAATGAAAGGTGTTTTTAAACATTTAGCAGCATATGGAATTACTTTTTCCGTTCTCGTTTGGTTTAATTGCTTGTTTTATTGGGGCGCTTCCCTTTGGAGCAATTAACCTTACTGTTGTTTCGCTAACTGTAAACAGGTCCTATGAGCAAGGAATGAGGTTTGCTTTGGGCGCTTCCTTAATTGAAATAGGCGAAGCCTACATAGCGCTCATATTTGGTAAACTTATAAGTGGTTTTATTAATCGCCATTCTGAACTTCCCTACTTTATAGCTTTTGTTTTTATTGGATTGGGAATATATTTTTTTGCTAGAAAAACATCTCCAAAGCTTGAAAAGAATAACAAGAAGGGGTTGGGCGCTTTCATGCAGGGAGTTTTTGTAGCCATTTTAAATCCTCAAGCTATTCCCTTCTGGCTGTTTGCTTTTGCCTTTGTAACCCCCAATCATACTATGTCAATGGGGCATGGACTTGTTTTATTTCTAGCCGGAGTTTTTACAGGCAAGATGCTAGCACTTCTTTCATTTGCCCGAATGAGCAATTATCTATCCAAACACTTATCACAAAGTTGCCATACCATAGACTATATAATGGGAAGCGTTTTTAGTATTATTGGTATTATTCAAATACTAAAAACATTTATTTAACAACATGCCAGTCAAACGACTTACACTTTTTTTAGTAGGTTTTTTCTTTCTGAATCCTCATTTATCCAAAAGCCAAACTTTACAAACAGGTAGTTGGCAGGGAAATATACATTACGATGCCGTTGAGGTGCCTTTTCGCTTTGATCTGGCTAAGGATGAGAAAGGCAAGATATCCGCTACAATTATCAATGGAGATGAAAGAATCATTATAAATAATATTATTAACAGAGGTGATAGTTTGATAATCCCCTTAGGTGTTTTCGATTCTGAACTAAGAATAAAGATTAGCGGAAATGTAATGACGGGTGAATGGCACAAGAATTATCGAAAAACAAAAGGGCCACTTTTTACAGCCAGGTATAATTCAAACAGGTTTACTTCATTTCCTGTAAGCCCCGCTGTTGCAGTTGGCGATCGTTTGAAGATGACTTTAATGCAACCTAATGGAGTGTCCACAAATGCTCTTGGCCTATTTTCTCAGGATAACAATTACATAACGGGTACCATTTTGACAGAAGTTGGCGACTATCGTTATTTTGAAGGACTGGTTAACGGGGATAGCCTGGTTGTGTCTTCGTTTGATGGTGTGCACGCTTTTTTATTAACAGGGTCTTACAATGATGGAAAATGGAAAGGTGTACTTTATTATGAGCCTGGTTATTCGGAACATTGGGAAGGCTGGCAGGACAACGCTTTTAATCTTATTGACCCTTTTGAGGTAATGACAGTTGAACCCGGATCGGTTAAACCCTATTACGATATACTAACAGCCGGAGGAACATACAATGCAATTGATGCAGACTCCTTGCAAGGCAAAGTTGTTATTATTCAATTGATGGGAACCTGGTGTCCTAACAGTCTTGACCAAACTCATTTTCTAACCACATGGGCCAAAGAAAACCAAGACAAAAAGATTGCGATAATTGCAGTGGATTATGAACCGGGTGACAAGCTATATGCTGAAAAAAGAATAGACTCGTATAAGAAAATGTTGAAGGTGCCCTACTCCATGTTTATAGGGGGCTCTATGAGCAAAGGCCAGGCAGCCCTAGCTTTTCCGAATATGGAACGCATAAATGCCTTCCCAACGTTGGTTATAATTGACAAAAAAGGATTTATCAGGTATATGAGCAGTTATTTTAATGGACCTGCTACAGGAGTGTTTTATAATGAATTCGTTAAAGAATTCAACGAAAAAATAGATGCCTTACTAGCTGAATAAATCTATGAAATGAAGTGGTAGAGAAAAACAAGCGTTCCTTTTAACGCGGGTTTTTTATTCCCTTTTATTTCAAGTGTAACGCCCAACTGACATTTGGTAATGCCCCTTAAGTCCATTAACGACTCAAGCTTTGCATGAAGTCTCACCTCATTATTTACCAAAACCGGTTGACCGAACCTTAGATTTTCAATACCATAATTCACCATCATTCTGATGTTCCTTATTTCTGCTATCTGTTCCCACAAGTGTGGCATTATAGACATTGTTAAGTAGCCATGTGCTATGGTAGAACCAAAATCGCTTTTGCTGGCTCTTTCTTCGTCTACATGTATCCATTGATGATCGAGTGTTGCATCTGCAAACTGATTGATGCGCTCCTGGGTGATGGTTAAGTATTCTGAAGTACCAAGGTCTTTGCCAACAAATTCTTCAAATTCCTTGTAACTACTGATGGTTAATTTACTCATTTGCAGTTCAAATATTAAACCGCTAAAATACGCTTATTCTTAACTATTATAAAAGGATGCAGGGTTACATATCCAGAACCTCTTTCAATCGCAAGTAACCGGAAGCACTTACCTGAATGGTTTCGCCAGTATGAAGCGCAGCCACATAGGATTCTTTACCAAATTTATCGAGCTTACGTATTTGCTCCACATTAACAATATACTGGCGGTGAATGCGCACAAACTTTTGATCATCTAATGCGGTTTCGTAATATTTTAATCGTTGTTGTTTAAGGAATTTACCGCTACTGCAATGAATTTCAACATAGTCGTCCTGAGACATCAAATAGTTAATACTCTCAGCAGGTATTATGTCGATCGATTTTCCATTCTTGACCACTATACGAGAAAGCGGATGATTGTATTCCATTGGCTTTTGTAAAATAAAACCAGATTTTTCTTCCGGCTTAACCTTTTGCAACGCTTCCAGTAATCTGGCTTTGGAAAATGGTTTCAACAAATAATCAATTGCATTCTGTTCAAATGCTTTAATGGCATATTCATCGTATGCCGTACAAAAAATAATGGCCGGAGGGTTGTCCAACAATTCCAGCATCTCAAACCCATTGAGTTTAGGCATTTGAATATCCAATAAGACCACATGAGGCTTTAAACTCTGTATCAATTTATGACCTTCAAAACCATTTGAAGCCTCTCCCACGATTTCAACATCTTCATTTGCTGCCAAAAACTGCTTAACCAGTTCTCGCGCAGGTGCTTCATCATCAATTATTAATACAGAGATCATTCTTGTGGAATTAAAAGTTTTACCTCGAACATAGTAGCACTTTTTTGTATTTGAAGCAGGTCTTCGTTATCGAATAAAAGTTTTAACCGGCTTTTTACATTTGCCAGCCCTACTCCCGTTTTTGCAACAGTTTGATTATCTGCATCAAATGTGTTTTTAACAAAAACTTCTAAAACACCATCCTTACAGCTACAATCAATAGAAATATTACCTTCTTCAATTGTTTCATGAACACCAAACTTAACTGCATTTTCAACCAGCGGCTGTATGATAAGCGGTGGTACTTTGCTTTTCTTACATTGTTCAGAACAGCTAATGTCCACTTTCAACCTTTCACCAAATCTCACTTTTTCAATGAGAATGAATTGGTCGATCGCATTAAGCTCTTCTTTGAGCGGTATCAAATCAGTTTGACCCGGCTTTACAGCGTACCTGAGAAAATCAGATAATGCGATCACCATTTCCTGTGCCTTCTCCGGGTTGGTCATAGTAAGCGAACTTATTGAATTGAGGCTATTAAAAATGAAATGAGGATTCAACTGTGATTTTAAAAGGCTTAATTCTGCTTCTTTTAACGTTCGTTTAAGTTCAGCTTCGTTTATTTTCCTCTCTCTAAAATCGGCACTATAAACAAATAGGTAGTAGTTAAGAGCAAAAAGCAGGTAAATGATAGCTCCAGAGGCTACCCTCCAGGGCAAGGAAGCATTTAAGAAACTTAAATAAACGGCATTATCCGAAAGTATACTATGAAGAAACCCCATGGAAGCTCCCAGCCAAATGGCAATCAAAACGACAGCGCCAACCAGGTGCGTTAAAATGGTGTTGGTAAGGTAAGCGCGTTCCAGACTGGAAAACACAACCAAAGGCCAAACGGCTAAACCTAAAAGCGAAAGCAATACATTGAAAGTGACTGCATCCAATATGGTAGGTAAAAGCTCAACTTTTAATAAAAAGTAGAAAAGGGATCCTTGTATGGTGGCCAATATGATCCATATGACGAAATAAATCGCGAGGTATCTTCTGCTTTGAGTTATTGGATTATGCACAGCTAAAAATAAAAAAACCCGGCCATTATAGAAATGCCGGGCTAATGTTGTTATTGAGTTTTAACTTTTTACTTCACCCCCGCCAAACATCACAAAACCTTTGACATAAAGTTGTTTTCGAGGATCCTTGACCGAGCTCCCAGAAAGTGTTTTACGTTTATCTGAAAAACCTCCAAACAAAGCCGTTACTTCGATGCGCACATTCCAGTCCTGCGGAACTATGATGGTACTTCCTCCAAACATCGCAAACACATCCAGCACATTTTTGGTGTCGGGTGAAAGTTTTGATTTTCTCAAATCATAACTACCACCACCAAATATGGATGAGATTCTGCCCCCTTTGAAACTATCAGATTCAACAATCACATCCCCACCACCGAAAATGTTGGTATCGTCAATAAAATCCATACTTCCATCAGGGGCTTCACCCTTTGGGATTTCTTTCTGTTGCTGACGAATGATGTAATAGATTCCTGCTCCAATAAGTATTAACGGCCAAATAATCCTTGCATGGATGTAGGGTAAATAATCCAGATCCTGCAAAAGGAAAATACCGCCTATGCCTATTAGTACATAGCCGGCAGGTCTTCCAGGATGTTTTATCATGATTACCAATCCAATCATGATCAACCAACCATACCAGTTAAAAAGGTAATGGAAGAAATCGTAGGGCAAAACATGTAAGTTTTTTGCCAGAAACAGTGAGCCAATTAGAATTAGCACCACACCTAATGTTAAATTTTTTGATTGAGTCCTTGACATAGCTCTATTTTTTAAATTTCATACCAAACATAACAAGTCAGATATCATCATTAAAGAAAAAATCGGTGAAGCTGGCCTATAAATCGGTAAAGCCGGAGAAAACTTATCTGTTAGTTGTAGATTTACGCTATGGCACTTATCACCAAAAAGAAAATACTTTTTCCAGTAAATGAAGCCCTTCGGTCTTATTTAAACGAGCATGAACGAAGTGCTGATGCTATTGAGTATGAAGAGCTCATACGATACAAAAGCTCAATTCCCTTATACGATTCCAACGGAGTTGATACACTGTGGGAAACAGTGCTTTTTTCGCCTGCAGACATGGAAAGCATACATAGGCAGCTCAAGCTGGTTTATGCCAATTTAACTTCATCAGGAAATGTAGAAGTTATTGAACACCTGTTTATTGACAGAATAGATATATGCCCTTTCGGCAATACCAAACCTTTCAGGGTTCGAATAGTTAATCGCATAAACGACAACTTCGATTACTTCTATATTAAGAAGGCCGATGCTTCCCGTATCTATGGCTTGGAACTGGAACATTTGCTTTCTCCAAATGCTATAAACTATCTGGTATTCAACAACACCTTGGTAGAAGAACATATTGCTGGTGTTCCGGGAGATCAATTTATGAAGCGCCATATACATGATGAATTCATAAATAAAGTACGGCTCTCCAAGGAGTTCGTTAAATTCAATGAGCGCTGCTTTGTTAGGTTGTTAGGCGATATGCATTCCAGCAATTTTGTAGTTGATGTAACACCTGATTTCGAAGATACACACTATCGTATTCGCGCCATTGATTTTGATCAGCAGTCGTACGAAGCACGAAAGGCTGTTTACTATCCCAAATATTTCAAACAGAATAATCCATTTATTAAAATGGGTATGGAAGTAATGACTCCGGAAAGTATGCACCAATACCAATTGGAAGAGCGCACATTAATACATAACAGGTCTCTTTCCAACAAATACGCACTCAACGACCTGCTGGATGCAATGTGCACACAACCTCTGTCTATTGAAAAAAATATTGTACAGTTAGGGAAAGAATTAGCCGAGCATCATAACGATCCTCAATTTACGAAATGCTCAAATATGGGTGAATTGGTAAAACTTAACCTGAGTAAATCTTTAGAAAAAACGGATTAAATGCCTGATTCAGGCCACAAAAGTGAATCCATTAAAGAGCTATATTGGTAATCGCGGGCAATGTTACTTGTAAACTCAGAGGCTCTTCCCAGCAATTCCAAAATGTAATATTCCCTGAATTCTTCATAAGCCATAATTCCATTTTTCTCACTTTTACAAAGTCTGTTGCTTTTGGAAAAAGTACATTTTTGAAGATATGCACCATATGCATTTAAAATTTTCTCCTCATCTAAACGACCTTCAAACCTCGAAAAACTCATACTGTTATTTACTTTACTAATGAATCAACGGGAAGTGAAACCTTTACCACTTCCCTTTCTCCACTTCTTTTGAAAATTAATTTTTTTAATGTCAGATCCTGAAAGCATCTTAAATTTTCAGGTGTAATAAAGGCAATTAACTTTCCATCTGAATCGGTAAAGTACCTGATAGATTTTCCAGAAAGATTGTAAAGCTCTATTCTTTTGTTTTTGCTAAAGACCAATTCAACGGTTTCGCCATATTCAGGCTTTATATTCAGTTTGTTTAAATCCACCACCAAAAATGCATATTGATCAATTGTTTCAATTTTTGGCTCCAAGGGCTCGTTTTCTAAAGGCTCGTTTATAGAAACAGAAAAAGCCTGTGCTGAAGTTAAAGCCAAAAACAAAAAACCGATAAGCAGAATATTTTTTGTCATAACGTTTTGAATAACAACGCAAAAATAGGTTAGCTTATTCCTGAAAGCATGCAAAAAAAACCTAAATATTTTGATAGGTAAAATACCTACAACACACTTTCTCTGAGAACCTACTTTATCCATTACTTTTTCGAATCCATCCCTTCAATCTGTAAATTGTTTACATATTTGTAATACAACAAAGAATCATTGAAAAAGGGCACGCTTATATTCTTATTAATTGTAACAAGCAGAATTTTATTTGCACAACAAACGGCCTCGTTCCTGTTTAACAAAGGATACAATTATCTTCTGGCAGATAAGAATGAGTCGATCAAGTACTTTACGCAAAGTCTTGAAAAGGACCCCGAATTTAGCCTTGCCTATTTTTATCGCGGAATGGCAAATTATAAGCTGGGCAACTATTCAGAGTCGATCAATGATTTTAATGAAGCACTCTCCCATGACTCAAACTTAATTAAGTGTTACATGTATATGGGGTTTGCAGAACAGCAGCTTAATGAGCCTGAAAAGGCTCTGGCCTTTTTTGAAAAGTATATAAAGCATCAAGCCAACGTGAGTAATACAGACCATTTGGTTTTAGCTAAGGCCAAACAGGAATTAGGTGATATGGATGGAGCTTTAAAAGAATATAAGCTGGCCATGGATGAAAAACCTTCTGAAGAGCAGCTTTATCATCTATTCTTAGCCACTTATGAAAAAGGAGATTATAAAAAGGCACTTGAGCTTATAAATTCCATTTTGCAGCTTAACCCAACGTTTTACGGATATTACCTGCACAAGGGTAAAGTTGAGCTAAATATTAAAAGTTTTAATAATGCGCTTCAAAACTTTAATGTGGCCTTAGGCCTGAACCCCGAAGTAGCTGATACCTATTTTTTAAAAGCTAATGTGCTTGACACGCTGGATCGTTATGATGAGGCTTTGACTAATTATTCTACCGCCATACAACTTAACCCTTCTGACGGAACGTACTATTCAAAACGGGGGAATGTAAAAATGACCATGGGCAATAGAAACGGTGCATGTCTTGACTGGACCATTGCAGGGAAATTAGGATATTACGCAGACTTTGATAAAATAAAAACCATTTGTGAACAGACAATAATTAAAAACAGATAACTATGGACAACAGAAAATTTCTACCGTACGTAATTGGGGTAATAGCTATAGCAGTTATAGCTCTGATACTATCAAACAGCACGTTTCTTACCATTAAAGCAGGTGAAGCTGGCGTTCTTTTTAAGAAATTTGGAGGAGGACTTGAAAAGGAAACCATCTATGGCCAGGGATTTCATGTAGTGGCCCCCTGGAATACTATGTACATCTACAATGTAAAAGAACAAACAGCCGAAGAATCTATGAACGTACTTGATAAAAACGGATTGAGCATAACCGTTGATGTAACCGTGCGTTTTAATCCTTTTAAAGAAAAAATCGGTTATGTGCACGAACGCTTCGGAAAGGACTACACCAGCATACTAGTAATACCGGAAGTACGTTCTGCAGTACGACAGGTAATGGGCAGGTATTCAGCTGAGGAAATCTATTCCACAAAGCGTGCAGAAGTGGAGACCAATATTATCAATGAAGCCGAATCTTCGCTGAGCAGCCCTAAAAACAACATTCAGATGAATGCACTTTTGATTCGTGAAGTTGTACTGCCTGAAAACATAAAAAAGGCCATAGAAATGAAGTTAGGCCAAGAGCAGGAATTTCTGGCTTACCAGTTCAAGCTTGAAAAGGAAAAAAAGGAGGCCGAGAGAAAAAGAATCGCAGCTGAAGGGGAAGCAAAGGCTAATGAGATTATTAACAATAGCCTAACTAATAACTTGCTGAAAATGAGAGGCATAGAAGCAACCAGTGATCTAGCCAATTCAACCAATGCCAAGATAATAGTAATTGGTAGTGGAAAAGATGGCATGCCCCTGATTTTAGGCAATAATTAATGACATTTTGTGTGACGCTGAACCTTTTAATTGAGGCTAAAAAATGCTAATTTGCAATTTAAAATAATCGAAGAAGGAAAAGATAATTTTATTATGTCAAATTCAGCAGAAATTAAAATAAACGGGAACTCATATGAGCTTCCCGTTGTGGTTGGTTCTGAAGACGAAGTTGCCATTGATATTGGCAAATTCAGAGCCCAAAGTGGCGTTATTACATTGGACCCGGGATTTAAGAATACAGGTTCTACTCAAAGCGCCATTACATTTTTAGATGGTGAAAAAGGAATACTTCGCTACAGGGGTTATTCCATTGAAGAACTGGCTGAAAATTCTACTTTTTTAGAGGTTGCTTACCTTCTTATTTACGGTGAACTTCCGGATAAAGTAACGTACGATCAGTTTAAGAAGGATATAAGCTATCATACTTTGGTTCATGAAGACATCAAAAAGATATTAGATGGATTCCCTTCGTCTGCTCACCCAATGGGTGTTCTGTCTTCTTTGGTTACTTCCCTTACCGCTTTCTATCCTGGTTCCTTAGATCCGAACCGCTCTATGAATGAGGTAAACCTTAGCATTATACGATTGCTTGCCAAATTACCAACTTTTGCAGCATGGTCGTATAAAAACAAATCAGGGCATCCGGTAATGTATCCAAAAAATAACCTGGATTATACCTCCAACTTCTTGTATATGATGTTTGGAATGCCAACTGAAGACTATGTGGCCAACCCGGTTGTTGCTAAGGCGTTGGATCAATTACTAATTCTTCATGCGGACCATGAGCAAAATTGCTCCACTTCCACCGTACGCGTTGTTGGTTCTTCGCAAGCAAGTTTATATGCTTCTATATCATCTGGAGTAAGTGCGCTTTGGGGGCCACTGCATGGAGGTGCTAATCAGGCCGTAATTGAAATGCTTGAGCGCATTAAAGCAGATGGTGGCGATACTGCCAAGTGGATGGAAAAAGCAAAAGATAAAGATGATCCGTTCCGTTTGATGGGATTTGGTCACAGAGTGTACAAAAACTTTGACCCTCGTGCTCGAATTATTAAAAAAGCTGCAGATGACGTTCTTGAGCAACTAGGAGTAAATGATCCGATTCTTGACATAGCCAAAGGACTGGAAGAAACTGCCCTTAAGGATGAGTATTTCGTTGAACGTAAACTTTATCCTAACGTGGACTTTTACTCAGGCATTATTTATCGTGCGTTAGGCATACCAGTAGAGATGTTTACTGTAATGTTTGCACTCGGACGTTTACCTGGCTGGATAGCTCAATGGAAAGAAATGAGGGAGAACGGTGAGCCAATTGGTCGTCCTCGTCAAGTGTACACAGGCAGCAAATTAAGAAGTTATGTGCCTATGGGTAAAAGGTAGTTGCGCATAGCCAACTTACTAAAGTTGTTGAACGAGCCAAACACTGATGTATCAGGGTTAGTAGTTACTAAAAGGTTTGTTCAACAACTTTTTTTATGTCAATTTTAAATTGAAATTAAGATATAATGAATTTGAAAGAACAGTTTGAGGATGCTGTAGTTCGATCCAAGCAACTCACCAAAAGGCCGAGTAACGAAGATTTGCTTAAGTTATACAGCTTGTTTAAGCAAGCAACAGAAGGGGACGTAAGCGGAGAGCGTCCCGGAGGGTTTGATTTTAAAGGGGCGGCCAAATACGATGCATGGGCAGCTATAAAAGGAACCTCATCTGAGGAAGCAATGACTCAATACGTAGAAATTGTTGATCAATTACACGCCAACGAATAAGTGCATCTATTTTACCAACCGGAAATAAGAAACGGAGCTACTTTTCTCACAGAAGAGGAGTCGAAGCATTGTATAAAAGTGCTGCGCCATTCGGTTGGTGATACCCTGGAGGTAGTTGATGGCGCTGGAGCAAAATTCAAAGTAAGGATAACGGAAGCAAATCCTAAAAAGACTGAATTCGATATCATAAGCCACGAGCGAAAACCAGAGCTCCCCTACTACATACATATTGCTATTGCTCCCACCAAACAAATAGATCGTATTGAATGGTTTCTGGAAAAAGTGATTGAAATTGGGATCGATGAAATTAGTTTTTTCTTTGGCAGGCACTCCGAAAGAAAAAGTCTTAATATGGAACGCATGCACAAAAAAGCAATTTCAGCAATGAAACAGTCACTTTCGTATCAACTTCCTAAAGTAGAGTTATACCATGATCTTGAAAGCTTAATTAGTCATGTTAAACCAACACATGAGCGGTTTATTGCTTATGTTGACTTTGATAATCCTTTGCTTCTGAAAAATGCGGCCAAACCACATTCAAAAACCACTGTTATTATTGGTCCCGAAGGCGACTTTAATGATGAAGAACTTGAATTGGCTTCCAAAAATGGTTTTACTAAAGTAAGCTTAGGACAAAGTCGTTTGCGAACCGAAACTGCTGGTCTGGTTGCATGTCATACATTAAACCTTATTAACAGCTAATGGTATTAAACTACATCTGGATAGCTTTCTTTTTGATTGCCTTTATTATTGGCCTTGTCCGACTTGTTTTCTTTGGCGATGTTGAAATATTTCCCGCCCTGTTCAATAGCACATTAGATATGGCCAAAACCGGATTTAATATCTCTTTAGGGTTAACAGGAGCCATGACCCTTTGGCTGGGTATTATGAAGATTGGTGAAAATGGAGGGATTGTTAATGTGTTTTATAAACTCACAGGGCCTCTGTTAAGGCGATTGTTCCCAGGCCTTCCTGCTGATAGCAAAGCTTTTGGCCCTATGATCATGAACGTTTCTGCTAATATGATGGGATTAGATAATGCAGCTACTCCCCTTGGCTTAAAAGCAATGGAAGAGATGCAGGTACATAACAAGGAAAAAGACACTGCTTCAGATGCACAAATAATGTTCCTTGTACTTAATACCTCCGGTCTTACCATTTTGCCAATAAATGTTATGGTAATTCGTACCCAAATGGGAGCTGCCGACCCATCTGATATTTTTATACCTACTTTGCTCGCTACTTTCTTTGCCACTTTGGCTGGTATTATCATAGTATCGATTTATCAACGAATTAATCTATTTAATAAGGTTATAGTAGGCTACCTGGGCTCCTTAACGCTTATTGTGGCCGGTATTATCTGGTATTTCAGCCAATTACCAAAAGAACAAATCAGCACCATTTCATCGGTAGCAAGTAACCTTACACTTTTCTCTGTAATTATTATTTTCATTTTAATGGCGCTTATAAAGAAGGTAAACGTTTACGAATCGTTTATCGAAGGAGCCAAAGAAGGGTTCTCCATAGCTATTAAGATCATTCCTTTTTTAGTAGCCATGCTGGTAGCAATTGGGGTTTTCAGAACATCCGGAGCGCTTGATTATTTAATTGGAGGAATCAAATGGCTTGTAAATACCAGTGGAGCAAACGCAGATTTTGTTGACGCCCTGCCTACTGCCTTTATGCGGCCATTAAGTGGAAGTGGTGCAAGGGGTATGATGATCGAGACCATTAATACATTTGGCGTGGATTCTTTTGCAGGACGACTTTCAAGTGTTATGCAGGGCACAACCGAAACTACCCTTTATGTAATTGCGGTTTATTTTGGAGCTGTGAGTATCAGAAAAACACGCTATGCAATTACCGCAGGCTTATTTGCAGATTTAGTAGGTATAATTTCTGCAATATTCATTTCCTACATGTTCTTTCACTAGATTTGACTTTCATTAACCAAAAGCTGATATTGTACAATATAACAAAATAGCTACTATGTTAAGATCTCATTTCAGTTTGCTACTTCTTTCGGCAATATTCTTTGCCTGTGCTCCGCAAAAAGAAAGTAAAAACGCATCATTAATTGATGGCAAAAGGATTGCCGAAGACGTAAAAGTACTTGCCTCGGATGAATTTGGTGGCAGAAAACCTTTTACACAATATGAAACTAAAACAGTCGAATACCTGGAAGATCAGTTTGAACAAATGGGTGTAGAGCCAGGCAATGGCGATTCCTATTTTCAGGAAGTTCCAATGGTAGAAATCGAATCGGAGAATATGTCTCCATTGCATGTGGAAGGCAAGGGCTTTTCCAAGGACTATGCGTATAAAAGTGAGTTTGTTGCATTAACAAGAAGGGTAACTGACTCAATTTCGTTGGACCACTCCGAGCTGGTTTTTGCCGGATATGGAATTGTAGCTCCCGAGTATGACTGGAACGATTACAAGGGTTTAGATGTAGCAGGAAAAACGGTGGTTGTGCTTGTTAACGATCCTGGTTTCGGGTCAAACGACAGTACTTTTTTTAAAGGTGGTGCCATGACATATTATGGTCGATGGACCTACAAGTATGAGGAAGCAGCCCGTCAAGGTGCTGCCGGGGTTCTGATTATTCACGATACCAAACCAGCAAGCTATCCCTGGGGTGTTGTTGAAAATGGTTGGACAGGTGCCAACCTTTACCTAAAGGCCGATGATAATAATATGAGCAGGTGCAAAATAGAGGGTTGGATTGGTCTAGATGTTGCCAAAGAATTGTTCAAGGCCTCTGGTAAAGAAAATTATGACTTTACAACTGAAGCAAAAAAGCGTTCATTTAAACCGTTTGATATAGGATTAGCTATCTCTATCTCATTCACTAATAAGACAAAAACATCAGAATCAAAAAACGTTGCAGGTTTAATAACAGGAACTGAAAAACCAGATGAGGTGGTTATTTACTCCGCTCATTGGGATCATTTGGGATTTGGTTCGCCAATAAACGGAGATTCAATTTATAATGGAGCTGTTGACAATGGTACAGGCACAGCCGCCTTGCTTGAGATAGCAAGAGCTTTTGCCCAAAATCCGGAAAAGCCTAAGCGTTCCGTTTTGTTTTTAGCTGTAACTGCTGAGGAGCAAGGACTTCTGGGCTCCGCCTATTATGCAGAGCACCCTATTTTCCCTCCTTCTAAAACAGTTGCAGACCTTAATATGGATGCTTTAATGCCCATTGGAGAAATGAAAGACCTGACCATTGTTGGTTACGGACAATCAACTTTGGATGACATGGCTGAGAAATTGGCGAAAGAGCAGGGACGCTACATTATTCCTGATCCTGAACCTGGAGCCGGGCACTTCTTTAGATCAGATCATTTTAGCTTTGCCAAGGTAGGTATACCTGCGCTTTATGCGTCAGGCTCATACGAGCATATGACCAAAGGCGTAGAATATGCAAAAGAAAAATCAGAAGCATATGTAGCACACGATTACCATCAACCTTCAGATGAGTATTCAGATAGTTGGGATATGGGAGGAATTGTGCAGGATGCCACGTTGCTTTACGAATTGGGTGATGAACTGGCAAACGATACGTCTCTTTGGCCAAAGTGGAAAAAAGGGTCTGAATTTAAAACCATTAGAGAAAACAAATAGCATTTGCTAAATTATGAGTATTGACTTAAAGGAGTTTGAGCATCTTTTTGACCAATACTTTGAAAGTCTTCGGAGGTTTCTGTATTACAAAACAGGAGATATAGAAACCTCTGAAGATCTTATTCAGGAAACCTTTTTAAAGGTGTGGAGCCAACGCGAAAAAGTGAATAAGACAACGGTAAAGAGCCTTTTGTACACGATTGCCTCTAACCTGGCAAAAAACCATTTCAAACATCAGAATATTGTATTTGAATTTGCAAGCAGGCAACAGGTCCGGGAAAAAGTAGAGTCGCCTCAACAACTTCTTGAAGCAAGCGAATTTGAAAAAATGTTGCAGGATGCGTTGGCTAGCCTTTCTGAAGCCAACCGCACTACTTTTTTGATGAACCGCATCGATGGCTTGACGTACCAGGAAATAGCCGAACGTCTGGAAATAAGTGTAAAGGCTGTAGAGAAAAGAATGAGCAATTCAATTCAACATCTGTACAATTCCCTGGGCTACAAACTTTAATTTAAAATTATCTTTCCTTATGTTCGTTTCTAAATCAAGTGATTCTTGATTTGACTACCTTTATATACGACATAAGTAACAAACAGTGATCTATTCGCACAATGCGACTAAGAATTCTTCTAACTATATCACTTTTAATTAGTTTCTCCCCCTTGTTTGCTCAGCAAACAGGTGAGAAACTAATATCCATTTCATTTGATGACATAACGTTGGAAAACGCACTGTTACAGATAAATCATCAGTTTAAAGTACCTCTTGCATTCAATAGCACTGAAACCGGCAAGCATAGAGTTACTGCTTCTTTTAATTCGGTGCCTGTTTCAAAGGCATTGAAGCAATTAGTAAAAGATGCACAACTGGAAGTTATTAAAATTGAACAGGTCTATATCATTAAGCCAATTGAAACCAGCAGAGAAGTAAAACTTATTAATATAACAGCTAAAGTAGAAGACTTTTCTTCGAAGGAGCCACTCCCCTTTGCGTTTGTAGAAGTAATGGGCAGCAAAACCTTTGCTACGACAAATACGCGAGGTGATTTTACTCTAATTAATATACCTGACACAGCACTTTTCCATATTAGTTATTTAGGATACAAAGACACAATACTTAGCATAAATAATATAGATAGGGAAATAAAGATGAAGCCCGACCCCAGTTTGCTAAAAGAAATAGTGGTTAAAGACCAAGGTTCTAACACAATTGAATATGGAGAAGAAACAAGTAAGGTAACTTTTAATCCAGCGGCAATTGACAGGCTTCCTGTGCTTGGCGACAATGATGTTTTTAGATCGTTGCAATTATTGCCAGGGATTAGCGGCACCAACGAAACCTCTTCGGGTTTAGTTATCAGAGGAAATTCGCCTGACAAAAACCTTGTTCTTTTAGACGGCTACTCTCTTTATCACATTGATCACTTTTATGGAATCTACAGCTCCTTTAATTCAAAAGCTATCAAGAACATACAGCTTTTTAAAGGTGGGTTTATCGCACAGTATGGAGGCAGAGCGTCCAGTGTAATGGTGCTTACTGCAAAGGACGGAAACCAATCTAAGTTTTCTGGCGACATAGGGCTCAATTTGGTAGATATTAATGCCGTTTTTGAAGTACCAATAAATAAGAAACTAACCTTTATAGCAGCCGGTAGAAGATCATTGACGGATGTTGTTGAGAACTATTTCTTTAAAGAGCTTTTTGACAGGGCAGTTGTTAACTCTGGCGACCTAAACAATGTTTCAACACTGAACTACAAGGACCTGAGCCCCAAATTCAATTTCGGAGATCTCAATCTTAAAATGACCTACAGAGCCTCCAAAAAGGATCAATATGCAATAAGCTTCTACAGTAGCACAGACAGGCTGAGTTATTCCTACGAGCAAACGGTTGAGAATATAGTTAACTACACCACAGCTGAGAATAGCAGTTGGGGCAATGTGGGAATTAGTGGAATATGGTCAAGGAAATGGGGCAAGAAATTAGATACCCAGGCACACATAGCCTACTCCACTTACTACAGCAACACACAACTTACAGATACTTATGAATACGCTGATTCACTTGGAATTAATGATGAGGAGTATAAACAAGCCCAGGATAACAACGTGAGTGACTTTACTTTAAAAGTTGATAATCAGTTAAAAACATCATCAAACTCTGTTTTAAAATTTGGTCTTGCAAATACGTATAATACTATACGCCTTGTTTCCATACTGGATGAAGATGAGTTCCCTTTGTTCCTTCAAAACGGGAACCAATTGCAGTTGTATTCTGAATATAGCCTATTCCTAACGCCTAAAATTGAAACCAATTTTGGGTTGAGGGCCAATTACTTCAATCTTAAAAACAAAATATATCTGGAGCCAAAACTAAACTTCAGGTATGAACCTTTACCCTGGATGACCTTTAAAGCATCATGGGCAGTTAATAATCAAATGATTTCGCGTGTTCTGAGACTGGACCTTTTCACGAGCAATCCTGACTTTTGGGTACTATCCGGCAACGATATTCCTGTAATGAATTCTAATCACCTGGCAGTTGGCGTTCATATGGATTTTTCAATTGCAACAATTGATGTAGAAGCATTTGCAATGAACACACAAAATGAGGTTGAATACTTGCCCGTACTTCGAAACTACGATACAGAAGAAAAGAATATTGAGCAATTGTATGCTGTCGGTGATGAGCAAACCAGAGGTTTGGAAGTGATGGTTGAAAAAGGTTTTGGAAATTATTCTGGATGGATAAGTTACACATTGAGTAATTCTCTCAATTATTTTAAAGATCTCAATGGAGGCAAACCTTTCCCTTCCAGGTATGATCAACGTAATGAAGTTAAAGTGGTTAATATGTTCAAATTTGGTAAGTGGGATCTGTCTGCGATCTGGATTTACGGTACCGGAAAGCCATTTTCAGCTCCTGAAGGCAGTTACTCCATAAGAACGCCTGATGGATCAAGTATTAACAATGTGGCCTATTCGCGCATAAATAACGAGCGATTACCAGATTACCACAGGCTTGATTTTTCAGCTACCTATGGTTTTAATTTGGGAAAAACCAAAGCCAAAATAGGCCTATCCGTATTCAATGTTTACAATAGAAAAAATATTAAATACAGGAGGTATAGCAAAATAACATTTGATGAGGACGGAAATATTTTAAGCGATGATAAATACGTTGTTACGGACATTACGCTTTTAGGCATAACACCCAGTATATTTTTTGATTGGAGCTTTTAGGAATGAAAACAATTGTACTGCACATATTAATACTATTCGTAATCATCTCATGTGGAAATCCGGAGTTGCCGGAAGCGTCTTTATCTGTGGAAGCTTACCTTTATGCCGGCCAACCTGTTAAAAACATAAAACTTAGGCTGATAAAACCTATTGATGCAACAGAAGCTCAACCGGTAAACGATGCAGTAGTTTATATAATTTGGAACGATGCTTACTATCAGTTAAATGTTCTTCCGGATGAATTAGGCACATACTTTTCTTCCAACGAAGATTTAAGAATAATTGAAAATGAGACGTACTATTTGTACATCCTTTATCATGATCAGGAATACGTAGCTGCAACAACTGTTCCCTTACCTCCACTTCAGGTGCAGTCAAGCAAAGACACAATAAATCTTGCGCTCGAGAACGATCAGATCAATGTTACCTGGCAAAATCCGGATTCCACCTGGTATCTGGGTGTAATAGCTCCTGATCAAGCTTTTGAAACCAATCTTCCTTTTAATAATTTCTTTAGTTTGCCTACGCAGGCAAGTTCAATAAAAATTACACCAGAAGATGTTAAACTTACTGGAAGCCAGCATTTTGTACTTTATGGAATAACGGATGATTATGCCAAGCTATATAAAATTTCAAACTCATCAATAGGAGCAACCAACGTAGGTAACATCTCCAATGGTTTTGGTATTTTTTCTGCTTTTAGTAGTGATACATTAACTTTTGTAGCCAAAAGTCCATAATGCGTTAGGGTAAATGAACGATCGGTTGTACTTTAATTGATAAGTGATGAAAACAAGAAGAGAAGAACTTGACAGTTTGATTTCCAATACCCTTGTTAACTGGGAATTACCTAAGGGTAAAGGGAAAGAAGTTGTAAAAGCTGAGTTATTAAGTGCAATCAGGACCAAAAAAGAGAAGATTATTCTCTTTGATCGAAGATGGCATTGGGTAGCAGCTGCCGGTTTGGTATTTGTGCTGCTATCCTATGCTGTTTTCTATTCTGGCAAGGTAGAACATGTAACTCCGTTTGGTCAACAACAATCCATTATTTTACCGGACGGATCGTCTGTGCAAATTAATGCCGACAGTCGTTTGAATTATAATAAGTATGCCTGGTTGATTAGCAGAAATGTTAACCTCTCGGGTGAGGGCTTTTTTAAGGTCACCAAAGGAAGTCAATTTAAAGTAAACACTATAAACGGAACTGTTAAAGTACTTGGGACTTCATTCAATGTTTTTTCAAGAGAAAGTAATTTAAAAGTATCTTGCTATCAAGGAAAAGTCTCTGTAACGAGCGATAACACTTCAACATTAATTACTCCGGGAGAAGAGATATTAGTATCTGATACTGAACCCACCAAAAAGGTTGCTTTTCAACAAAAAGACCAACCCGAATGGACAGAAGGAAGATTTGTGTATGCTAAAACTCCCCTGAATGAAGTATTTGCTGAAATAGAAAGACAGTACAATGTTACTATTCAAACGAGCGGTATTTCAGATGAAATGCAATTTACAGGTCAATGGGATAAAAACATGAGCCTGAATAATGTCCTTGAAATAGTTTGTTTACCATTTGGCCTAAGTGCCCGATCAACCCAGGAAGACCAATACACTGTTTCAGTAAAAAACCTCTAGTTTATTTCCTATGAGCAATTTTAAATATTGCTCCAAATAGAAAATCAGCTTCGCCAAATGCGAAAGCCTGGCTTGCCTTATCTGAAGAAAATTTGGTTGTCCGTATGTCGGGCATATGAATAAATCCGCCTTTTAATTCACCCTGGATAAAGAAATATTTAAAGAAAGTTATATTTAATCCGACTTTTGCATCCAATCCATATCCTGAAAAATGAAAATCATCGTGTCGTTCTTGCCCAAAAAGCTTGGCATTTGTTTTTGGTAATAAAGCACCTACCCCTACTCCTTCTGTAATACTTACTTCAATATTTTTAAGATCATAGCCAAACCAATTAAGCAGATTATCCACACGACTTAATTCCAGATTTATATAATTCAGTCCATCTGTGTGCTCAAATGTTAAAAAATCTTCCGTTAGCACAATATCATCATCTGTATAGCTGCCAACGTAAGGAGAACCCTCCGTTGATATCGTCCCATTTATCTTTACCGTTTGGTTCTGCACCATCACGTATTTCATATGATCAACACCAAAAGATAAATTGTAATGATCATTTATAAAGTACCCCAGTTTAAAATTTGTCTGAGGAATGGTTATAAGCTTAGGGTTTAGATAAATTGAGGGATCCCAAGGCGTTTGACGGTCTTTTGCTATCACATGAGATAATTTGAAATCGTAGTTATCTCCTTTAAACGTTATATTGGAATGCGAATATGCAGCTCTGTTCCATCCCCAATAGATAAAAAACTTACCCTTATTATCTGAAGTATTTATGTCCTGCGCTTGAGTTTTATAAACTGAAAAATATAGTAGAACAGTAAAAAGTAAACTCTTATAAATGAATCTCATTTGTTTTAAAAATTAGAGAAATATAGCAATTCTGCACTGGCTTTAGGCTGCAAAAATTTCAATCACAAGTATACTTTAAAATGAAAATATACAATTCATTTTAAAGCAAAAATTGGCTATTTAATGAAGAACGCAATACCTGAAATAACTATCTGGATTGTAGAATATTGTATTCCATGGTCCTCCTTATAATGTTTGCCCTGTTAATTGCCTCGTTGGCAACAGAGCCATCGTACATTTCGCGAACAGTTTCGGTAAAAAGCGCTATCCACTTATCAAAATGATCGGAGGTAAGCTTTTCCTTTTTATTTAAGCGTATATGAACTCCCATTACATCACCTTGAAAACCTGGTTTCCCTAGCAGAATCGATTCCCAGAAACGGTATATTTTAGGCATATGCTCTTCCCAATTCAGATCAGCTACCTCGTTAAAGATATACCCAATCTTTGCATCGGCTTTTACCTTTTCATAGAAAGCATCGATAAAAAGTTTAACATCCTCTTCAGAAGTAATATCCCTCATTACAATTTATGTTTAAAGCGGGCATAAGCCGCTCGGTCAAGATCCTCCCTGTCACCAGGATGCGATATCTCGATCAATCTTCTGGCGCGTTCCCGGAGTGTCTGGCCATAAAGATCAGCAACTCCGTACTCAGTGGCTACATAATGTACGTGCGCTCGGGTAGTCACAACTCCGGCTCCCTGCTTTAAAAAGGGAACAATTTTGCTAACCCCTTTTTTGGTTCGGGAAGGAAGCGCAATAATAGGTTTCCCTCCTTCACTAAGCGAAGCTCCTCGAATAAAGTCCATTTGACCTCCAACACCTGAATAAATTCGCGTTCCAATTGAATCAGCGCAAACCTGTCCTGTAATATCTATTTCAATAGCACTATTTATACTTGTTACTTTCGGGTTTTGTTTTATCACGCTTGAATCATTCACATACTCAATATCCTTTACGCGAACCATCGGATTATCATCCACAAAGTTGTACAACTCTCTGGAACCGAGCAAAAAACCAGTAACGATGAACCCCGGATGCTTTACCTTGTGTTTACCGGTTATAACTCCTTTTTCTACCAGAGGCAATATGCCATCAGAAAACATCTCGGTGTGCACTCCTAGATCCTTGTGGTTTCCAAGATAGTTTAACGTTGCATCCGGAATAGCACCAATACCCATTTGTAGTGTGGCTCCATCCTCAATAATGCTTGCAACATGCTGACCAATTTGCATCTCAATTTCTGTCAGCTGGTGTCCGCCATATTCCTGTATGGGTTCATCGCAAAAGCAATAAGCATCCAGCTTGCTTATATGTACCTGTCCGTCTCCATGAGTCCGGGGCATTTGAGGATTTATTTGCGCAATAACCAACCTGGAAACCTCAATGGCTGCTAACGTTGCTTCTATAGAAATACCCAAAGAGCAATAGCCATGTTTATCAGGTGGAGAAACCTGAATCAAAACAGCATCCAATGGAATTCTACCTCTTCGGAACATAATGGGCACCTCACTTAAGAAACAAGGAATAAAATCTGCTCTTCCGTCATCTACTGCCTGCCGAACATTTGGTCCCAGAAACATAGCATTTAAGTGAAAGGATTCACTGTATTCGGGGTTAGTGTAAGAGGCATCTCCCTCTGTATGCAAGTGAAAAATCTCAACACCTCTAAGTTCACTAGCTCTGCCTACGAGCGCCTTTACTAAAGATTGAGGGGTTGCTGCCGCGGAATGTATGTATATTCTATCACCTGACTTTATGCCTGATACGGCTTGTTCAGGTGTTAACTTTTTCTTGCTTATCATGGTGTTTGAATTTGTGTCTCAAAAGTACATGGGCAACCATCGAAAGGAAAGAAAAAACTAGTATTTTCGCTTATCAAAATAGAGCTCGTGAAGTACGATATAATTATAGTTGGGGCAGGTATTGTTGGATTGGCAACAGCCTTAAAAATAAAGGAGAAAAATCAGGACTTAAGTGTCCTTATTGTCGAAAAAGAAGAAGAAATTGCCGCTCATCAAACGGGTCATAACAGTGGGGTAATTCATTCAGGTTTGTACTACAAACCTGGAAGCCAAAAAGCTGTTAACTGCATCAGAGGATACCACATGTTAGTGGAGTTTTGTGACACACACAAAATAGACTATGAACTGTGTGGAAAAGTTGTGGTGGCGATAGATGAGAGTGAACTTCCTGAATTGGAAAAACTTTATAAAAGAGGGATAGAAAACGGACTTGAGGGTTTAAAAATGCTCTCGCATGAGGAAATCAAAGAATATGAACCACATATAAATGGCATCAAGGGGTTTCACGTGCCACAAACAGGAATTGTAGATTACAGTGTGGTTGCCAATAAAATGGCAGAAGTGTTCAAGAAAATGGGTGGCGCAATAGAATTAAATACCCGGGTAACAGGACTGGATAAGAACGAAAGCACGGTTACGGTTAAAACTTCAAAGGGCATATTTGAGGCAAGCTACCTTGTTAACTGTGCCGGACTGTACTCTGACAAAGTTGCTCGTTTCAGCGATGATCATGCTCCAATCAAGATTATTCCTTTCAGAGGTGAGTATTATAAACTTAGCAAGGAAAAAGAGCATTTGATAAAAAATCTGGTGTACCCGGTACCTGATCCCAATTTTCCTTTTCTTGGAGTGCATTTTACACGAATGAAAAAAGGAGGAGTTGAAGCTGGCCCAAATGCTGTTTTGGCATACCGTAGAGAAGGTTACAAGAAATCGCAGATAAGTTTGGGTGAATTTGCCGAAACTCTTGCGTGGCCCGGTTTCAGAAAAGTGGCAAAAAAATACTGGAAAACAGGATTGGGTGAATTTCATAGGTCGTATTCCAAAACTGCCTTTACAAAGGCCCTGCAAAGGCTGCTCCCAGAGATTAAGGAAAGCGATTTAGTGCCTGGCGGCTCCGGAGTTAGAGCCCAGGCGTGCGACAAAGACGGAGGGCTATTAGACGATTTCGCAATCGTTGAGAATAACAGAACTGTTAATGTATACAACGCCCCCTCTCCTGCAGCAACTTCATCCCTTTCAATAGGAGACACAATAGCTGATATTACATTAAAACACTTTCAATAGATGTTCTCTAAAGAAGAACAGCAGCGATATAGCAGACATTTTGTGCTTCCGGGCTTTGGAGAAGAAGCTCAAAAACGTTTAAAGAATTCGAGCGTATTAGTAATTGGTGCAGGAGGATTAGGAGCCCCTCTTTTGCAATACCTGACAGCAGCCGGAGTTGGTAAAATAGGTATTGTGGATTTTGATACTGTTGAACTCAGCAATCTTCAACGTCAAATTTTATTTTCCGATAAAGATATTGGGAAATCGAAAGCAGAGACATCATTAAAGTATCTCAAAGAGTTGAATCCTAATGTTGAATTTAATAGCTACCCTGAAAAGCTAACGAGCCAAAACGCCATACAAATTATAGATGAGTTTGATGTTGTGGCAGATGGCTCTGACAACTTCCCAACACGTTATTTGGTTAACGATGCATGCGTGCTAGCGAATAAACCACTGGTATATGGCTCTATCCACGGCTTTGAAGGACAATGCAGTGTGCTCAACTATAAAAACGGACCAAACTACAGAGACCTTCATCCTACCCCTCCTGATCCTGACTCGGTACCCAATTGTGCAGAAGGTGGAGTTTTAGGCGCACTTGCAGGTATTATTGGATCAACGATGGCTGTAGAAGCTATTAAACTAGCCGCAGGACTAGAGCCCGGCTTGGCCGGCAAGCTTTTTCTATTCGATAGCCAGCACTATTATAACGATGTTATAAATCTGGGAGCTCCCAGCCCGCAGAACAGAGTTTCGCAACTCATAGACTATGAAGTTTTTTGTTCGGGCAACAGCTCAAATGATGATAACATTCCCAAATCAGTATCTGCTTATGAATTAAAGCAATGGATTCAGCAACAGAAGGAAGATATTGAATTAGTAGATGTTAGAGAACTATTTGAAAGGGCTATAGGGCATATTGGTGGAATACATATCCCTCTTTCGAGTATCAGTTCCAGAAGCAACGAAATTCCCAAAAAAGGCAAAGTTGTTTTTTATTGTTCAGGTGGCGTACGTAGCGCCCGGGCAATTGAACAACTAATGAGCCACGCTAATTATAGAAATTTTTATAACTTGGAAGGTGGCCTCTATGAGTGGAGAGCCGAATCTTAAAGATGCCGGGACGCTATACGATAACAGCTAAATCTGATGACATTAAAAAAAGGTTTAATGTAGAAGTTCCTGAAAATTACCATGCACATTTTAATGCTGCTCCAACACAGTTGCTTCCCGTTATTACATCACTGCAACCCGCATATCTAAACTTCTTTTATTGGGGGTTTATTCCCAATTGGTCTAAAAACAAGGCTCTTGCTACCAAGTTATTTAATGCGCGAGCCGATTCTCTTCAGGATAAAATCTCTTTTAGGGAGGCGCTTACCACAAGAAGGTGCATTATTCCGGCAGACGGCTATTACGAGTGGAAATCCATAGGTAAAAAGTCTAAAATTCCATATCGCTTCACTTTAAATTCTGGTGGTCTGTTTTCTTTGGCCGGACTTTGGGAAAGCTCAGAAAATGACAATGGTGAAGAAATTCAAACGTTCACTGTAATAACCACAGATGCCAATTCAATCGTGGCACAGATTCACGATCGTATGCCGGTTATTCTTACACAGGAAACTGAAAAGATATGGTTAAACCCAACTTCTGATCTGAATGCTTTAAAATCAGTTCTTGTTCCTTTTAAAGCTAATTTAATGACCTCGTACGCGGTGTCTTCAAAGGTTAATAATGTAGCGAACGATGGCCCCGATTTGATTAAACCAGCTCCTCCAGCCGATCAATTCGGCAATTACTCTCTCTTCGACTAGTTCTCTAATTTATTTGGTTGTTATTTATAGCAAATTGGCTTAATTTGCTTAAAAATAAAGAAATAATGAATTCAAAAATTGTAGGTGTAGGCCATTATGTGCCTGAAAATGTAGTAACCAACGATGATTTGGCAGCATATATTGATACTTCTGATGAGTGGATTAGAGAGCGAACGGGCATACAGGAACGAAGGTGGTTCAATCCTGATAAGGACACAGTTGCCAACATGGCCACAAGGGCTACAAAGATGGCTCTGGAGCGTGCGCACATGGATGCCAAAGAAATTGAATTCATTGTTTTTGCCACAATAACTCCTGACTATTTCTTTCCTGGTTCAGGGGTATTGCTCCAGCGCGAGCTTGGACTGCAAGGAATTGGCGCTATTGATATCAGGAATGCATGTTCAGGATTTATTTACGGGCTTTCCACTG
Source organism: Cyclobacteriaceae bacterium (assembly GCA_020436165.1). Taxonomy (GTDB): domain Bacteria; phylum Bacteroidota; class Bacteroidia; order Cytophagales; family Cyclobacteriaceae; genus JAKISE01. The sequence continues at coordinate 154,769 of JAGQYI010000029.1, read as the reverse complement.
CAGATGCCTTCATTAAATCCGGAATGTACAAAACAGTCCTTGTTATTGGAGCTGAGATTCAATCTTCTGCATTGGATAAGACAACTGCAGGCAGAAATACAAATGTAATATTTGCCGATGGCGCAGGTGCTGCTATTTTACAAGCTACAGAGGAAAAGAGCGGTGTTTTAACTACCCACTTGCATGCAGATGGCGACTATGCGGAAGAACTATATGTCAGAGACCCGGGAAGCAGCAGAAAAGTTCGTTTGAGTCCTGAATTAATTGCAGGCGATAGTTTTAAAGTGTACATGAATGGCAATGGTGTTTTTAAACATGCAGTAGTTCGTTTTGAGGAAGTTATCAGAGAAGCACTTGATAAAACAGGCAAGAGTACCGAGGATATTGATCTACTTATACCGCATCAGGCAAATTTGCGAATAAGTCAGTTTATACAACGCAAGCTGAACTTACCAGATGAAAAAATATTTAACAACATTATGTATCTGGGCAATACAACGGCAGCCTCAATTCCTATTGCACTCAGCGAAGCTGTTGACCAGGGACGAGTGAAAAAAGGTGACCTCGTGTGCCTTGCCGCATTCGGAAGCGGATTTACCTGGGCTTCTGCCCTTATTGAATGGTCATAGTCCGTTCGAGGAAATAGAAGGCCTTCTTGCAAAATCCTTCGGATCTACCTGGTCAATTACTTTTGGGTTTGCTTCAATAAGTTCAAGTACTTTTGAATCTTTGGGATAATCCACTGCCCTTAATACATGCTTAATTGCCTCAATTCGTGCCTGAGCTTTTGTGTTCGCCTGAATAATATGCCATGGACAGCTTGCACCACTTGTGCGAGAAAACATTGTGTTCTTGTAGTAGGTATAGTCGTCCCATAATTCCAATGCTCTGTCATCAACGGGACTAAGTTTCCATTGTTTCAAAGGATCCTCACGTATGGCCTTAAATCTGGCTTCTTGTTCATCCTTTGTAATAGAAAACCAAAACTTAATAATCTGAATGCCATCACTTCGAAGCATATGCTCAAAATCCCCTATTTGAGCCATAAATTCGCGGTATTGTTTCTGAGTGCAATATCCATTCACAGGCTCAACAACAGCCCTGTTGTACCAACTACGGTTAAAAAAAACAATTTCACCCGGACTTGGAAGTTGTAGCACATACCGCTGAAAATACCACTGTCCTCTTTCAACCGGAGTGGGTTCCGGCAAAGCAACTACCCGCAGCAATCGTGGGTTCATATGCTCAATAAATCGCCTTATGGCCCCACCTTTTCCAGCTGCATCTCTTCCTTCAAACAAGATGGCTATACGCTTGTTTTTTTCAGCCGCCCATTGCTGCATTTTAATTAACTCTTCCTGCAACTCAATAAGCCTTTTCAGATATTTTGTTCTTCTTAGGGCCTTTTTTAAATTGATAGGATCGTCTCTTAAGAGCTCAATTTTTCCCTGTTTGGTGTTGAGTAATCTAAGGTCTCTTTCGGTAATCTTGTCAAATATCTTTTTCATCCTTAGTCTATTCGTTCTATGGACCTGTAAAATCTACTTACTACCGTTGGGTCTGGGTTAATGAGATTACCTGCTTCCTCCTTTCCATCATACTCTAAAGAGGATAATACATATCGCATACTTTCCAGGCGGGCATTCTTTTTATTATTTGATTTAACAATGACCCAAGGGCTATAGGTAGTGTGGGTTCTGCTAAACATTGCCTCTTTATAGCGGGTAAAATCATCCCACATTTCCGTGGCTTTCATATCCACAGGACTTATTTTCCATTGTTTTATTGGGGTGGTTTTACGGGATTCGAAACGCTCGCTCTGAACTTCCTTTGAAACAGAAAACCAAAACTTGATTATAATAATGCCATCCTCATAGATCATATGTTCAAACTCCGGCACCTGGCGCATGAATTGCTCGTATTGGTTTTTGGTGCAAAAACCCATTACAGGTTCCACAACTGCCCTATTGTACCAACTTCTATCAAAAAAAACAATTTCACCAGGATTTGGTAATTCCTTTACATATCTGGTAAAATACCATTGGCCTTTTTCCACTTTTGTAGGCTTTGCTAATGCAACTACGCGCATTGATCGTGGATTTAAATGCTCTGTAAACCTTCGTATTGTACCACCTTTACCAGATGCATCCCTACCTTCAAAAATGATAGCGATTCGCTTTTTATTATCCCTCACCCAGCTTTGCATTTTAATAAGCTCTGCCTGAAGCTTACGAAGCTCCCATTCATATTGCAGGTACTTTAGCGCCTTTTCATACTTTATATCCTTCTTTCCATAAAGATCCATAAGATCCTGCCGGGAAACTGTAGTTTCAAGATCACTAATGGTAAGAAAGTTTCCTGTTTCAGCTTGCATTTAAAAATATTCCTTTTCGATCTGCCTTGTTCCTAAATTTAATCAAATTGTTATGCTTAAGACCATATATTCCAAAGAATAAAAAGGTTATTCTTTCTTTTGAGGCTCTAAACGAAGTACGTCCAATATTTTATGAAACAATTGATTGTTTTCGTAAATACCGCCAAAATTATCCTGCCCAGGTCCTTTTGCAAACACGGGTATAAGTGTTGTAGAATGTCCTGAGGTCGAAAAAGAAGGAGCTATTCTATTATAATCGCCATCCATTTTATTAGCGTGATCTGCCGCAAGCGTAAAGCCTCCTGTTTCATGATCAGCCGTTACTATCACCAAAGTTTCAGGATGCTTTTGTGCATAATCCAGAACAACCCCAATCGTCTTATCAAAATCGAGTTCCTCACCAATCAAATAATCTGCATTGTTTTCATGTCCACCCCAATCAATTTGAGAACCCTCAACCATTAAAAAGAACCCATCAGGGTCCCGACCAAGATAATCCAGGGCAGCCTGGGTTGCATTTGTAAGGTAATCGCCTCTTTCTTTTGCCTTTGGCATTCCATCTGGAGCCAGTAAATAACCGTACTTTTTATTGATGTCATAATCGCCACCATCCGGCATTGAAGTAGTATCAACTTCAAAATTATAAGCGACAAGACTATCTATATAATCTAGTTTATCTGTTCGCTTGTTAAAAAACTTTAACCCTCCCCCAGCAAAAAAACTTATATGAGAACCCGGCAATTGTGAGGCAATGTTTTCGTACTGATATCTCCTGGCAGCATGAGCATAAAAAGGAGCTGGCGTTGCATGAACGATAGATGAAGTAACAACAAGACCAATATCCTTACCCTCTGTACTTAAAATATCAGAAATATTTGTCAACGGAATGGTATCCGTATCAACTCCAATGGCAGAATTATACGATTTCTGTCCGTTGGCAAATGCAGTAGCGCCTGCAGCAGAATCTGTTATTTTGTGTGAAGCAGAGGAAGTTCGTATAAGTCCTATAACCGGGAACCGCCAAAAATTTGTAGAATCCTTTTGATAGTAAAATGCAGAGGAAACTTGCGATAGCCCCATACCATCACCGATCATTAAAATAACGTTTTTCGGTTTCTCACCTACACTGGCATTCGAAAGAGTATTGGACTGAACCTGTTCTTGCTTTGTTGTGCAAGACAATGCGATAAAAAGAAATAATACTACCTTTATAATTCTCATAACATTAAAAATTAGACATTGCAATTTGCATAAAATTACACCTATAACAAAGTTGTTAAACAAACGTTAGTTTAAGAAATCGTTAAGAGGCTGATTTAAATGAAGAAAAGAAGATTTTTAGGATTAAGTGGCATAATAATTCTTTTATTGACATTGGTAGCTGCTACCGTACCGACCTCAAGGTATTTTGAAATTGCCAAAAACATTGAGATATACTCTGCCTTGTATAAAACTATCAATGAAATTTATGTGGATGAGGTTAATCCAAATACGCTGCTCAACACCACTGTAAATTCAATGCTTGCCAACCTGGATCCATACACAGTATATATTTCTGAAGATAAAATTGAGGATTTCAGAACTGAAAGCACCGGTGAGTACGGAGGAATTGGTGCTTCAACTATTCGCCTGAATGGCCGTGTATTTGTTTCAATGGTGGTAGAAGGCGGCCCAGCTGATGTATCAGGAATTGAAATTGGTGACGAAGTAATTTCAGCAGCAGGCGTACCCGTTTTAAATAAATCAAATGAAGAGCTTAATCAATTGGTACGCGGACAGGCAAAAACAAGTGTGTTGCTTGGTATTAAAAAGAACGGGCAAGATTCTACAGAAGAAATAAGTGTTATAAGAGATAAAATAACTATTCAGAATGTACCTTATTGGGGAATGGTAGGTGATGATACCGGGTACATCAAATTTACCTCTTTTACCGAAAACGGGGCTAAGAATATTGCAAAGGCTTTAAAAGAACTAAAAAGCCAGGGTGCTACTTCTGTAATTCTTGATCTGAGAGGTAATCTCGGAGGGTTGCTTCGGGAAGCTCAGGACATTTGTAATCTCTTTATACCAAAAGGCAAACTTGTAGTTTCAACAAAGGGGAAACGGCCCGAAAATTCGAGCAAATTTCTTACCCAAAATGCACCAATGGACCTTAAAATACCGGTTGTTGTTTTGTTAAACCATTCAAGTGCCAGTGCCTCAGAAATCGTAGCGGGAACTCTACAGGATTATGACAGGGCTGTAATAATGGGTCAGAAATCATACGGAAAGGGGCTTGTTCAAAACATGCGGCCCCTTTCGTACAATGCCCAATTAAAAGTGACAATAGCCAAATACTATACGCCAAGCGGTCGTTGTATCCAGGCACTTGATTATACGCATCGCAACGAAGATGGTAGCGTAGGAACAGTTCCAGACTCGTTGAAAACAGCGTTTAAAACAACAAACGGAAGGACCGTTTACGATGGAGGTGGTGTAGACCCGGATGTATTACTACCGGAAAAAAAATGGTCTCCTCTCCTATTGAACCTTGTACAGCAAGGTAAAATTTATGCCTATGCTAATGAGTTTAAACTAAAGAACCCAGCAATACCGGAACCGGCAAACTTCAACTTAACTGATGCTCAATTTGAGGATTTTGTACAATGGATTCAGAAAGACACCCTGACCTATGAAAGCCCGGCTGAAAAGAAAATGGATGCGATAGAAGAGCTTTCCAAAAACCTAAAGGGACAATCAGAACTATTTACCTCTACCCTGGCTAGTATAAAAACGGAACTTCATCAACCTATTTCTAAACAGTTGTATGTAGCCAAAAAGGATATAGAAAAAACACTGGAATCGGAAATAGCGCTTCGTTATTACAGTGAAAAAGGAGGCATTGAAGCTACTTTGGGAGATGATGAAGAGATAAGGAATGCTATTGAACTATTAAAAAATCCCGCCCAATATACTTCTATACTGAGCGGGACTAATTAGAAAGCGCTAACGCTTACTTTTATTATCGGATAAATAACAATTCCCTGTACTTTGGAAGAGGCCAGTCTTCGTCATCTACAAGCAATTCCAGTTTATCAACCGACCTACGAATCTTATCAAAATACTTGTGCTTGATATCATCGCAGTAAGCAATTGCCTTTTTCTCAGCATCATCAATCTTATTAACCCGCTTACGCTCTTCTATCATATCTTCCACATCCTTTACAAGGCTGTTCAGATGCCCCGAAATTGAAGATATTGTCGATTTAACATGAGAATTATCCAGCCCAAGATCAGAAAGACCGCGTGCGTTATCAATAAGCTTGTTTTGGTATTTAATTGCGGTAGGAACGATATGATTCAATGCCAGATCTCCCATGGTTCTTGCCTCAATCTGCACCTTCATGATATAATTCTCGTAACTAATCTCATTACGCGCTTCAAGCTCTGCTTTAGTAAGCACATTGAATTTATCGTATAAACCAACTGTTTTTTTACTTACGTAAGCTTCAAGCGCCTTAGGTGTATCTTTAATATTGGGCAATCCTCTTTTTGCAGCTTCTTTTACCCACTCCTCTGAGTATCCATCTCCTTCAAAACGTACCGCCTTCGACTCCTTGATATATTTTCTCAGAACTTCAACAATTGCAAGGCGTTTTTCTTTGCCTTTTGCAACCAACCCGTCAACCTCATTGGCAAAATCATTCAAAACATCTGCTACAATAAGATTAAGTGCAGACATGGGAGAAGCCACATTGGCATCGGAACCAACTGCCCTGAATTCAAATTTATTGCCGGTAAAGGCAAATGGAGATGTCCTGTTTCTATCCGTATTGTCAAGAATAATGGAAGGAATCTTATCAATTCCTAACTTCATGTACATATTGTCACCCTTCTCAACCTTAATGTTGCCATTCGTTTCGAGCTCATCAAGCACAGCTGTAAGCTGTGAACCAATGAACACCGACATGATGGCGGGAGGAGCTTCATTTGCACCTAAACGGTGGTCGTTACCAGCAGAGGCGATACTTGCACGTAAAAGCGCAGAATGATCATAAACAGCTTTGATGGTACAAACAAAGAACGTTAAGAACTGAAGGTTCTCCCGTGCACTGCTGCTAGGTTGGAACAGGTTAACTCCGGTGTTGGTTATCAACGACCAGTTGTTATGCTTTCCGTTACCATTTAATCCTGCAAACGGCTTTTCATGGAACAGAACTTTTAAATGGTGTCGCACTGAAACACGATTCATCACATCCATTAGCAACTGATTATGGTCGGTTGCAACGTTTATTTCTTCAAATAGAGGCGCTACTTCAAACTGACTGGGAGCCACTTCGTTATGACGGGTACTTACAGGAATACCTAATTTAAGTGCCTCAATTTCAAAATCCTTCATGAAATCATACACACGACTTGGTATGGAACCAAAGTAATGATCATCAAGCTGTTGTCCGCGAGATGGCGAATGGCCAAATACAGTACGACCGCTCATTACTAAATCAGGGCGTGCATCGTGTAATGACTTATCGATAACGAAATATTCCTGCTCACAGCCCAATGAAGGCGAAACCCTGTTAACATTTTTATCAAAATACTGGCAAACACGAACAGCTGCTTTGTCAACTGCTTCCATTGCTTTCAACAAAGGTGCTTTGTAATCAAGTGCCTCACCGGTGTACGAAACGAAAACAGTTGGGATACAAAGTGTTCTTCCCATGATAAAGATTGGCGAACTCGGATCCCAGGCTGTGTAACCACGCGCCTCAAAAGTGCTTCTGATACCTCCATTTGGAAAAGAAGATGCATCAGGTTCCTGTTGAACCAATGTACTGCCTTTTAATCGCTCAATACCAACAGAGGCGTCAAAAAATGAATCGTGCTTTTCGGCTGTCGCGCCTGTTAATGGCTGAAACCAGTGTGTATAGTGAGTTATTCCTTTGGAAACCGCCCATGATTTGGCAGCCGCAGCCACCGCATCTGCTGAGTCTGCATCAATTGACTCGCCTTTTTCAATTGCTTTCTTAACTTTCTTGTATACATCAGGAGCCAACGCCTGGTGCATCTTTGCAAGATTAAAACAGTTTTCACCAAAGTAATCGGAAACCTTATTCGAATCGGCCTCTACGCGTACTGAAGGCCTGTTTTGCACCTCCTCGAGGGCTTTGAATCGTAAATATGCCATGTTTTGTTTTAGTGGGTTTAATTCGTACCCAAAACTAGCAATTCATTTGTTTAAAAAGTATAACATGGGTTACAATTTAACCGCATATTTGAAAAATTAGAATTTGATTTTATAAATAGGCCTAAAAAACTAATTCAGCAGGTTTTATTACCTATGCTATTGGGTTACTCTGAAAAATTATAAGCTTTGATAGAACAACTACTAGAACTAACTTAGCCAAAATCAATAATCCTAACGATGCATTACCCTAAAAAATTAAGTGTAGTTTTTTTTATAACCGTTCTTTTTGTTCGGTGTTCTTCAACAAATGAAAAGAAGATAAACTATTCAGTGCCTTCATGGGCAAAAGAAGCCATTTGGTATCAGATATTTCCCGAACGATTCAACAATGGAGATTCCACCAATGACCCAACGCTTGAAAGTATTGAAGGCTCATGGCCGCATCAGTTTAGCCCCGACTGGAAAGTAACAAAATGGACAATGGATTGGTACAAACCAGACAGTTCTTATTCACCAAAGGCATATTACGATTTGGGAATCCAATCGAGAAGATACGGAGGCGATTTGCAGGGGATACTAGACAAGCTCAACTACCTGGAAGAATTGGGAATAAATGCCATTTATATTAATCCTTTAAACGATGCTCCCTCGTTGCATAAATACGATGCCCGCAACTACAGGCATATTGATGTGAATTTTGGGCCCGATCCGGAGGGAGATAGAAAAATAATGGAAGAAGAGGATCCCGTGAACCCATCAACCTGGAAATGGACCAGTGCTGACAAGCAGTTCCTGCAACTGATCAAGGAGCTTCACAGCCGAAATATTCGAATTATTCTAGATTACTCATGGAACCACACAGGTGTTAAATTTTGGGCATGGCAGGATATTTTAAATAATGGAGCAAACTCAAAATTTGCTGATTGGTATGAAATTCAGCAATTTGATGATCCAAATACCCCTGAAAACGAGTTTAAATACACCGGCTGGGCCGGAGTACCCGATTTGCCTGAGCTTAAAAAAGTAAATGTAGAAAATCGCGTACACGGTAAACCCTACAAAGGCAATATCTACGAGCCAGTGAAGCAGCATATATTCAATGTAACCAATCGTTGGATGGATCCTAATGGAGATGGCCGTTTTGAAGATGGTGTAGATGGCTACAGGCTTGATGTGGCAGACCAAATCGGTATGGATTTTTGGAGGGACTATAGAACCTTTACCCGATCAGTTAATCCGGAAAGTCTTCTCGTTGGAGAAATATGGTGGGAAAAATGGCCCGATGTTTTAATGGACCCCAGACCTTATGTTGCAAAAGGAGATATTTTTGATATAGTTATGTTCTACCAGGCGTATAGGCCTGCGCGTGACTTTTTTGCTAAAACGGTAGACTATGGCGGAGCCGAAAAATTAGAAAGCGAGTGGAATAAAGTGGTAGAAGACATTCCATACAATACCATAGAAAGTATGATGATGATGAGCGCTTCACACGACTCTCCCCGGTTGCTTACTTCGTTTGACAACAAGAATAAATACAAGTTCAATTCTAAACCTGGCGATGATCCAAATTACAAAACAGGTCAGCCAGATGCAGAAACCTATAAACGGGTGCAGCTGTATCTCGCATACCAGTTTTGCATGCCGGGGGCTCCACAAATATGGAATGGAGATGAAATGGGCATGTGGGGCAGCGATGATCCTGATTGCAGAAAACCGCTTTGGTGGGAGAATATGGTCTTTGAGAACGAATCAAACGACCCTTTCAAATCTGAAAAGGCTTCTTATGAAGTAGGTCTTAATAAAGATTTGAACAGTTTTTATACGCGACTAATTCAAATCAGAAAAAATAATCCGGTTCTCATTAGCGGTAAGCTACACTTTTTCAAAGCAACTGGTGATCTGTTAATTATAGAACGATCATCAAATACTGAAAAAGTCTATCTAATAATCAATAATTCCAGCAAATCAATCAAAATGCCAGAGGACATTGTTTTGAAAGGACATGAATTATTCACAGATATGCCTATTGAATTGGTTGGAGGCGAAGAAGTGCCTGCCCTGTCATTTTTTGTTATACAATCTGAATAGGCTAAGCATATGAGCATTTATCTGCGCAATGCAGCACTAAATGACGTCCCCATTTTACAAGAAATGGTTTGCCAAACTATTACTGAAATATGTGCCAAAGACTACTCTAAAAGGCAAATTGAGGTATGGGTGTATGCCGTAAAGAATAGCGAAAAATGGCAAAACAGAGTAAAAGACCAACAAATGAGAATAGCCCAGATAGATGGAAGAATTGTGGGCGTAGCCTCACTTAAAGACAATTGCTACATAGATCTAATGTATGTAGCCAAGGACTTTCAAAATCTGGGAATTGCAAATAGATTGCTACAGGATATCACATTAATTGCTATTGAAAACAATACCAAAAAGCTTGAATCAGATGTAAGCATAACTGCAAAAGGTTATTTTGAAAGTAAAGGCTTTAAAGTTGTTCGCGAAAACAGGAATATGCTTAATGGCACGGAGCTTATAAACTTTAGAATGGAGAAAGATATTTTGCTCAGTGAAGTAAATTAAGCAGAAACTTAAGATTTTCAGTAGCCATTTGGGGTACGCTTTCCCACTCCACAAGTTCCATTCGTTTGCTCAGTTTGATAAAGGTAGCAGTTGAAAGGTGTTCTATATGCTCTTTCCCGATAAGTGCATAGTTATTGGCATCGTAATGGTAATGCCAGGGAGTGTCTCCAACACTTACAAAAAGTCCTTTGTCTTTCAAAAAATCAATAGTATCTATTAATCTGCGCCTATACAAATCGAGTGATTCCCCTTGAAGATGAAGCGTTGAGCTAAAGAAATTGCCCCACCAAAACATAGTTCTGTAGGCAAAAATATTTTGTTTATGAAAAGAAGCCGGGTAATCAAGCACCAGATAAGGCAAGTTTCGATAATTCTCCCCTTTTGATATTTTACCAGCACTTAAATTCATTTCAGAGGAAAAATGAAAATCAATATTCGATAGTGCTTCCTGTATCTCTTTACGGGTTAAAGCAAGCAATTGCTCAACCTTGTTGATTACCTCAACCTTAGTAAGAAGAAAATCTCTATCAGACAAAATGCTAAATTCCTTTTCCGTAAAATTCATGGCATGTAAAAATAGATTGATTTATTTACTAACTTCACTTGATGGAGATTATCATCTTAAACCTGTTTTACCTCGCGTTGCTGATTGCCTTGTTTCGCAGAACATTTAAACAAATTAAAAGCACCTCTTTTAGCCGTGTTATCCGCTCTAACGATGCAGCTCTTTTAGTTCTTCTTATGGTTATTGCCGTTGGACCAGTACTGCTGTTCTCAATGGGTGTTATTGGTAAAATGCCTCCGCCTAATGGGATTCATCCTAAATTTCAATTTATGCTAAGTGTGGGTATGTCATTACTGATTTCGGGTGTTTGGATGATGTACATTCGCAAAATAGATATCTATGAGAAAGAAAGGTGGAAATATGTGTTTGCAACATTCGTTTTGGGTGTCTTATTCAGCCAGTTGGCGGTAGTTGGTTATGGAGTGTTCTCAGGTTACGGAATGGATCTCAACGGGAAACCTATTAACGATTTGCTTTACTCAATTGGTGTAATTGGTGGATTGGAAGAAGCCGTAAAGATCATTCCGTTTCTATTGATCCTTAAATATACCAAAGCGGCTGACGAGCCTTACGATTACATTTTATATCCAAGCGTAGCTGCCCTGGGCTTTGCCTTTGCAGAAAATATCATGTACATCAACAACAGCGGATTGATCAATATTGGAGGACGTGCGCTGTATTCCACCGTAGCACACATGGTATTTTCATCGGTGGTTGGTTACGGCATGCTCCTTTATAAATTCCGTTACAAAAAGCGGGATCGATTGGCTGGCTTTTTTGTGTTTTTCATAATAGCAGCAACCATGCATGGATTTTACGATTTTTGGCTGATTAATGATTTGGTCCAGTCCTATTCATTCTTAACAACCGTATTTTTCTTAATAACTATACATATATGGTTCATACTCAAGAATAATGCAGTCAATATTTCTAATTACTACGACCCAAAAATCAGCCTCGATAATGACTCTCTTAAGTGGTACTTGGTACTCTCGCTATCTTCCATTCTAATGATAGGCTATGTTATGATTAGCCTGGTTTACGGAGTTGGAATAGGCAACAAATACCTCATTAACTCGTGGCTTGCCTATGGATACCTCGTGCTTTATTTAACTCTTAGTTTCAGCAGATTTAAAATAAAGCATGGTCGCTTGTCAACTGTAAAAGTGCCCTTCGACTTCTTTATTCCAAAACCGATTAAGAAAGAATAGCACGATGTGTATTTTTGCCCCTCAATTAAACCCTTAATGGAACTAACTATATCAACTCCTGCCCTTCTTTTTCCTGCTATCACATTGCTTATGCTGGCTTATACCAACCGCTTTTTGGGCCTGGCAACGCTGATCAGAAATTTACATGCCAAGTACAAAACCGATCCGTCTCACACCATAATCTACGGTCAAATTAAGAACCTTCGCTCAAGGCTTACCATGATACGCTATATGCAAATTTTTGGTGTATTAAGTTTTGTTTTCACTGTAGTTTGCATGTTTCTACTATTCAGGGAAGTGATGCGCTGGGCAAATATCACATTTGCGATCAGTTTGCTATCACTGTTAATTTCCTTGATTATTTCCCTTGTCGAAATCCAGGTATCAACCAAGGCATTAAATCTGGAACTAAGCGATATGGAAAAGTAAAATATCAAGAGGTTACTAATGTTCCTATCTTAGAATTCACTTCCCAAAATGGGAGCTCAACAAATCAAAGAATTGCTGTAACAAGTTAATAATCAATATTTTTTGAATTGGCACGGCATTGGTCTTGTAAAAAAATAAGAGTTTTGCGAAAACTTTGAGTTAGGCTATTTTCTAATTAAGTAAAGGATAAAAGTGTTTAGAAATAGATTTTTTTATTTCATTCTGGTTTTGGGTACATTTTTTTTATTGCCCTTGTTCCTATCTGCCCAAAGTGTGGGCAATTATTCTGTAAATAGAACAACCGGTATAACCTACAATTCTATAATCAATTCAGGCAATTCATTTGCTTCCTGGAGAAATACTGGCTCATTTAGTGTAGATGACAACCGAAGTGAAGCAACGGATATTGGATTCGACTTTTGGTACAACGGACAACGATATACCCAGTTTTCAGTATCTACAAATGGATTTCTTGATTTTTCAAGCTCAGCAGATGATGGTGGCCCTCAGTGTGATGACTATGGTTATTGCAACGCCAATTTCACGTCATCCAATATAAGTTCAGGTACCTGGCTCGCTCTAGCGCCCTTTTACGATGATATGACCACCCGGGACGGTGTGGACCCATTAGGAACAAGTATCAAATACCAGGTAAGTGGAACCGCTCCGAACCGTATCCTTACGGTTGAGTGGGATGGCATGGCGGTTTACCAGAACACAACACCGGATATCAATTTTCAGGTGAAGCTACACGAAACGTCAGGGCTAATAGAATATGTTTATGAAACCATGAACAATGGCAACGTTACATTTTCCTATACAATAGGAATGAATGCTTCAACTGTAAGTAATCCTCCCACAGTTGCACAACTTCTCACGCAACAAACAGCCAACACGACTTCGTTTAACAATACTCCTCAAAACAATCTTTCAACAATGCCTGCAGCTAACTCCAGTTTGCAGTTTTTGCCGCCTGCACCAGCTGATCCAACAGGTTCATTAACCTTTACCGGTTTAACCAATAGTGGTATGACATTAAATTGGTCTGATTGGGCTTCAAATGAAGTAGGCTATGCAATCTACTATTCTACTGATGATATAAATTACTTTTTCAGCAGCCAAACAGCGGCTAATACAACCAGCTCTACACTATCAGGTTTGCTTCCAGGCACCACCTATTATTGGAGAGTTTATGCCGTTACTGAAGGCACTTTAAGCAATGCTCTTACAGCTAATGCAACAACACTTGCTCCGGCAACTATCATTTCAGTTTCCAGTAGCCGGTGGGACAATGCTTCAACATGGGATTGCAACTGTATTCCAACAGCCGGAGATAACGTAATTATTCAAGATGGTCATAATGTAACTATCAGAGCCGGTGGCTTAACTTGTAATGACTTAACCATTGGGCAAGGAAGCAGCGGATCTTTGCAGTTTATCAGGAACACGGCCAGAGATCTAACTGTAAATGGGAATCTTACTATAAACCCAGGAGCGACATTTGATGTCCGGACAAATTCAAATGCTACACACATTTTAAATATTCGTGGTAACATCACCAATAATGGCACGCTCAATCTAATGACAGACAGCAACAGCAAATGTGCAGCTAATTTTGTAAAAGCAGATGGTAATCAGACAGTTATCGGAAATGGAACAACTGGTTTTTACACCATAACGGTTGATAAAAATTTAAAATCAAACATGATTGAAATTGCAACTGATAATTTTAGCTGTAATTCTGATGCCCTCAACTTTGCAAGTGGAGGTACTTTTAAATTTTCATCAGCTGGAACCAACAACTTTACGCTTTCCTCCACCGATTTTGACATCCCTTCAAAAGGACTTGTTTGGATGAACAGCACCAATAGTACCATGAATTTTGGTGCTAATGTTACGTTGACCGGAGATCTTAAATTAGACGATGGAACTCTTTTGGTAGGAAATGCAGCGGATGAAAACATTATTTCAAACGGTGGCTTTCTTGAGGTCAACGGTGGAGCTTTAGCCATTGCAGGCAGGTACGACAGAAGCACTACTGAATCTACTTTCAATTTTATTCAAACAAATGGAACCATCACATTGCCATCGGTAGGTTCAACCTCTGCAACAAGGCCACCATTTGGAATGGATGTAATTGGTTCTAGCATGACAATAAGCGGGGGTATTTTGGTTTTACAGCAAGCCGGAGGAGTAAATTTAGGATATACTACCTCCGGAGTTACATCCTCTGCTGTAAGTGGTGGAACTCTCCAGATAGGCAATAGCAGCACACCGGTTGCTCAAATCATTCAGGTAGATGCGAATATACCTGTATATAATCTATTGGTTGCTAACACCAATGCTACGCTTCTCCTATTTTCAAATAACATGTCTGTTCAAAACAATATTACATTGACAGCCGGTAGCTTAAGCAGCAATAGTCTTGATATTACTGTAGGAGGAGATTGGCTCGCGAATGGAGGTAGTTTTATACCTGCTATTGTAGGAACAGTAACTTTAAATGGTGGAAATCAATCTGTTACTACAAATGGAAGCGCCTTCAATAACCTGACACTAGCCGGTACCGGCACCAAGTTTATACAGGATAATCTTACTGTAAACGGCAACCTAACCATAAACACCACGCTTACACCCGTAAACACCGGTTCAACTTTAACTATTGGGGGTAATTGGGTAAATAATGGCGTTTTTAGCCGAAATAATGAAACAATCCTTTTCAATGGGCTTACAGATCAGGCTATTTCAGGTAGTGGTACCAATGATTTTACCAACATTACCATCAATAAAATTACCGGTAGTGTCATCAATCAATCCAATCTCAATCTTTACCAAACCCTGGATATACAATCGGCTACTACATTTGAAGCAGATGGAGGCGGCTCCGGCTCATTTAGCCTGCTTTCAAGTGCACTAGAAGAGTCAAGAGTTGCTCCTCTACCAACCGGTGCTTCAATTACCGGAAATGTGCGTGCTGAAAAATACTTGCCCGTATATGGCTCTAAAAGGTGGAGGAACATATCCATTCCTGTTCTTGGAGCAAGCGTAGCCGACATTCAAAATGAAATACCTGTTTCAGGTAATTTTTCGGGGTCGGATAATGGCAGTGGAGGAATTCCATCCTACGCAACCGGCTCACTTGCCTATTATAACAATACAATCGGTGATGATACACAAACCCTTGACGACAGATGGGTGCTCTACCCTTCCACAGACAACCTGGCGTTACTAACTACAACCGGCAACGAGGCACAAGGGTATGCTATTTGGATCAGGGATTTAGGAGCCGTAACTTTTGATGTTACAGGGTCAGTAAACCAGGGAACCATTGACTTTCATCCAACAGGTAGCCACGAAAGGTGGAATTTAATGGGAAATCCGTATCCTTCGTCTATTAATTGGGACGCATCCGGTTGGACAAAAACCGGAATTCAGGGCAATGCCATTTTTATTTGGGATGGCCTGCAATATAAAACATGGAATGGTTCAATGGGTGATTTACCGGATGGTACGATTGCCAAAGGTCAATCGTTTTGGGTGCAAGGCAGCCAGGATGCAATTACATTAACCGCCACCGAAACTGTTAAAGCAGCCACTACCGGTACTACCTATAGAACAGGAGAGCTTAGCTACCTCGAATTACTTGTGAGCGATAAAACATATACCGATAAAACGTACGTTTATCTTGCCACTGGGGCAAAACCAGAATTTGATCAGCAGGATGCCTCAAAGCTTCTGAACAGTATTTTTAGTTTTTCCTCTCTCTCCTCTGACAGCTCAAAACTCTCTATTAATGCTATTTCACCAAACATTTGCCATGAGGAAATCCCATTGGTTTTAGAAAATATCTGGCAAGGCTCATTTTCCCTTGAATGGAATAACATCCACTCCCTTCCGGCTTATTTAAATCTTACGATTACCGATCGCTTTACGGAGCAATCATATAACTTAAAGACAGATAATAAAATAGATTTTGATATAACAGCTGACCCACAAAGTTCTTACAAATACCGATTTTTACTTAAAATAAACTCGCAAGAAGTTAACGCTTCGTTAGTAACTTTTGGTGAACAGGAATGTGGCACACACACTGCCAGCATTAGCATTGAGAACACACAACCTGATGTTCTTTATTCAGTTTTCAATAGTAATAATGAGCAAATAGGTGCAGACTATGGCAGTGGTGATATACTTGAAATATCTGTAGATTCAACATTTCTAACCCAGGGGGAAAACAACTTTACCGTACATGCTACCGCAGGAAGCTGTTCGGAAACCTGGCTCAATCCGGTATCTTTTACAATGATAGAAACCCCTGCCATTGAATTTGATGAGAGCACAAACAGTATCTACACCCAACATCAGCCTGGTTTGCAATGGTTCAAGGATGCAACCCCGATTGAGGCGCAGGGTGATACGCTTATTTTTCTGGACGATCAAGCAGCAAAATATTTAGTGGAAGTGGCAAGCAATAAGTGTAGTTTACTATCAGAATCATTTATAGTTGCAGATAAAACCGGTCCAATTGACGAGGAAATAATAACTTCCATTTCTCCTGAAGAAGCATTGAATGAAGGTATAAGCGTATACCCCAACCCGTTTTCAACCACCCTGAAAGTTGAACTTACTGATGTAAAAGAAAATAGTACTTCATTAGAATTGCTTGACTCAACAGGAAAACGCTTAAAGCAAGTAGCCTGGAGTCCTGAAATTCGGTTTGAAACAAGCAATTTAGCTGGTGGAATCTACTATCTGAAAGTTATTTATGCTGATTCTCTAAAAATTGTAAGATTATATAAGAACTAACAAATGCCTGACTATCAATTGATTAATAAAATAAGTACTTGTAACTAAGCTTATTATTTAACTGTTAATCAGTTATTTAAAGTTAAAACACTGTTATGTATTTAGAATATATTCTATTTTTAATAACCAAAGCCAAAGATTTACTTTTGTAACTTAGTTGACTCGAAGAGTCTGAACCTAACTTAATGCCTGGCATACGCAACATATTAAAAAGGAAAGCGGTTTTTTTATTTATCCTTGTGCCTTTAGTGGCATGGGCAGCTGCAACTACACTTACATCTTCCGGTAATTGGAGTGATCCCGGTATATGGAGCTCCGGAAATATTGCAGATAACATCTCAGAAGATGTTAGCATGAATAATAATATTGGAGAAGTAGTTATCCAAAATGGCGAATCCTTTACCACCTCGGATGTTGACATGAAAAATGGTAACACACTTACCATAAATTCGGGTGGCTTTCTTATTATCGGGGCTTCCTTAAATCCACATAATCTTACTACATCAAATTCTACTACAATAAATGTGGACGGTGATCTTGAAATATGGGGTGATCTTGATGTACAAAATAATCTAATATTAAATGTTTCCGGGAGTTTGATTGTACATGGCAGTGTTATTTTAATGAATGGCTCAAGCATAGATATTCAAGGCAGCATTTTAATAGAGGGAGATTTAACAGCAGGAGATAATACAACCATAAATGTAGATGGGGATCTTACCATCAATGGTTCCATTTCTGCAGGTGACTTTTCCAGCATTTCAGGAACTGGAACCGTAAATATTGCAGGGGGCTGCACAGGTCCGGGAAGTTTTTGCTCATCTTCTTTGGTTGACACCACCCCTCCGGTTATTAGTAATTGCCCAGCCAATATCTCCAGTTCTACATCTGTTAGTAGCTGCTCGGAAAACGTAAGCTGGACAGAACCAACCGCAACCGATGAAACAAACCTTGTTAGTTTTACCAGTACACATTCGCCTGGCGCCCTATTTAATTTAGGCACAACAACAGTTACCTATACGGCTACTGATGAAGCAGGAAACATTTCTACCTGTAGCTTTGATGTAACCATTACAGACGATGTCCCTCCCGCATTTCAAAATTGTCCGACCGATATATCCGTAACTCTTGGTTCTTCAGAATGCAGTAAAACCGTTTTCTGGACCGAACCAACTGCATCAGACAACTGCACCATAAATGGCTTAACAAGTAATTATCTTCCTGGCGATACATTTGGTTCAGGAACTACCACCGTAACCTACACAGCTACCGATCAGGCAGGTAATGTTGCTACGTGTAGTTTTGATGTTACCGTAACGGATGGTATTTCTCCTACCATTTCAAATTGCCCAGATAATATTACCGTTAGCCTGGGAGCCTCTGAATGTACTAAAGCAGTAAGCTGGGCTGCACCATCCGCATCGGATAACTGCACGGTAAGTAGTTTTGCCAGTACACTCCTACCAGGTGATTCTTTTGGATTTGGCACTACCACAGTTACCTATACTGCCACTGATATAGCCGGTAATACAGCTACCTGTAGCTTTGATGTTACCGTTACAGATGACATTCCTCCTTCCATTGTAAATTGCCCCGGCAATATAGCTGTAGGCACTGGCGACTCTGGTTGTAGCGCAACTGTAAGCTGGACAGCCCCAACTGCAACCGATAATTGTACAATCAGCAGCTTAACAAGTACCCATCTGCCTGGCGACATTTTTGATCTCGGAACTACTACTGTTACTTATACGACAACTGATCAGGCAGGTAATACCGCCACATGCAGCTTTGATATTACCGTAACAGATCAGACTGCACCCGTTTTTTCAAATTGTTTAAGCAACTTTTCCGCTAGTTCTGACGATTCTGGTTGCAGTGCAGCAGTAAGCTGGACTGAACCAACAGCTACTGATAATTGCACCTTAAGCAATGTAACCAGTACTCATTTACCGGGTGATACATTTGATCTTGGAACTACAATAGTTACTTATACGGCAACAGATGAAGCTGGCAATTCCGCAACATGCAGTTTTGATATTACTGTTACGGATGATACTGCTCCTACCTTCTCCAACTGCCCTGAAGACATAACTGTTTATGTGGATTCTGAATGCTCTAAAGCTGCAAGCTGGACGGAGCCAACTGCAACCGATAATTGCACTTTAGAGTCGCTTGAGAGCACAAATAAACCCGGAGATGTTTTTGAAATTGGTACAACAAATGTTGTTTACACTGCAAAAGATATTTTCGGCAATTCTTCTGCATGCAATTTCAATATCATAGTTAAAGACACAATTTCTCCCGTATTTGAATCGTGTACAATTAACCCGGTAATATCTGAATTTAATCCCTACACACAAAGCGCTCAAGTTACCTGGACTACTCCTACCGCCACAGATAATTGTGGTTTGGTTACGATAACTTCCAACAAAACTTCAGGCGATAGTTTTCCTCCAGGATTGAGCCAAATAGTTATTACCGCCACAGATAGCTATGGAAATTCTTCAATATGCTCAACAGACATTGAAATAGAAGGCAATCAATTACCCAGAGGAG
The DNA here is from genome assembly GCA_020436165.1 of Cyclobacteriaceae bacterium. Taxonomy (GTDB): domain Bacteria; phylum Bacteroidota; class Bacteroidia; order Cytophagales; family Cyclobacteriaceae; genus JAKISE01. The sequence continues at coordinate 135,081 of JAGQYI010000029.1, read as the reverse complement.
AAACAACAGTAAAAACAACTGCCTACAGTGGAGAAGAGACCGAGGTATGCCTTCAACTAACAGACCCTGATGATGACGACTTGTTAATAACCAGTATTCGCGAAACGAATGTAAATGGCGCTATTACCTACGATGGAAGCCTGAATAATCTTTGTCTTTATTATACCTCAGAAAAAGAGTACAGCGGTACAGACTCATTTACAGTAACCGTGTGCGACAATGCGACTATACAAGCATGCATTGACATAGAAGTCACAATCGAGGTATCACCTGACTTAAGATTGACCTTTTACAAAGCCTTTACCCCCAACAACGATAACATTAATGATGTGTGGTTCATTGAAAACATTGATAACTACCCAAACAACCACGTTACAATTTTTGATCGTTGGGGAGGAATTGTGTTTAATGTATCCGGATACAATAATGAAGACATCGTTTGGGATGGCAGGTCTTTAAATAGCGGACAAAATCTTGCCCCTGCAGGAACATATTTTTATAAAATAGATTTAGGAAATGGCCAGTCGATAAAACAGGGCTTTGTTGAATTGGTAGTAACGAAATGAAATTGAGAAGAAGGTTACATATTGAAATAAGATTTACTTTTTTAGCTTCTTTAGCTTTGGTTGCTGCTACGTTTCACAGTGCAAGAGGGCAACAAAGTCCACAGTTTACCCAATATATGTCGAGCCAGCTTTGGATCAACCCTGCCTATGCCGGTGCTGACGATGCCTTGAACATAGCGCTTCTTTACAGAAGCCAATGGGCAAATGTCGATGGATCGCCCATAACGCAAGCACTTACTGCCCATAGCTTGGTGAAAAATGAAAAATTAGGCATGGGCCTTACCATAATTAATGACAAAATTGGAATTCACAGTGCCCTGGATGCACATCCTAGCTTTTCTTACAGAATTCTGTTCAAAAAAGGCACCTTCTTAGCTTTTGGTTTACAAGCAGGAGTTCAATACCGTAACTCCGACTATGCACAGCTATCCAACCAGGTCCAAAATGCGAATGACCCTGGATTAAGCTCAACTTCTGTTTCCCAAACTGCTTTTGATGTGGGAACTGGCATCTATTTCAAGACACCAAAACTAAGTCTTGGACTTTCGGTCCCCAGTATGATGAACACTTATTATAATTCATCTGAGTTCGACTTTTCAAAAAATGCCTACTATTTCCTGGGTAATTATACATTCCGCGTTAATTCCAACTTCAAACTTCAGCCCGGTTTGCTTCTCAAATATTTGAACGGGCTTCCATTAAGTTTTGACGCAAACCTAACAGGTAATATCAATGAGGTTCTATTTTTGGGCGTAACTTACAGATCTCAAAGTTCGCTAAACGGTATGTGCCAGGTAAAAATAACTCCTCAACTCACTTTTGGTTATGCGTATGATTATCCATTACCCTCCAACGATATTTTAAGCAGTTATAGCAATGAGTTTTTGGTTAGCTATCTGTTTGATTTTTACAAGAAGAAAATTTCTAACGCCAGATGAAAAGAGCCTACTTAGCCTTTTTTGTTTCATCAATACTAGTGCTGACAGTTAGCGTTTCAGGGTTTGGGCAAGAATCTGTTTTTACCGGTTTGAGAAGTGATATGGCAAGAGCCAAGTGGTATTTTTCTCAAGGCATGTACGAAAATGCTCTTGGCTTATATCTTTCTGCAGAAAAAAAAGAGAAAGGTGGCGATTCCATTTCTTTGGAAATAGCAACTACTTATTTTGAACTAAAGGAATATGAAAATGCTGAAAACTGGTACCAAAAATACAGGAGCGACACCAACCATAAAATGACAGCCGGTGATCTTTTGAAGTATGCCGATGCGCTTACGAGTACTAAAAAGTATGAGAAAGCAATTGAGGTTTACAAAGAAGTACTGGAAATAACGCCAAATGATGAAAAAGTTGCCGAAAAAGTATGGCGATTATCAAATATTCAATACCTGAAAGAAGACTCTGTTTACTATTCGGTAAAAATGGCTTTAATAAGTATGGACGGAACGCAGTATTCCCCTACTCTATATCAAGACGGATTGGTTTTCGTTGGCTATAAGGATCAATTCGGAGGGCTCAAAAGACAGGCTGAGTCTTCAGAAAACTTATTCAAAACCCTGTATTTTGCTAAATACGATTTTGATACGGTCCAATCAGAAGTTCATCTCGTTTATTCCGAACCTGAAACATTTGCGAAAAATTTAGACAATAAGTACAACCTGGGACCGGTATCATTTACTGCACAGCAAAACAAAATGGTTTTCGCCAGAAATGGGGACTATTCAAAAGGACAGGGAAGTAAACTTCAGTTGTTCTTTGCTGAAAATCGTTCCAACAAATGGGCCGAAACAGAAGCCTTCCCATTTAATAGTCAGTCCTACTCCATAAGCGATCCTGCCTTTAGTGCTGATGGAACCGTACTATACTTTGCATCTGACATGCCAGGTGGATATGGAGGAACAGATCTTTACGTTTCATACCTTAGTAACAATACCTGGTCGAAACCCAAAAATCTTGGGAAAAAGATAAACACCTCAGGAAATGAATCATTTCCTATGATTCATGAAAATGTGCTTTATTTCTCTTCCAACGGGCATGCGGGTTTAGGTGGCTTAGACATATATAAAATCAATCTTGTTGAAACTTCATCTGCCGAAGTTCAGAATTTGGGATATCCGATTAATTCATCGGCCGATGATTTTGGAATGACACTGAACCCTTCAGGAACAGCAGGGTTTATGTCGTCTAATAGAAATAACCAGGGGCTAAAAGATGCCATTTATGAAATAGAAATTGATATGCAAACCTACCCCCTGGTTATTTCGGGTAAAGTAAAATATAAAAGACTAGGATGGCGAGATACAGATAAATTTGAATTGCTCAGGAATGCAGAGCTTAGATTAATAGATATTGTTAAAAACGCCCAAATCACAAAATCTCAGACTGACTCTTCTGGTAATTTCCAACTTCAGATTCCATACGCAAGTCAATACATAATTGAGATTAAGGAAGAAAGACTTGGCGAGCTAACTGTAAGTCTGGAAATCCCAAAAAACAAGGATGGTAATGTGCAATATGATATTGTTGTTATAGGCAACAAACAGGAAAACGATGATGTAGTTAATGATGCTTCCCAACAGTCTAATAAACCCGGACAGTAATTTTGTATGTGATGACTAAATGGAGAAACATACATAGGATATTAAAAATTATTGTTTTAACACTAGGCATCGCTTCAGTGTGTTCCATCCATGTCCATGCTCAGGAAACAGTCGTACTTGTTAAAACCTATGATAAGCAATTACAACCATTCGCAAACCTGGAATTATCGTTAGATAGCCTTAACTATTTAAAAACTGGTGAAAACGGAACCGTAATTACCAAAGTCGATAAATCGCTCTTACCTCCCAAAGTGGTTTATTTTGCCAATAAAAATCTGGAGGCAGAAAGCTGGAATTACAGTAAAGGAGTTCTGGAAATTATTGTGCGAAGGAAAACACTTGAAGTATATAGTCTTGTATTATCCGATACTCTAAATCAGGCCATTTCTGCCGAAGTAGTACTTAAAACCGGAGGAAAAACGTATCGGCAAACTACAAACAATAAAGGCTTGGCTCAACTTATACTCCCTGTGGGTACTGATGTTACTACTGCCGGTTTCAATGTTGTGGGCTTTGTAATTGCAAAAAAGCAATTGGATAATAAAAGAATAGTGCTGAAGGTTTACAGAGTACCCGTTGAAGATAAAAAAATAGTAGCACAGGATACCAAAAGTATTCCTGACGAAATAGACGCCTTAGATTCTATTAATAGCCTAACAGCATTTTATGCGTATGTCAAAGTTCTGGACATACCTGCAATGAGCGAGAGTCAAAAGCAAAGAATTGATGAGAAATTCAGAGAATTAATGCTGCACTTAAGCGACTCATTGAACATTGAAACTCCGGTAGCAAGCCGTATTTCTGATTCATCTCTTGTAAACGAGGATCTTGCCTTCTTAACACAACAAGCTTCGAAAGAAGGCGATTTTATAAAAGATAACCGGGCCCAAATTGATGAGAGTTTTCGGTTGATCAATGAAAAAATTGGCGATGATGGCACAAACCTGAACAATGAAGAAAGACAAAAGATCCTGGGCGATATTGACAGGTTAGGTGCACTTTTAAACGCAAACGAATTGCTTTTCTCTCGCAATCAATCCAATTACAAGGCTGCACTTGAAGATTTAAAGAATAAATTACTCAATATTAAGAGCCTGGAAAAAAGATTGAATGATAGTGAATTGCAGCGCCTTGAACAGCAAAAAGCATTCAGAAACCAGATATTTATCTACATTCTGATTATTGTAGGACTTGTGCTTTTGATACTACTGTTCGCCTACTTTGTTCGCAAATTCAATCAACAGAAAAAAGAACTCTCAATTGCCAACGTAGAGATTCAGCGAATAAATGATAATCTTGAAAACATTGTAGCTGCAAAAACAGAGTCATTGGTAAAAGCAAACCAGGAGCTAGATACGTTTTTATACCACACTTCGCATAAGCTAAAAGGTCCTATTACATCAATTATAGGCCTGGCCTATGTTGCTGAACTTACCCTAAAGGGAGAACCTTACGAATTGTTTAAAAAATCAACAGAAATGGCTGATAAGATGGAGCGGCTCCTCAATAAATTGGCCATGATCAATGAAATCAACCAGCCAACGAGTTCGTATAAAAATGTAGATATAAAAACCCTGGTAGACAAAATTTGTAAATCGTACGATCCGTTTGTTAAGGAAAAAAATATAAAAGTTGTTAGAGAGATGCCCGGGCATGTTCAGTATCACACAAACCCCATTTTGCTGGAAATTATCTTTAACAATTTAGTGGAAAATGCTCTACAGTTCAGTTCTTTCACTTCCGGTTCCCCCGAAGTCATATTCAAACTTGAAGAAAAAGACAAATTCATACGTATCTGTGTGTGTGATAACGGTGAAGGCGTTGAAGAAGAAATAAAGAGCAAAATATGGGGCATGTTCTACATAGGCAGTTTGCATTCAAATGGAAACGGACTTGGGTTGTATATTACCAGGAGAGCTGTGGAAGCAATAAACGGTACAATTTCTCTTGAACTGGATGGCAAAGGACGTACGGCCTTCGTGGTAAAATTACCCAGGATTTCCTCCCCTTCTGATGAAGTTATTGAACTAGAAGAAGCCCAGGTCTGACTTAATCCAAAAATTAATAATCTTGTTGAGAAATCAGGGCTTGAAATACACTCCCACTGAAAATGTCGGACTGGCCAGGATCAGTTTTCCCCATGCAGCCATGCCAACATTACCTGTAAGGCCCCATTTTTCAGAAAAACGATAAGATAACTCAGGAGTGATTCCTAAGTATTCCACATTATTGGCAAACAGACTTGTCCCCACAGTGTTGAAATTTGGCTCACCATTCTTGAACGAATGAATACCATACAATCGAATAACTCCAAAAAACCGTTTATACTCCAGGCCCGCTTCAATACCATACCTCAATTCGTCTGAGAAGCCACCTGTACGATTGTTAAACGCAACCAAAACATTGGCATAAGGATACAAATTGCCAACTTTAAAACTGGTACCGGCATCCAATTGAATCATTTGATTAAACTCACCATCGCCTGTTTGCAAAGTTCCGTCATAACCTCCTGTACTTTGTCCCAGCGGGAGTCCAAGCAATAAGCTGGCGCTTGTTGCAATTCGTTTGCCCGGAGTCAATCCATATTTAATGGTAAGGTCCATATCACCAATACCGTTTATTGCATCTCCCGGAACGATCACATTACCTGTTGTGCCAGAAACCTGCTCATAGGCCACACTGCGTACAAAGAATGGCCAGTACACTATGCCCGTAAAACGATCAGTGATCCCATATTCACCATAAATATTTGTGAAATAAGAAGCTCTGGTAGCATTGGGATCAATTTCTCCTACATCGGTAAAATGCTGATTGGAAATGATCCACATCTGACTTAACTTAAAATACCCTTTGCCTTTTGGTTGTGGCCAACCACCCCCGGCTACAGAAGCATTTACACATAATACACTTAAAATTAAAACAAGAAGCTTTTTCATAATCAAGGCATAAACTCACCATTACCAACCGGTACATTAAAAGGTTTGCAATAGAACAACACGAAATCGTATTCGCTCAAAGTGATTGTTTCAGGCAGTATGTATTGCTGCGCACCCGTAAATTGAACAACAGCCCCCACTTCGTACGCATTTTCCTTAGAGTTCACATTGTTAGATAAATACACATACAAACCGGGTAATGCCGAGGTAGTATTAAAGTCATCAGAAAAACGAAGAGTAACGCTTGCCCCTTCTCCCTGCTCCAAAAAAACTTTTCCGCTTAAAGGATAAGAACTCACTGTCATTAAAGTAGCTGAGCGAGTATTTTCCGGTTCAACGGTTATGCTTTCATTGGTTGCTAGTAGAAGTGTATCTGAAGCTCCTTGAAAATCAGCAACAATTTGTGTTGATCCAATCTGAAGGGCTGAAGCCAAACCATCGTTTGAAATTGAAACAACCTGAGAATTGGTACTGCTCCAATTTATTACTGCAGGGGCCTCCACTCCGCTCTCGTTGTAGTAGGTGGCAGTAAACTGGTAAGTCTCTCCTATTTTCAAGCTATCAATCGGGTTCTTGATTGAAACCCTTGGAGGAACCTTATCGTCCACAATATCGGTTCCGATACAGCCGGATAAGATGACAGCAAGAAGTAAAAAGGTAGTTAGTTTTTGCATACAACAATTATCTACCTTAAAAGTATCTCGTTAGGTTTATTCGCTACCGTAAATTAGAACCAAACATCCCCCAATGTCGGCTGGGGGACACAGGGTATGCTAAAAAGAAAACCCCGGCTTATGCCAGGGTTTTTATAATAGAATTCCAATTCAAATCAATCGATAAATAAATCTTTTGGAGAAGTGATTTTTACACTTTTAACATTTAAGGGTAAGCTTTCCACTTTTTCATCTAACTCAAACACTTCTTCGGGCAAGCTTTCCTTAATACTATTTGAATATGACATAGGTGAAACTTTATTACTAAGCAAACTGGCTTTTAATGCTTCTGCTTCTCCTTCATCGGTTATCATTGTAACGTACATATTATCTGTTTGAAGATACTTGGCAGCGGCTGCGTTTACATCATCCAAAGTTAATTTGCTCAGTGCAGCATCCAATTCGCTTATGTAGTTACTTAGGCCATAGAATCTGGAGTCAAGCAAAAAGCCCAACTGTTTTGAAGGCGATTGAATGTACAACTTTATGTAGCTTCTTAAAAACTGACGGGTTAAATCGAACTCTTGTTGTGTCAATCCCTCATTTTTTACCCTGTCAATTTCATAAAAAGCCATTCGTAAGGCAAAATGAGCATGTCCTATTTCAATATCGCCTAATTCAGGATACTGAGATTTTAAGCTGTAAGCTGTTTGTACCGGACGTATCCAGATAGCAAAATAATTCTGGCTTCGTGGAAAACCAGTTAAAGGCAACTGATTCCTGCCCCCTGACTGGTACCACTCAATGTACGTGTAATCTCCGTAGTTCATTGAGCGTTGCTCTCGTATAAGCTGGTATAAGCGAGAATACGACTTGCGGTGTTCGCCTAAATATGAATTAACTACCATCATAGCAGGCCAGTCTTTGGAAGATCTGTTAATTGCCAACGGATAGCCTGTAAAAATTGCCGTACCAAGGTTATTGGGTTTTGGAACCAGTTGCACCTGAACTCCATCAGGCATTTTAGGTGCCGCCACAACAGGTATATCCGGGTTCGTATCGGGCAAACTGTTTACATCTGTTTTTATTTTATTCAGGAATTCCTTGGTGTAATTACCAGCTATACCTATGGTTACATTATTCCTTGTAAAAAAGGATTTGTACTGATTTACCACATCATCCCTGGTAATTGCCTCAATGCCATTAGCAGTTCCTATTTTCATATGTGCATAGGGCGTTCCTGCAAACAACTGTTCTTCCAAAGCCATTTTGCTAAACTCTTCATCAGAGCTGGCTTTCATAACCTCAGTTATGTTAACAAATGTATTCGATTTCACTCGTTCGAAATCTTCCTGTGCAAAGGAAGGATGTAATAAAACCCCTCTGAAAATTTCATAAAACTGATCTGCAAAATCCTTATGCACCTGAAAGGTAATAGTGGTCATTTCCTTGTCAGTAAACGTTGAATACCATGCGGCCATAGGATACAACAGATTGTCTATCTCAGACTTGGTGTACGAATCGCTTCCGGACTCTGACAAAAGAGTTGCAGTAAGATTGGTGAGCCCTTCTTTGCCCTTTGGATCAGTAATAGAGCCATTTTTAAAGGCAAGCTTAACAACCACTTTGTTAGACTCCATGGGAAGCTCCACAACTTCCTGAGCAAGGGCATTAAAACTAAGAACTATTAGTAGTATATATAGTAGCTTCTTCATATCACATTTTGGTTTTATCTGTTTCAGGTTCAACGTATTCCTCATCAGCGGAGATGGTGGCAACGGTAAGGTGTTGGGAAACTAAATAGCGATTGGCCGCATCCATAATATCCTGTGGGGTAATGGTTTCATATCTTGCATATGCCCTATTAACATCCGCAGGATTACCTGTAAGCCATGTAAACCAGGCTAACGAGTTGGCAATTGCATCAGGGCTATCGATACCCATGGCATATTGATACATGATATGACTTTTGGCCTGAGCAAGTTCTGCAGAATCAACCGGTTGAGTTTTAAACTTATTCAACTCTTCCTCAATTTCATTCTTCACTTCCGTCATATCGTTGGGATTCACCAAAACTGCATTGACCGACCAAAGACCGGGATCAACCATATCAAGTCCCCCCGCATCAAGGCTCCTCACTTTTCGCTGATCCACAACCAATTTCTTGTACAAAGGCGATTTTTCTGAAAACCCGATACTTGCGATAAGATCAAGAGCCGCTAAATCTTTATTATCTGCTGAAAAAGCAGGGTCTTTGTAATTTAAGCTTAAAACAGGTGGAAAATTTTTCTCCTGTACATGGGCATACCTTGTTTCGGTTTGCTCTGGTTCCACTGGAATCTCTTGCGTATAACTCCCGTGTTTCCACTTACCAAAATATTCCTTGGCAAGAGCATCAACTTTTTCAGGTGTAACATCACCAACTACTATGATAGTACAGTATTCAGGTTTGTAAAACCTGTCGAAAAACTTAAGTGAATACTCGTATTGGTTGGGCATATCCACAACATCTTCCCAAAAACCCATAGTGGTGTGAGAATACGTATGCGTTTTAAAGGCAGTATTGTACGTTTTCTCATACAATTTCATGTACGGGCTTGCATAATTTTTAGTATACTCACCTTTTACAGCGCCTGCTTCCACTTTAAAGTCGGCCTCTGAGTATTTCAAATTCATAAAGCGATCCGATTCCAACTCGAACATTTTGTCCAGCATATTGGCATTACCGGTCATGTGGTACACCGTTCTGTCCCACCATGTATTGGCATTGGCTGCAGCACCAATTGCTTTTAACTCTTCGCTGTACTTTTCTTTTGAGTACTTTTCAGTACCCCTGAACATCATGTGCTCAAAAAAGTGTGCAAAACCTGTTTTCCCTGGTTCAATTTCATTTCTGGAACCGGCCCTCACAACAATGTAAAAAGCGGCCAGTCCGGGGCTATTGTATGGCACTGTTACAACATTCAAACCATTATCAAGCCTTGTCTGGTGAATCTCGTAAGGAAAAACACCTTGTTCCTTTTCTTCCTCTTCCTTCAGAGAAGAGCAGGAAATAACAAATAGGGCGCTTAGCGCAAATGCAATAAATCTATACTTCATATGAATTGTTTTTGATTAGTACTAAGTTACGTTTTTATACCAGCGGAACCGAGCAAAATCGGTTCGATTTGCATTCGAAAAATAGTAGCTCTTATTTCTTTTTAAATCGTTCTTCCCAGGTCCTTGCTTCGCTCTCCCTTTCTATTCTTTTAATATTTTCATCAGAAAGCACACTTTCGTCCAAATTGCCTTTTGAGGTGAGATGAAACGCGCCACAAAATTCACACTTATAAAAAGATACAGGCCCGTTCCTGTATTTGGAACGAGCCTGTAACAACGCTTCTCTTACTTCTTCAGGTGAGCTGTAGCATACCTTTTTACTGGAGCAATTCATTTCTATTATTAATCAATCTGCTGCTTTTTGTACTTATCTCCCTCTTTAAGTCCTTCCAGAATTTGAATATTTATCCCATCTGAAATACCCGTTTTAATATCTCTTTTTTCAAACTGTTGCTCTCCAGTCATAATCTCAACGTATGGCTTATCTTCTTCATCAAACTTCATGTCACTTTCTTTGATAGCCAAAACACTATCTGCTTTGTCAAGCACAATATCGGCATTAGATGAGTAACCGGCCCTGAGAAAATTATCCTTATCTAACGCAACAGCAGCCTTGATTTCAAATTTAATGGCCCCCTGGTCTTCCACACCTTTGGGCGAAATGTACTCCAGCTTGGCATCAAATGTTACCGAGTCCAAGGCGCCTACTTTAAGCACCAGATTCATTCCTTCTCTCAGTTTTCCCACTTCAGCCTCATCTACCTTACCTTCAAAAATCATTTCGTTCATGTTGGCAATGGAGGCAATGGTAGTTCCATCGTTGAAGGTATTAGATTCAATTACGAAGGAGCCCTCTTTTACAGGAACATCCAGAATCATTCCTGAGCTGGTTGCTCTCACAAGGTTCGAAGCCATACCTTCCTTTTTAGAAGCGCCTTCCTTTATCAGATCCATGTTGTCTTCAGCTGCTTCCACTTCCTGCTGCGCCAAATTATACGACAAAAGGTACTGGTTGTAATCAAATTCAGAAATTACCTGTTGCTCAAAAAGTTCCTTCTGTCTATTCAATTCTTTCTCCGCATTCTTGAAATTGATTTTAGCTGTTTTAATACGAACCTCTGCATTATTAAGCGCCACTACATTGGGTATAATTCGAACCTTGGCAACAATATCACCAGAATTAACATGTTCACCTGCTTCCAGATAAATTTTATCGATAACCCCAGAAACCTGAGATTTAATGTCAATTTCCTTACGAGGAACTATGGAGCCAGTAGCCACCGTTTTTCTTTCTATATCTGTATAGAACGGACTATTTGTTTCGTAAATAACCGGGGGTTTTTCAGATTTTTTATAAAGGTAATAGCCAGTTCCTGCAAAACTTGCTACAGCCAATAGGACAAGGAAGATGATTAAAATTCGTTTCATAATACTTTATTTATTGTGTTGTTCTTTGAGTTTATATAACTGATATTCAATTGATTAATTTAAACTTATTCATTATGAATGGCTTCTATGGGACTAATGGCTGCTGCTTTTCGAGCAGGCATTATACCGGCAAGAGCTCCACCAATAATTAGAAGGCCAAGTGCCCCAATTGCCACTTTCATATCTACTTCAGGAGCTCCCATAATTCCATCACTAGGCATTGCATTTCCAATAGCTTCAATAAGAAATACGCCAATCACAAGTGCTACGTAACCGCCAATTGCCGTAAGAAATATAGACTCCTGAATAATAAGCGAAATTATAGAAAACGGGGTGGCTCCCAGCGCCTTTCTAATTCCTATTTCCTTGGTTCGTTCTTTTATAATAATGAGCATAATATTACTTACACCAATTACCCCGGCCAAGAGAGTGCTTATGCCGACAAACCATGTAAAAAGGTTGATACCTGTAAACAAGCCAGACATTTCTTCGTATTCCTGACGGAGATTGAAATGGCCAATAGCATCTACATCCAGCGGATGGATGCTATGTTCCTTTTGCAGCATGGTAATTATCTGGTCTTCTACCTTGCTTACATCATATCCTTCTTTTACCGAATAACCGTACCATCCCACTGTGTTGCCATAATTAAATGCTTTTTGAAATGTGGTAAACGGAACAAATACTGATTGGGTATCCCTATCAGCCTGATCGCCTGTTCTTTTAGAATCAAATACCCCCACTACCTGAAAGTTTACTCCACTGATTTTCAAATATTTACCTATCGGGTCCTCATCTTCGAAAAGAACGTCTTTAACATTACGGCCAATTACAACAATTTTACGCTCGTCTTGAATATCTTTTTCATTCAGGTAGCGGCCTTCACTTATTTTAACCCGTTGGATCTTAATGTAATCAGGATAGTCTCCGTAAACTGAGAAATTTCCGGTCTTGTTATTATAAGCCACATTATTACCTCCTCCAAAACCCTGCAATTGGTTGCGCGGGGCCAGATATTCAAGACCCGAAACTCTTTTTCGCATCATTTCGGTATCCTTATTTGTAAAGGTGATGCGCCTTCCTGGCTGAAAACCACCATACGAAATAGCCGTTCTATTTGACCAGAAAAAACCCGCATTGGTCGCCCAGGTAGAAAAATCACGTTCAACACCATTTTGAAGACCCTTTCCGGCACCCAATAGGATAATAATCATAAATATGCCCCATCCAATACCAAACACCGTAAGAAAAGTCCTGAGCTTGTTCTTACCAATGGTCATAAATATTTCCTGCCATTTATCTAAATCAAACATTTTATTCGTCTTTAAGTGCTTCAATTGGTTCTACTTTTGCGGCAGTGCGAGCCGGGAAAAAACCGGCCAAACTCCCAAATAATGCCAACACCAGCGTTGCTGCAATGGCACCTGTTAAGCTTACCTGAGGATGTCGGAAGAAATCCATCGGGAAGCCAAATCCCTCCATTAAACTGGAGAGCGTTCCTGATTCTATAAATGAAAAACCGGCTACCAGCCCAATATAGCCGGCAATTATGGTTAAAAACATACTTTCCTGTAAAAACAAACCTATTATTGAGCCTGGAGTGGCTCCTATTGCTTTACGCACTCCAATCTCCTTGGTTCGTTCTTTGGCTACAATAAGCATGATATTGCTCACGCCCACCACACCAGCTATTAGGGTAAAAACGCCTACAATAAAAAGAAATATCCGAATTCCTGTAAACAAGTTAATGAACTGCATGTAGTTCTCTACGGCATTAAAAATTCGGAGTGCTTTACTATCGGTTGGATCGAAGTTGTGTTTTGTACTCAAATAGTTAAGTATTTTACTTTCAATAATTTTAGATTCCGCTTCACTGGCATTGCCTACAGTTAGGGATATGTTATGGATTTTATTACCTCCTCCATAAGCTATCTGAGCTGTTGAAAGGGGAATGTATATTCTTTTTTGGTCCCAATCACTTCCAGCATCGTCTTTAAAAGTGCCAATAACCTTGTATTGAATGCCATTTACATCAATGTATTTTCCAAGCGGGTCTTCCCTTCCAAAAAGTACTTCTACAACGTTGGCACCTATTACTGCCACTTTACGCTTTTCTTTTTGGTCAATATCGTTTATAAACCTACCACTGGTAACCTGTGCTTTTTCAAGGTACACGTAATCGTGATGACAGGATACCACGCTAAAAAACGAAAGTTTGTCCTTATAATGAACCGTAAACTCACCTGTAAGAAAATAGCGACCGGATATATGCTCTACACCTGGAATTCTCTTAATGGCTTCATAGTCCTCGTCAGTAAACTGAATATTTCTGCCAGGTTTGATACCGTTATAAGGTTTGCTGGTTTGGCCAGGGCTTACCCAGATTGAATTAGTGGCATCGCCATCAAACTGGTGTTCAACTCCATTCTGGAAACCACTACCAAAACCCATTAAAATAATAAGGATAAAAATACCCCAGGCCACATTAAAAGCAGTTATAATTGAACGCAGCTTGTTCTGCTTCATGGTGTAGAAAATTTCCTGCCATTTATCCAGTTCAAACATATTATTCGTCTTTTAACGCTTCAATTGGTTCAACTTTGGCTGCAGTACGGGCAGGAAAAAATCCAGCCAGACTACCAAATACAGCCAATACCAGGGTTGCTGCAATAGCACCGGATAAGTTCACCTGAGGACGAATAAAGAAGTCCATGGGAAAACCAAAACCTTCCATTAAACTGGAAAGTGTTCCCGTTTCGATAAATGAAAACCCAGCCACGAGCCCAATATAACCAGCTACTAAGGTTATAAACATGCTTTCCTGCAAAAACAAACCTATTATTGAGCCTGGAGTTGCACCAATTGCCTTTCGAACACCCACTTCTTTGGTGCGTTCTTTTGCCACAATTAGCATAATATTACTTACTCCAACTACACCTGCTATTAAAGTAAACACACCTACAATAAACAGGAAAAGCCGGATACCTTTAAACAAGTTAATAAACTGCGTATAGTTTTCAACTGCATTGAAAATACGTACCGCCTTTTTATCGGTAGGGTCAAAGTTGTGTTTTGTGCTCAGGTAATCAAGTATTTTGCCTTCAATAATTTTAGATTCGGCTACGTTGGCATTTCCAACTGTAACCATGATAATATGCACTCTATTACTGCCACCATAAGCAATTTGAGCAGTGGAAATAGGTATGTAAATAACCTTTTGTTCAAACTCTGAGCCTTCGTCCTTAAAAGTACCAACCACCTTATACTGTATGCCATTTACATCAATGTACTTACCTATAGGGTCTTCATGGCCAAAAAGGACCTTTATTACCTTTTCTCCAATTACAGCTACTTTACGTTTTTCGGCCTGATCTGTATCGTTAATGAACCGACCCTTGGTAATAATGGTTCTTTCAAGGTATTGGTGATCAGGGTGACAAGATCGAACATTAAAAAAAGACAGGTTGTCTTTGTAATGAACCGTAAATTCTCCGGTTAAATAATAGCGTCCTGTTATGTATTCAATTCCGGGAATTTGCTTTATCGCATCGTAATCCTGGTTTGTAAACTGAATGTCCCTGCCTGGTTTAATTCCGTTGTAGGGTTTACTGGTTTGGCCGGGCCGTATCCAGATAGAGTTGGTGGCATCGTCATCAAACTGATGCTCTACCCCATTTTGAAACCCACTGCCGAAGCCCATTAAAATAATAAGTATGAAGATACCCCAGGCTACATTAAAGGCGGTAATGGCCGAACGCAGCTTATTCTGCTTCATGGTATAGAAAATCTCCTGCCACTTATCTAGCTCAAACATGCTGATTAGTTTACAGTAGCAGCAATGTCTTCCTCTGCGTCCACGATCAACCCGTCTTTCAAATGAATTACACGATTGGTCATTTCGGCTATGTCGTGTTCGTGTGTAACAATAATGAGGGTTTTGCCTGAATCGTTCACCCGCTTAAAGATTTCCATCACTTCGTACGAAGTGGTGGTATCAAGCGCCCCTGTAGGTTCATCAGCCAAAATAACCTTAGGATCGGAAATAAGTGCCCGGGCAATTGCTACGCGTTGTTTTTGCCCTCCTGACAATTCGCTTGGCATGTGTGTTGCCCAGTCCTTAAGGCCCACCATTTCAAGGTATTCCATGGCTATTTTGTTGCGCTTTTTCCTACTTACTTTTTGATAATAGAGCGGCAACGCCACATTTTCCATCGCATTTTTAAACGATAGCAGGTTGAACGATTGAAATACAAAACCTAAAAATTTGTTACGGTAGTAGGCGCCTTTCTTCTCCGAAAGGTTCTTCATTAAGGTGTCGGCCAGGAAATAATTCCCCTCATCATACTTATCAAGGATTCCCAGAATATTTAGAAGGGTCGATTTTCCAGAACCGGAAGACCCCATAATAGAAACAAATTCTCCCTCATCTATCGTGATGTCAAGTCCTTTGAGTACATGAAGCTTTTGTTTACCTACTCCATAGGATTTATGGAGGTTTTCGAGTTTAATCATAGGTTGTTGTTAACGAGTTGACCTTTATTTGAGTTGTTACTACGAATATACGAGTGTTTACAATAATGGTTATAGAAATTTACATTTCCGGTAATATTTTATGAAGATCGTCTTCTGTATCAATATCAATCGCTCCTTCAGGAAACTTTACAAATGTGGTAATCGGCTTATTCTCACGAATGAGCTGTTTAGCCCCTGTGTTGTCTTCGATCGATAGTAGCTCGTTAAATAGCTCTTTTTTGAACAAAACAGGAACTCCGTACATATCCTTTCCATATTGACATGCAACTATTGACTTTGCAGGTTCTGAAATTGCTTTATTCATAAGAGAATTGAACACACTTGCGGTTACAAAAGGTTGATCGGATACTGTTATGATGATGCTATTTACTAAAGGGTTGCATTTAAGAATGTAGTTAACGCCAACTTTTATACTGGAGCCCATTCCCGATGACCAGCCCGGATTGGTAATTGATTCTAATTTTTCAATTTCCGATGGCAAGGTAGGTAAAATCTGCTCTTTAAGCGCTCCAAGAACTACATATAATCCGGAAACTTTACTCTTATAAATTTCTTCAATTAGATTGTTTAACAGGGTTGTACCCTTGTATGGCAGAAGCTGCTTGGGGCTTCCCAGTCGCGATGAGTTACCAGCAGCTAATATAAGTGCAATCGTATTACTCAATTTCAGAGATTTGCATGGCTCGTTCGTTGCTGTATACCTGTTTAAAAACTTCTTCTGTTTTCTCGTCTTTATCATGTATCGAAGATCCTCTATATCGCAACATACCACCCTTTCTTCCTGAAAAAACAGATTTAATCTCAGCAATAATTGAAAGTGCAATCTCTTCTGGTGTATCCGCCCCTATATCCAAACCTATGGGATAATGAATGCGCTTCAAATCAAAATCTGTCAACTCAACGCCTTCTTTCCTTAACTGGTCAATCATTTTATCTCCTTTTTTCTTAGGACCCAAAATTCCTATATAAATGGCACTTGATTGAATTAGTGCTTTGAGTGCATTATAATCATACTTGTAACTATGATACATCAAAACTGCAGCAGAATAGGGTTTTATATAGACATTTTCATCAATTGCTTCTGATTTACAGCCTATTAAAGCAGCGTCAGGGAAATTGGCGGGAATTAAATGCGCCACACAATCATCCACCACCGACACCTGAAAGCCTATTTCATGGGCTAGTTTAGATAAAGGCTGTGCATCATAACCACCTCCAAACAACATCAGGCTCACAGAGGGTTCAAACAATTCATAGAACACTTCAATAGATCCCTTCTCATTCGTGTGGTTTTGCGTAAAGGACTTTCTACGCGATAATACCTTTTCAAGACCATCGGTTATTGCATCAGTAAAGGCATTACTCTTTCTATCTGCATCCAGCACTATTTGATCTCCGGGAGACAAACCAAAGACAGAGTCAGCTTGAACAATTGTTGCCATTGCTGTTTCTTTTTCCTGGTAATCAATCCACCTTAATTGTCCCATTATTTCACTTTCTTGCTTTAGGGGCACCAGCAAAACATGTATTATTCCTTCGCAACCAAGACCTGCTCCCAGCGAATTGTTTTCTTCAGAAGTATCATAGGTTATCACTTTAGGTATACCCTCCTGCATGACAACTCTTGATTTTCTTAGCGCATCACCTTCCAGGCATCCGCCACTGATAGAGCCCACCCAATGCCCATCTTCTGTTAGGTACATGCGTGCACCCGGGCTGCGATAAGATGAACCAATAACGCGGACTACTGTTGCAAGCGCAGCTTTTTGCTTGCTAAAATCTGTTTTGTGGTAGGCTTCAAGAATTTTGCTTAACTCTTTCATATATTATACAACAGAAAAAATCATTTTAATAACTACATAGAAGGCCGCTATACTCATACCTAAGTTAATTAAAAAATGAATTTATGAAGGTGAAAAAAAGTATTTATACCCAATGCACCTTCGGTCATGCTCAAATGAATCTTTAATGTTTAAACTTTTTAACTAATAATTCGGTTATTTGTTACATAAGAAAATCACTAATAACTATGAATGATTCACCCATACTTAGCATTAGGCCCCTGGGTTTTCAATGGGAAACCAAAGACCCTTTTTTATTCTGTGTGCATCATGAAGATTATTACCCTAATGGTAATGAACATATGGGCCCTGATGCTTCTTTGGAAGGTCGTACCATAGGCCAGGACTTTACCGTAAAGGATGGCTGGAGAATGTATCATGGAAGCAAGGTGCCGGGTTTTCCTGCTCACCCCCACCGTGGTTTCGAAACTGTAACCTACGTACGTACAGGATTGATAGATCATGCAGATTCGATGGGAGCCACAGGACGCTTTGGAAATGGCGATGTGCAATGGATGACAGCAGGAAAGGGTGTGCAGCACTCCGAGATGTTTCCATTGCTCAATGAAAATAAGGACAATCCTCTGGAACTGTTTCAACTATGGCTGAACCTACCCAAAGAAAAGAAATTTGCCGAACCACATTATGCCATGCTTTGGAGTGAAAATTTACCTATAATCGAATTAGACAAGGTACAGATTACCTTAATATCTGGCGATTATTTAGAGCATAAAGCTCTAACTTCTCCACCTGATTCATGGGCTGCAAATCCTGCTAACGAGGTAGCCATTTGGACGATTAAACTACAGGAAGGCGCAAAATGGATGCTTCCCAAGGCTGGCAGTATGGTAAACCGTTCACTGTATTTCTATGAAGGAGGCTCAATAACAATTGCCAATGAAGAAGTCAAGGCAGGAAATGCTATTGATCTGGAACCGAATCAGAATGTAATGATAGAATGCAAAGGAGGTGAAGCTAATATATTGCTACTTCAAGGCAAGCCCATTAATGAGCCTGTAGCTCAATATGGCCCCTTTGTAATGAACAACCAGGCCGAAATTCAGCAAACAATGCTCGATTATCAGCAAACGCAGTTTGGCGGTTGGCCCTGGCCCAACCACGAATTTGTGCATCCCAGAGATAAAGGAAGGTTTGCAAAATATTCAGATGGCTCAATGGTTGAAAAGGACTAGTAGGATAGCATTTATCACCTTAATTTAAAACCGTACTACATCAAAAACTTATTTAACTTTTTCGTGTGACTAAGTTGGCATAAGAAGAGATTTTGATAGCCTAATTTTACAGCGTAAACTAATTATAAAGCCTTTTTTTAGCCTGCTGTATGTTAGAGCGAATAATAAATTACAGTATACATCACAAACTAATAATTTTTCTTTTTACGGCCGGAATAATTGGGTTTGGCATCTATTCCTTAACTCAAATTCCTATTGGAGCAGTACCCGATGTTACCAATAATCAGGTTCAGGTTATTACTACTTCCCGCAACCTTGCCACAGAAGACGTAGAAAAGTACCTTACTTACCCAGTGGAGTTGGAAATGGCCAACCTGCCTGGAGTTAAGGAAATTCGCTCTATATCCAAATTTGGGCTGTCAGTAGTTACCATTGTTTTTGAGGACAATATGGGAACCTACCTCCCGCGTCAGCTAATAGCCGAAAAAATAAAGACTGCCCAGGAGAACATACCAACAGGTTTTGGTTCGCCATTTATGGGTCCTGTTTCAACGGGCTTGGGTGAAATATATCAATATATCATTGATGTTGACCCTGCATATAAAGACAAATACACAATTACAGATCTTCGGACCATTCAGGATTGGGTTGTACGCAGACAACTTTCCGGTATTAAGGGTGTTGTAGAAGTAAATACGTGGGGCGGATATCTAAAGCAGTATGAAGTAGCTATTAACCCGGAACGATTAAGAGCGGTTAAAATATCACTTTCAGAGGTGTTCGATGCTCTGGAAAAGAACAATAGCATTGCAGGTGGAGGCTATATTGAAAAGACCAACGAAAGCTATTTTATTCGTGGAGAAGGTCTTGTAAGTTCACTTGATAATATCCGCAATATTGTTGTTACCAACCGCGAAGGCATACCCATTTACATAGGGGATATCGCATCTGTCGGGTTTGGCCATGCTACCCGATTTGGCGCTATTACAGCCAATGGTGAGGGAGAAAAAGTACTGGGGCAGGTAATGATGCTTAAAGATGCCAACTCGCAGGCAACAATCAAACGTGTTAAAGAACGGGTTAGCGAAATTCAAAAATCCCTACCCGAAGGCCTTCATATAAATGGTTTTTTAGATAGAAATGAGTTGATTGGAAAGACAACTGCTACCATTTCCGAAAACCTGATTTTGGGATTCCTGATTGTAATTTTCGTGGTTGTACTATTGCTGGGTAATCTGCGCTCAGGTCTTGTTGTTGCATCTGTTATTCCATTATCGCTTTTGTTTGCCCTCTCCCTTATGTACATTTTTGGGGTTGATGCCAACCTGATGAGCCTTGGTGCAATTGACTTTGGTATCATCATAGATGGTGCTGTAATTATTGTTGAGTTTATTGCGTTCAGAATAACCTCCGAACGAGATAAAATCCTCCATTTACCCAAAGAAGAGAAACAGGGAGTAATCGATAAAATCACCTATGCAGGAACCACGAAAATGATGCGTTCTGCTATTTTTGGTCAGATCATTATCATTATCGTTTTTATTCCAATACTTTCACTGACCGGAGTTGAAGGCAAAATGTTTACCCCAATGGCGCTGGTGTTTGTCTTTGCACTTACAGGCACTATGATACTTGGGTTTACCTATGTACCGGTGGTTTCATCACTTTTTATCACACCTGTTGACCCTAACAAAAAAACAATTTCAAAACGGTTAATGGGATGGCTGGGTAGCTTATACAAACCATCGATAACCTGGGCATTGCGCCAAAAGCGATTGGTAATTAGCCTGGCTGTGACTGTTTTACTGGTGGCCATATTTATCTTCTCACGCATGGGAGGCGAGTTCGTACCAACACTCGATGAAGGCGACTTTGTTATACAACCTGTATTGAAAACAGGAACCTCACTCCAAAAAACCATTGAAACTACTACTCGAATGGAACGCATCTTAAAAACGTTTCCTGAAGTAAAAGATGTGGTAAGCCGCATTGGTGCTGCCGAGGTGCCTACGGATCCGATGTCAATGGAGGAAAGTGATGTTATTATAACCATGAAGCCTAAAAGTGAGTGGACAACCGCAAAATCGAAGGATGAACTGGCTGACAAATTCAAAGAAGCGCTTTCCGAAATTCCCGGTATAGACTATGAGTTCACACAACCTATTGAAATGCGCTTTAACGAGCTAATTACGGGTGTTCGTGCAGACCTGGCCATTAAAATATTTGGAGAAGACCTGGATGTGTTGAACAAAAAAGCACAGGAAATAGAAAAGGCAATCAGAAACGTACCAGGTGCATCAGATATAACTGTTGAAAAGGTAGCAGGATTGCCACAGATGAGTGTTAAATACAATCGGCAGAAAATCGCCAAATATGGCCTAAACATAGCTGATGTTAACAAAATTATAAGCATGGGATTTGCCGGTTTGCCTGCAGGCACTGTGTTTGAAGGGGAAAAGCAATTCGATCTTGTGTTGCGCTATGATGATGCACATCGCAAGGACATTCAGAACATCGAAAATGCGTCCGTTATGCTGCCCAATGGATCAGCCTTACCTTTAAGTGAACTGGCAGCCATTACATATACCAAGGGCCCGGCAAAAATATCCCGTGACGATACGAAGCGCAGAATTGTAGTGGGTGTTAACGTGCGTAACCGCGACCTTGAATCGGTTGTAAAGGATGTGCAGCAAATAATTAATACACAAATTGAGTTGCCAACGGGCTATTCAATTACCTATGGGGGTCAGTTCGAAAACCTGAACAGTGCCAGGGCCCGTTTAATGGTGGCTGTTCCAATTGCGCTTTTGCTCATCTTTGTACTCCTCTATTTTGCTTTTGGTTCGGTAAAAGATGCACTTATGATCTATACGGCTATTCCTTTGGCTGCTGTTGGCGGAGTACTTTTACTTTATTTACGCGATCTGCCGTTTAGTATTTCTGCAGGAGTTGGCTTTATAGCGCTGTTTGGTATTGCTGTGCTCAATGGTATTGTGCTTATCGAGCATTTTAAAGAGCTTAAAGCACATGGACTGCTCGATATAAACAGAAGAATAATTGTGGGTACACAAGAACGTCTGCGACCCGTGCTGCTTACAGCAGGTGCGGCTGCTCTTGGCTTTTTACCAATGGCCATCTCCACCTCAGCAGGAGCCGAAGTACAGCGTCCACTGGCAACTGTAGTAATAGGAGGACTTATTACCTCTACCCTGCTTACAATGATTGTTTTACCTGTTCTCTATGCCATTTTCGACCGAAAAGGAAAGACTAATGCTAATTAACATGAAAAGAGCCAATATCTTATTTATACTATTACTCTCACTGCCAGTTATTGCTCTTGCACAGCCAAAAGAAATTACCCTGGAAACAGCCATTGATCTGGCATTAAAAAACAATGCAGGACTAAGAGCCTCTTCTACTCAGGTTGAGCACGCGAGAAAAATGGTTGGAACCGCCTTCGACATTGACAAAACAGAAGTTTACTACCATTACGATGAAAACAATATTGCAGAAAACGGATTACCAATAGGAGTTTGGGGAATTAGTCAGTCGTTGCAATTCCCTACCGTTTATGGGGCACAACGTAACGCCAATAAGGCCCAGGTATTTTTGAAAGAACAAGAGTTTCAGATAAATGAACAATTGCTAAGAAAAGAGGTTTCAAAAGCATATAATACACTTGTTTACTGGCAAAATGTGGCCGCTAATTACCATTACCTCGACAGTTTGTATAAGCAGTTCTCAATTGCAGCATCTCGCAGATATGAAGTAGGTGAAACCAACTATCTGGAAAAATTAACGGCTACCTCCAAACAAAAAGAGGTTGGTTTAATGCTCTTGCAAATAAAGGAAAATATAACCAAGGGGCACCTGGAGTTAAACAAATGGATGCAATTGGATAGTGCATTTGTAGTAACAGAAT
Organism: Cyclobacteriaceae bacterium; assembly: GCA_020436165.1. Taxonomy (GTDB): domain Bacteria; phylum Bacteroidota; class Bacteroidia; order Cytophagales; family Cyclobacteriaceae; genus JAKISE01. The sequence continues at coordinate 112,314 of JAGQYI010000029.1, read as the reverse complement.
CAAATCTTGACAAACTGGAACCTACCAGCATAGATACACTAAGACACCCCGGATTGCTTTATTACCAGGGAGCTGTAAGTCTATCAGAAAGTAAGGTAAGTATTGAGAAACAAAAATTGCTTCCCGATATCAATCTCAATTATTTTCAAGGAACAAATAATGGCATGGACTCTAAAGTATATCAGGGTTTTCAAGCCGGAATAGGAATTCCACTCTTCTTTGGTGCGCAAAAGTCGAAAATAAATGCTGCTAAACTGGAAACAGAAGCAGTTCAAAGTGAAGCGCTTAATTACAAACAAGAGTTAATAACCAGGTATCGCCAATTGGAAACCGAATTAACAAAATACGAAGAAGCTATAAATTATTACGTCCAGAATGGTAAGACACTTTCCTCAGAGTTGATACATACAGCAACCAAGGCATTTCAAAATGGTGAAATTGACTTTGTTCAGTACATTTTGTCGCTGGATAATGCTAAAAGTATAGAAATGACTTATTTGGAAAATCTATACAACTATAATCAAACTGTTCTGGAGATCAACTATTTAATGAATTAAGAAGATGCAACTACGCAATAAATCATTGGTAAAATACGCCTCCAAACTATTCCTACTTATAGGCTTTTCTGTACTACTGGAATCATGTGGCTCAGAAAACGATTCTACTAAAGAGGCTACCGCCAACGCAGAATCTGATCAGGTTGTAATTACTAAAAAGCAATTTGAATCGTCTGGCATGAAGCTGGGTTCGCTAGCAGAAAAAGAGTTTTCATCTACTGTTCATGCCAATGGCATGATTGATGTTCCACCTGAAAACAAAGCATCTGTTAGCACCTATTATGGTGGCTTTGTAGAAAGCATAAGCTTATTACCTGGCCAAAAGGTAAAAAAGGGTCAGATGTTGTTTACATTAGGCAACCCGGAGTACGTGCAAATGCAACAGGATTTTCTGGAAACCAAGAATAAGCTTGCGTATTTAAAAGCCGATTACGAACGTCAGCAAACACTGGCAAAGGACAATATTGCTTCGCAAAAGAATTACCTGAAGGCACAAACGGATTACAATGTCACCCTGGCCATGTACGAGTCGTTGAAAAAGAAACTACGACTTATAAACATTGACCCTGCTAAAATATCTGGTTCAAATCTTCAAACAAGCATTGTGATTTACGCCCCCATTGCCGGATACGTAACCAAAGTAAATGCAACTAAAGGAATGTATTTGAATCCTACGGATGTAGCTGTTGAACTAATAAACTCGGATCATATTCATCTGGAACTAAACGTTTATGAAAAAGATATTCAAAAAGTAAAGGTGGGCCAGAACATCAAATTTCAGCTGCCAGATGCCAGCACCAAATGGTACGATGCCGAAGTTCACCTGGTAGGCAAAACCGTAGAAGACGAAAACAGAATTGTGAATGTTCACGGGCACCTCAAAGACGAATCCCTGTCGAACCTATTTGTGCCGGGCATGTATGTAGAAGCACAAATTGCCATTGATAGCGAAAGTGCTCCTGCCCTGCCGGAAACCGCTGTAATAAATGCAGAGAACGCCTATTACGCGCTGATAAAACAAAGCGAGAATGAAAACGAAGAAGTATTCACTAAGAAAGAAGTGATACCGGGAAAAAATCAAAACGGATGGATTGAGATAAAAAATGTGAACGATTTTAAACCAACAGATATAGTATTAACTGAGGGAGCTTTTAACTTAATATACTAATGACGTGGACAGTTCGCAAATTCATCTGCTTGTTAATCATATTCCCATTACAGGAGTTCTAATAGGCCTATTTGTACTCATTGCAGGGCTAAGTTTTAAGAAAGATCTGGTAAAAATAACTGCGTTAGGCATCTTTATTTTTAGTGGACTTACAGCCATTCTTGCGCAGCTTACCGGTGAAGGAGCTGAAAAACTAGCTAAAAAAGCTGGTAATTTTAGTGAAACGATGATTCATATGCATGAAGAGTATTCACGTGCATTTTTTGCTATTGTTGTTATTCTTTCATTTACAGCCATAGTAACTTATTATTTGCAACTTAAAAAGAAACGAAAGCTATTCTACATGTATATCGTAGTGCTTATTCTGGCCATTGGGTCAGCATTTGTTGGTTATACAGTAAGCAATAGCGGTCGTCAGATACACCATCCAGAGATCAGGAATTCTAAGGATGTTATTGATGTAACATTGCGTTAGCGGAAGCAATAAATCTACTATGAATTACTCATTGCAAATAAAAGAGATTTCACATCTTTGACTTAGTCAGATCTTTGTCATATCTTAGATATTCTGAACTGAGTAAATGCTTCCAAAGAGAATAAAATCTGAAATTGAGAACTCTCCTGTTATTCAACCTATTGTTAGAAGACAAAACGGGAATGTTGACTGGTCCAAATTGACCAGAACGACTTTCATGAATATTGCCAAACAGATCAATAGAAAAGTAACTGAAAATGTAATTAACGCTCCCTTCCTAATCGAAGACAATGTACTAATTGGCACAAACGAGCTGGATCGTGTTTTTGAAAGACATTCGTTGCAAACCGTATCAGAGTTTACGTCCTATTTAAAACATATTCCAAAATACAGAACCTACAATTGGATAAGTGGCAAAACACTTCAAAGCTATTGGCAGGAAGAGTCAATACCAAAAGATAAAAAAATAAATGTTTTGCTTACTTTCCTGAACGTTGATTATAATAACTGGGAAGAATGGAAATCGGGGAAACAACCTGTTATAGCAGCAGTTAGTAAACATGCAGGATCAGATGCACTTATTAAAAAATACTATCTGGGTTCATACTATCGGTATTATCTAAAAACCGATAAAAGCGGAGCCGTTGTGAAGGTTCCTTTTACAATATCTTGTGATTCAGATGAATCCATACTGGTAAAATCAAAAACATTAGGACACAGCTATATTAGTGAGTCTGTTTGGTTGGAAGATGGTGCTTTATATATGGTTTTGAAGAACGTGAATTTCAATGAATATGAATTTCATGTTCTGAATGTTGGTTTTGCTACCACTCCTCAACTATTAATGGGAACTTCTTCTTCACTCAATAACAAAAAAGAGGCGATTTCGAAAAAAAATATCCTTGTAAGGCAAGAGAACCCTTTTGATTATGAAAATATCAAGGAAACAATTCTTAACAATTCAAAGGATTTAAATCAAAGTACTTTTGACCGCCAGGTTTTCGATTATTTTCATAAAAATATAGACTGTGGTTTAATCAACACGCAACTTGCGCACCGTCCTGAGGATCTTTAGCTTCCCGTAGTTACATTTTCCAGTTTGTTTGCAGCAGCAGTAAAAAGACGATTTACTCCAATACCTTCACCCTGAGGAACCACGATTTTATTGTTTATTAATTTAGGCCCCTCAGCGATATCGTTCTCTAAGAGCAAAAAACCATCCATATCTACATAATCCAACATAGGAAGCAGTTGAGCAACTGCAGAAATACCTACTGATGACTCGGTCATGCAGCCAACCATAACCTTCATTCCCTGGTTTCTGGCATTCTGTATCATTCGTTTTGCCGGTGTAAAACCACCACACTTCATGAGCTTTATATTAACCCCGTGAAAATGACCGACACATTTATTTATATCCTGTTCGTTGATACAACTTTCATCCGCAAAAATGGGCAATTCCGACTTCTTGTGCAGGATACTCATACCTTCCCAATTACCAGCTGCCAAAGGTTGTTCAATAAATTCTACATTAAGCTCCTTTAGCATTCTGGCATTTTCAAGAGTTTCTTCAACTGACCATCCACAATTGGCATCAACTCTGAAAACAGCATCTGTAAGCTTTCTTAATTCCCTTATAATTTTGATATCCTCTTTGGTGCCCAATTTTATTTTATACTTCGGCCAGGGAAACTCCTTCAGCTTGGCAGCCATATTTTCAATCGTATCAATGCCAATGGTATAATTTGAGGTAGGAAAAAAGTGATTTGACAATCCCCAGAGCTCACGAAGCGATTTGCCTTTTGCTTTAGCATAAAGATCGTGAATTGCAACATCTAAGGCAGATAGTACAAATGAATTACCAATATAGACCTTGAGCTTTTTCCAAAACTCCTCAGGTTTTTCAAAATTGTAGGACTCGATAAGCTTTCTGTTGGCTTCCAGTTCGGAAATCATTACATCAATTGAAACCTTGTAATAATTACTGGCAGTAGCTTCTCCGAACCCTGAATGAGCGCCATGATTAAGTTCTACTATTAGCGTTTTCTGAACCGTTCGGGAATCATGTGCTATCTTAAACTTGTGCTTTAGTTTAAGGTCATAAGTATGAAGTACTAGTTTCATTTCTCGGCTTACTCAGTTCTTTAGTACCCTACATCAACCTCTTATCAAAAGGTTTCGTCACATTAACGATTAGTTGGAATACAATTTTATAGAATGGACACTTTAGGCAGCCAAACAATCATAATTAGTCATATAGCTTTTGCAAGCTATGACAAAAACAACCATTAAAGAATACTAGGGCCTTTTACAGCCCTAATATTCTTAATAATAATTAGTTGACATCAATTGAAGTCGACTTATTAGCTACCAAACCGTTTTCATTTACTATCACAACGTTCAGTCCAATACCTTCTCCAGAGCTACCTGCAGGTACCACATAATTGAGCGTTACCACTTCACTTTGAGTATCTGGGTCATATGTATACTTATATGGAGTAGTTGAGTAAAGTGCTTCACTTCCTGCTCCTACAGTTTCATATAATTCATATTGAAGTATTGGATCAACTGAAAAATAATGAACTACAATTTCAACTGTACTTCCCTCAGTAAATCCGGTTTCCGGCTCATTATCTACCACAACTGTTTGTAAAACAGGAAAATGGCGACCATTAGAAGTTGTATTGTCATCTAGAAAATATTCTTCCTTGTAACATGAAGACAACACAAACATTAGAGCACTTATCGCAAATAAATATTTAAGTATTTTCATTTTATTGAATCCTTTAATTAAAACTAATTACTGGTCTTTCCACATTGAGGCTGTAAAATCCCTTTGATGAGAACTAAGACTTGACTCATTCCTATTTTGTTCAGTTGTCGGATACAAGGCCCTTTCTGCTGGCTCAGAACGTCCATCTAAATTTGGTTCAACAAATCCAACGTATACGCTGGGATCAAAATGATGCCTTCTCATGTCGTTCCAAACTTCAAAATTCAGGAATAAAGCCACATATTTTTCTTTCATAATGTGTTCTATATCTGGTGTACCCCCCAAAGCAACTGACGGATCTGTCAAGTAAGCATCTCTATCCACACTTGCTACCCCTAACATATCCATATTAGAGGAAATTCCTTCAAGATAAGCAGCATCAGCTCTTGGAACATCGCTTGATAACGCAACTTCCGCTTCTATAAATTTCAATTCGGAATAACTCATCATAATGATTGGAGCATTTATGGACGAATACCAGGCATTTCGTGATAGTTCACATGTATGTGGTGGACTACCTGGGTCATACGATGCAAGTCCTTCGTAAGAGGTGCCACCGCTTCCGGTGGTATCAGCAATTATTGGAAGACGAGGGTCAAAAAGTCCATACAATGTTCCATTCATTACATCTACCAAATACTTACCATGAGTTATGGTTAGGTTACCAGTTTCATTGGACAATGCAACGCCATTATAAAGTGGATTAAGATTAACATCGTTGTAAAACAATTCGAAATTATCATCGTTGGAGGCAAATCCTGCATCTACCTCCGCAAGGATTTCAGATGCGGAATAAGTACCCTTAGCCATTAAGTGTAACATGTAGCGAGCTTTCAGGGAATGGGCCAATTTCAACCATTTACTCAAATCACCATCATAGATCATATCGTCAGCTCCCGGTACATTAAACGACTCGCTCTGGCCTAAATAACCTATTGCGTCATCAAGATAAGAGAAAATAGCGTTGTAAATAGCCTCTTGACTGTCATAAGCTGGAGTAATATTATCTGAACCACGCAAAGCCTCAGTAAAAGGAGCATCTTCCCAGGTATCAGTAAGTAACCCAAGGTTTATTGCCTCAAGTGTTCTCGCAATTCCTGCATAGTAGGGAGATCCTTCGTCATCCGCCTTGCTTACCATTAAATCCAATGTATTAAGAGTCTCAAGGTAAATTCTTGACCAATTACTCTCCATCCTAAACTCAGTATAGTAGCCTGCAACATGATCCACTTGGTGTGTTACCCGTGCGGCTGTAAAAACGCTGGAATAGTGTGACGCAGACGTTGCTTCAATAGCTGTTGGCAAAAGTACATTAAGCCTTGCCTGGTCTTCCTGTACCTTGGTAGGATCGTTATTAACATCCAAAAATTTATCGCAGCTCGTTATTGTAAGTAAATAAACAATAAGTAAACTGTATCCGTAAAATCTATATTTTCTTTTCATGATTCCTTTTTGTTAAAAACCAATATTTAACCTAAATGAATAACTACGTGTAGCAGGTGTTTTAAGCCCTGTATACCCATAAATATTGCTTCCACTACCGAAATAATTTGTTTCCGGATCATACCCTTTAAAAGGAGTGTTTAAGAAAACATTATTAGCTGTAAACGAGACCTTGGCCGATTTGATAAATATTTTTGAAAACAAGCTTGCTGGCAGTGAATAAGCCAGACTTATATTTCGAATCCTAAACCAGGAAGCATCTTCTAAAAGAACCTCTGCCGCATAATTGTAATACGTAGTCGATCGATAAAAGGCAGGTGTAATTTGAACTGGTGTAGTATTAGGCGAATAAGTAGAATCAGCATTTAGAACCACCCCATTGAAAACTACTTCTTCAAATCTTCTTTCCGTTTCTTTAAGCTGGCCATTTCTCATACTGTTCCTTCTTCCCATATCTATCGCTTTACCCCCTTGTTTCCATTCCAATAATACAGATAGCTCAATACCCTTGTAACTAAAGGTATTTGTCATACCTGCCGTCCAATCAGGAAATGCGTTACCTGCTAATTGAAGACTATCCCAATTAACTTCTGGGAATCCATTTGAGTCTATTAGTAATTGTCCATCAGGAGCACGCATATATTTGTACCCATACAAATCACCAATTTTACCATCAATAACATATTTATTGGTGATACCAAAAGCTGAGTACAATTCTATGTCCTCGATCCCTTCAGAAATATCAACAACCTTACCTTGCTGCTTTGTCCAGTTGAGATTCACATTCCAGTTAAAATCGTTGACCTTAATTGGTGTTCCTGTGGCAGTTATTTCAATTCCATAATTAGTCATTGAGCCAGCATTGGTAACAAAACGAGCAGCACCAGTAGCATTACTTATGGGAACTGAAAGAATCATATCTGTTAAGTTGTTTTTATAATAGGTAAAGTCAATACCTACTCTATTATTCATAAACCTTAAATCAGTTCCAACTTCAAAAGTTTTAGTAAACTCAGGTTTAAGGTTTTCATCCCCAATTAGCGTAGATTGCTTAAAACCTAAAGCGTCACCAAATGGAAAATTAGCAGCCTTTTCAAAGTAACGGCCTGTTTTATAAGGTGAAGCATCTTTACCGATAACAGCATATGAACTGCGTATCTTGGCAAAGGTTATAAATTCAGGAAGCTTGAACATATCGGAAGCAACCCATGAGACGCTAACGGATGGGAAAAAGTATGAATTATTTTGTTTTGGTAATGTAGATGACCAGTCATTTCGACCAGTAACAGTTAAAAACAGATAATTTTTGTACCCGGCAGTTAATTCACCATACACAGCAGCATTTCTGTATTTAATATCACTGTTATCCTGAAACAAGTTAACGGTATTATTTAAGTTGTAGAAATCATCCAACACAAGGTCTTCACCTCTTGTACTGATGTATTTTTTGTTACTTATATAGGTATACTGACCAACCACACCTGTAAGGCTTATTTCACCTGGAAGATTATAATTCAACTGAGCAAAAATGTTAGAAGTAACTGACGAGCTATTATTGCTTTGCTCAATTACAAACCCATGTACCTTAGAACCTTCATCTGTTTCAGCATTGACAATACGTGTTCGTAAATCGCTGTAGATATCAGAACCAAGTTTGTAGTTTATCGAAATATGATCATTTAATGAGTATTTAAGACCAATACCAGATATGTAACGGTTTACATTATCTACATAACTATTGACATCGGCAAGGTACAGTGGATGGTCTATAATACCAGCAAATGCATTTCCATTGTAGGTATAAGGCACATCGTAATGTGTTACATCCGCTACTGGCGACACGTAACTTAAATCACTTAGAATGGATTTATCTCCAACATGAGGTTTATTTCCACCTGTATTGGCATATTTAAGTGTAGCGTTAGCTTCCAATTTCTTTCCAATTTTTACACCAGTAGATAAGCTAAAGTTAGTTTTTCCCCAATCGGTATTAGGTATAACTCCTGTCTGGTAAAACCTATCAATCGAAAAACGGTAGTTAAATATGTCATTGGCTCCTGCCACACTGCCACCAAACCCTTGCTCTGTACCTTTTACAAAAAACTCTTTATAAATGTCATGTGTTGGATCTGGCTCACCTGAATACACAGGAGCTCCCCAGGTATCCCAAACGTACCCGTCACGTTTTACATACGTATTAAAACGACCATCAATATAGGATCGCTGAACAGTTGGTGTCTTATTTACATTCGACCAACCACCACTATAGTATAAGTCAACTTGAGGAGCACCTTTTTGACCTTTTTTAGTAGTTATTATGATGGCCCCGTTTGCAGCCCTGATACCATAAAGGGCGGTTGCCTGAGCACCCTTTAAAATGGTCATTGATTCAATATCATCGGGGTCGATATCTATTGCCCGGTTACTCACACTTGCCTGAGACATAGAAGAGGTAGCATTACTACCTGCACTTGGTAAAATAGGCAATGCATCTACATCATCACTCATTTCGATACCATCAATAACATATAATGGTCTGTTACTTCTTCCTGGATCAAGAGAAGAAATACCCCTGATTATAATATCTGCTCCAGAACCAGGTGTTCCACTTGAATTCCTGATAGTAACACCTGCAACTCTTCCTTGTAGGGCATTTACAATATTGGTTTGACCACTAGATGTAATCTCGTCACTACTTACTTGCTCAACAGAATATCCTAAAGCTTTCTTTTCCCTGGATATACCAAATGCAGTTACAACAACCTCAGAAAGAGAAACCACATCCGGTTTAAGTGTTACATTTATAACTGATTGATTGCCTACCAAAATGGTTTGGGTCTCATATCCAATAAACGAAAACACCAAAGATGATTCATTGGGCACATTTAACTTGTAATTACCATCTATATCGGTAACCGCGCCTGTTGATGATCCCTTGACCACCACATTTACCCCGGGTACGGGGTTTCCATCTTCGTCTGACACCTTACCATTAACCGAGCGCTCTTGAGCAAAAACGCTTAGTGTCAATAGCATGATGAACGAAGTCACAAATAGAGTAACATGTTTCTTCATAGATTAAGGATTAACTAAAACATATTTTTTAGATGTATCAATAATACCATAGTCATACAATTCATAAAAATGGTCATTAGTTTTTCTTTAAATTATTATTATCTACTGATTATCAATATCTTAAAAAAGAAAAATATAAGTCATATAAAAACAACAGTAGTCAAACTAGATACAATCAGTCGGATATTTGGCAAAAAATAAAAAAGTCCAAATAAAATATTATTAATTGGCTTGATTACAAAACAGGAGATTCGGTAATCGTTAGGGCTTGCCTAGAGGTATCAAGTTCTGCATATCCACCAAATGGTAAGGTTGCATTTTGTTTAATATGGCCATAAGGCAAGCCATACATTACAGGTATTTTCAGCTGCGCAAACCTGTCCATAAGTACTTCATAAAGCGAAAGAGATAAGTCGTATCCTTTGTCATCAGGTTCGTAATCACAGTCTCTGAATATTCCCAACGCTATTCCCGCAGCTTTCTCAAATTTGCCAGATTGCAATAATTGGGTAAGCATTCTGTCTACCCTGTAAGGGCTTTCATGTACCTCTTCCATAAAAACAATCTTGTCAGAGAAGTCAATGTCAAACGGTGTTCCCACAAGTGAAACCATTACACTCAGGTTTCCGCCAATAAGCTGCCCTTTTGCAACTCCCGGGTTAATCACAAAACTTTTATAGGGGTCTTCTTTAAACTCATCCCATTCAGAGGGTCTATGGATTTCAAAATTACGCTCGCCCTGAATAAGTAGCTTATCAAAGACCTCTTCATTAAAAGGGCTAACGGATGAAACTCCTACAGGGCCGTGAAAACCAATCAACCCGGTTTGTTGATAAATACCATACAGCAAAGCCGTAATGTCACTGTATCCAATAAGAGGCTTGGGGTTGTTCTTTATCAGATCGTAATCAATCATATCAAGAATTCTGGCACTACCGTAGCCTCCCCTAACGCAAACAATTCCATTCACTTGATCATTAGCAAACATTGTATTTACATCTTCGGCCCTTAATTTATCGGTACCTGCCAAAAAACCTTTCTGTACTCTTAACCGATCCGTATAAAAAGCCTTGAATCCTAAGGTATCTATGTGCTCCAACGTACGTTCAAAAGTTGTCCGATCGACCCCACTTGAAGGGGCAATAAGCCCAACTGTATCTCCTTTCGCAAGGCGTTTTGGTTTGATTATCTTTTTTTCCTTAGTGTATTCACTTGCATTTCCTTTAGTAAATGGCAGCATAGCCACTCCGGAAGCAAGCATGGATGATCGAACAAATTTTCTGCGATTCATGAGACTATTTATTTACAATACCATTTTTAATGAAGTCCGTACTATTTCCTGGCACGTAAACAAAACCATTAAGTATAACGTAGGCCAAAGAATCTCCATTTTTTAACAAAAAAGTTGCGTTCTGACCTAAATCTAAACGGGTCGTAAAACCGGCATCTTTTTTAACAAAGTTTATTGGGTAGGAATTAAATGCCAGTGAATCCGAAGCCATATCTGTTGAGACAGCAACAAAACCATCATTAAGTAATCCACTAAACGAAATAGATGATAAATCATCATCATCTGAGAGTAAATATGTTCTACCCTGCTGATAATCTAAGCCGGTTGCATCAATGGTTTGGTACCCATAATACGTGGATAAATCACCTATATCTTCCACTTTACCAATTGAATAAAATGAAGTATGGTCCTCATTATCAACCTCATTTAGATCTATACCCACATCCAACACATATGTCTTACCATTCAATTCGTAGTTCATCTTTTCAATTTTCAAATCAAATAGCTTTCTATCATTAAAGGGTATTTTTTCATACTCATCCGGGTTGATCAACGCATAGCTATTATCGGCAATCCCAAAAAGAGCAGATAGTATTGAAATGTAATTTAACTTTCTAATAAACTGCTTTTCAGTATCATTTTTGTATCCACCAGATTCAATCAGAATCAGACTTGTTCCCCATTTTTGGATATTATCTCCAAAAGCCCTGGGTTCAAAATCATCTGAATATCTGCCTACCTGGCCTGGAGCATATTTCTGCACTATGTCATTCATGAAGCCAATGACCTGCATCGATTTTTCTCTCACCTCATTTACTGATTTATCATAGTCAAATGCTGTGGCTAAATAAGATAGAGTAGCCGGTTTTTCTGTCCTTTCTGCATTGTAATAAATACTCTGGTCGTGTAAATTGAAACCAAAATCTGCATTAAGGCTATCGCGAACACGTTTCAAAATTCTTCCTTCAGGGCTTTGTAAACGTAACGCATCACGGTTAATATCAATATTCAAAGCATTTCTCCTTTTAAACTTTTGGGCTCCATCCGGATTAAGCATTGGTATAAAATGTATTCTGGCATTTTTTAACAAAGCCTGCCTTTGTGCATCATATGTATCCGATGCAGTTAAAAAATTAAGAATATCGAAAATGGCCATTGTAGCTGTTGGCTCATTACCATGCATTTGCGACCAAAGAAGAATATCTATATCTCCTTCCCCCATAGAAATCATTGAAATTTCCCTACCCTCTATCGATTTCCCCAATGGTGTAATCTCTATTCCTTCTTTAGACCTTAGCTTATCGATCAATGGCTGCAATTGGCTATGCTTAATTCTCCTGTTTTTCAGACTCTGCTCTTTATATTGATCGTAATCAGCAAAAAGCTGGTCGTCATACCGTTTTATTTTTTGCTCCTGTTGACATGAAAAAGTTAACAGGAGTATTGCGAAGGCAGCCAGTTTTGAATAATTTTTAGAATAAAACATAAGTGTATTTTGTAAGTGTATTTATAACTGGTATAGGTGGTTGTTGAGAAACTAAAAGCTTTCAGCCGCTAACAATCTTAAAACAATGTTTGTCAATATTAAACTATTTAGATAGTAAAAAGTAGATATACACATTCAGAACTTATACTCAACAAAGGCTTCCATTGCTTCATACTCTGCCATACCCAACTTATCATATGCTTTAGCAGTAGTTCTGTTCCTATCTTCTGCCCTCTGCCAGAATTCACGCGAATCGTCACCAGGAAACAACACTCCATCTTTTTGAGACTGATGTTTGAAGATCGCCTTTCGTTTACGTAAGAGTTCTTCAGGGCTTATCGGAACGGCCATTTCAATTTCACCTGTCTCCCACTCCTGCCATGCCCCTCTATACATCCAAACTCTGCAATCTTTCGACCAAGATTCTTTTTTCAGCTTTTTCAGTGCCTTTTTAACTGCTTCAAAGCAAACACGGTGCGTACCATGAGGATCTGACAAGTCTCCGGCAACAAATAGCTGATGCGGCTTTATTCTGTTGATCAAATCTGCCGTTAGTTGTATGTCTTTTTCCCCCAACGTTTTCTTTTTAATTGTACCGGTTTCATAAAATGGCAAATCCATAAAATGGACATTCTCATCTTTTACACGGCAATATCTACATGCAGTTTTAGCTTCATTTCTTCGTATCAGTCCTTTAAGGATTCTGTATTGAGCTACGATTTTTTCATCTATGAGCTCACCATCCATAAGTTTCAGAATATTGGATTTTAATTCCGCTAAATTTTCTGAAGTATCTCCAAATTTATTGTTCAGATCAATGGATAAATCCAGATAACTGAATGCATAATCGTCAAACACTGCCAGATTACCAGACACCTGGTACGCCACATGAACATCATGGCCCTGATCAACAAGGCGTAGCAGAGTCCCGCCCATTGAAATTACATCATCATCAGGATGAGGGCTGAAAATAAGAACACGCTTAGGGTAAGGACTGTTCCGTTCCGGCCGCTGTGAATCATCTGAAGAAGGCTTACCCCCAGGCCAGCCTGTAATGGTATGTTGCAACTGATTAAAAACATTGATGTTAATATCGTAAGCAGATCCTTGTTCAGTTAGCAACTCATTCATTCCATTTTCTGCATAATCTTCATTGGTAAGCTTTAGAACAGGCTTGTTCACTTTATGGCAAAGCCAAACCACAGCTTTCTTCATTTGCTTTTTGTCCCATTTTACGGGCCCTACAAGCCACGGTGTTTTAACACTTGCCAATTCTGAAGCTGCAGCTGCATCTAATGCATAATTGATATTCGGATGGCGCTGTAAAAAAGAGGCTGGAACAAGCTGAGAAATCGAACCTTCCAACGCCTTTTGTACTATTTCTGCCTTACCAATACCCCAAGCCATTAAATAAACCTCTTTGGCATGCATGATGGCATTAATGCCCATTGTTATGGCTTGTTTGGGCACCCTATATTGACTATAAAAATCTTTTGCAGCGTCCATGCGGGTAATCTTATCCAATGTGACTAAACGAGTGGCAGAATCAATAGTAGAACCCGGTTCATTGAAGCCAATGTGCCCTGTTCTTCCGATTCCTAGTAATTGAAGGTCTATTCCTCCTTTTTCCTCAATTAGATGATCGTATTCCTTACAATAAGCCTCTACTTCCTTAACAGGAACCAATCCATCAGGCACAAAAACATTTGCTCTGTCTATATCAATATGATTGAAAAGATAGTCGTCCATAAATTTATGGTAGCTCTGGAGCGCCTCAGGCTTTAGCTGATAATATTCATCAAGATTAAAGCTTACAACGTTTTTGAAGCTAAGACCTTCCTCTTTATGCAACCGAACCAGCTCGTTATACACCTCTATGGGCGAAGAACCAGTTGCAAGGCCCAATATCGCCATTTTATCTTCCTTTTGCTTTTGCTTAATTAGAGACGCAATACGCCTGGCAATGACAATTGCTCCTTCCATTGCATTTTCATAAATGTTTAGTTTCATAACGGCTCGTGAAATTTGAAGTGAACTCCAACAAGTTTAATAAAGTCACTTAAAACGAAAAATAAGCCTAAATCATAATCGATACAGGAATCATTCTACTGATTATCAATGATTTATAATTGTCATATCATGAAACTAAAAAGAGCTTTGTGCTATGAGAGCGTCTTAAATTTTTCCAGAAAGGTAGTCTGGTTTATACCACTAATTATAATATCTAGTGAGGGATTTTGATACCTTTTGTTAAATACTGTCCCCAGTCTAAATTGTAGGTATGCACAGAATCCGTTGGAACGTTTTGATCATTTACTACCACGTGATTGTGATTTTTCCTCTCAAATATTCCCCCGTAGAGATTCTCAACACATTTAAAGCCCAGCTGCTATAATTTCTCACCAATTTTTTCGTAGCATTACACCACTGAGTAAGCCACTGTAAAGTGTTTATCTCACAACATTTCTTAACTTAAATACTAATAATAAATTAAGAACTTTTTTTACTATTGCTATAGTTTTAAAAAGACTTAAAGTTTATTCTTAGATGAGATATTACATTGTAATAACAACCCTTGCTGCTCTACTGAGTTTACAATCGCATGCACAGATTACTTTTGAAAAAGGATATTTCGTAAATGAATCTGACCAAAAGATTGATTGTTTAATTAAAAATGTTGATTGGAGAAATAATCCATCTGTTTTTCAATATAAACTATCAGAAGCTGCTCCTGTAGAGGAAGCTAAGATAGATGGTATTAAAGAATTTGGAATTTATGGGTACTCCAAATATGTAAGGTATAGTGTAAAAATAGATATTTCGGGTAATCAAATAGATGAATTGAGCCACGAAAGAAACCCTGTTTTTGATGAAGAAACTTTGTTTCTCAAAGTACTCATAGAAGGAAAAGCATCTTTATATCTTTATCAGGATAAAAGTATCACTCGCTTTTTCTACAAAGTAGATACTTCTGCGGTAACCCAATTGGTGTACAGACGTTATCTTGCTAATTCAAATAAAATAGTAGAGAATAATTTATATAAGCAGCAACTCTTAACTGAACTTAAATGCCAGGGTATTACAGTTAATGATGTAACAAGAATAGGCTATTTTGAAAAGGATTTAGAAAGGTTTTTTAGTAAATTCAATATTTGTACGGGTTCTGAAAATGAAATATTTGAAACAAAAAAAAGAGATTATTTTAATTTAGCTTTAAAAGCGGGTGTCAACCTTAGCAGTTTATCAATTGATAACTCTATAAGCAATTTAAGAGACACAAATTTTGGCAGTAATATAAATTATAGGTTTGGGGTTGAGGCTGAGATCATTTTACCCTTCAACAAGAACAAATGGGCAATAATTACTGAGCCTTCCTATCAATATTTTAATTCTGAAAAATCAGAAGAATATTCTCTACTAGTTGGAGGAAAACTGATTTCAAAAGTAGACTATCAGTCTATTCAAATTCCGGTAGGTTTAAGATATTCGATCTTTTTGAAGAGTGGCTTTAAGATTTTTTCAAATGCTTCTTACATAATGAATTTGAGTAACAATTCAAGCATTACATTCAACAGAGAAGATGGTTCATTGGTTAGTTCTCTGGATATTAAACCAACAAAAAATGTATCACTGGGCATTGGTTGTACATTGAAGGAAAAATTAAGTTTCGAGGTGCGATATCAATCAAATATTAATCTTTTGGGAAACTATTCGTATTGGTTTTCAAGCTATAAAAACTTGTCAATTATGCTAGGCTACAAGCTTTTTTAGTAATACGTTGATCCTCAAAAATAATTTTGATTCGTTGACTCTTTACATCAAGTTATACTTGTTTAATTTGAATAAAAGCTAAATGGGAGTGGTTTCTAGCGTTACCTCCATTTATTTCAAAACATCAACTACATAATTCTTACTGCTCTTTATTTTTCAATTGAAAGTTTTATCTCAACCGATATTTTACGAAGCTAGATTTTCCTTCTTGTGGTAATCCTATTTGTGCAGGGGTCTACAAAGACCTAAAGAAAAATTGAGGAGAACAAGAAAAGCAAATAAAGGTTTTTAAGCTTGAGTTTAATGAATCTTAATACCCTTGTGCAAATATTGCCCCCAATCAGCGTCATACACATGCACACTATCGGTTGGTGTGTTATTATCGTTAACTACTACATGATCATGGTTCTTCCATTCAAAAATTCCTCCGTAAAGATTTTGAACATTTGAAAATCCCAATTCCTTTAGCTTTTCACCAATTTTCTCACTTCTGTAACCTACCGAACAATAAACCACCACCGGTTCATTCTTATCCATTCCAGCTACCATTTCAGGGGCAAAAGCATCGTAATCAATAAATTTGGCACCTTTCAGATGACTCACATCATACTCTGATTGTGTACGTGTATCGAGCAGAGTTATATTCTTATTCGCAAGTATACGTGCCAATTCATCCTGTTTTATAACAGGAACCGTATAGCTTAAAAGTGTATCTAACCGTTTATCAAGCGCTGATTGCGCATAGGTTTCTGAATTAGAAAACAGTAAACAAAAACTAATAAGAAATGTAATGATTGATACTTTCATACTAATAGCAGGTAAGTGGATTATTAATTCTGCGAATGAAGAGCCACCCGATTGCCTTCCGTATCTTCAAAAAAAGCCATGAAGCCTATTTCCTCTGTGATTTGGGTTTTGGGCACTACCACTTTGCCACCGGCAGCTTCTACCCTTCCTATAACGTCATCTAATGCAGGGTTTGCATTTAGGTATACAATGGTGCCATCCGGGCTTGGTTTATGAGCAGCGCTTTGCGCTAATGCTCCTGTGGCATGTGGTGATGTCATGCCCCCAGGGAAAAAGGCCAGTTGAAAATTCCCCAGATCCTGGGTTTCCATGATAAAGTCAAAAATGGTTTCGTAAAACTTGCGTGCCCTGTCCATATCGGCTACGGGTATCTCAAACCAGTTAATGTTGTTTGATTGTGCATCCATGCTATTTCTTCTTTTTGGTTTTGATGGCTATTTCAAATGCTTTTTTAGCCCAAAGGGCTAATTCGTGCTTATCTTCCAGTATTTCCACAGGTACTTGCCAGTAAGGCAATCCTTTGTTTTTCTCGCTCGACATAAACGCTTTCATTCCATACGTTTCAAACTGAGAAATAGTTGTTTCGTCTGCTTTAAGGCAGAATTGATCATTGCCCAAAAGGGCAAACATCACTCCCTCCTTATAATACCCGATGCCTCCAAACATTTTGCGCGTATCAAATACACCAAATTCTGAGAGCTGCTCATTTACAAAGTTGAAGAAATCTTGGGTGTAGGCCATAATGGGTATCTAAAATAAAAAATAACTTTAGAGCTCATTTCGAAAAGAGACTTAATTCAATTATTTCTATTCTTTATACAACTACAAATGTTTATAATTGTTTATAAACACTTACAACGGCTAGTGCCGTTTATACACTAGTTGTGGGTAATACCCTGAAAATTACCGTCTTGATAAAAACTAAACGTGATTGAGATTAGCGAAAATATCATAAATTACTTGAGAGATGCTAATAATGCTGATTTAGC
Organism: Cyclobacteriaceae bacterium; assembly: GCA_020436165.1. Lineage (GTDB taxonomy): Bacteria > Bacteroidota > Bacteroidia > Cytophagales > Cyclobacteriaceae > JAKISE01. Next base: position 94,479 of record JAGQYI010000029.1, on the reverse strand, counting down.
AATGCTTTTATCTGGTATAAAATATGAACAGATAGAAGAATTTGAAGACCACTTTCTTGTAGGGCCTACCTCTAAATGTATTTTGAAAATTAGTGCTAATCCAAAAGTTTGTAAGACAATTGATTATTTATTGCATTATGAGCGTGATAGACTATTAACTGTTATCAAAGAAAATGATAAGACAATTAATGAATCAATTAATTCTTTGTCTTTTGAGGATGATAATGGTCAATCGATTAGTCCTAAAAAAGAACTTTTGTGTGACTTACTTATTCTTAAATCATTACTGATTAGAATAGGCACAGGATTAAATACAATACAAGAGAAGAATGATGAATATATAATACTTAAAAAGCAAACAGATAAGTTGATAACTAGCTTTGAAATTGACTTCAAACTGGATTTTGAAGACTTATGGGAATGGTATCATTATTATAAGGAACATTACGGCTCATACAAAGAAAGGCGAAAATATATCACAGATCTGTTTAAGCAAGTGCTTAAGTCCATTGTGGATACAAAAGAAATTTCACGAGATGAGATTCCTTTAACTGGATGGGATAGAGTTGATAGAGTTCTAGGAAAGACAAATAAACAATTAGGACTTGCAAATAATGAGGAGGACTTTCAGCAAATTGGACTGCTTTGTAGAGAGATTTTTATCACACTCGGACAGATATTATTTGACAGCGATAAACATGAATTGATAGATGAAGTAAATCCAAGTCAAACTGATGCAAAAAGAAGATTGGAAATATATGTAGAGAATGAGTTATCAGGAAAATCAAAATCTGCTCTCAGAAAGTATTTAAGAGCAGCAATAGATTTATCAGTGGATTTACAACATAGACGAACTGCAAACAAGATTGATGCCGGTATATGTTTAGAAGCCACATATTCTGTGACAAATACAATACGGATAATTGAAAATAATAAGTGAAGTACTACCCACAACACGTGGTATAAAGCATTGCTCGCGTTGCGGTATATTTAAAACATAAAACAATTAATAAACGGCTTTGTAGCTTGATAAGTTTGCGCTCCGAACTGCGCAACGATTTCATACTCCAAAACCTTGGTCTGTATCCCACAGACCAGATTTTGACTCCAATACAACCTAATACTTATTCTCTAAAAAAACTACTCCAACACCCCCTGCTCCTTTAGCGCATTGTACTCTTCATCGGTTAGTAAGCGTGATTTAATAATAAACCGAATACCCATAGGTATTTCCAGCGAAAAGCTGGAGCCTCTGCCGGGTGTAATGTCCAGGGTTAAATGGGTGTGTTTCCAGTATTCGTACTGGTCGCGTGACATATAAAAAGGGCATCCATCAATCTCGCCCAATTGTATATCGCTATTTCCTACTTTAAAGTCGCCATCTTCAAAGCACATGGGCTGCGAGCCATCGCAGCACCCACCACTTTGGTGGAACATTAAAGGGCCAAACCGCTTACGAAGCGTTGCAATAACTTTAATTGCTTCTTTGGTAGCTGAAATTCTTTCTACTTTTTTCATTTTGTACACATTAAAAATAAAGGCACCCCAAGGGTGCCCCTACTAATCCAAACAAAAACCGGTAGTGGCCGATTAAAAGAATCCTAGTTTATTCTGATCGTAAGAGATCAACATGTTTTTGGTATTTCGGTAGTGGTTCAACATCATTTTATGTGTTTCTCTACCAAAACCAGATTTTTTATATCCACCAAATGGAGCATGTGCAGGGTATGCATGGTAGCAGTTTACCCAAACACGACCCGCCTGAATGGCGCGTGGTATGGTGTAAATTTCATGCGCATCGCGTGTCCAAAGGCCGGCACCTAGTCCGTACAAGGTATCATTGGCAATTTCAATAGCTTCTTCAACTGTTTTGAAAGTTGTTACTGAAGTAACAGGGCCAAATATTTCTTCCTGGAACACACGCATTTTGTTGTGCCCTTTCAATATGGTTGGCTGTATGTAATAACCTTCTTCTAACCCTGAATTAAGTTTTGCTGGTGCACCACCGCAAAGCACTTCAGCGCCTTCTTGCTTTCCAATATCCATGTACGAAAGTATTTTTTCGTACTGATCGTTTGAAGCCTGAGCTCCCATCATGGTATCTTCTGCCAATGGATTGCCCATTTTTATGGCTTTAGTACGTTCAACCACACGCTCCATAAACTTGTCGTAAATAGACTCGTGTACCAAAATACGTGATGGACACGTACAAACCTCACCTTGGTTCAAAGCAAACATTACAGCACCTTCCACACACTTGTCAAAGAAAGCATCGTCTTTATCTGCTATGCTAGGCATAAAAATGTTAGGAGACTTACCTCCTAGTTCCATTGTAACCGGAATAAGGTTTTCAGAGGCATATTGCATGATCAATCTACCCGTGGTGGTTTCGCCTGTAAAGGCCACTTTAGCCACTCTTGGTGAAGTAGCCAATGGCTTACCTGCTTCAACTCCAAAACCAGTAACTACATTAAGCACACCTGCAGGTACCACATCCTGAATTAACTCCATTAGTGCCATTATACTGGTAGGCGTTTGCTCGGCTGGCTTTACAACCGTGCAGCAGCCTGCTGCCAATGCAGGTGCAATTTTCCATGTTGCCATAAGTAATGGGAAGTTCCAGGGAATAATTTGCCCAACCACACCTAGTGGCTCTTGCAAGTTGATGCTTACCGTGGTAGCATCGTGTTCCGACATAGTGCTTTCATCAGCACGAATAGCGCCCGCAAAATAGCGGAAATGGTCTACACATAAAGGCAGGTCTGCAGCGCGTGTTTCGCGAAGCGCCTTACCGTTGTCAATAGTTTCTACTCTGGCAAGATATTCAAGGTTCTCCTCAATAATATCCGCGATTTTTAACAGCACATTGCTACGAACTGCCGCAGCAGTAGTAGACCATTTTGGGAAAGCTGCATGTGCAGCGTCCAAAGCCTTATTAATGTCTTCTTTGTTTCCTCTGGCAGCCTGTGTAAATGGTTTGCCATCAATTGGGCTAATATTATCAAAATATTCACCACTGCTGGGTTTAACCCATTGTCCTCCTATGAAATGCTCATAGCGTTGCTTAAATTCAGGTCTTTTGACCACTTTTTGTTCTTCGATCAGTGTTTCCATGGTATAGTTTTTATGTTAATTCTTTAAAACTGATTTTATTATTTTCCAAATATTTTGCTCAGCGTCTAAATCAGTTTGCTGAGCGTCTAAATATTTTTAAATTGTATATTTCTGCAAGGATTAATCGTCTCAGCTTCAATTATTTTCGATCAAATAGTTATATATTCGAAATCAAACAACCCTCTTTTAGGTGAGAAGACATCTGATTGAACCATTTAGAGCACGGGAGGAAAGATCGTTATTCACATTAGTGGAAAACAGAACGGCTCATTCGTTTGATACGTGCGAACTCAATCTATTTGAAACACATCAAGTAGCTGAGAATGTAGAACTTATGTTCGATCATTTTGTTCTTACCAGTATGCTTACGGGTAAGAAGATTATGAAACTACCCGAGAAAGCCACATTCGATTACTTACCGGGTGAGTCTGTTATTATCCCTCCCGGTGAATTAATGACCATTGATTTTCCTGAGGCCAGATCACGCAGCCCTACCCAATGCCTGGCACTTACCATTTCGGATGATGTAATTAAAAAGACCATAGAAATACTAAATGAGTACCACCCCAAAGACTCCAGCTGGAGTGGTTGGGAGATTGATGCTTCTATTTTTCATATGATCAATAATGAGGAGCTGGCAGGCACCATTAATCGCATTGTACAAATAACCCAAAGCGAAAAAGGTAAGGTAAAAGATTTAATGGTGGAGCTTACCTTAAGGGAGATGCTCATTAGACTTATGCAAACACAAGCAAGGGTTTTGTTTGAGTCTTCTTATAACAAGTTATCCGCCAACAATGCACTTGCCGCAGCTATACAGCATATTAAAACCAACCTGAGGTCTAGAATTGACCTAACTAAATTGGCTGATAAAGCCTGCATGAGCAGGGCAAGCTTCTTTAAGAAATTTAAAGAAGCTATGGGTGAAACCCCATCCCAATATATTCTTAAAGAACGAATTAAGCTTGCGAAAAGAGAGCTTAGGTCGCCCAACATTAGTATAACTAGCGTTTGCTTTTCATGTGGTTTTGAAAACCTCTCCCATTTTGTAAAAGCATTTAAGCAAGAAGTAGGCATGACTCCTAAAGCATGGCAAATCACAGAAATCAGTGAGTAATATGCTAAAATAAAAGCCCTGTTTTTACAGGGCTTTTATCAAGAAAAGAAACACTTCTAATTATTCAACATCTAATTCCTCAAGTAATCTATCCGCTTTATAAATATATTTTAGAGCCGCATAAATACCACCCATTTGCACACCTACCGATCTACCATAGTTCGGATCATACATAATGCTTCGAACAGGTAAGCGCTCCAGGTTAGAATCAAAATTAAGACCAACCACTTCCCTATTCTTATTAATAACAGGACTGCCTGAATTACCACCTATAGTATCAAACGTAGCTACAAAGTTTAGCGGTGATTTTAACAGCCCTGCTGGTGGGTTTAACCAGCGCTGTGGCAACGACCAGGGCGCTTGCCCATTATTGGAATAGTAGCGATCGTACATACCAAAGTAAGTGGTTTGATAAGGAGCCTGAGTGCCATTATAGCCATATCCCTTTACCCTACCATCGGCTATACGTAAGGAAAAGGTTGCATCCGGTGGTGACTGTGAACCTGAAACGGCAAACTGAGCATTTATTATTTTTTCTTCCAATGCTTTATTTGCCTGATTGATCGCCCTTGATTGGCCTGCAGCTTCAATGTATTTAGTAACAAACAGCTCTGATGCTTCAATCAATGGATCCTTGCTCGAAGCAAAAGATTTTACTGATTTAGGCAATTTCTTACCTTGTAAAATGGATGAATTGTCCAATACCCAAGAAGCTTTCTCCAATGGAGATGCTCCATCCAAGTAGGAAATAACATAATCGTTAGAAGTTGAATAATCCCTCAATTCTTTCAACACCATCCCAAAAATGGTTCCATCTACCTCTTTGTTTACTTTGGCCACGGTTTTTTCAATATCCTTTGCCGCAGCTTCTATTTTAGATTCATCATTTGATTCAAGTGCTACTTTATAGTTATTTAACTGGTGAATCAGAATCATAACATGTCCGTTGATGGGATAATTGGTATACGGATTCAGGAAGCGAGCTTCGGCAGCATAGGCTGAAAGCTTATCCATATTCTTTTCTATTTCGTCCCACATATTCTCTCCTTCCCTGGCAAGCACAGCTTGCTTATTCATATCCTCGAGTTTTGTCTTACGCGTCATAAAATAGCCATTGTATAATCCTTCCAAGCGTCCACCGTACGATTTGTTCGCATTTGAAAGGGAAAAGATTACATTTTCAACACTATCGCTGTGAGCGGTTGAATTATACGTGTGCAACAGATTGATGCGATCTCTAAAGAAAGCTAAGGACACCGGTAGAAAGTATTCCTTATCAAAGTTCAACTGTGCCATGGTTCGGTACCTGCCTGTACTTCCCGGATTCCCGATAACAAAAACCAATTCATCTTCGAATATCCCATTAGGGTTGAATTTAAAGTAGTTATCACTTGTATTCATAGGTTCACCATTTTCATCGTATGCCCGTAAAAACGAGCAGTCAAGATCATATCTTGGATATGTGAAGTTATCAGGATCGCCACCAAAGAAGCCTAGCTGTTCTTCAGGTATAAATACCAAACGAATATCTGAGTAGCGCTTAAATCCATAAAGAGAGTATTTTCCCCCACTGTAAAACGTTAATACCTGAAGGGTTAATCCTTTCCAATCTTCCTTTGCAGCATATTCGTTTTTAACCTTATCAAAAGCATCAGTTTCAGCAATCCCACCTTTCATAAGCGATTTAACCTCCTCTGTTATGTCGGCTATTTCCCTAAGCTGATCAACATAGAAGTTTTTTAGCTTTCGTTCCTGCTCCAATGTTTCGGCTAAATAACCTTTTTCAAGCACGGCTTCTTCCGGAGTAGTACTTAGCACAGCTGCTCCTCTGGAGCAATGGTGGTTGGTCATTATAAGCCCATCGGGTGATATAAACGAACCGGTACAGCCGGGAAGGCGAACAGTTGAAAGCCTCACGGCTTCCATCCACTCATCAGTGGGTCTGAAATTGTAGGTTTGCTCAAAGTAGTCAAGTGGTGGATTGTCAAACGTCCACATTTTACCGTAGTCAAACTGGCCTGGTTTAACGGTATCCGGATCAAACAGTACCTGAGCAAACAGCGTTGTAGCAGAAAAGGTAACTGCAAAAAGTGTAGAAATAAGCTTCATAAGATTGTTCGAATTGTTTTATGTAAATATAGTAATTCGAAGACGCTAAAACCTACTTAGCCATTTTTATGAAGCCGTTTAAAGTACGAAATATCCAGGTAGTAGATAAGCTTAAGCGATACTGTGTTCAGATGATTATCTCTCAAAGTAGAACCGATATTTTCAGTATAACTATGTTCTACATCTTCCGATTCAGTGAAAATGGCATCTTTCCAATTGAACTTAACAAAACTACCCGGACCAATCTGCCATGAGTACACAAAATCTACTGTAAAAGCATTATAACTCCTGTTATACGGAGAATGTCCATCGGCTGAATTAAAACCATTAAAATTAGTTGGCCCCAACGTTCCATCTTCTTCCAGGTTATAAAATTCTTTGTACTCAACCCAGCTCCAGTAATGTCTTAAACGGAAGGTAAGGCCCATTTTATTGTTGAACGTATAATTAACACTTAATATGTTCTCAAGTGTATTTTGTTCCCTATTACCAAAAATAATGGACTCCAGCTCATCATTTGAGTCATACACCTTGTCAGCATACCCTTTTGTATTATATCCCCTTTCAACATAAAACTCATAATCTACGCTCAGCTTATTGTTCACTCGGTAGCTGGGTCGCAATCTGGAAAAATACAGTTTAGCATTGTCGGCATTTCTAAACCACATACCAACAAATCCATTTATTCTAAAAGCCTTACGGGTATCAGTACCTCCCCAAACATAAAAATCGTAATTAGGGCCAATCCAGTACTTTCTTCCGGGTTCTCTTGCTTCAAAATAATCGTAAGAGTCCACAGGGCGTGCACTAAGTCCTGTTTCGATACTGTAAAAGTTCTTGAATTGTAACCAAGCACCTCCATTTACATTGAACTCAGTAAATGTTCTGGGAGCATAGAGTTGCTCGTGATTAATATTAAACCAGGAATTCAATCTATTGAAGACCGAAAAAGGTTTATAGATATTGTAGCTAAAATAAGAGTAGACATTGAATTCATTGGGAGCACGTAAATAGCCCATGTCATTGATGTCCCAAGTATCGCTCTCCTGTGAAGTTCCTAAAGTAAAATTGAATTTACCGGAAACTTTCGAGAACGAAATTTTGCTTCTGAACCCGTTTTTATTTTGTTGCTCTCCTTCATCGTAAGTAGCCACATGACTATACCCTCCTTCCGTAAAGAAACTCCAGGTATTGGTTTTATCACGAAGCCTTAATTGTCCCAATGTTACATTCGCATCCCGTCCAGGGCCTTCACGCGTAACATTTGTATTAATAACCCCAAAATTAGAATTGTTCTTAAGGTTTTGATCGACCACAAAAACATTAAAATTGCTTAATGGATCAATCAGGTACTCATGGGTAGCTCCTGTTTCCGTATTTTTAATTACAGCATTTGTTTCTCTTGTTACAGCATTAAAAAGACCAATACCGGTTCCTTTGGCTGTTCTTCCCGAAATCTTCATCGCATTCAATAAGGGAGCGGTAGACGGAACAGATTCAACTTCTTCCGTTGAATCCAGATCGTCTTCATTCACATAACCTCTTGATTGTCCTACCCTTCGCGAATAGAAGATGTTACCTTTAGTGAACAATTCGGTCCCTTCGGTAAAGAATGGCCTGTTTTCATCAAATTGTACTTCAAACGGGCTTAAATTAAGTACCTGGTCATCTTGCTGTACCTGGCTAAAATCAGGTATCAGGCTCATGTCCATGGTAAAACTCTCGCTAAGCCCCCATTTCACATCCATTCCCGCAGCATACGAGGCGTTGTAAGAATTGGAAGCGCCATCGTAAGACACTGCACCGGATAAATACGGGCTGAAAGATAGCCGTAAAGGAGGTTCAATGTTTTCAAGACCTTTTAATGTACCAGCCTGATTAATAAAACCGCTCACCTCCTGATCTACAAAATTCCAGGTAGCTTCTTCGTTCAAACGTTTAGAGACCCGATAAAAATTAATTCCCCAGTCACCAGAGCTATGTTTAGGGAAACGAATAGCAGAATAAGGAATTTCCATTTCAACTGCCCACCCCTCGTCATTAAAAGAAACTGCGCTGTTCCAAACGGCATCCCAGTTCCAGTCGTCATCGTTACTTGAAGCAACCGCATCGCCTTGTACTCCTGCGGCCGTAACTATATAATAAAACGCATTCTGTCCCTTATTAACAGGATCAACTACGATTCCAAACATATCTACGTTCTTGTCCATGTCATCGCGAATACCTAATTCTTTAGGAATGGTATTCGGCTCAGGATCAAACATCTGAGCCCCTATGTATAAACCATAATCTGTATAAACCACATACACTTTGGTTTTGTACGCAGAAGGAGCTCCGTTATCTGGAGACATTTGAAAAAAGTCGCCTTCAAAAGGCTTGGCGGTTTCATACACTTCGTCATCCAAAATACCGTCTATCTTTGGTTTTGAATCTATGCGAACTGCTTCAATGGTTTTCTTTGCCGGAGTCTCACCACCTCCATTTGTTGCATAAACATTAACCGACAACAAAAGGAGTGACAGGGCAATAGGGTTAATAAGGTTGAATTTCATGAGTGGTTGTTGAATCTTTGACATTGTAAATTTCATATCTAAAGACATGAAATCCTATTAGCAAGACGCATCAACTTTCCGAATAGTTGCATTTTTTGATAAGCGGTAGAACGCTTTTTAAAGAAAAAAGGGATAAGCAGGGCTTTATAGGCCAGCTTATCCCTTTAACTATTTAAGGCTTGCTTTTAAAGCCCGAGTACCTGTACTCCTTGCTTGAAAACAATATCCCTGGGAATTCCAGCCGCACTAACCCTATCCAAATCTTTTTGAAGATCGGGCTTTATAACGCCCATTTCATCAAACAATTGACCTACGCCTTCATAGTCGCCATTCCCTTGCAAGGTGAGTATCTTGGCAGAAAGTGAATACATTGCCTCTCTGAAATTCTCATAATTTACTTTATAGGTACCTTTCTCAGCATCGTAACTAAATGCACCTTTCTCCTTAAAGTAGTTAAAACGTACCATATTGGCCTTGCCATGAGCACTGGAAGCTCCAAATCGAACAGATCGGAATATACCCGCCAGGAAGGTAGTATAGTAATCTATCAGGTCACCATCCAACTCTCCTTTTTCAGTCAGTTGAGTAACCATATACAAACCTAAAATATCCGCTTTACCTTCCTCAAGAGCAGAGAATCGTTCCTTTAAGGCCTTGCGAACAGTTCCTTTTCCATTGATCGTGTTTTTAATTCCTAAGCCATGTGCTACTTCATGAAACATGGTATTGGCAAAAAAGGCATCAAAAGTTACGTGCGAGCGTTGTGACTCGTCAATCAAAAGACCGGCTATTGGCACCATGATTTTGTCGAATTTAGCTTGCATGGCATTTTTCAACTGTAATCTTCGCGTTCCCTTTTCCAGTTGCACACGTTCATCATTAGGAAGATTGATGGCAATGGTCTTACTACCTGCGTTGCAGTCGCCAGCATAGTAAATTACATCGTACGCATTAAGATCAGAATCTGTTCCCGGGTTTTCTGATTTGTATTTTTCATCTACCGGCAGGCCTTCCTGCAATTCTGGAAGGAAAGAAATGTATTTTGCCAATCGTTTACTCCAGTCCATGTCCTTTACAAGTACATACGCCTCATGGGCAGCCTTGTAGTTAAAGAGCTTATCCTCGTAATTCTCAATTGGGCCAACTACAAAGTCTATGTGGTTAGATTTCATATCCATCCAGGCCATGTCGCTTGCAAAATAGTCGTCCGACTGAAGCGCATCAGCTCTCATATTCAGATAGCCGGCAAAGTCTTCATCATCGGCTAATTCTGCTGCCTGTCGCAAAAGCGAAGCTGCCTTATTAACCTGTTCCGCAAATGCATTATGGTACCAAACAGTATAAAGCTGGCCCTCTTCATCGCGTTTTATCAATGTATATAAACTTGTTTTGCTATCCTCATCAAAGGCTTCAAACTCTTCTTTGGTCATATCCGTAGGATAAAAATTTGCGCCTGCAGGTTTAGGCCCAACACCTTCTACAAAAGGTTCGTCATTTCTAAGCCTGTCCCATGGGCCATAATTTATTTCGGCAAATTTACGAGTGGCCTCATCGGGTATCTCCTGCATTAATTCTGCTTTACTACCGTATGCTTCCTTCCAGAATAGATCATCCATTATTTTGGCAGCATCGATCAATAATGGGATCATCTTTTTTTGATTGTCTGATAGTTTAGAAACATCGGTTGTCAATGTAAATTCTGCGTACTCATTCAGTTTGTCCTGTATTGACATAGTTGGTTGATTTTCATGTGCATTGTTATTTTCTTCCCTAGTTGAAGTTGTACACGACACTCCCAATGCAAGCAAAAGAGCAAGCGTGTAAACCGGTAATTTGTGTTTCATTTTTACTGCGTTTAATACAGTATCAAATGTAAGAATAGTGGCTTAGAAACACCGTTTAAAGCAGGCTAAAATCAAAATCGGGAAGAATATTATTTTCAGTTTCTCTTATCCATAATGGAGATTGGTTTCCCTTCTGATGTAATTGCATGCTGCATGCAATCCACCATCATACAAGAATGAACAGGAATAATGGAGACTATATCACCAACCTGAACACGTTCAAAAAAATCTTTACTTGCAGAAATTACCCCATGTTCTTGTGAAAGGGATTTCAGATATGTTCCTGAAACAGGTTTAACGAAGTTTTTGCCATTTGACTCAGAAACCAACCCGTAAATCACAGCTCCATCTAAGAGCAACTGTTCTTTAGAAAGATGGACACCTCCTCCATAAATCACCAGTTCATTCCTCTCCTTATTTTTCATTACTACAGGGCACAAAAGTGTGGTACTTATATCCTCAAATGAACAAGAGCCTATTTCAGTTTGTGTAACATCGTAATACACAAAATTGCCAGGATGAATACTGTGAACTCCTTCAAACTCATCAACTATACTACAAGTGGGAGTATCTCCAATGGCTATTTGTGGCTTAAACTCCTTAAATGTTTGAGCAAGCAGTGTCAGTTTACCTTGCACCTCGTTGTAAAGATGCTTTACTTCAGCTTTGCTCCTGGCATAGTAGCTATTCCCCGAATGGCAGTAAAAACCTTTGAATTGGTGCTTAGTTGCTGTAATAGAAGAGATAATTTCTTTAATGGATGTTACGTTATCGCACTCAACTCCACTGCGGTGATAGCCAGCGTCTATTTCAATATAAATTGACAAAGCAGATTTGATTTGAGACAACTTCTCTACCCCACTTTTATCAACTACTAAAAGAGTCAACCCGATTTTGCTTGCAAGTTGTTCTATTTTATCAATCTCTGCCAGGTTTAGGGGAAAAGCTATGGTAATGTTATTCCACCCGGCATTGGCAAAATACGTTGCCATTGAAACAGATGAAACAGTAATTTTAGTTACACCTTCTTTTCTGAACCATTCACCAACCTCCCTAGATTGATGTGTTTTAAAATGCGGGACAAATTCTACATTACTCCGTCTCGCTTTTTCAGCCATTTTTCGAATATTGGCCCTGGCTGTAGCTTCATTAATAACAAGGGTAGGTTTCGTTATCTCAAGAACTTTCATTTAGGATCCGATTGGCTTTGATCAAGCTTGTCATTATTGGCTGAATCGTCCTTCTTTTTTGGAGAAAGCTTATACATCAAATAGCCAAAACCGGCTATAAAATGAAGTACAACAACTACAAATAAGATAATAACCCATACATCCATAACCTAGTAGTTCTCGTTTTTAAATACTGTTTTACCACCCAAAACTGTCATTTCAACTTCCGTATCTAAAAGTTTGTGCTCATCTACTGTAAGTATATCTTGCGAAAAAACAGTAAAATCTGCAAGCTTTCCTTTTTCAATAGAACCCTTTATATCTTCTGTAAACTCGCCATATGCACCGTTCAGAGTATACGATTTAAGCGCTTGCTTCCGAGTCATTCTTTCTTCGGGTTCATAACCTCCTTCCGGAGTTCCTTTTAATGTCTTGCGGGTAACCGATGCATAAAAGCATGCAATCGGATTGACAGGTTCCACAGGAACATCTGTTCCGTTAACCACCACCGCTCCGGATTTTAGCAAACTCTGCCACATATAGGCTCCTTCCTTAATTCGTTTCTCGCCCAATCGGTCAATGGCCCATGGCCGGTCTGAACTCATATGAATAGCCTGCATGGCAGCAATTACATGAAGCTTTGCAAACCTGCCCAAATCAGCCCGATCAATATGTTGCGCATGCTCAATTCTAAATCTTGGGTCTTTAACTTGCGGGTGAGCATTAAAAGCAGCTTCGTATTCATCGAGCACTTCTCTGTTGGCCCTATCCCCGATTGCGTGGGTACAAACCTGGAAACCATATTCAAGGCCTTCATTGGCAACCTTTCCTATGTACTTTATTGGCATTATTTGGTTGCCTGTCCAACCTGGCCTGTCCAAATAGTCGTCCAATAGCCATGCCCCTCTTGAACCCAATGCTCCGTCACTGTAAAGCTTGATCGAACGAATAGTGAGCATATGATCTACCGAATCTATTTCAGGCCCCCTTTTGTACCATTCCTCCAGTAAATCACGATCACCCCCATCCAGCATGGCATACATGCGAACGCCTAAATCGCCATTGGATTTTGCCTTCTTGTAAAGAGCAATTGTTCTTCCGTCAATTCCTGCGTCAACAAAGCTGGTGATTCCATTTACATGACAATTCTCCACGGCTTTTTCAAACGCTTCGTAGTATTTGGCGTCATCTGCCGGTGGTATGTGAGAAGCAATAAGCTCTGTAGTAGTTTCTGTAAAAATCCCCGTTGGGTTCCCCAATTCGTCCCGAATGATTTCTCCCCCTTCATATTCTTTTTGAAGCTTCTCCACTGAAAGCTGGTTCACTCCTGCTATTTCCATTGCTTTGGCATTTGCCAAACCACCATGTCCACTTGCATGACGTAAAAAAACAGGATTATTAGGTGATACTGCGCTTAATCTATTGTGTACGGGAAATCCCTTGTACACCGGGCCAGGAATGCTGTCCCATTTGCTCTGATGCCATCCCCTTCCTGTGATCCAGTCTCCAGGCTGCGCCTTCTCAGCGGCCTCTTTCACTTTTTCTATGATCTCTTCGTAGCTGGTGGTATTCAGCAAGTCAAGTTCAAGTTTGTTAAAGCCCATACCCATAAAATGTCCATGAGACTCAATGAAACCGGGAGTCATGGTATATCCTTTCAGGTCAATCATTTCTGTTGAGTCGCCTTCAAGTTTTTTTACTGAAGAAAGGTCTCCTGCAAACAGTATCTTACCATCTTTTACCGCTACTGCTTCTACTTGAGGGCTGTTTTCATCCATCGTGTAGATTGTTCCATTATAAAAAATTGAGTCGGCTTGCTCGTTGTTAGAACCTGTACAACTAATCAAACCCGTTCCGGCCAAAATAACTAACGCAAGTACTTTCTTCATATCAAATAGCTGATAGTATACAACAAGTTATAAAGTTGAGTTTAAATTGTTAGAGGTAAAAGAGTTTTGGTTGAAATTAGAAAGTGAATTTGAGAATCGAAATAAGTACATCCTTGCCTAATTATGCATAAGCCTTATCATTGTTGGAAATTTATCATACCATGAACAAATCCATTGTAACACTTCTTCTGATTTTTTCTTCTATTTCAATTACCTCACTATCACAGGATATTGGGGTTTCAGCTTCTTTTTTTCTTCCCAGGAATGGCTATTTCTCTGCCCCAATTAGTCCTTTATCAATACGAGGCGTTTCTATTTTAGGAAACAACACGTTTACAATAGACATTGGCGGGTCTCTTTACAGAATGAGTGGAATGAACATTACAGGTGTGCCTTTTGAAAGCAAGGAAGCTATGGTTGGCCCTTTCTTTAATTTAATGGTACCCCTTGAGGCTGTTTTACATGTAGGAAATAAAACCACATCCCTATTGTTTAAAGGAGGTGGTTTTGCTTTTTATAATTTGGGAACCAAACTGAACTATGGAGCAATTGACAGAGCATTGCGCAAAAATCTGCAGCTGGAAATTGTTAATTCTGACTTTGAATTTGATAATACACTTGGATATGGATATGAATTCGGGGTTGAGTTCATTCAATATATCAACAGACAGTTCGGCATTACTTTAGGTGCAAATTATTATATTGGAGGTGCTAACCTTAATTTAAAAGGAACCGTTAAAGGAGTGGATGGCTCTGGCAACCTATATGAAGAAAGTGTTGAATATGGTGAGGCTAAACTGGATTACACAGGATTGGAGCTTTCTGTTGGAGTGCTGTTCAGTTCCAGGTAACTAATGTTTTTAGAGACAAATCGAATGACTAAATCGCTTTTAGGTTTTATGGTTTTACTATCGGCTATCGGTTGTGTAAACAAAGAGAGACCAAATAAAGAAACCATCGATGACGTTGCAGAAAGTTATGTAAAACTGTGCTTACAAGTTGGCCAGTATGACGACAGTTTTGTAGATGCGTATTACGGCCCGCAAAAATGGCAACCCAAAGAAAAGGTTCAGGGCGATTTTCCTTATGAAGAGCTAAAGTGGAAGGCTAATAACTTATTGCACAAAATTGATGCAATTGACCCACAAACCTGCCAGAAAGAAATGAAGCTTCGAAGAAACTTTTTAGTTAAACAGCTTGAGGCAGTGGCAACTCGATTAGACATTATGTCGGGCAAACGTTTACCGTTTGATATGGAAGCTCAAAAATTATACGATGCTACACCGCCTCAAGCTCCCCTAAGCTATTTTGATGCACTTGTTGACTCAATTAATTTACTTATTCCCGGAGAGGGCCCTCTTAACCAACGGTATCTCCAATACAGCAAGCAATTCATTATTCCACCTGACAAGCTAAGTAAGGTGTTCGACACCGCAATCTCGGAAGCGAGAAATCGTGTGAAGGAAAAGATAGAATTACCAAAAGAGGAAAGGTTTGAGTTGAGTTATGTTACCAACCAACCTTGGAGCGGGTACAATTGGTACCAGGGAAACTACCATAGTTTAATACAGATAAATACCGACCTGCCCATATACATAGAACGAGCTATCGACCTTGCTTGCCATGAAGGATACCCGGGGCATCATGTGTTTAATGTAATGCTCGAAAAAAGCCTGGTTAAAGACAAAGGCTGGGTTGAGTATATGGTTTATCCCTTGTTCAGCCCGCAATCATTTACTGCCGAAGGAAGTGCGAATTTTGGAATTGAAATGGCATTTCCTGGTGACGAAAGAGTGGAATATGAGAAAAGCGTATTGTTTCCGTTGGCTGGAATAGACCCCAATCTGGCTGATGAGTACTATAAAATTCAAGCGCTTCGCAAAAAACTCAACTTTGCAGAAATTGCTATTGCCCGTGAATATTTACAGGGAAGTATTGACCCGGAAGAAGCAGAAAGCGATTTAATGAAATACCTGCTTTTTTCAAAAGAAAGGGCAAAACAACGATTGAGTTTTTATACTACCTACAGAAGCTATGTAATCAACTACAGTTTGGGAGAAAAGATGATCAAGGACTTCGTTAATTCATTTGGGGTAACCGACAAGGAACATTGGCAGGCTTTCTACCAACTTCTGAGCACACCACGAACTGCTTCAGTTTTATAAATTATCTCCCTGAAAGTCTTTTAAATCAGATTTAAGCTTTCGAACTTCTTTTAAAAGTGAAGAAATTCTTCTTTCCAATCCGGTTACCGAAACCATAAAATCATTGAAAAGCAAATTATAGGTAATTTGAGAAAGGATAAATCCTTTAACGCACCAGATGGTGGAAATCGCAGAAGTCTTTAATTGAATATCAGGAAAACTCAGCTTATCCGGATTGTCTCTTCGAAGCATTATTTCTGCTTTACCGCTATTAATGAGCCTGCCCAAGGAAATTCCACTCTCCATTGTAATAAGATAAACCATGTTCAGATTAAGCTCCTTTGTATTCGAAAAAGAAATTTTTTCAAGAAATAACAAAACTCCCGGTGGAATTGCAGGAGTCATTTCATCCCCTGAATATTTTACCAGTAAATTTGAGCTTTTTGAAAGAAGTTCCTTCGACAAATCCAATTCTTCTAATTCGGTTAAATCAGGATCCACCTCCTTTAGATCCAAAGGTAAGTTCAGCTTCTTAACGATGCCAGCTAACAGTTTTTCATCAACTTTTAAAGCTGTAATGTCTGAGGTAAATGAATAACTTACCGACTCTTTTGATTCTCTTTCTGACAGACTATCTCCATCTTTTTCGAGCATTTCACCTTCACCGGTTAGCAACCAGCGAACACTTAATTCAGGGTAAACAGCGAATATTTTTTCAAGAATATGACTGCCAATAGAGCCTTCTCCTCTTACGTGCTTGCCAATATAACCACTGGAAACACCTATGCTCTTGTCAAACTCATTTAGACTTATCCCTTTCGCCTCAATAAATAATTTTAATCGGTCAACTATTTTCATTCTATTGTTTTGCTGAAATAGAAAATTTTCTATTTATGTTTTGGATTTAGAAAATTTTCCGTACCTTGTGTCAAATTTTTAACACAATACAAAAGAAATATAAGGTATGAATATGAATATTCCACCTGATATTCCTTCATCTATGTTGGCATTTGTTACAAACAGCTCTATTAGTACAGTAAGAGCGGTAAAAAAAGGTACAAGAAAAGATAAAAGGTTTATTCAGGAATCCAAAGAAATCATAGAAAATTTCCTTATATCTCTCCGAGATAAGAATATTAATAGAAAATAAACCTAACGTTAAACTTAATCTTTTCACCCATGAAAACAACCTACAATACACCGCCATAATAGTTTATTCATAGCGAACTACTCAAAGCCATCATTGCCATACCATCGATTGTAATCAGATGAATTTTTAGCTGATGAATAAGTTCTATTATGATTTTCTGGAGGATAATAGTATTGTATCCGTAACAGACCAAGAAGGGAATATAATTTATGTAAACGATAAATTCTGCGATACTTCAAAATATACGCGGGAAGAACTTATTGGTCAAAACCATAGGATAATCAATTCAGGTTATCACACGGAAGAGTTCTTTAAAGAAATGTGGCAAACGATTAGCAGAGGCAATGTTTGGAGAGGCGAAATATGTAACCGGGCAAAAGACGGCACACTGTATTGGGTTGAAAATTTTATTAAACCTGAATTGGATTCAACTGGAAAACCCATAAGATATTATTCTTTTAGATTAAGCATAACAGACCGTAAACACAAAGAAGAGCAACAGTTTTATGAAACGGTCAACAGGATTGCAACTCTTTTCGAAAACTCTCAGGGTTTTCAGTTTTTTATAAATAAGGACTATACCCTACTTACCTATAATCAGGCTAGTTCTAAAGTTCCAGGCATTAAAAGAGGAGCAAACGTAAACTCTGTTGATGGTCACGCTACATTTAAGTTCAAGCACATCTTAAATCATTTTGATAACAACCTAGCTATATCTTTTACAGGTAAGGAAATAAAACTGGAGCAAGAGGTGGATTTTTACAACAACGGTGATAAGAGATGGTACCTTGTAACCTATTATCCTGTGTCGGACAATCAAAATAAAATCGCAGGAATATCACTCACTGCCATTGATATTCATCAACGAAAGAAAACAGAGCTCAAATTAAAATCTGCCTATGAACAACTTGCTGCGCTTATAGAGTCTATCTCAGAACCTATCTTATTAAAAGATGGTGAGGGCAAGTGGCTGACAATTAATAAGGCGGCCAAAGACCTCTTTCAAATACAGAACTATCAATGGCAGGGCAAAACAGATTTGGAAATGGCGAAAGAGCGTCCTGAGCTAAAGGACTTTTATATGGCAGCATATAAAAACGATGAGGCTACCTGGTTGGTTGGCGAACCAACAGAAATAAGTGAGACTGTAAGGGATTTTGAATTCATCGTCAAAAAATATCCGCTCTTCCATGATGACGGAAGAAGAAAAGCCCTAATCGTTATAGGTCATAATATAACAGAATCAAAGCTGCAACTTCAAAAACTCGAACGCCAAAATGAACAACTTACCAGAATTGCGTGGCTACAGGCTCATATGGCACGAGCTCCTGTAGCACGTATTCTTGGGCTGGCAAACATATTTAACCTAAACGACATAAATGATCCATACAATGATGAAATCCTTTCAAGGATTGTTCAATGTGCAAAAAATCTTGATGACGTAATCCATCAAATCATGGATTATGCCGAAGAAGAGGAGTTTCACTCCATTCAAGTTGACAGAAATAAAGAAATAACTAAAATGTAAAAAGAAATGGTACTTGGAAAAAACGTAAAATCAACTGCAGAAGCTGAAGAAAAGAATGCCCCCGTTAAAGAGGAAAAGAAAGTAACATCTTCCTCTAATGGCAATAAACTGCCAAAAGACGTTGTTGAAAAATTAAAAGAATTGGACCTCAAAAATAAGGTTCTGGATGAATCCTGCCTTATTTCCATGACTGATAAAAAGGGTTTCATAACCTACGTAAACGACAAATTCTGTGAGGTTGCTCAGTATACACGTGATGAGTTAATGGGTCAGAATCATAATATTGTCCGACACCCAGACATGCCTAAATCTGTTTTCAAAGAGGTTTGGTCTACAATTGGCAAGGGGCAAATGTTTCAGGGCAACATCAAAAACAGACGTAAGGATGGTTCACATTATTGGGTAGATGCGTACATAGCACCTATTCTTGGCGAAGATGGCAAACCCGATTCCTATATCGGTATCCGTTATGATATTACCGACCTAATGGAGGCAAAAGATGATGGAGAAGCTTTAATGAATGTTGTCAATTTAGGATGGGCCTACATAGAATTTACCCCCACCGGTGAAGTTATAGAAGTAAACCAGAATTTCCTGAGCACTATGGGATATAACAGCGCTGAAGAAATTTTGGGTAAGCACCATAGAATATTCTGTGATAAAGAATACATTAAAACCAACGATTACAAGAAATTCTGGGAAGATTTGGCCAAAGGAGAAATTAAGACCGGAGAGTTTAAACGAGTTCATACCAACGGAAATTATGTATACCTGAATGCTTCATACACTCCTGTTAAGGATAAAAACGGGAAAGTTGTTAAGGTTATAAAAATAGCCAGTGATGTAACACAGGCTATTGAAGACAGGACAAATTCCAACGCGGTCAAATCGGCAGTTGATGCGGCTTGGGCATCCATAGAATTTGAGCCAGATGGCACCATTATCACTGCAAATCAAAATTTCTGTAGTGCAATGGGTTATGATCTAGGCGAAATTACAGGAAAGCACCACAGAATATTTGTTGAACCTGAATACGCTAAAACAAACGAGTACCACCAATTCTGGAAAGACCTGGCCAATGGACGTACACAAACCAGCGAGTACAAAAGAGTAAAAAAAGACGGTAGCCCGATTTGGCTAAGCGCATCGTACACGCCTGTGCTCAATGAAGAAGGTGTGGTTTACAAGGTTATAAAAATCGCCAACGATATAACAGAGGTAAAAAATATTGTGGACGAAATAAACAAAGTAGTTACACTAGCTAGTAATGAAGGAGACCTAACTGCACGACTTGATGTGGCCAAAGCTTCAGGTGACTATAAATTAATGAGTGAATCCATAAATAACCTACTCGATGCGATAGTAGAACCTCTTAATGAAATATTGAATATTTCAGGTGTTGTTGCAGCGTCTTCGGAAGAAATGACAACCAAAGGGGAGCAAATGAAAGCCAGTACAGGTGAAATGTCCTCTGCCATACAACAAATGGCTGAAGGAGCACAGGACCAGGCCCAACAGATAGACGAAGCTTCGAAACTAATAGAAGATATACTCAAATCGGCTCAGGAAGTTGCCAGTAAGGCCCAGGCCATTAATAAAGCAGCTGAAGAAGGAAGAAACAGCTCTAAGGAAGGTGTATCTACCATGAGTTCGGTGGTAGAAAGTATGGAAGGTATTCTTCAATCCGCAGGTGTTACCTCAGAATCAATTGATGTGCTTACTAAACGATCTGAAGAGATAGCAAGAACGCTTAACGTAATTACCGACATTGCTTCACAAACAAACCTATTGGCCTTGAATGCAGCTATTGAAGCAGCAAGAGCCGGTGATGCAGGTAGAGGATTTGCAGTGGTTGCCGAAGAAATTCGAAAACTAGCTGAAGATTCAAGAAACAGTGCTCAGGAAATTGAAAAAGTTATCAATGAGGTTCAGAAAGATGTAAGCTCAGCGAGCAAAGCTATTGGAGAAATGGAGGTAAGTGTTAAGTCTGGAAACAAAGCTTCTAAAGAAGCGGAAGAAGCATTTAAGATTATTGATAGCTCCAGTGAACAAACTTTTGCCTTGTCTGACGAAATAATGACTTCTACCCGAGATCAGGAAGATTCTATCAACAATACGGTTAAGAATATTGAAAAAATCGTAGTTGTTTCTGAAGAAACTGCCTCAGGTACTGAACAGCTGGCGGCATCGTCCAAAGACATGAGCGAAGGAATGGACGAAGTATCTGCTACAAGTAAGGATCTTGCCGATGTGGCACGCCAATTACTTGACACGGTAAGCAAATTCAAACTCGAAAAATAAACCTCAAAAAACCTTAAAAATGGAAGAAAAAAAGGAAGTACAGGAGGTAACCCTTGAAGAAATCAAGAAAGAAGTGTCGAATGCGCAGGAAACTGCTGCCAAAAGTGGCACGCGCATTCAGCTCATTGTATTTAAGCTGGCTGGCGAAGAATACGCACTTCCCATTGACGATATAAAAGAAGTTGTTTTAACGCCCGGTATTGCCAAAATTCCACAAACTCCTGCTTACATTAAAGGAGTGGCCAACATAAGGGGCAACATAATTGCCATTATGGACATGGAAGAACGGCTTAACCTGGTTAATAAAAAAAACAAAGCACCTGGATCCTATACGCTTGTTATTGCAAGTGAACAATTCAAAGTAGGAATACTTGTTACAGAAGTTCCCAATACCCTAAGAACCTATTCTACCGAAATTGATAAAGCCGATAACATAATGCAATTTTCTGAACTAGATAAAGAATGTATAAAGGGGGTTGTTAAAGATGGTGAAAGGCTTATTATGCTTCTGGATATATTTAAAATAATGGAAATAGAAGAATTAAATAAAATAGTAAACATATAGAAAATGAAACCTAGAATCCTGATTATTGAAGATTCCATGTACATGCGTACATTAATTAGCGATGCTGTTCAGGCAGCCGGGTACGAAGTTATAGGCCAGGCTGCAAATGGAGAAACAGGCATTGATATGGCACTCGAACTAGAGCCAGATCTGATCACACTGGACAATATTCTTCCCGATATGATCGGACTGGATATTCTTAAAGTAATTAAATCGGAAGAAAACCTTAATTCCAAAGTAATTATGATAAGCGCAGTGGGCCAGGAGTCTGTAGTGCAACAAGGTCTTGCCCTGGGTGCAGAAGATTACATTCTTAAGCCTTTTACTTCAGACCAGGTAGTTGCCGCTATCCAAAAAGCATTTGCCTAAAAGAAAAGCACAGCTTAACTATGGCAATTAATGTACTTGTAGTTGACGATTCAAGCGTCATGAGGCTTCTTGTCTCTGATATCCTGCAACAGAATAGTAATATAAATGTGGTGGGCACAGCAGCAAATGGCAAAGAAGCACTTGACAAAACCCTTGAATTAAACCCTGATGTAGTGGTTATGGATATGATTATGGGCCAATACGATGGCCTGTATGGTGTTAAACAAATAATGAGAAAAAAACCAACACCCATACTCTTGCTAAGCTCATTAGGAAATACAGACCTCAACCCCATTATTCAAGCATTGCAGGAAGGCGCTTTCGATTACGTGAATAAGCCTTCTAAAAACAATACACGAATACGGGATATTGAACAAAAGCTTATTCGTAAAGTGGTAATTGCCTCAAGAACCGATATAAGCAAGCTTGGCAAAAGTGAGGTCAAACCAATTACACACGATCATACTTTTTCTGATAACTTACCTTACGAAGTAGTAGTTATCGGGTCATCAACCGGAGGGCCATCAGCCCTGGAGGCAGTAATAACCAAACTGCCCGGCAACCTGGTAACTCCCGTTTTAATTGCGCAGCATATGCCAGAAAATTTCGTTCCCTCATTTGTAAAGAGGCTCGACAAAATGACGCCATTAAATGTAGTAATGGGTAAAAAAGATATGGTAGTTGAAAAAGGCTCCATATATATTTCACCAGGAAGCAGAAATATGATCGTACGTAAGAATGAAGTAAATGAGGTTGTTATCGATTTCACCACTAAGCGGTTTAAAGAATTCAATTTCCCATCCATTGACGGGCTCATGGAATCAGTTGCAAGTACCTATGGCAGAAAAACTATTGGTATTGTTTTAACTGGAATGGGCCGCGATGGCACAGAAGGTATTAAAAGAATAAAAGAAATGGGAGGTTTCACAGTCGCACAGGATGAAGCCACATCAGTGGTTTTCGGAATGCCTAAAGAGGCAATAAAAAGTGGAAAAGTTGATCGTGTAGTACCAATTCATGAAGTGGGCAATTTTGTTGTAAGTTGTTTATCATAGATCTATATGAGCAAAGAAGAAGAATATAAAGAGATGTTTTATGCGGAGGCCTTCGAACACCACGAAGAGCTGGATAAACTCTTTACTGTACTCGAAAAAAATCCTAAGGACAATATTGTTATTGATAACATATTTAGGGTAACACATACGCTAAAAGGAAATGCGATGGGGTTAGGCTTTGTGGAAATTGCAGAACTAAGCCATGTAATGGAAGATATTTTTAGCGAAGTAAAATCAAACAGGATTAACCTTTCCGAAGATCTCTTCAACGATCTTTTCAAGGCCTGTGATAAACTTGGAGCCCTCATTGATGCGCTTAAAACCAGTACAAAAGTTAGTTACAAGGGCATACGCACCAAACTTGAAGTTTATCTTAAAAAAGTAAGAGGAACAACCGATCAGGATGAGAGTCCAATGGATGATACTCCCCTGCCCGACATTGCCGAAGGCAAACCAGAAGAGCAAGGTAATGAGATTGTACTTGAGGGAACAGATACTGATGAAGCTACTCCGGTTGAAGCCGATCTCCAACCGGAACAAATTGAAACAGCTGAAGACATCACCTCTGAGCAGCAGGAAGAAATAGAGCCTGAGTCTGAGCCAAAAGAGGAACCTGAACAGGAAGAAAAGCAAGAAACAAGCACGAAAATATCCTTTTCAGACCAGGTGCAAATACCTGTTAAAAAACTAGATAGCCTGCTCAACCTTGTGGGTGAGCTGATTATAGAAAAAGACAGCTTAATAGCCAAAAACATTGAAAAAGGTTCAAGAGGAGGCGATTTTTCACGACTTCACAGAATCACATCCGACCTTCAGTATGGAGTTATGGACATCCGCCTGGTGCAAGTCGGTTTTATGTTCAATAAGTTTCATAGGGTGCTCAGAGATGTGGCCTCCATTGAAAAGAAAAAGGTGAATCTCAAACTCGAAGGAACAGAAATTGAAATTGACCGCAATGTTTTGAAAATAATGAGCGATTCCCTCGTGCATATGGTAAGGAACTCTGTAAGCCATGGAATAGAATCTCCTGAAGAGCGAAAAAAGAAAGGTAAGCCTGAAGTGGGCACTGTTACACTTTCTGCCTCCAACGAAAAAGACACGGTTATTATTGAGATATCAGATGATGGAAATGGTATAAATCCAGAAGCTATTTTGGCCAAAGCTATTGAGAAAGGTATCGTTTCGCAGTCGTTTGCCTCTCAAATGACTCGTACGGATATTCTAATGCTAATTTTTGAACCAGGCTTTTCCAATGCTGAAAAAATAACTGAGGTTTCAGGCCGCGGTGTAGGCATGGATGTGGTTAAAAGAGCAACAGAATCGATAGGCGGTAAAATTGATGTGAAAACCGAATATGGAAAAGGAACCACAATATCTCTTTCCCTACCCTCTTCGATGGCCGTTAAAGGAGCTTTGCTATTTGAGATGGCTGAACAGCAATATGCAGCCCCATTGTCGTACACAGAAGCTGTTGTTTCGTTACGCAAAAAAGACATCCACAAAACAAACAGGGGCCTAATTGCCAATTACCTCGATAAAACAATTTCAGTGGTGTTCCTTTCAGACCTTTTCAAGGTAGAAAACCTAAATCATGTGCACCACAATGGGGCCCTATTCAAACGATTTGATAAAGTAAAAGATACCGAACACAAAATGGATGTTCTCATTGTTTCGTACAACGAGAAGTTTATTGGTTTGGTGGTAGACAAATTATTGCAACAAAAAGAAATAGTGGAAAAAACACTTTCAAAACCGTTAGATAAGGTCAAATTATTTAGTGGTGCCACCATACTTGGCAATGGCAATGTATGTATGGTATTAGACATTGCCTACATATTAAGGAATCTTTTTAGAGAAACAGTTAAAGGTTAATACGATGGAAGTATTCAATAAAATTGAACAGGACATAGCAACAGAAATTGTCAACATAGGACTAGCCAAAGCAGGCGACTCTCTCTCCTTTTTTACTCAGGAAAAGGTTTTTATAAGTGGCAAAGACCTTAAGCTGGAACGAATTTGCGACAATGAGTTGTTTAAAAAATCATTGGAACCATTAACTGTCCTTTCAACCGAAATAAGAGGCGATATGAAAGGTTATTGTTACCTCATTTTTGACAAAGAAGATACTGAAAGGTTATTTAAACTAAGTTTTCCAGCGAGCATATTAGAAAATAAAGAGCACCTTGAAGAAATGGGTACAGGTATGCTTATGGAAATGGACAATATAATTACAGCTGCCGTGGTTACGCAGTTCTCAAACCTTTTTCAACTGGACATGCATGGGTATGTTCCCGAATTTTTTAAAGGAACAAAAAAAGAAACTATTGACCATATTATGAATCATGCTGAAGCTGGTAGTTTCTTACTTCACTTTAGCACATCCTTTTCATCCGGAGAGAGAGATATTTCTCCTGAATTTTTATGGTGCCTTGATGAAAGTTTTGTGAACGCGATTAAATCATATACCCAGAAAGACAAGGTGGTGGCTAAAAGTGTAGGGAATGAAAAAAATCTATGAAGAAATAAGCGATGAGGAATTAAGGGCACTTACCGGTGCAATAAAATCGCGCTACGATATTGACTTTACAAACTACGAGACCAAATCCTTAAAACGAGGCTTTGCACGGCTGATTACCAAAAATGGAATGAGCAGTCTCCTCGATTTATGGGGAAAGGTTCTTAGAGACAGGGAATTTTTTATAGGCTGTATCGATGACCTAACAGTTAATCTTACAGAGCTATTCAGAAATCCTGAGTTCTGGGTTAAGCTGCACGATGAAATAATAGAAGACATCAAATCAAGGACTCATTCCTATATTAATATATGGCATGCGGGCTGCTCTACAGGTGAAGAGGTGTATTCCATGGCAGTGGTTCTTGAGGATAAAAAAGTACTTCACAGAACCAAAGCATGGGCTACTGACTTAAGCTCCAAGGCACTTGCCAAGGCAATTGAAGGAAAATACCCTACCACCCTTGCAGATAAATACGAAAAAGGCCTTATTAACTATCTGCCGCACAAAACAATTAACGATATGTTTAAAATTGAAAACGGCCATATGATTGTTAAAGACAAATACAAAAAGCATATCGACTTTAATCAACACAATCTGGTTCAGGATAGCGTTCAGAAAAAATTTCAGATCGTTTTTTGCAGAAATGTGATGATCTATTTTGACGAACAGCTCAAGAAGAAAGTAATCAAACTTCTATACGATTCATTGGAAACCAATGGTTATTTGGTACTTGGTTATTACGATGTACTACCAGAGGAAAGCAAAAAAATGTTTGAGGTATATGATTCTAAAACAAGAATTTACAAGAAAACAAAATCATAATCCTTTAATATATTCCAGTAATTCTATAGCTACTTTCTCGTAATCGCTGGCTCCATTGCTGCTAGGTGCATAGGCAACCACACTTTTACCATGAGAAGGAGCTTCGGCCAATTTTACATTCATGCGAATGTAATTTTCAAAAATGGGCGTTTCAAAGCTCGTTTCTATATATTTCTTTACCTCGTTTGTAAGCAACCGTCTGGAATCCACCATTACGGGTAACACAACGGAAAATTTAAGTGAATGCTTATGCTCCTTTAAGAGCTCTTTAATGGCTGCAATAACCTGATTAAGCGCTTCTAAACTTAATACATCCAAAAGAGCCGGAAGCACAATACCGTCAGAGGCCAAAAGTGCATTTACAACCGTTAAATTCATTGCCGGAGGACAATCAATGAGTACAAAATCATAATTTGTAAAATACGTTTCCAACTCGTCTCGCAGCGCAGTTTCAGACGGAAACTCATAATCTACCATGAATTTGGGAGCGGTATAATTGGGTAGAATATGCAGCCCCTCCTCTGTTTCCACCACATGGTCAGGTGATAAATAAACCGAATGAACATCCGTTTTATGGACCCCTAAAGAGTAGGTAAGATTTGCTTGTGGATCCAGGTCAATTAGTAGAACTGAATGCCCTTGATCCTTTATAATTCTACCCAAGTTAACGGTGGTGGTGGTTTTACCGGTTCCTCCTTTGTGGTTGTAAATTGAAATTACCATGTTGATTAAACTGTTTCGTATGGAAGAATAACATGCACTGATGTACCTACACCAAATTCAGATTCTAGCTCAATTTTACCTTTCAGCTTGTCTACGCTTTCTTTTACTATGTACAAGCCTAGCCCTGAACCATTGCTGGTTTCATTGGCTCTGTAAAACATTTCGAATATTTTAGATTGGTGCTCCTTCTTAATTCCCTGTCCATTATCGCTAATTGTGATGTGCAATTTATTGCTTTCCGTATGAGCGTGAACTTTAACATTTGGGTCGGCCTTTTCTGTATCTGAATACCTGAGGGAGTTTGTAATTAAGTTATTAAGTATAAATACCAATCTACTTCTATCAGATTTAACCTCCAGGTTTTCATCTATTTCTAAATCAACCCTAATCTTTTTATTACCATTAATGTAGGACAACCCATCTAGCATTTCTTCTACCATTGGCAGAATTCGTATGTTTTCTTTCTTTACAGCTGCCCTTGAATTTCTTGAATAGTCGATTATGTCTTTGATGAAATGATCAAGCTTATCCACACTCATTTCAATCTTATCATAATATTGAAGTGCGTTCTCTCCTTTTTCAAGCCTGGCAATATTCAGTAATCCTTGTATTGAAGTTAGAGGCGCTTTCAGGTCATGGGAAACGGTATAAGCAAAACTATCCAACTCTTTATTCAGCTTTGTAAGTTCCCGGTTTCTACCTTCCACTGCAGAAGTTTGAAACAAGTATAAAATGATTGTAAACAAGATAAATCCAACTACCATTAAAACTATAAAAGTTCTTGTCTTGTAGAAATATGGCTCAATGTTTAATCCAATACTTGCGCTTTCTGTGCTCCAAATACCATCATTATTTGCTGCCAAAACTTTAAAAGTGTAACTACCGTACGGCAAATTTGTATACTTTGCCTGACGACTGGTACCCGCATCAATCCAATCGTCATCAAAGCCCTCCAAAATGTATTTGAATGATACTTTCCCAGGCGAATACATGCTTACTGAGGTGTAATCAATTGTATAATTTCTATGTCCCGGAGCAATACTAAAAGAAAGGCCGGAGGTACAACAAACAAATTGATCAATGGCTATATCATCAACTGTAATATCTTCAATGTACACAGAGGGAGGCCTTTTATTAACTACAACTTCAGCTGGATCCAAAATAGATACACCTTTTAATGTAGGAATCCAGATTCTACCCGTTGATTGCAATAAAGAGCGAGTTGCTCCGGTACATTCTCTGTTAATCATTCCATCGGTGTCATCCAACAATACCGAATTAATCTTTGACGACTCTCCCTTTACAAATTTTAGGGCTTCATTTTTATTCAATCGAATCACTCCCAATATTGAAGTCATCCACAAATCACCTCTTGAATCTTCAATTACATCAAAAACGGTCTCTGCCTTTAATCCATTTGATGGGTTTATTAGGTAAAACTTATTTTCGAGAAAACAATAGAGACCAATATTGGTTGCCAACCACATCAAATTATCATTTTCAATGTAAACGTTGAAAATAGATAATCCGGTAATTGTTGAATCCGGATGATTGATAGAAATACTTCCATCTTTTTCAAAAATATTTAATCCTCCATTTGCTGTTCCAATCACCATTCTTCCATTGGGACTTTCATCTATGCTAAAAACAAAATCCGAACCCAACCCTTCGTTGGGGCCTATCGATTCTATTCTCCCATTTGAATAAATTCTATTGAGCCCTCCGTTTCTTGAGCCCAACCAAATAACCCCATTTCTATCTTTTATTATTCTCCTTGTTTTAATAGAAAGCAACCCATCCTTATCAGTTAAAAGCTTCTCATCTCTTAATGTTTTCTTGATCAGTCCCTCATATGTAGCAATCCAAATTGTTCCATTTTCTTCAACCAATACATCCTTTATGGATACGTTCTTTAAGTTAGTTTTTAACCCAAATTGTCTAAGTCTGTTTGATTGATCCAAAACATCCAACTCTCCATTATCGCTCCCAATAAAAATATTTCCATTGGGGGCTTCTGAAATAACATTTATACCCTGATACGAAAGTCCATCCGAAACGCTCAGATTTTTGAAACTGCTTAGTTTCAATTGTGCAAGACCTCCCCTTTTGGTAGTAAGCCAAACGTTACCTTCATCGTCAAAAATTATTGAAGACACCTGCCGAGATGGTAATCCATCTTTTTCACCAATAAACTCAAACACATTGGGGTGTGATACTCTCGCTAACCCTATACCTGTTGCAAACCAAAGATTACTCTGAGAGTCGGCTACTATATCATTGATATTGATATCATTAAATCGGTCATCATTGATCCATTCTTTTCCATTAAAGAAAGATAAACCCTTTTCAGTACCCGCATAAACATAGCCATCGTGGTATAAAAGTGCATTAACAATGTTTGAAGCTAATCCATCCTTTGTTGTAAATAATGTATATCCATCATTTTCAATTCTTGCTACCCCGGCTCCTTCACTTGCAACCCAAGTATAGCCATCAGCATCTCTTGTAAAACACATAATGCTCTGGTCATTAAACTCCGGTATATCATATCTTTTAACCTCATTGCTATCCAGAAAGTATAATCCTGCGTTTCGGCTTGCAATCCATATTCTATCATTGCCAGTGTAAACCAATTGAATAGCACTGGGGGTTTTCAAACCATTGAAAGCCTTCTTAAACTCTCCATCGCTGTATTCAATTACACCACTCGATTGTGTTGACAAGAACATGCTGCCATCCTTATTAGGTGTAACCGAGTAAAATGCACTTGTTGCAATTACAGGAATGCTATTGGTATCAAACGTTTTGAACTTATTGCCATCGAACCTAACACACCCGTTGAAAGTGGATATCCACAGGAAACCTCTGGTATCCTTTGCAATATGCCGCAGATTATTAGAGGGCAGACCTTCATCAGCGGACCACACCTCAAGCACATAATCCTTTAAAGGTTGAATTTGCTGTGCAATGCCAAAAAATGGAAAGGCAACAAAAAATGATAGTGCAATATGATAAACTACATGTTTAATACTAGAATATTAAAATTAACTGCCCACATAAAATTAATAAAAAACCCTTGAAGTAAAACTCCAAGGGTTTAGAATACAGTCTATAGTAATAATTATTTTAATTTCTTAACAATGGCTTTAAACGCATCCGGGTGATTCATGGCTAAGTCGGCCAACACCTTTCGGTTTAGCTCAATTTTAGCACCTTTCAGTTTACCCATGAATGCAGAATACGACATACCTTCTTCACGAGCTCCCGCGTTTATACGTTGTATCCAAAGCTTTCTGAAATCACGTTTTTTTGCTTTACGGTCGCGGTATGCATATCCCCAACCCTTTTCAACGGCATTTTTAGCTACCGTCCATACATTACTTCTGCGCCCCCAATATCCTTTGGCAGCTTTAAGCATCCTTTTCCTTCTGGCTCTAGATGCTACTGAATTTACACTTCTTGGCATAATTAATTTTCATTTTTTGATTATTGGCGATCTCTATTAGCGATACTTAGGGCCAATACTCTGGTTAAACAATAAATAAACCTAAATGTTAAGCATATCCTTAACATTACTTACGTCACTTTTGTCCACAAGGCCAGTGTGCGTAAGATTTCTCTTTTGCTTGGTTTCTTTCTTAGTCAGAATGTGGCTTTTGAAAGCATGCTTTCTTTTAATCTTGCCTGTTCCGGTGAGTTTAAACCTTTTCTTAGCTCCAGATTTAGTTTTAACTTTTGGCATTTTTACTTTATTTATACGACTATATTCTTTCTATTTTTTGGGCTTAGGCGCAAGAATTACATACATTCTCTTCTTTTCGAGTTTTGGCAATTGTTCTACCTTACCATACTCTTCAAGCGCCTGAGCAAATTTGAGGAGCAAAATCTCTCCTCTTTCCTTAAATACAATAGTACGTCCTACAAAATGAACATACGCTCTAACTTTCGCCCCCTCTTTAAGGAAATTCATCGCATGTTTCAACTTAAAGTTAAAATCATGATCATCAGTATTGGGCCCAAAACGAATTTCTTTAACAACTGTTTTTTGCGCTTTGGCCTTTATTTCCTTCTGCTTCTTCTTCTGTTCGTATTTAAACTTAGAGTAATCTATTACTTTACAAACCGGTGGTTCAGCTTTTGGTGATATTTCAACCAAATCCAATCCCGCTTCTTCTGCCATTTTAATTGCAGTGCTGATAGGATAAATTCCCACCTTGATATTTTCTCCAACAACACGTACATGTTGTGCTGTTATCAGATCATTAATTCTATAGGGTTCCTCAACCCGAGCCTGGTACGGTCTTCTCCCCTTAAATCTTTGTTTTGTAATCGTTTTCTCCTTTTAGTTTAAAACAAGTTGCAAATATCGCAAATTCTATAATAAATTAATATTTAATCGAAAAAAAAGGGATGTTTTAAATAGTTGCTTCTTTTCTGAATAAAGACACAAATTCCTCCAGTTTCATCGAGCCAAGGTCACCTTCTCCGTGCCTTCTCACAGAAATTACCCCATCCTGTTTTTCCTTCTCGCCAACAATAACCATAAAAGGTATTTTCATCACTTCTGCATCGCGTATTTTTCGCCCAATCTTCTCATCTCGATTGTCAAAAACACCTCGTATATCGCTTTGTTTCAATTGATTAAATACTTCTTCGGCATATTCCGCGTACTTTTCGGAAATAGGCAGCACTGCTACCTGATCAGGAGTTAACCACAACGGAAAATTACCTGCACAGTGCTCTGTTAAAACAGCTATAAATCGCTCAAGAGAGCCAAATGGCGCCCTGTGAATCATTACAGGGCGATGCTTTTTATTATCCGCACCAATGTATTCCAATTGAAAACGTTCCGGCAAAGTATAATCTACCTGAATGGTTCCCAGTTGCCATTTCCTGCCCAAAGCATCCTTTACCATAAAGTCCAGTTTGGGACCATAAAACGCAGCTTCGCCCAATTCAGTAACAGTTTTCAAGCCCTTCTCATCTGCTGCTTCCTGTATTTGCTTTTCAGCCAGATCCCACAATTCATCAGCACCTATGTACTTTTCTTTATTTTCTGGGTCCCTGAGCGATATTTGAGCTGTATAGTCCGTAAAACCTAGGGCTTCGAATACATAAAGCACCAGGTCTATTACTTTCTCAAACTCTGCTTTTACCTGATCAGGACGGCAGAAAATATGCGCATCGTCCTGTGTAAAGCCCCGTACCCTTGTCAAACCATGAAGTTCACCATGCTGCTCGTAACGGTAAACCGTTCCGAATTCAGCGTAACGGATTGGCAAATCTTTATACGAACGAGGCTTTGTTTTATAAATCTCGCAGTGATGAGGGCAGTTCATTGGCTTGAGCATAAACTCCTCTCCTTCTTGTGGTGTGTTTATTGGTTGAAATGAGTCGGCTCCATACTTTTCATAATGCCCGGAGGTAATATAAAGCTCTTTACCCCCGATATGTGGCGTAACAACCGGATCGTAGCCTGCTTTTATTTGCGCTTTGCGCATAAAGCCTTCCAAACGTTCGCGAAGCATGGTGCCTTTCGGCAACCACAATGGTAATCCCATACCCACCTTTTCTGAAAAGGCAAACAACTCAAGTTCTTTTCCTAATTTTCGGTGATCACGCTTTTTAGCTTCTTCCAGAAGCTGTAGGTATTCGGTAAGTTCTTTTTGTTTTGGAAAAGTAATTCCATAGATGCGGGTTAGCTGCTTACGTTTTTCATCTCCCCGCCAATAGGCTCCGGCTACATTGAGTAATTTTACCGCCTTAATGAAACCTGTATTTGGAATATGCGGACCTCTGCACAAGTCAACAAAGTTGCCTTGCTCGTAAAAAGTTATACTTCCATCTTCCAGATCGCTAATAAGCTCGAGTTTATACTCATCACCCTTTTTAGTAAAATAGTCGACCGCATCCTTTTTTGAGACTTCTTTACGAATATATTCGTTCTTTTCACGGGCAAGTTCAAGCATTTTCTGCTCTACCTTTTCCAATTCACTACCGTCAAATTCATGCGGTCCAAAATCGATATCGTAGTAATATCCATTTTCAATGGGTGGTCCTATACCCAGCTTAATTCCCGGATACAAAGCTTCCAAAGCCTCGGCCATCAAGTGTGCAGATGAGTGCCAGAAAGTTGACTTTCCTTCCGTATCGTTCCAGGTCAATAGCTGAACCGTTGCATCCGTATTAATGGGGCGTGCTGATTCCCAAACTTCGCCATTTACTTTTGCCGCAAGCACATTACGTGCAAGTCCTTCGCTAATGCTCATGGCAATCTCATGCCCTGTAACTCCCTTATCAAATTCTTTTACCGAACCATCAGGCAATGTAATATTGACCTTACTCATAATTGTTATTAAAAATTAATTGTTGGCATTGCATTGGCAAGACTGTCTGCCAAACGCTTTTGCTCCTGTTTTTTACGCTGCAAATATGCAATTTTTCTCTGAACGATGGCCCTTTCCGCAAGTACAACAGAGTCCGTTGTATCTCTTTTCCAAAGCCTGGTGTAAAGAGCATGAGAGTCATCGTATTTGTATCTCTTATCAAATGCTCTGGCTCGCTCTAATAATATATAGGAACTGTCATAATTAGAACCTGCAACTAACGAGTCTGTGTAGTACAGCACACTATCATACCTTCCATTTGACAGCTCAAACTCCAACTTGTTACGAAGCAATTTTAAATCAGGCTCGAGTTTGTACGTTTCAAAATAGTAGTGTGCCGCCTGTTTATCATCTCCTTTTTGTTCAAAGAGGTAAGCAAGTTGTTTGTAATAGTTAACGTTTACGGAGTCTAACTTAATTAACTTAAAGCCAGCCAATTCCGCATTTTCATAGTCTTGTAGTTGATTATTTACCTGAAAGGCCGTTAACCACCCCTGTTCGTTTAAGGAATCGGTGTGTAACCCTTGCTCAACAAGCTTTTTAGCATCGTAAAAATTCTGTTCAAACAAATCTAACCGGGCCATCAATAGTTGAGCTTCCGAACTTTGAGGGTTGGCCGAGTAGTACCTTTTAACAAAAGAAGCTCCTTCAACAGAATCCGCTGTTTCTATAGCCATCTTAGCCAGCAATGCATCCAAATTAGGATCGTACGCATTCAAATCATGTGCAATTTTAGCTTCGTTGTAGGCGAGTTCAGGAGAATTTAATTCTACATAGTAGTGCGCTAAACTTAAATGGTAAGAAGGCTCAAGCGGATTGAGTTTTACAGCTTTACTAATGGAGGTTTTGGCCTGGTACCAATTACCATTTTGCGCGTATAAATTTGCTATTGATGCCTGTAAGGCATCATCTTCAACAGAGGAAGATGCTTTTAAAATAGTTACCTTATCCTGAAGTGTCAAATGGTCGTCAGCTTTTACATAAATTTGCTCCCGGCTGTAGGGTCGCACCTTACATCCAATCGAAATAAGGGCAAATAAAATCAGCCAATTTCCAGTATTTGTTAATGATCTAAACACAACGACAAAGATAAAATAGCTAAGCAGCAGATTCACATTATTAAAATATTTTTTAACCTTAACCGACCTGATAACTATGGCAGAAAAGAAAAAAAGAAAACTAGGAAACATTAACTATGTTTTCAAGAACATAATGTGGCCCAGAAAGAAGCTTCTTTTCGGAGGTTTCTTGTTAATTATTTTAAGCAGACTTGCAGGTATTGCCTTACCTTATGCTCCAAAATATTTAATTGACAGCATTATTACACCCAGCAGATACGACCTCCTGCCAATGCTTCTTTTAGTTGTAGGTATTGCCGTTTTAGTTCAGGCGTCTACTTCGTTTGCGCTAACGCGCATTCTAAGTGTTGAAGCGCAACATCTCATTGCAGAACTACGATCTAAAGTTCAGCAACACATAATTAAGTTACCTGTTAGTTATTTTGATAATCACAAGACCGGTGAGCTGGTTTCCAGAATCATGTCTGATGTGGAAGGTGTTCGAAACCTTGTCGGAACCGGTTTTGTTCAACTTCTGGGAGGAGTTCTGACTTCTGTTCTTTCCCTTATATTTCTTCTGAATATAAATGCGAAAATGACCCTTTATGTTCTTTTGCCGATGATAGTATTTGGCGTAATAGCTGTAAAGGCATTTGGCTACATACGACCCATCTTTCGAAAGAGAGGAGAATTAAATGCACAGGTTACAGGCCGGCTAACCGAATCTCTAGGAGGCATTCGGGTTATTAAAGGATTCGATGCCGAGGAGTACGAAATTGGAGTATTCAAAAAAGGGGTTTTAGAGCTTTTCAATAATGTAAAAAGATCGCTTACCTCAACAAGCCTTGTAACCAGTAGCTCTGCTTTATTATTAGGCGTGGCAACAATCATTATCATGGGAGTTGGAGGGAATCAAATTGCACAAGGAGCTATGACCGTTGGTGATTTCTTCGCATTCACTTTATACCTCGGATTTTTAGTTACTCCCATTGTGCAAATGGGAAATATAGGAAGCCAGCTTACAGAAGCATTTGCGGGATTGGATCGCATGGAGGAAGTACTTGAAACACCAACAGAAGAAGATGGTTTGCCAAGATCAACCTCTCTTACTTCAATTCATGGAGAACTTGAATTCAAGAATGTAGCATTCTATTACATAGAAGGCACTCCGGTACTTCACACTATATCATTTAAGGCAAAAGCCGGAACAACCACTGCTTTGGTGGGCACATCCGGTTCAGGTAAAAGCACAATTGCAGGGTTAGCCGGAAGTTTCATTAGTCCTGTTTCAGGGCAAATAATTATTGATGGACATGACCTTCAGGAGGTATCCCTTGCCTCTTACAGAAAGCATCTTGGGGTTGTTTTGCAAGATGATTTTCTTTTTGAAGGAAGTATTAGGGAAAACATTTTGTTTTCAAGGCCTAATGCTACTGAGGAAGAACTAAACCATGCGGTAAAGCATGCTTACATAGATGAATTTACAGATAGGTTTGAGAACGGTTTGGATACCTTAATTGGCGAAAGAGGTGTAAAACTATCGGGAGGGCAAAGACAGCGAATTGCTATTGCACGAGCCATTCTGGCTAATCCAAGAATCCTGATTCTAGATGAAGCCACCTCCAGCCTTGATACCGAATCGGAATCTTACATTCAGGAAAGCCTCGAGGAATTATTAAAGGGCAGAACTACTTTGGTTATAGCTCACAGGCTTAGCACCATTCGTAAGGCCGATCAAATTTTGGTTGTTGAAAAAGGCAGTATCGTAGAACAAGGTACCCACGATGAATTGATTGCCAAACAAGGCAGGTATTACAACTTGTATACTTTTCAGGCAAGAATATAAAACTATTCTTGTCCTAGTTTAAGTACCACTCCGCCTGTAAAGTCTCCTTGCAAGATTTCAGTTCCAAAACCAACTCCGGTGCCACAGCCACTTCCGCCTGTTCCAATACTGCATCCAAACCCAGCCCCTGCAAAGTATAGCGGCATAAGCAATCGTGCTTGAAGTCTAATACCAACTTTATCTGTAAAGAAATATTTCATGCCCAATCCTGCATTAATAGCAAATCGCCAATATTCCTGAGGAGCATTTTCAGGCGCAAACCTTGAAGCACCCAATGTAAAAAGACCAAAAGGCATGAATTGTCCTCCATCCATTAGGGGACGTAATCCGCCAATCTGATAGTACTCTACAATTATTGGTTGCGTTTCTACTCTGTCAACC
Organism: Cyclobacteriaceae bacterium; assembly: GCA_020436165.1. Taxonomy (GTDB): domain Bacteria; phylum Bacteroidota; class Bacteroidia; order Cytophagales; family Cyclobacteriaceae; genus JAKISE01. The sequence goes on along the minus strand of JAGQYI010000029.1, from coordinate 57,841 downwards.
AAACCGCCATCTTGTTTCAGAGTGGAAGAAAAATGCATGTAAGAAACCTCTGCCTGAATGCCCTTTAAAGGCAAGTTAAAGTCTAAGGCGACTCCAAAATTTCCACCTCCGTCAATTCGCAACCTATAGCCATTATAGCTGTAAGCAGTTTTTGAACCGGGCATGTAGCCACCAAAGGCATTTACCTCAACCTGGGCAAAAGCACTTTCTGACAAAACGAAAGAAAAGGCTAGTACAAATAGTAGATTCTTTTTCATTTGCGCATATTATTTACCAAAAGTATAGTTTTAATTTAATAATTTACTCTTTCCATTTAATGTTGCAACCCATACTTGGTATTTGATTTTCATTTATTGGAATGCCAGCCAGTAAATTGTTAATTGCCTCACGTAACGACTCGCCCGTCAATGGCACATCATTTCCTGGTCTTGAACCGTCCAGTTGACCTCTGTAAACTAATTTCAGTTCCGTATCAAACAAGTAAAAATCCGGAGTGCAGGCAGCCTTGTAAGCTTTTGCCACTTCCTGAGTCTGATCGTACAAGTAAGGAAACGGGTACTTCCATCTTTTAGCTTCTTCCAGCATAAGTTCAGGACTGTCTTCCGGATAATTATCAACATCATTGGAGCTTATAGCTATAAAAGCAATTCCTTTATCTTGATAATCAGCAGCCAGCTCAACGAGCTCGGATTGAACATGCTTAACATAGGGGCAATGATTACAAATGAACATAACCATCAAACCAAGCTTACCAGAACTCGCATCTTTTAAACTAACAACGTTACCTGAAATTACATCAGGCAATTCAAACTGAGGTGCCTCTGTTTGCAACTCAAGCATATTTGAAGGTGTAAGAGCCATACTTGAAAAATTTGAACCGGCAAATTAAATAATTAAGATGAAAGATAGAAATAAGTAAATTTAACTATTTTAAGGAATAAAAATAAAATATATTTTCTATTGAATAGGTTCAAAAAACATATTTATAATCAAATTGAGGAATAATAATTAATACATCAAACCATATTAAAAAGACTAAAATTTGAACCAAACGACCATTTCTTCCTTCAATTTAATAATTTTTGAATTTTTAAATTACTGATTTATAATAATTTATAATCTTTTATTATAACAAATAATTTAATGTAAATTATTGCTTCTACGAAATGAAGTTATTCTATATCTTTTCAAAAATAAGTATCTAACTCAACCTTTTGGCAGAAGTAGCAAAGCGAAAAAAGCGTCATTTTCTCTTTAATCCTTTAAAGAGGCCATTACCCTATTTAGGGCTAATGCTGGCCATTTTACTACTCTTTTTTCAGCGAACTATCCGAAATTATGTGTCCGATGCTATTGGTGAAATACTGGTTAATTCTGTTCAGGAAGCAACAGGTGGAGAATACAAAATCACCTATGATCTTGTTCGTTTTGATGTGATTTCGAGAGAATTACGAATCAGCAATTTCGCTATAGAATTAGATACAACCGTAATTTCGCAAAAGGATTACCTTGCAAAAAAGCCCAATCTGATAGATGTAAAAACACCTCTTGTGGTAGTAAAGCTGCGCTCAATTCTTCCTCTCATATTCAAGGATCAATTACTTGTAAGTTATGTGGGCGCTAAAGATCCTGATTTTAGCTTGCTCAGAAGTAAGAAAAGCGCACAACTTAAGGAAGTGGCTAAAGAGAGCCAAATGAGTGTAATAGAAGTAGTTAGGAATTATTTTGCGGCATTGGAAATAGATAGCTTCAGGATCGAAAGCGGGACATTTTCCATTGAGTCTGAGGATAAGGAAAATGCAGAAATACCAAATATTAACGTTAGTGATTTCACCACCATGCTTAAAAATTTCAGGCTGGATTCATTAAGTCCTTCCATCCTTTTGCAAGGTATTAGCGCCACTTCGGTGGACATTGAAATTATGAAGCAGGAGATTTATTTGCCTAAATCTAACCAAACCATATATTTTGATAAACTAAAACTATCTTCATCAGAATCTACTATTAATCTTGACTCGTTAGTAGTAAGACAAACCACAGGAGATAGTATTGACGGAAGCTCAGATATAAAGGTTAACAAGCTGAGAATAAAGGGGTTTGACTTTGAAAAAGCATTTAATGATAATGATCTTTTTATTCGCTCTATATCCGTTTCGAAACCAAAAATCACTTATCGACCCTCCAAAGAAGTTGACGATACTTCCAGTTCAGGGCTTTACAAATATTTTCATCAGCTTAAAATTGACACCATTGATTTAAGCCAAGGCTCAATAGATGCAGAAACCGATTGGAGAACAAAAGCTAGCGATCTATCGCTCAGGCTGACAAACTATACATTGAACAAAGAAGATTGGAGGCAACATAAACTTATTTCAAGTGTAAATGTGCAGTCCTTTGCAATAAATAATATCGAACAGCAATTACCCGATAGCATTCACATAGCAACAATTGGACAGGTTCTGTTTAATAAACCTTCCCAAAGTCTTTCAATAAATAAAATTAAGGTAAAGCCTATTAAAGGAAGAAACTCGTATAGAAACCTACAATCAAGAAATGTAAACTTCAGCACCTATACAACTATAAAATCTATTAAAGCCTTTGGATTTAATCCCGAACAAATTCTACTTTCAAAGCCTGTAGTTATAGATACAGTTATTGCTGATGGCAGCCAAACTTCCATACTGCAGTATCCACAAATGTGGATTAAGAAAAACACAAAAAGTAATGCCCCTCTGGACCTTTTAATCAAGCATCTTTACGTTCAAAATGGTTCTCTCAAGCTACAGCAATTCCAGAAAGGAAAAAGTACGAGTGCGCACTTCAATGGCATAAATCTGTCACTAAACAATGCCGGCTCAGAAAGCTTCAAGAGTGGAATACCTAATGCCATAAAGCTTTCTTCTACGGATGGATCTTTAGAGCTTAAAGGAATCGGGCATTTACTTACCTACTCTAACCTTTCTACCCAGGGAGGTAAATCTTTTTTTGCCCAAGAGATTAAGATAGAACCGGACAGCCTTACACTTCCCTATCACCATATCAACGCACGCCTTAACAATGTTTTGCTTAAAGGTTTTGCCCCAAATAACCCGGGCAAAGGTGTTGTTCAGTTAGATACAATTGCGGTTGAAAGCGGTTCTTTAGATGCTGATTTTACACGTGAAAATTTTGACTCCGACAACAGTTTGGAAAAACTAGGGGTCTCGAAACTGAGTGTTAAAAATATCGATTTAAAAGCAGAGTTTAAAAAATCTATTATTGATGCCTCCAGAGTATCAATAAGTATCCAAAGTGTATTATTGGATTCATTACATGCGAATCAAAGAAACCATTATAGTTTTGATAGCCTTCGGCTGAGCTTCGATAATTTAAATCTTTCGAACAAATCAGATACTTCTCAAGTCACTATTGGCTCAGGTAAATATGAGGATAAGGACTCCACTTTGGTCATTAAAAACATGTATTATGGTAAAGTGAATAACCCCTTTAACGTTACAATTAAAGAAAGCGAGCTTAAATCTATAAGCCGAGGTTTGCTTATAGATGAAAACAAATTACGCTTTGCAAAAGCTACCATAACAGAGCCTGAGATTATAGTAAATACACAAAAGTCGGCAGGCACTAAGAATTCCATCAACCTAAAAAAACCAATTCTTTCAGGAAAAATTAAAGAAGTTAGCTTTGATTCCCTGGATATCTTTAAAGGCAGGTCGCGCATTGCATTAGGAGTTGACCGACAGCTAGCTATAAATGGTATTGATGGCGTGGTTAGAGGCTTTAAAGCAGATACACTTACGAGTCTGGAAAACGCTTTTGATAGTTTAAACGGTGCTTTTGAACTTAGTCACTTGCAATTAGAAGGCAGCAACGATACACTTTCGGTAACAAGAATCTTTCTTGATACCCGAGCCAAAAACCTTTGGTCCGATTCCATTTACTACAACAATTACTCACCAAAGAGAAGTCTGAGACTTTCTTCTCCGGGTATTGCAATTCATGAATTCGACATTCCTTCCTTGTTAAAGAATGAATTAAGTATAAGACAACTATCCAGTAGAAATAATCTGTTGGCCATTCATGTATCAGATACCACATCAAACAGCGAGAGTAAGAAATTACCGAATTTAGATCTACCAATTGGATTGCATATTGAAGGAATTTCAATCAAGAATACCCGGATAACATACACTACTCCTAAACAGCCAAATCACTTTTTGGATAAACTTCATTTTGATGTGGAAATTGATAGTTTAAGTGGTTTTAAAGGAAATACCTTTAATCTTTCCAGGTTAACAAAAGATGCCAGGCTAAGGGTTTATAATTTCTCAACCAATCTGCCCGATAGCTTAAATAAGGTAAGTTTTGATACATTGCTTGTTTCTAATGGTACGTCTGAGGTTAGGATTTCAAATCTTAGGTATACACCGTTATTCTCAAAAAAGGAATATGGGAAAAAGGCGGGTTTTCAGGCTGACTGGAAGAATCTGCTTGTTAAACAAGTAACTTTCAGTCAAATAAATTTGGCTGACTTAATCAATGAAAAAGCAATTGAATGTAAAAAAATAAGCATAACGGATGGAACCCTGGACCTGTATAAGGATAAGCAGCTACCCTACCCAATCGACAGAAGAATACCTATGCTTCAGGAACGCATTCGAAACACCAGGATTCCTTTATCCATAGATACTATTCAGATCACCAACCTCAATATTGACCAAACCACCCTGCAGTCTTCCGGCCAATTGGAGGGTAGTATTTCATTTGACAACACAAATGGAACCATAACCAACATAACTAATGACTCCACCAAATTGAAGAAGGACTTTATGCTAAAGGCAGCCGCAAGCACCAAAATTATGGGTAAGGGTGATTTAAGAGCCAATTTTGCATTTAATATGTTTGACCCTGACGATCAGTTCTTTTTTGATGCGCGCCTGGGAGCAATGGATGCTCAGGAGTTTAATAACATATTGGAAGCAACTGCATTTGTTAGTGTAAAAAGCGGTAAGATCAAATCCATTAATCTACAAGCCACCGCCAACAGCAGCTATGCCTATGGAAATATGCAGTTCCTTTACAGCAATCTGAAGGTAGAGACCTATAATAAGAAAAATTTAAAGACCAAGGGTATGGGTGTTACGCTAAAATCGTTTTTTGCAAACACCTTTGTTGTTAAAAAGAACAATTCAAAATACCGACTCTTTGGCCGCAGGGGTTCGATGTACTATGAAAGAGACCCATCGAGGATTTCCCTGGACTATGCAGCCAAAACCGCTTTAAGTGGTGTAGTAAGCAGTATTGGAGCCCGAAATAATAGCAAGGAGATCAAACGTGTGCAGAAAGAAGAAAAGCAGAAGCGCGATACTGAACTGAAGAACCAAAAGGATATGCAAAAAGCAGCAAAGAAAACAGCGAAGCAATCGCAATGAGAATTGGTATTTTATCAGATACGCACGGCTGGCTAGATGAACGCATACTTCATCATTTTAAAGACTGCGATGAGATATGGCATGCAGGAGATGTAGGAGATGTGTCTATAATCGACCATTTGCAACAGTTAAAACCAACCATTGGGGTATATGGCAACATAGATGGCCAGGAAACACGAAGTGTTTTTCCTGAAACGGAAATACTGCTAAGAGAAGGATTAAAGATATATATTACACATATTGCTGGTACCCCGGGCAGGTATCAAAATGGCCTTATGAGTAAATTGAAGGAAGAAATGCCAAAAATTCTTGTTTGTGGGCATTCGCACATACTGAAAGTAATGCCCGACAAAAAGCTTAATAATATGCTATACATTAATCCTGGCGCTGCAGGAAGACATGGTTTTCACAAGGTACGGACTATACTAAAGCTTGAGATTAACAATGGCAAAATAGCAAATATGCAAGCGATTGAGCTTGGCAAGAGAGGAAAAATACTTGACTAACACTCTTCATTCGTATAAAATGCCCTCATTGTTTACGCACTAATACGTAGAACCATAGCCCTTCGCACCCTTTCTTTTTGTGGTATAGTTTAAGCCAAAATAACTAACCCACATAAACCCATGAGAAAGATATTAGTAGCTATAATCCTACTCTCCTCTTTTGCAAGCTGTGCTAGTTTCGATCAAAGTGCAGGCAGAAAAAAAATGAGAAAACTGAATATGTATATGAATGATCACCCTGACAGAAACAGGGTTAAATTGTAAGATCAATACATAGAAAAGGCAGGCTTATCACCTGCCTTACCTATTTAGTGAATTAAAACTTTTTTCTTAGGAGGTAGCTTACGCTCAGACCTTTTAAGCATCAGTCTTAAAATACCGTCCTCATACTTTGCATCTACATCATCATGCATTACATCTTCTGGTAGTGTAAAACTATGAGAAAATGAACGCATCATAAATTCCTTACGGGTGTAGTGTTTCTTTTTCTTTTCATCTTCGGCCTTAGCTTCACCGGTAACCGTAAGTACTCCGTTTTCAACCTCCACATTGAAGTTTTCTTTCTTCAATCCGGGGGCCGCCACTTCAATTTCGTAATTGTTGTCATGCTCAATTACATTAACTGCGGGCGTCCATTCTGGTCGTGTCATTCTTGCTTTTAACCAATCATCATCAAAGAAATCCGAAAGGTTATCCCAAGCAGGAAATCGTTTTGTTAGTAGTGACATAGCATTAGAATTTGAATTCATAAACTATTGCTACTGCAAAAGTAAATTGAGCGCGAAAATCAAGTGCCTGCTTTTATTTGAATCTCATCAAATATCTGATTGATATTGATGCCTCCTTTAAAAAGAGAAAAGGCAGAAAAATCTTATTTGGCTAATTCGTATGTCTGATTGGCAATCTCTAATTCTTCATTGGTAGGAATTACCCAAATACCAACTTTGGATTTTTCAGTAGATATTTTCCGTTCACCACCCCTGTTCTGGTTCTTAGCTGTATCTAATTCAATACCCAGTGGTTCCAGACCCTCAACTGACAAAGCGCGAATAACAGGACTATTCTCCCCCACTCCAGCTGTAAAAATCAATGCGTCCACCTTACCAATTGCAGCAATGTAGGAACCAATGTATTTTTTGATGCGATAGGTGTAAACAGCTATGGCCAGCTGTGCATCCTTGTCACCTTTTTCAGCCCTTTCGGTTATGCCCCGCATATCATTTTCTCCCGATAAACCTTTGAGGCCGCTTTCCTTATTAAGCAAATCCTTTATTTCTGGCAAAGTATATCCCAATGTTTCGTTTAGATAAAACAAAACTCCCGGGTCAATATCTCCACTTCTGGTGCCCATTACAAGACCTGGTAACGGGGTTAATCCAAGAGTTGTATCAATGCTTTTTCCATTTTTAACTGCCGCCATACTTGCCCCATTCCCCAGGTGAATTGTGATCAGATTGATGGATTCCAAAGGCTTGTTAAGCAACTTTGCAGCACGTTTTGTTATATATCTGTGGGAAGTACCATGAAATCCGTACACGCGTATGCCATGCTCTTCGTACAAGTCTTTGGGAATGGCATACCGGTATGCATACTCGGGCAGGGATTGATGAAAAGCTGTATCGAACACACCTATCTGAGTAGCATTCGGAAAGATTTTCTCAGAGGCTTCAATGCCAACCAGATTAGGTGGATTATGCAGTGGCGCCAATGGAGCTAATTCTTTAATCTTATTTTTTACCGCTTCGGTAATTTGAGTTGTGCTCGAAAAATCTTCCCCACCATGTACAACTCTGTGACCAACCAAACTCACCTCATCTGCATTCCTTAAAACTCCATAAACCTTATCAACCAAAAGCATTTCTATTTGCTGCATACCCACCTTGTGGTCGGCAATGGCCATTTCTTCTTTAAAGACATTCTCCGCACTTTCCGTCAATTGTTTGTGGGTAATTTTGCCCATTTCTTCTCCTATTCGCTCCACTAATCCGGAGCATAATACCCTCCCTTCAGGCATTTCGAACAATTGGTATTTAATGGACGAACTTCCTGTGTTTATTACAAGTACTTTCATATTTTAAAATTGAATAACACTAGCTACAATAAGCCGGTGCATTAACTGGTTTTTTATTCTGACTGGGCCTGAATAGCGGTAATAATTACAGTATTAACTATATCTTCTACCAAACAACCCCTACTTAAATCGTTTACTGGTTTATTTAACCCTTGAAGAACAGGCCCGATGGCTATGGCCCCTGTTTCGCGCTGCACTGCCTTATAGGTATTGTTCCCGGTATTCAAATCCGGGAATATAAGTACACTGGCCTGTCCTGCTACTTCTGAGTTAGGAAGTTTTTTCTTGCCTACAGAAGCATCCACCGCTGCATCGTATTGAATGGGGCCTTCTACCTTAAATTGTGGAGCCTTCTCTTTAAAAAGTTTAGTTGCATTTCTTACCTTATCCACCTCAGCTCCTTTGCCTGATTCACCTGAAGAATACGACAATAGAGCCACCTTTGGCTCAATACCAAAACGCTCAGCAGTTTCGGCTGAAGATATGGCGATTTCAGCCAACTCTTCAGAAGTAGGATTTGGATTTACCGCACAATCCCCATAAGCCACCACTCTGTCTTCAAGACACATAAAGAACACTGATGATACAACGTTATAACCGGGTTTGGTTTTTATAAACTGCAACGCAGGTCGTATGGTATGCTGTGTAGTATGCGCAGCACCGGAAACCATTCCGTCTGCCTCACCCTTATGCACCATCATGGTACCGAAATAGGATACGTCCGTCATAAGATCGGTAGCCATTTCTAAAGAAACTCCTTTGGATTTTCTTATTTCATAGAGTTCCTGGGCGTATGCCTCGCTTTTCTCTGTATGCGTTGGATCAATGATGGGCGTTTTCTCAAAATCGATCAGCAATCCTAATGTTTTGGCTTTATTTCTAACCTCTTCTTCATGCCCTAAAACGATCATATCCACCACATCTTTCTTTTGAAGAATTTCGATAGCTTTCAAAATGCGTTCATCATTGCCTTCTGGTAATACAATCCTTTTTCTGTTCTTTGAAGCAAGCTTTTGTAAATGGTATATAAACATCTTTGGAGTCATACCAGCTGCCTGTGTACTAGCTACACTTTCATAGAAAGCATCCAGATCAACGTTTTTGTCAAACAGCTCCAAAGCTATATTTATCTTACGGTCGCTTTCTGCAGATATGGATGAGGTTATGCTACCTGCATTTACCGAAGTCTGAAATGTATAGTCTTCCACCGATAATACTGGAAATACATTTGGTAAGCCTTCCAGGAGCTTAAATACTTCTTTTGGTGGATCGTACCCTCCTGTAAGCACCATTCCTGAAATGCTGGGGAAGTTACGAGAACTATTTGCCTGCAAGGCACCCATCAATATGTCCAGCCGGTCACCGGGAGTAATGGCTACACTGTTGTCTTTCATGACTTTCAGGTAGTTGTTCAACTGCATAGCTACCGACTGGAAAGCCATGGCAAGATTATCCAGCTTATCTGCTCCAAAAAGTACATGTGCCCCTAATTGGTCGGCTACTTCTTTCAGGGTGGGGCTGCTCAAAACAGGATCAATAGGAATTACAGAATGAAACCCAGAGCTGGCAGGTAAATGCTTTTTCATTTCTGCAAGTAATTGGTCGGTTCTCTCAGGCATTACCCGGTTTACAACAACTCCCAGAATTTTCGTATCCTGATGATTGAAAGTTTCAACCGCCATGGTAATCGGATTCAATATTTCTTCCATCGACCTGCCTTTTCCAAGACCAATAATAAGTGCAGGCAAGCCAAGGTTTTTGGCTACCAGGGCATTTATATCAAACTCAAAATAAGAGCCCTCGCCAATGTAATCAGACCCTTCAACGATCACAAAATCATTCTCTTCTTCAAGTGCTTTAAACTTTAGTAAAATAGTTTCTACAAACTCATCCATTTTACCATGTCCTATCAATCTCTGTGCTTCGCTTCTGTAATAAGCGAAAGACTGCTCACAGGTTTGAGGCAGGTTGTATCGCTTTCGTATTAATTGTATATTTTTATCGCTTCCACCATCCGGCTGATCGCGAATAATAGGCTTAAAAAAAGCAACTTTCGGGGTTCTTCTAAGAATGGTTTCAAATACTCCCAGAGTAACTAATGACTTACCCGAATAGGGCTCAGCTGAAGATAAAAAAATGGATTGAATCATTGCTCGAATATTTGCTGCAAAAGTACACTTTAGAAAAACGAAAACTCAGCTTAACTGAGAATTTATAGGGTTTTTTTAGCAAATAATTAGAAAGTACGCTTCGAGGTACCCTATACTCGTTTACCAACCTATATTTGCATATTATTTGCTAACTATCTTCACAAAAAAATACATATGCGAGTACTACTTTATTCCATTTTAGGGTCACTAATTATCGGTTCATTTACCAGTTGCATTGTACCTAAAAAACAATTTGATGAGCTCCTGGCAGAAAAGGTAAGAATGGAGGCCGATCTTATGCAGATGCAAAAAGATATGACTACGCTTTCTAGCAAAAAAGATAGCCTTGCGACCGCACTGGAAAGTACTGCATCAGACAAAAAAGCAATTGAAGAAGAACTGGCAAAAACAAATGAGAAGTTAAGTAACCTTCAGGCGGATCACGACAAACTACAAACCTATTACAACAATGCGCTCAACAACAGCGGCCGTATGAACCGCGACCTAAAGGAGCAACAGGAGCGTTTGCTTGCCCTGCAGGCAACGCTTAAGGAGGCAACCTATAATAACGAACTTCTTGAAGACAGTCTCGCTATTCGTGAGGCACGTGTTAAGGAGCTGGAAGACATAGTAGCAGAATCGCAAAGGGCAATTGGTCAGTTAAAAGAAAATATTAGTGAAGCCTTATTGGATTTTGGAAGCAATGAATTAAGTGTTGAACAGCGTAATGGCAACATATATGTATCCCTTTCGGAACAACTGCTATTCAAATCGAGCAGTATTAATGTGGACGAAAAAGGCAAAAAAGCATTACAGCAATTGGCCGGGGTACTAAAAACCACACCTGATATTCACATTTTAATCGAAGGGCATACAGACAATGTGCCTATAGCCGGAAAATCGAAATACATGCAGGATAACTGGGACTTGAGCGTGTTAAGGGCTACATCAATTGTTAAAATACTGGTTAATGCCGGAGTTAACCCTAACATGCTTACACCAGCCGGCAGAGGTGAATTCTCACCTGTAGCACCTAACAACTCAGATGCCAACAAAGCAAAGAACAGGAGAACAGAAATTATTATTACTCCTGATCTGTCTAAACTTTTTTCTATTTTGGAACAAAATCAAAACTAATTTTTTAAGAAGATCAAATGGCTGGATTGTCAATTGGTATTGGTGGTGTAAGCAGGTCAGGTAAAACCAGCTTGTCGAATTACATTAAATCGTTATATCCCAATAAGAGCGTATTCATAATTGGTATGGATGAATATGTAAAAGATGAAACAGACATACCAAAGGTAAAAGACCATATTGACTGGGAACATCCGATTTCGGTTGATTTTGAACGGATTCAGAAGACCTTAAAGGAAGCAATTGAAACCTATGATATTGTGATTACAGAAGGTATTCTCATTTTCTATTCAGAAGAACTAAATGAGTTGTTTGACAGACGTATCTTTATTGACATTCCCAAAGTGGTCTTTTACAAAAGAAAAAGAGAAGATACACGCTGGGGTAAGGAGCCCGACTGGTACATAGACTACATATGGGACAGCTACCTGAAATACGGAAGACTGAGAGACAGTGACTCTAAAACACTGTATGTACACGGCACAGAGGATTGGTCACCCATGCTGATTGATGAACATCTGTTTAAGGTTCAAACAGTACCACCTTCTTATTAAAACCGGAAATACCATACGTAAGAATTGGCGGCCATTCTTGCTTTTAGCTTGGATGCTATTTATGCCTCTCACATTTTCGAGCCTGCTGGGTTGGACCATCTATGAAAATGAAACGCTCATACAGAGTTTTTCAACTTTAGATTGGTTGTTGGTTTATTCAATTACTGTTCTTACTATGGCGCTGGCTCTTACCCCAACCACTGTTATAGCACTCGTTAGCGGTTATTTTCTTGGAATCAAGGCCATAATTCCATTAGTGATTACATACAGCCTGGCATCGATTATCGGATATTTCCTTTCCAGACCCTTAGGATCTAAATTCCATAAAACAATACATGAGGCATATCCAAAGCTTGACAACTTGATTGAGCGAATGTCTAAGTTCAGCCCAACAGGCTTTGTCTTTTTTTCAAGGATATCACCTGTTTTACCTTTTGCAGTAATGAATGTGGTGCTTCCTTTTATTGGAATAAAATTCAAACCGTTTTTTTGGGGTGGCATGGCCGGAATGCTTCCCAGAACCATTTTAGCCATTGGTGCAGGACACCTTGCCGTTAGCCTTTTTACCCTTATAAATCAACCCAACAACACAACCTATATGCAAATTGGGTTTGTAGTATTGCTTACAATTTCTATTTTTGGATTTGTCTTACTTTTTAAAAAGGCACTTCGAAATTGATTTAGGTATTTTTTAATGAAGACCCTATTTTCCATATGCATGAGTTTGCTTGTCCTTATCGGGACTTTCAGCGATGCATTTATCTATATCACTTTCAAATTGAATCAGGATAAAATTGCTGAAGAACTCTGCATTAACCTGGATGAGCCTGAATTAATGTGTAAGGGTAAATGCTTTCTGGATGACCAGCTTGCGAAAATAAATACATCGCAACCACAAAAAGAGGGTCAAACGCCTGTTAAATTCGAAAAGAAAGATATCCCACTTTATTATAAGTCGAACAAGTCTGAAAAGATTAACCTGTCTTGTTTTTTAACACCTCAATGGCAACCAAATGAAACACAAGTTGCCTCGTATGAAATACATTTAGAAGGTGTTTTCCATCCTCCAAAGGTTTAAGTTGATAAAAACCTCATCCTGTTAAAATATTATACAGGATTAAAGATGTATCAACTTTAAACAATAAAAATGAAAATCAACACATACAAAAACTATGTGTTTCAATGGGTGCTTGTATTTATACTAATGCCATTTGCCGGCATAGCCCAGGAACACAAAACACAATTACATATAATAGATGCCTCAAGCCAAAAACCAATTATTGGAGCCGCCTATCAATACGGAAATGAGAAAGGCATTTCAGATGCAGATGGAATAATTATTATTTCCTTTAACAAAGACAACACACTTTATTTATCGCATGTAAGTTACGGGAAATGGCAACTTTCTGGCAATGAGCTTGCAGCCGCAATTAAGAATGGTAAAATTGAGCGTAATGAGGAATTCATTACCATGCAGCCTGTAACCATATTGGGGCTGAAGCCAAATTCAAACGAAAACGACAAACTGGATATTAAACAACCTGACCGACTTGCACATGATGCAGGCTATGTTCTAAGTAAGAATGCGGCTATTTCGGGTATTCGCAAAAGTGGAAGCTATGGTTTTGACCCGGTGTTGCGAGGCTTTAAATACGACCAATTAAATATTGTTATCGATGGTGCCCAATCGGCAACTGCTGCATGCCCAAACCGAATGGACCCTCCTACTAGCCAGGTATCCATTAACATGATGGACCGCGTAGAAATATTGAAAGGCCCGCACTCACTACGTTATGGAAGTTCTTTTGGAGGTACCATAAATTTCATTTCGGTCGCTCCAGACTTTTCTTCAAATGAGGGACTTTATGGAAGAGCATCCACTACTTATGAGACCAATGGTAGCAGTATAAGAAGTGAAGGAAAACTAGGCTATAGAAATAGCAAATACGATTTAAATGTATATGGCGCCTGGTCACAGGGCAATGACTATACCGATGGTGAAGGCGTTGCCATACCTTCTTCTTTTTTAAGAGGAAGCTTTGGAACAAGCCTGGGCATACAGCTAAACAAAAACCAGGAAGTTATTGTGTCTGCCACGCGAAATGTAGCACGCAATACCGATTTCCCAGCCCTGCAAATGGACCTAAGAAGTGATGACACCTGGCTTCTAAATGCCAAGCATAAGATCAATTTTTCGGGAAGGAACCTGCAATCATGGAATACCACTGTTTATACAACCCTTGTGAACCACGTAATGGATAATCTTTCCAAAGAATTATTCCCTCGTATGTTAAATGCGGTAACAGATGCCAATACACAAAACTATGGTGCAAGAACTGAGGGGCTCTGGAAGATAAGCAAAGGCTCCCTTTACCTTGGTGCAGATTATAAAGTAGAGCGTGCCGATGGATACAGAACCCGAGAGCTACTTATGGGGCCTATGGCAGGTACTACCTTAACAGATAATATTTGGCAAAAGAGCAACATTAGTAAAACAGCCGGTTTTGGTGAATATCACCTAACGCTTGGCTCAAACAACCTTGTTTTTTCCGGAAGAGTTGAAGTAAATACGGCCAAAGCTAATGATGCCGCTCCTGAGTTTACCACAGTAAATCCAGAAACTGAAATTACTCAGGTAAACCCAAGCCTAAGCATAGGAGGAATTCATAATTTCAACAATTCACTTAGCGCGGGCCTCTGGTTAGGGCGGGCTCAAAGAAGTGGTAGTATAACAGAACGATACATCAACTTTTTACCGGTTGGCCTTGATCCTTATGAAATGGTGGGAACTCCCGATATAAAACCTGAAATAAACAATCAGGCGGATCTCAATTTGGGTTATAAAACACCGGATACGGCCATTAAGCTAAGCTTATTTGCATCGTATCTTCAAAACTACATTTCATCAGAAATTGATCCTGCCCTTGCTCCCAGGATGCCTTCAAGCCCTGGTGTGCGCAGGTTTATAAATATTGATCAGGCACTGATGAGTGGTTTTGAGCTAACCTGGAACCAGCAGCTTTTTGCAGGGCTAACGCATCAATTGAGTATGGCTTACACATATGGTCAAAATCTGGAGTCAGATCAACCTTTGTCAGAAATTGCTCCAATGGACATGCGTTACACGATTTCCGGTTCGTATGTAAATGGAAAACTTGTACCTGAGGCATCCGTTCGGTATGTACTTAAGCAAGATCGCATATCGCCCGAGTTTGGAGAAACGGAAACGCCATCGTTCACCTTGGTAGATGCCAGTGTGAATTACAAAATCAGCAAAGTGTTAAGTGCCACTATTGGGGCTCAGAATATTTTTGATGCAGCCTATTACGAACATTTAAACAGATCGGTACCAGGTACTAGTCCGCGGCCTATTTATGCCCCCGGAAGAAACTTTTTTGCTTCTCTCCTGGTGAATTTTCAGTAATAATTAGATTTATTACAAAAGAGGAGGTTTTAGACCTCCTCTTTTTCTTTCAGGTATTTGTGATTCTTGGATCAAAACAAGTTTATATCCATTTGCTCAATGAGTACCCTCCCCAGGCAAGGACAACACCTGCCAGCAAACTAATGGTTATGTATAAAAACAAGGTAAAGAAGTGCCCTTCTTTTATCAATGTATAATTTTCAAAAGCAAAGGTTGAATAGGTTGTAAAGCTACCGCAAAATCCAACAGCCAGAAAAAAATGCCAGGGCTCTGTAAACCAGCGGAAACGCTCCCCCATACCAATAAGTATACCTATCAAAAATGTTCCCAGAATATTTACCACCAGCGTACCTACAGGCATTGGATCCGTAAAAAAACGGGTAAAAAACTGCCCTGTTAAATAGCGCGAAATACTTCCGAGCATCCCTCCTAAACCAATAAAAAGTAGTGTTCTCATCTTACTTGTTTTTTACTCACTTTCTTTTTTAAGTACCCCAATATTTGCTCATATTGAGTGTTTTCCTGAATTGTCAATTTTAATAAAAAATCATCAAACTGAACTTCTAATTGTCTGAACGATGCATTTTTAGTCTTGATAACCTCTTCCTTCCACGAAACAATATCTGCTAACGAATACTCCTTTTTAATGCCTTTGAATGGGAAAGCCGCCCTCAACTTATTATCTCCAATGGACACTAGTTTGTAGCTCAGCAACTGACGTATAAACAAAACCAGACCAACAGATAAAAAAACACCGCTTATTACATAATGATACCAGAGTCCCCTATCGTCCATAATTATGCTAAGTGCATAAGCACCAACCGAAATACTTATGAAACTAAAGATACCTAATGCCAACAGCGCACTAAGTTTTGGCTTTGATACAATCATTCGAACGAGGCTACCATTGAAGTGGAAAATTCCTTCAAAAGTGGGAAAAATGTTTCAAATTCATTCCCAAACTCATCATAATATAAAAGCAGCTCTTCCGTGGAATTTTCCATTCCGGAGTTAAAAGAGGTTCTTCTTGACATACCATTCATAACGGATTGAACCCCTTCAATGGACCTGTAATTAAACAGCCAATTGTGCTTAACCATATAGTGCAATAAATACTGGATGCGCTCAGGAAAGATATGCTTGTTTTCTTCCAGCAAATTATAGGTGCTTTTTACATAATCATTCAAGGGGGTTTCGTGATAAGTGTCCCAATTTCGGGCTAAAAAATGGTCGTAGAAAATATCAACAATCACAGCGTTATAATGCCTGTACCTTTCCCACAATTTGCTTTTACTAGCTTTAACAATTTCATGTGTATCCGTAAAATGATCAATGGACCTGTGCAAATGAATACCATCCTGAATTCCTTTGGAGTACCGCTGCCAGTCGCTTCCTTTCACGGCATCTGCTATAAAATTGCCAATTAAGACCTCATGATCCTCTCCTGAAAGATAGATATGTGCGAGATAGTTCATAAATGTTAAATTTACATTAGAAACCTTAGATACCCCACGCTATGGCAAAGCTATTGTTAAGTTTATTACTATTGGTTGGAACGTACCGGAGCGATGATCCCAAAGGGATCATTAAGGAAAAAATGGATAAGCAGGTTGAATGCTGGAACAAAGGCAATTTAAATTGCTACATGAAGGCAGCTTACTGGCAGTCCGATTCCTTAAAATTTATTGGTGGCTCAGGAATAACCTATGGCTTTGAACGCACTTTAGAGCGCTACAAAGTTGGCTATCCTACTAAAGAAGAAATGGGAACGCTCTCATTTACTATTTTATCAATGGAAATGATCGGTGAAGATGTGTGTTTTGTGGTTGGGCAATATCATTTGGAAAGAGAAAACGAAGATACCGGATACTTTAGCCTGCTCTGGCGAAGAATTGATGATGACTGGGTGATTGTGGCAGATCACTCAAGCAATTAATTATCTGGTTTCCGTTTCCACCGGTTGTGTGTCCATAGCCATTCTTCTGGCCTTGACCTTATATCTCTTTCTATTCTGTGAATGTATTCATGGGTAATTTTGTACTTGCCTGTTTCTGTTGGGGCATCAGATAATACTTCACAATTGAGCTGGTAGCGGCCTCTTTTTAGGCGATTCACCCGCAAATAAATAACCGGGTAGTTGAAGCGCCTTGCAAGTAGCTCCACACCAGTAAAAACAGGAGTTTTGCGCCCAAGTAACTGGTACCAATAGGCATTATGCGAAGAAGGGTTTTGATCGGCCAATAGTGCTACAGCTGTTAATTTGTGCCTGTCTTCCCTCATTCTGTCCAACGTATCATCCATGGCATATACATCGCCCCCAAAACGGGTGCGTATGCGCGACATGAGGCTATTAAAAAACGGGTCAGATAATGGTTTGTAAACTGCCATTAGTTGTGGATAGTCTGCTAATTCAAATCTGGCGGCTCCCAGCTCCCAGTTACCAAAGTGACCCATGGATATTATTACCGACTGTCCCTTATCCCTGTAATTTTCAAGCGCTTTCATATCGCCTAATTCAACACGTCTTACTACTTGCTTTTGGGAGATGGTTAGTACTTTCAGTGTCTCAAAAACGAGATCAAAGAAATTTCGATAAAACTTCCTGATTATTTCGTCAATTTCGACAGTTCTCTTATCCGGAAATGTGAGTTTTAAATTTTTACGCACTAGGCTAACACGATACCCAAAAAGCTTATACCCAAAGAAATACCAGATATCGGACATTAGGTATAATATCCAGAAAGGTAAAATGGATATCAGGTAGATAAAAGGTGCAATAAAAATGTATGAAAGTACTTTAGTCATTAAAAGTAAAACTAAACAAAAAGGTCGCTGAGAAAACCCATGCGACCAAATTTTTAATGATTAACAAACCTGAATTACTTTCTGAAAAATCTTATAATTCCAATTATTCCTATTGCAATACCGGCAAAGAGAGTAATGTAATACCAGGTTTCGCTCATGGTGTATGAACCTGAAAGTTCGTTACCGATTACCTTACCAAGACCTGCTTTAGGTGAATGTGTTTGCGCCCAGTAAATAAAAAAGGCGCCAATTAGAACGTAGATAATTGCTTGTAATTGATTTTTCTTCATATCAGGTTAACTTTTATATTATATCAAATAATTCCAGCCAAATTTATCTTCTACCCTGCCCAATCTAATATCGTTCAATGCTTTTAGCACTTTTTCAGAAAACTCCCATCCGCTCTGATCCAACTTATAGTCAATACCTTCATGTGCAATGGTATCTACATGAGCGATGGTTGCAGCAGTTCCGGCACCAAAGGCTTCTTTAAGCTTTCCGGTTTTGGCAGCATCAATAAGTTCGTCAACGGTAAGAGGTCTTACTTCAACATTCATTCCCCAATCGCGAGCTAGAGTAAGCACACTATCACGGGTAATTCCATTAAGAATGGTATCACCTGTTGGAGCCGTCACTAAGGTATCTCCAATAACAAACATAATGTTCATTGTACCAGATTCCTCAACGTATTTATGCTCCTGGCCATCAGTCCATATCAATTGATCATATCCGTCTTTATGCGCCAGCTTGGCCGGATAAAGCGATGCCGCATAATTACCGGCAGTTTTAGCATAACCGGTTCCGCCTTTAACTGCACGCGTGTAATGCGTTTCAACGCGTACCTTCACGGGCTTGGCATAATAGGCCCCCACAGGACTTGTTATTATCATAAAAGTGAAATCGTCCGAAGGACGCACACCAATAAACTCATCAATAGCGAACATAAAAGGACGAATGTACAAAGCAGTACCCTCTACATTGGGAACCCACTGGCTGTCAACTTTAAGTAATTCCCGCATTCCATCCATAAATATTTCTTCGGGTATAGCAGGCATTACCATTCGCTCAGCCGAGATATTCATACGTTCGAAATTAGCTTGCGGACGAAAGATGGAAATCTTTCCGTCATCGTGTTTATAGGCCTTTAATCCTTCAAAAATGGACTGTCCGTAATGAATAGCTGGATTTGCAGGGCTTAAACTAATGTTTCCGTAAGGTTCAATTCTAAGATTCTTCCACTCTCCTCCTTTGTAGTCTGCCAGCAGCATATGGTCTGAGTATTGTCTGGCAAATTTTATGTTGTTGTAATCGAGTTCTTTTATGCGTGAATGTGGAGCTTTATGTATTGTTAACTGAAGTGTATCTTGCATGGCTGTAGGAGTATGAATTACGTAACAAAAATAGCTTAAAAAGCCATTTTATCCTATTAAAATCGGGCATTCCAAGGAACCTCCCCAACGCCTAATTCCATTGCAAGTTTTCTTCCCAAAACAAAAAGATAATCGGATAATCTGTTGAGATACCGAATAATAATTGGCTCTATATCAGCGGCTTCCGCCAATCGAATAGTCAGCCGCTCTGCCCTGCGGCATACACAACGTGCTATATGGCAATAGGACACATGCACGTGCCCACCAGGAAGAACAAACGACCTCATCTCGGGAAGTACTTCGTCCATTTCATCCATTTGCTTTTCAAGAAGCTCAACGTCACTTTCGTGCAAATCCGGCAGTTTGTCTTTCTTGCTTTCCTTATCCAAGGCAAGATGTGACCCAATGGTAAATAAACGGTCCTGTATTTCTTTTAAAATCTCTCTTCTTAACGAATCGGTTTGTGTATCGCGAATAAGCCCAATATATGAGTTCAGCTCATCAATTGTTCCGTAGGCTTCAATGCGGTCATCGGATTTACTTACGCGGGTACCACCCAATAAAGAGGTTTGCCCTTTATCTCCTGTTTTTGTATATATTTTCATTAACGAAGTTGGCTTAGGTTGTAACTTTTGCTCTTCGTACGTTCATGTTAGGGCTATCCGTTTCTATCAAACCATCTCTCAAATGCACGATTCTATGCGCATAATGGGCTATGTCGTCTTCATGCGTTACCATGATTATGCTATTGCCTTCATCATGAAGCTTTTGGAACAAGTCCATAATATCGTATGAGGTTTTGGTATCGAGGTTACCGGTAGGTTCATCGGCAAGAATGATACTGGGGTTATTTACCAGGGCTCTGGCAATGGCTACCCTTTGACGCTGACCACCTGAAAGCTCATTAGGCTTGTGAAGCGCTCTGTCGCCTAGTCCAACATTCTCCAATGCCTGGTAGGCCATCTCTTCGCGTTCCGACCTTCCATAACCGGCATAAATCAACGGCAATGCCACATTTTCTAAAGATGAAGCACGGGGAAGAAGGTTGAATGTCTGGAATACAAAACCGATTTCTTTATTTCTAATCTCTGCAAGCTCATTCTCTGTCAGGTGACTAACATCATTTCCATTCAGCACATACGTGCCACCGGTAGGTGTATCCAAACAACCTATCATATTCATCAAAGTAGATTTACCTGACCCTGACGGCCCCATAAAAGCTACATACTCACCTTGATTGATATGGATACTTACACCTTGTAGTGCCCGAACAGTTTCCGCACCCATTTGATAGATGCGTGTAATGTCCGTCATTCTTATTATCTCCTTCATAACAGGCAAATTGGGAAAGATTTTAGTTTATACAAAGAACTACTTAAAAATGTTTCACGAATATTATTTTAAATGTACTTCCAATACACAAACGGTTTAGGATTCTTCTTCCAGCTTTTCGTTAAAGGCTGCTTTGCGCGCCTCTACCTTTCGCATGAATGTATTGTATTGCGTACCCGGATATAACTCACGATAATGCACCAACGACTGCTCAGCGTAATCTTCCAGACCTAAATCAATGGCACGAAGCACATACTCTTCCAGCAAAAGTCGGCTGTCCGGGTTTTTATCCAATGCTTCCTGAACAATATTGTACGAACGGTAAGGATCCGCATCGTTTTCAAAATGGGATGCTGCCCAAACTACTCCTTCAACAAAGTATGGGTTATCTGTTGCCAGTTTTTGTGCTATGTCATCCGGAATATCCTGTCGATTTGTTTCATAAAATACCTTTTGAAGGTATTCATCTGGGCCAAACGTAAAACCAACCTGCTTAAACAAATCCAGTTGCTTGTTGAGATCGGGTATTAACCCTGCATACGCCAGCCTGATATTTAAATACATAAGCGGCCGTAAAATAATTTCATTATCAATTTCAGGGTCAATTGTTTCATAAAACAATTTGGTAGCCTCCAGATTACCTGCTTCAAAATAATAAGTAGTTAAGTCCAGCGCCAGCTGGTTCTTCAGGCTTTTGTCACTTATTCTGTCAAAAGTGGATTTAACAGAGTACTCATCCACCCAAAGGCGCTGGTAGCGTGCTTTCAGGTAAAGGCTCAAATCATTTCCTGAGATCGTATCATTGGGATTTACGATCGATTGCAACACCTGCTTCATTATACCAGCACGCAGTTTCATATCATCGCTGCCACTTTCCGAGAGTCTCGACCAGGTGCTAATAGCATCCTCAAAATAACCCGATTCCGTTTGGGCAACTGCCAGTTGTTGGTCAATGGTCGTGTTACCTGCCTGGCCGGCAAGGTAAAAAAAGTTGGAAGCCTCATTATAGCTCCTGTGTTTCAGATTAATCAACCCCATTGCTTCGTAATAAATCCCCTGCTTGTCGTTGGCAAGGGATACCAGCTTTTGCAACCTTACTAATGCTTCTGAAATGCGCTCATTCCTCATTTCGTAAAGTGCCAGCTCATAGTTTAGCTCCTCAGAAAGTGTAGGATTTTTAGTACTATCAACCACCATACGAATTTGATCGAGCATGGCATCTGATGTAAGAGGCAGCTTATTTAAAAGCAGGTTATTAAGCAAAGTGGAACTGATCATGTTGTCACCACTCATGTTACTCAAGGTTGAAGGGCGCCAACCCAAAGCAGAAGCATTCGCCTGACCAACAGGGTTAAGGTCTGTAAACAAAGTAGCTGAATCGGCTGGACTAACCGTAAAATTATGCTCCAGAACAAAAGCCAACGCATTATTTCTCGCTTCATCAGAAGAGCGAATAGCCTCATCGAAATAATACCAGGCCGAATCCAGCAAATTAGCCTTGCTAAACTGCAATCCCAGGTTGTTTTGAATCTCTACTGACTCACCAAACTTTTCTTTCCCTTTCTGAAGTGTAAAAAGTGCATCAAAATACCTCCCGTCATCGGATTGCAGATTGGCCTCATTTACAAATGCCTGAGCAGTAGGTACACGGCTTGCAGCTTTCTTAAATTTCTTTATTGCCAGGTCATGATCGCTATCAATATTCATCATACCCAGCATATAATTACTCTTGTGATTGTTAAGACTCAGATCCGAGCCCTTTTCATAAAAAATACCTGCTGTTTCGTTATCTTCAATATGATAAAAATAGTCGGCTATGGAATTGTAAAAACCGCCCATTGAGTACCAAATCGGGTATTTTATATCTCTCATAAGCACTAAAGCAGTCAGGATCACCATTCCAACCAGCCGATAGGTCATATGAGGCAGGTTCTGTGGTTTGTACATAATATCCTTCATTGCATACCCCTTTTCAATTACAGGTATAAAGTTGTAAAGTATGTAAATCAGAAAGGCAAAGCCCATTGAAAGCTGAGAGAAGATAATGAAGTCACTAATGATCTTTAACATAGGATCTTCCAGTGTAAGCATCAGATAGTTTATTGTTCCGAATGACAATACCGCTACCACCAAATAGAGCAATACCCATACCTTTTGATCATCTGCCACTTTCTGGTACAAAACAAACCGCTTGCTTATGCCCCATACACCAAAAAGGCCTGCAACTGCCAGTAGCACAAAGGGATTAAGCGTAATAAATCCCCAGTCGATCACATGAGTTACCTCCAGATAAGACATCAGTACGTTAACCAGGTAAATAACAGTTAATATGAGAAAGTGCTTTATACGATTATTGCCTTCCTGATCTTTGGAACCTGCAATACCAATTAAAAAACCATTGACAACCTCATGCCCTACCATAAGCACAAAAAGAAGTACAACCATGTAAGGAGCTAAAATGCCATAGCCCATCAAAGCATGAAGAGGAGCCATTACATGCGATTGTGTGGCAGCCATTATTAGAATTAATGCACTTATTGCCCCAAATACAACTAACCTAAAAGCAAATGGCGCTTCGTTATTAAATGATTGAAAGTAATAGGCCGGCCCGGTGTACAAAAAGAAAATAATGGCTAAAAGCCATTTGTCTCCCATGCTTGCCACTTGAAGCATTTCGGGATGAAGAAAAATAATGAAAGAAAAAATCAAGCTCGCAAAAACTAGAAATCCCCATCGGTTAAAATAAGTGATCAATGAGATAAACAGGGAAAGAGAAGCAAAAATAACAACAAGATTTGTGGTTGGCGCCCAGCTAAAATCCGGCATACTAGCTCCGGAAACAAACTCCTTGATCACGAACAACTGTTCAGGGAATGGGAATACAAAAGGGCCAACATCTACAGACTGAGTAATTATATCGACAGGAATACGCTGGCTAAAGGTATGCCATCCGATTAATCCTTCAGGGCCAAGGAAAAGCAGCCCCAGCATAGATAAAATTAACAATATAAGTACAACGAACAAGAGATTGGCTAATCCCTTGTATGGCTGTGACCAATTACTCCAGAAGATGTATTTATTCATTGGACTTGTTAATTACTTTTGGAACACGAAAAAAGGTACTGTCAGTATCCGGGGCATTATCCAGTGCCTCTTTCTGAGACAATTGGTTCTCAACTATATCCTCACGCACACTGTCCACCTCATGCGACATGTAAACGAGTGGCTCCACTCCTTCAGTATCCACTTCCTTTAATTTATCCACCCACTCCAAAATAGCATCCATATCTTTCTTTAAGGCCTCTCTTTCCTCCTCCTTAATCTCAAGCCTTGCAAGATGAGCTATTCTGTCCAGTAATTCGTCCGTAATTTTCATAATAGCAAAACTATAGCATTCTAAGTTGCCTGAACAAGTTCTTCTCTCGGTATCAGTTTATTTTCTACCTCAATTTGGTTTTGAATAATTCGATAGACCTTTTCCTTTAGCTCAGGCATTTCATCCATGGTCATACCTTTGGTATCAATGGGCTCATGCACTACAAGTTTAATAAAGTTGTTTTGCAAAGTCCAGATGCCATCCGGGAGCACTTTCCAGTTAAATGGAAGTGTAACCGGAACGATTGGAACCTGCTCCTCAATGGCCACTCTAAAGGCCCCATCTTTATAGGGCGCCTGTACCGGTACGTTAGTTGACCTTATTCCTCCTTCCGGATAAATAAATAAGGATTTGCCTTCCTGGATGGCTTCAGCATAACGTTGGTATGCCCTGCCCCTGTCTTTAACACTTGATCTGTCAACAGCAATATGCAGCGATCCGAACATGTAACCGAACAAAGGCACTTTCTTGATAGAAGCCTTACCTACAAAACAGGCCTGCTTGGGCAGCAAACCTGTGGAAGGTATATCGAGATATGAAAAATGATTTAGGCAATAAATAACAGGGCCTTTACCTGGCTTGTCGCCTTTGAACACAACTTTTGTTCTAAACAACGAAACCGGAAAATACACCCTGGCCCACCAGTAGTCCATCTTATACGCCAGAAAATGCCAACTTGAATTCAAACTTACAACCAGATAAAAAGGAAACAAGATGATAAACATGACAACAAATACAAGAAAGGCATATAGGCTGTGAATTCTTCTTATTAATGTCATCGTAAAAAATTAAACGACTAAAATAATAAGAGCTGTCAAATGGGCATCAAATCGAATGATTTTTTAGTATCATTGTTTCATGTTTGCCCAAACATTTAACTCAATTCACCACTACGATTTTACTCCGGAAGAAGTGTTCCCACTCCTTTGTCCTGTTCGTGAAAAAGACTGGATAGACGGATGGGATTATGAGATGGTTTACTCCCGCTCCGGGCTCGTGGAAAAGGATTGCATATTTACAACTCCTTTCGGTCAAGGTATTGAAACCACCTGGTATGTAAGTGAATATGAACCAAAGTTATTTTTTATTGAGTTTGTTCGTGTTACCCAGGGCTTGTTCACAGTGCGCATAAGTATCCACTTGAGCGAGGCAAAAAAAGGCGCTACGGCCGATATTGCGTACCGCTATACAGCCCTAAGCAAACTGGGCAAGACCATGATTGAATCTATGGTTGCGCAGCATTTTCACGAAGACATGAAATACTGGGAAAAAGCCCTGAACCATTACCTGGCAACTGGTAAAATGCTTCTTAAAGAACCTGTCGAGAGCTGATTATTCTAGCTTTTCCAAAATTACAGATAAAGTAGCCTGTTTGTCTTCGCTGATTTTATTGAATTGCTCATCCGAAGGATTCACAATAAGTTGTTTTTCCTGTCCTGAACCCTCCAGTGAAGCCCCGTAGGCATCTGTAAAAGGTTGTACATATTCATCTTCAGAAATCACAAACGCTGTTGCCTTTAAAAAACCACAGCCTTTTTCTTCCAGCACTACAGAAGACCACTTGCCGTTGGTGGCAGATCCTTCTTTATTGATCCTTTGGTTAAATACATACTTGCTGCCAAGCTTCTTGATAACAAGAGAGTCCGAAAGATATTGACGGCCATCTTTTCCATCAATATAATTGGAAGCGATTTCGAGTATTTCCTGCTCATTAAGCATTACAAAAGTGTATTTACCCTGCAGTGACGAAGGAAATTCCTTTAATTGTTTTGCTTTTGCAGGTTGAGGGGTCTCAAAAACGACCTCAGTACATGAAAATGAAAACAGAGCGAGAAAGAGTATAAAAAACAGGTTTTTCATATTGATAGGTTTTATTATTTAAGTTTTAAGACAAAATGGCCCGGTTAAAACCGGGCCAACTAACATTCTACTGCAATTAAGCTTCCTGCTCCCTGAGCTTTCTCCTTATTATCTTACCCACATTCGATTTGGGAAGTTCATCCACAAACTCAATGTGTTTGGGCCGTTTATAATTGGTAAGGTCTTCTTTACAGTATTCCATCACCTCTTCTTTTGTAAGGGAAGGATCTTTTTTAACAATGAATACTTTTACAGCTTCGGTGGTTCGTTCATCGGGCACACCAATGGCCGCTGCTTCCAACACCTTATCATGCGAAACGATAACATCTTCTATTTCATTTGGGTATACATTAAACCCCGAAACAAGAATCATATCCTTTTTGCGGTCAACGATCTTAAAAAAACCGTCCTTATCCATTGCTCCTATGTCACCGGTTCTGAACCAATCACCAAAGAAAGTTTCTTTGGTTTCATCTGGGCGTAGCCAGTAGCCATCCATTACCTGAGGCCCCCTGGCACAAATCTCGCCAACTTCACCTACAGGCAGTTGATTACCTTGCTCGTCCATTATACATAATTCTGTGCTTGGCACAGGCAGCCCAATGGTGCCCATACGCTCTGTACCATCCAATGGATTGCATGTAAGCAAGGGTGAGGTTTCACTTAAACCATAGCCTTCGGCTAAAGGATGGCCAGTTACTTGCTGCCATTGCTTGGCCACAGCCGACTGTACCGCCATACCTCCCCCAATGGAATACTTCAGTCTAGAGAAATCAACACTTGCAAAGTCAGGTTGATGCAAAAGCCCATTGAAAAGCGTATTTACAGCTGTAAAAACAGTCATTTTTACCTTTTTCAATTCTTTCAAGAAGGCTTTCATATCGCGTGGGTTGGTTATAAGCAGGTTGTGCGCACCTAAGGAAAACATTAAAAAGCCATTAACGGTTAGTGCAAATATGTGATAGAGTGGCAAGGCTGTAACCACCAGCTCATTGCCTGGCTCGGTATCCAAAAACCACTGATCGCCTTGCATTATATTGGCACATATGTTTCCGTGAGACAAGGTGGCACCTTTGGCCACTCCGGTTGTACCACCAGTGTACTGAAGAAAAGCAACATCTTTCAACGTTATTTCCGGTTGAATAAACGCATGGTCTCTGCCCTCTTTTAATGCTTTGCTAAACGAAACTGCTTGTGGCAAATGATAAGGAGGAACCATTTTCTTAATACGCTTAACCACAAAATTCACAATTGTCTTTTTTAGCCCACCTAACAGGTCGCCAAGCTCGGTAACAATTACTGTTTTAATGGCCGTATCTGCTATAATTTCTTCCAAATGATTGGCAAAGTTTGCTACAATTACAATAGCTGTTGTGCCCGAATCGTTGAACTGGTGCTTCATTTCGCGAGGAGTATAAAGCGGATTGGTGTTTACAACGATCAGGCCGGCACGAAGTGCTCCAAAAATAACCACAGGATACTGCAAGCAGTTGGGCATTTGCAGCGCAATTCTATCTCCTTTTTGAAGTTTGGCTACATTTTGCAAATAGCTGGCAAAATGGCGCGATAACTCATCTACCTCGCCATAGGTAAGTTTTTTACCCATGTTTTCAAACGCAACAAAATCACGGAATTTATTGATGGAATTATCAAGAATATCAAGAATGGATTGGTACTGACCTGGGTCAATCTCATGCTCAACTCCTTTTGGGTAGGAGTTGAACCAGGAAAAATCTTTGCTCATATTTCTAGGTTATTGAATGCTTACTATACCTAAAAATAATGAAGTTATTATGAATTTGAAAAACTAAGGCATGGCCATGAAAGCATACAATTGCCAATTACCTTATTTACAATTACATTTTATACTATATATTAGTCCAAATTCTATTTAAAAAAACAAGCTTTATTGTATGCCTGAGAGCACTAAAAATATTTCAAAGAAAGCAGGATTACCTCCTGGCGTTTTGGTTCACATTGGTCAGAAACTTGCAGATAACGTAAGAATTTCGATTATTGATTACACGGCAACTGACTATTTTGAAAAGATTTGCAAGGACACAGAAGAGGTATTTGAATACAAGGATAAAAAAAGTGTTACCTGGATAAATATAGACGGGCTCCATGATGTTGAAACGATTGGTAAAATTGGTGAGTTTTTCAACCTGCACCCACTTTTAATTGAAGACGTTTTAAATACCAAACACCGCCCAAAATTGGAAGAGTATGAAGAATGTCTCTTCTTAACTTTTAAGGCCCTGAATGTTGATGAGGAAAACGACCGTATCAACTCGGAGCAAATGAGCTTTGTACTTGGCCCTAATTATCTTATTTCGTTTCAGGAAAGAGAAGGAGATATTTTTGATGGTTTACGCCAACGAATAAAGGAAAATAAAGGAACTATTCGTGAAAAAAGTGTTGATTACCTTCTTTACCGTTTAGTAGATACCGTAGTTGATAATTATTTTCTTATTACTGAATATGTAAGCGATGCCACCATTGAATTGGAAGAAAGAGTTTTTGAAGATCCTGACGATGAAGCTTTGTTTGAAATACATGATTTGAAAAAACAACTTGTGGGTTTAAGAAAGGCAACCGGCCCTTTAAGGGAGGCCGTACTTGGCCTGCATAAAGGAGGAAACAAACTAATTAAAGAAAGCACCGAACGCTACCTTCAGGATGTGTACGAACACATTATTCAAGCCAACGAAACGATTGAAAGTCAGAGAGATACAGTAGCAAGTATTATGGACCTGTATATGACGGGCGTAAGCAACCGAATGAACCAGGTAATGCAGGTGCTTACCATTATAGCAACCATATTTATTCCCCTCACTTTTCTGGCAGGAATTTACGGAATGAATTTCGATAACATGCCCGAGCTACACTGGAAATACGGTTATTTTATGGTTTGGGGTATAATGACTGTAATTACTACGATCATGATTTTCTATTTCAGAAGAAAAAAATGGCTTTAGTATGTATTAGCTTTGATGTTTTCAAAACAAACCAAACATCTTTCACAATCAATAACTCGAATAATAAATGAAAAAGAAGGTTTTAGTACTTACAGGAGGTGGTGACTGCCCGGGGTTAAATGCCGTAATCAGAGCTATTGTTAAGTTCTTTGGTAATGGTAATGAAAAAGACTGGCAGGTTTTAGGAAGCATTGAGGCCTTTAATGGAGTTTTTGCTGATCCCATGGAAGTGATTGAGCTAAATGGTTCGAACACGGCTGGAATTCATGTGAAGGGTGGCACTATTATAAAAACTACGAATAAGGGGCATCCTTTTAACTATCCCATTCAAAATGCAGATGGCACGTGGACCGAAATTGACAGATCGGATGACCTGATCGAACGACTGAATAAACTGGGTGTGGAAGCAGTGATAAATATTGGTGGTGACGGTTCGCAGACCATATCACAAAAACTGTTTGAAAAAGGTGTTAATGTTATTGGTGTGCCGAAAACAATTGATAACGACCTATCGTCTACCGATTTCACCTTCGGATTCAGGACAGCCGTGCAAATAGCCACGGACAGCTTTGATAAGCTTGTAACTACAGCCGAAAGTCATGACAGGGTAATGATTATGGAAGTAATGGGGCGCGATGCCGGATGGATTGCTTTGCACACTGCCATTGCAGGAGGAGCCGAAGTTTGTCTTATACCCGAAATACCCTATGATATTGATAAGGTGGTAAACCGTATTAACCAGCGCTATAAAAATGGACGTGGTTTTGCCAATATAGTAATAGCAGAAGGGGCTAAACCAAAAGACGGCCATGCCTACGCCCAAAAAAGCCAGGAAGTAGGCTATGAGAACAGGCGCCTTGGAGGTATTGCTTTCAGGTTCTCTGAAGAGCTTAAAGCAGCCGGATGCAAAGCCGATATACGGGAAACCGTACTTGGCCATACCCAACGTGGTGGCACCCCCATTGCCGATGATCGTGTTCTCGCTACTTTGTTCGGTATAAAAGCAGGCCAGATGGTGCTTAATCAGGAATTTGGCAAAATGGTAGCCATTAAGAACAACTCGATTGTTTCTGTACCCTTAAAGGATGCCATTAAGGAATACAAATTTGTAAGAACAGACTCCTTTGAAATTGAAGCTGCCCGAAGAATGGGAATATCTTTTGGCGATTAAAACGCACTAAAGCGCCAATCTTCTATTTTGTTATGGGAACGGAAACCTTTGTTCGGTCCCAGACAAAATTCATAAGAGTTCCTATGGAGTCTGTATCAAAAGTAATAACAAACTGTTCTGCTGTATCTTCAGTTTTTTGAGCAGGCACCTTAACCTTTACGACATCCAGCGAATAGTTGGGCTCAAATGCACCCCATTTGCCCAGCTCGCTGTTAAGTGAGACTTCCCACTGATCTTTACCAGGCACTGCATACATTCTATAAGTGCCTTCTTTTACCTGATCACCTGCAAAAACAACATCTGAACTGAATGTTATCTGAGTGGCTTCATTAGCACCCAGACGCCAGTATTTGCCATAGGGTTGCAATGCACCATCCGACTCCTCACCAAAAATAACCCTGCCCTTTTTGTACGGTTGACAGTATGCAACATCAATTTCGGTTCCTTTAAAGTTCGCTTTTGCCTCAGCAAAAGGGCTGTGCGATTTGGTGGTAAGCATTGCGTAGGCTAAATACCCTACCAGAACAATAATAAGCAGGCCAATTGCCAGCAAAACAGGTCTTTTCATAGTTTCATGGGTTTGGTTTAGTTCCTTAAAGTTAAGAGGTTAACTATTAGACTCTGATAACTCAAAACAAGCTTTTTTAGTTCCAAAGATTGTTTTGTTTTTATTTAATGAATTTCGTGTACTTTCGCGGAAAATATGTCTATAAAGCGTAAGGTTAAGGCAGTAGAACGGTTGTTCGAGCACCTTGATAGGGAAATTTCAGCGTTTCAAACCAACTCCGGCCTGCATTGCGTTGCCGGCTGTGGCAAATGTTGCACAAAGCCCGATATTGAAGCTTCCCCTTTGGAATTCCTGCCCTATGCTTTTCAGTTATTCCTAAACGGTAAAGCCGAGCAAACGTTAGAAGAGCTCAGGCAAGCAGGGCCCGTTTGTTACATATATCAACCACTTTCTCTAACAGACAACCAATCGGGCAGCTGTGGCAGTTATCAGTACCGTGGGCTCATTTGCAGGCTTTTTGGCTATGCTGCCACACGCAATAAACTGGGGCAATTACAAATGGCCACCTGTAAGGTAATTAAAGAGGGCCAGCAGATAAATTATAGCAAAGCTGTAGAAAATGTCTCCAACGGTTTGAAACTACCTGTTTTTTCAAATTACTATACCCGGTTGGCCCAGATCGATTACCATTTGGGCAACAAGATGGCACCCATCAATCAGGCGTTAAAGCTTTCATTGGAAGAAGTGATCAATTATTATGCCTACAGGCCTTACCCGAGAGGGATAAAAAGGAAGTCGTTATTTTAAAAATATACTAACCCACAAACTACCGCCCTTTAAATAATAATATTATACTTTCAAAAGTATGAGATAAAGCTTTTTGTTGTTCGTGAAAGTTTCTATTGTTGTGTTAAGATATTTTATAGTATAACGAATCTTATTTTAGATGAAACGATTAGTATATTTATTGGTTTTGATTAGTACGGCATCATTTGCCCAAACTAAAGAGTATAAAGAAGGAATTTATCGTACCTATCAAGATTATTTGGACAACAATATTGAAGAGCTACAACTAAATGCTGTTGGAATTAATGGTACGCAATATGAAAAACTTAAATATAATTCTGATTGGGTGTTTAAGAATAAAAACAAGAAAAAGGTTTTTATTGGCTGCATGGATTTTTGGGCATATCAGGATAAGGAGGGAAATTTATTTACTACACGAAAATTAATATGGGGTAAGAAAAACAGGACATATCTTATTCAACTAAGCTTTTGGGTAGCCGGGGAGAAGCATTCATTACTTTCAGAGTATCATGGCATTAATACAAGTGTGCCAGGTAATTTATACAAAACACATTACATTGTTTCAGGAAGATTCTTTTTCTATTTAGAAAATCCAACAGATGAATTCGTCAAATCCTTTACCCACAAGGAATTAGCTTTCTTTGGAAATAAAACACCAGAAAGTATGCATGAGCTTTCTGGCTATAGTTATGAAGAGATGGAAGAGAAAGTTGTTAAAAACAAACAAATTATAATTTCAGATACAAAAAACGATAAAGCATATACAACACGCAATCCATGGCTTGCTACATATATTCAGTCAATTATTGACGCCAATATCCGAGATAATTCTAATTATAAGATATTGCGAGTAAAATCTGATGAAAAGGATAAGGATTGAATTATGATAGCATTCTTGGTCAGCTAGTTATTTCCAATCAACATAGATTGGGTACTCACTTAAATATTCGTCAATGTTTATTGTTTTTATTTCTTCAACAGAGTTTTTATCATAATTCTCAGTTCCCAAGTATACAGCTTTTATACTGTTATAATTACCATTAGAATAGCCATAAATTAATACTTCATGACCTGAATTAAAAACTGGGGATATGATAAAATCATCATACCAGTCTACAAAAGGCCAAAAAAAATAGTCATTAAAAATAGAGACATGTTCTATTTCATTTGAAGTATAATCATTGTATCCTACAAAGAAACCACCCGTATCATCATAAAAATTAATGTAGTCAGCTCCTGAAACCTCATTTGGTAATACTGATATAAGTGTGTCGATTTTATTTACCTCAGAATCAAATTTAAGCTTTTGACCAGCATAAATCCCATACGATTTAATATAGTAGGCTTGGTCTCCTATATCATTCATTGAAAATGATAATACTTCATTAGAAGGGTAGCTAATTTCAGGTTGGACCACTTCTACAGCTTCTCCATAGATAATTACACTATTACCAATAAGTAAGAAGATTGAATTATCATTATTGATCCATCCTAACTGTTTGACATTGGAATACTCCGACAAAATTTCAAGCACTTGTCCGTTATCCGAATCAATTATAACTGGTATTTTATTTTCATCAAGATATACAATCCTAGTAAGATCAAAGGAGAGCTTTACATTTGTTTTTTTTTCTAAGGGAGAATTAGTTAGGCGTTTGGGAATGCTATCTATATGGCTAAAAAAATAGATATCGTTATTAATCGTTGCTACCACATTTTTGACATCTTTAAATGGATTCTTTTTATTTTTATTAAAAGCTATAAGTTCTTCAATTACGTCTTTGGAAACAAACGGGCTTTCAGAACAAGAAAGTAGCAAACCTGACAATAAAAAAATGTTAAATCTTTTCATTTTAAAATGCGTAACTAATATTTAAACCAAGAGAATAGAAATAATTAAAAGTCCCGAAGTTAGGATTATAAGTTATAGATTCAGAATCATTGCTTCCTAACGAGAAAAAAAGATTAAACTTAAAATAAGGTGCTATTCGTACATTTTTAGATGGATAAAGAGCATAACTAAAATAAGGGACCAATGCTCCTTTTCCCTCAATTTCCTTTCCGGATTCAGATCCCAAATCGTCATTAAAATCATAATTAAAAAATGAATAGTAATAACCTATTTCAGTACCAAATATTAATTCTGTCTTTTTAGTTTTTGAGGGCATAGTCCAAAAAAAAGAGCTCGATAATTGAATCAATTTTCTACTACTATAAGAAGCAGTTCCATAACCAGTATTTCCTGAACCCAGATATACCAAATAATAAAGCGTGTCCGCCTTAGGACTAAATTTTATATATCCAATAGTAACACCATACCCTGGGTAACCTCCTTTATTCTTCTTTAATACCCAAGAATAATTTAATTGAACACCAGGTGCACCTTTGTAAATCCACTTTAAATTGCCTCCGGGTAAATTGTACTCAGTAGAAAATCCTACCCAAGCACTTTGTCCGTTGCTAATAATACTTGTAGTAACTAACAAATAAAAAGTTAAAAAAAGATACTTCAACATAATAAAAAAGTTGGAAATCTTATAAATAATTAAATCAAAAATATAAAATTTATAATTAGATATCTATGATTTTTTATTGAAATAGTAAAAAAATAAAATTACTTACTCTTCAACACTTTTACTTTTAAAACAATATTTTTACTCATTAAAAGTTTTCTAAATACCTCTAATTTTTTAATATGAAAACAACTAAATGGAATTTTGCTTGGGCCATTTCGTTTGGCCTTTTGGTAGTGATCCAAGCTTGTAATCAGGATACCGTAAACACAAGCTCCCTATATGTACCTACAAATGATGACGTTACTTCTACGGCAACATTAGATGAATTGCAGCAAGGCAGGGATCTGTACATCAACTATTGTGGGGATTGCCATAAGCTATATACGCCAGAATCGTATAGCGTTGCTCAATGGCAGAACATTGTGCCTGATATGGCTCGCAAAACCAATCTTACTTCTGCTGAAACAGAGTTGGTGCTTAAATACGTGACGAAAGGAAACTCATAATCCCTACCTTACCTGAGTGTTCCCTTGCTATGGAGTAAACTTTACTCTAGGTTTACAATTACGTTTTGTGACTAAAACCTGAGTAATGAAAACCATAGCCAAATCATATTTCAAAGGCGGCCAGGATGACCTAAACTATTTCGAAAAATGGGTTGCCAAGCTAGTGAGCCATCAGAACCGAACATACGAACGATATACTGTTAACACCTCTCTAGGCAGCACGCATATTTGGGGAGTTAATACAAAAAAAGCGTACAGCGATACACTTGTAATCTTCCCTGGGGCACGTACAACAGCACTCATATGGGATTTTGACAAAGGGCTTGACAACCTTAACCATAACATTAAAATCTACATGGTTGAGACGAATGGTTTACCCAATTTAAGTGATGGGATTACCCCTGACATTAAATCGCTGGATTTTGGCCACTGGGCAGCAGAGGTGCTGGATCAGCTACAAATAGAACAAACATACATTGCCGGGGCTTCGTATGGAGGTTTGATATCCATGAAGTTAGCCATAACCCATCCGGAAAAGATAAAGGCTGCTTTTATCCTTAATCCGGGGTGCCTACAGCCCTTTTCAATGAAATGGAGTAACCTTTATTACAACTTGTTGCCCATTTTTAGCCCAAGCACTAAGAACGTATCCAGGTTTTTGGATAAAGCCATTTTTTCGAAGCCTACACATCAGGTATCTGATTTTGCAGAGCAAATGCTGATTGACTACGAGGTTTTTGCTATTAAGCAATACAAAGACAATACTCAAAAACCTTATTATATGGGTAAGCAACTGGCAGAAGTAAAAGCTGACACCTACCTCCTACTAGGTGATAAAGACATGCTGTTTCCAACGGTTAAATCTATTGAAAATGCTAAAAAGCATATTTCTACTTTGGTAGATGTAAAGGTATTTGAGAACGTAGGCCATGGAATTGAAACCTATGCCGGTGCTATGAAATACATCGGAGAAAAAATAAAATCCATGTAACCTTTAATGGTAAAGATGCCTCCACTGCATTACGACATGACATCTAGTTAAATCCTCCGTTGAGGGAGGCTTCCTAACATTAAAGGCTTGCGTTATTTAGTTGATCCATCAGAAATTTAATGCTTAAGTTTATGCAATGAATACAAGAGTATATAAAATGTCTTTTGCTGGGGTATACCCGCACTACATTCAAAAAGCGGAGAAAAAAGGACGCACAAAGGCTGAAGTGGATGAAATTATCTTTTGGCTAACAGGGTACGATGAGCAAGCATTGCAGCACATAATTGATAAGAAGACTGATTTTGAAACCTTCTTTGCCGAGGCTCCGCAAATCAACCCAAATGTTAAAAAAATTACAGGTGTAATTTGCGGCTATCGGGTGGAAGAAATTGAAGATAAGCTGATGCAGCAAATTCGCTACCTGGATAAACTCATTGACGAGTTGGCAAAGGGTAAGGCAATGGAGAAGATATTAAGGAAATAAGCAATGAATTGCCACAGCACCTGTTTGGCTCTATCCATTTTCATAGTTATAGTTCTTGTACAGAGCTGCTTACTTTCTCTTTTCTTTAAAGGCGCCTTTCATTACTTCTTCATTGTAACCTGAAGCTATAATTTTATCATTAGCATACACGTAAAGGGCCGTATTAAA
Source organism: Cyclobacteriaceae bacterium (assembly GCA_020436165.1). Classification (GTDB taxonomy): domain Bacteria; phylum Bacteroidota; class Bacteroidia; order Cytophagales; family Cyclobacteriaceae; genus JAKISE01. Next base: position 21,701 of record JAGQYI010000029.1, on the reverse strand, counting down.
AATGGTATTGGCCAATGAGAAAACAAAGTAGGTAAGGAAAAGTAATACAACTCCAATCCCAATTCCTATCAGTATACCTGTACCTTCAAATGCACTTGCCAGCAGATAGGTGATACCGAAAGAAGCCGCAATCACCAGCAAAAAGGTTAAAAAAGACATTAAGCCAAGCCCAATAGCTCGAATCAAGCTTTCACCCCAGGTTTCTTTAATAATTTGAGCTGATTTTTTTAACGCATCAATTGGACCCAACCCTTCATAAACCAAAACAGGAATCACAAAAATGCTCATAATGCTCCAGGCCATTCCCAATAAGCCAACCAATATATTTACTATGATCTGCCCTGCTTTGCCCAATTGCGCAGCAAGATTTTGAATAATCCTGAACAGCAAGCCTACACTGGCTGATAGCAAGCTCCATTTTGCAATCAAACCTATTTTGCTGAAAGCAAACTTTAGGCTCTCGCCAAACGTGGCATTGCCTCCTTCAAACCGAATTTTGGTTGTGTACACCACACAAACATTAAAGAACGTTGCAATAAACGCCAACCCAAAGTAGGTAACAAACAGGATTGCGTACTGGTAGGTTTGCATAGCATCCTTGGATAGACCTTTCTCCATTAAGGTAGGCACCACGGTTGGGAAAATCATTGCCACTGAAAAAGCAGCCGAAAACAAAAAGGCTAATAAAGAGAACAATAACAGCTCACGGTCTTTATTTATTACACCAAAAGAGAGTTTGGTGATCATCCAGCTTCTGGAAAATGCGTTCATGATTTTTGGTTTAAAAGGTTGCTAACAAAAGTAGCAATTTAAGGAGCATAAACAACTCAAGCTGTTCTTCCCCATCCATAATATGCCTGTGTCTCTCTTTCCTTGGCCTGTGTCTTACAGGCCAGGTCATATTACCACACAAGGTCTGTGAGACACAGACCTTGGATAAAAAGATTTCGTAACTTGTACGCGTTAACAAACGCGCACAAGCTAAGGAAATAGTTAATGTGTACAGGTCTTAGTTTTATTTATTTGTATATATTTATGTTTAATAATATTCATTTGTAATTTAGTTTTTTATAGAAAGTATTAAAATATTCGTATGATCTTTAAGTTAAATGTAAATAAGTTTTTATTAATATTTTTTTTGATACCTAGCATTGATCACGCACAAGAGATTAATCAGTCTAAAAAATCTGCTCCTCTTTCAACAATTCTAAAAATAGGTTACAGCTATACAACATTATTTGGTTCAGAGGTGGATTTAAGAACATCTAATGGTTCAAAGCTTGAAAACAGAAGTTCTTTTACATTGGGTACGGATTTTGAATTCAGAATTACTAATTTCTTGTTTATAAAGCCGGGAGTCAATATTGTTAATTGTGGTGGAAAATTAACCGGAGGAGGTTGGGTTTATGTAGACCCAGTAAAATTAACTATACTAAGAATTCCTTTAGTTTTAGGGTTGTCCACTACAAATGTTCAGGGTATAAAATTTTCGATAGAAGTAGGTGCAGCGTATAATTTTATGCTTTATTCTGAGATTCCATATTCTAATGACCTGGATCCGTCAGGTGGAATGATTGCATTAACAAAAAGTCCAGGGTCAATTTTACTTGGATGCAATTTATCATTTCCATTAAATAATAAGCTCAGAATTCAAATAAGTTATTCCTTTTATAAAGACATTAACTATTTTCATATAAGAAAATATACTGATCCTGACATATTATACAAATATGAATTATGGAATAAGGGTTCTTTATTTACCATTGGCATAGTAATTCCATATAAATAATAGAGTTTATTGGAATACAGGTCGTCCCTTGCTAGCGAGAAAACTCATCTGAATTCTATGTGAGAAAATTAATAATTTGTATATTCTTGATTTGAGCCTTGGATAAAATAACTATTAATAATATTCTAATTTACCGACCTATTGATTCTACGCCCTCTTCCTGTAATTAAACACTGCAAACGCATTAATTACTACAGCCATGCCCGTCATTACGGCAAAATGGTGGCTTACATCTGTAAACCGGCTGCCTTTTAACAGTACCATGCGAATCAATTCCACAAAATAGGCCATGGGGTTGAACCAGGTAATCTTCTGGGCCCAGTCGGGCATGTTGTCTATAGAGGTAAACAGGCCGGACATGAGCACGAAAATGACTATGAAGAACCAGCTAATGAGCATGGCTTGCTGCTGTGTATGCGTAATGGTAGAAACAAATAAGCCCATACCCAGCACGGCTATCAGGTAAATACCTGCAAAGCCAAAGAGAACACCCAAATTACCCAGGATTGGGAACCGGAAAATAAGCTCCCCTACCGTTAACCCAAAAGCCAGCATAAACATACCGATCAACCAGAACGGTGCCAGCTTGGCAATGATGAACTGGGGCTTGCTAATGGGCGTCACATTCAATTGCTCAATAGTACCTATTTCCTTTTCCCGTACAATGTTCATAGACGAAAGGAACATGCCCACCATAGTCACCAGCACGGCCAGGATGCCCGGGGTCATAAAGCTGCTGTATTCCAGCTCGGGGTTAAACCAATAGCGCGACTCCGTTTGTATCGGTAGCGTAGGGTTGTAAGGCAGCCGTAGCTGGTCCACCACAATTTGTCGGTTAAAATCAAGAATTACGCTGCTGGCGTAAAAGCTTACCAGGCTGGCGGCAGAGCCGTCAATGGCATTAACGCTCATATGCAGACTGGCGGAGTGCATGCGCTCCAAATCACTCTCAAACTTCTGAGGTATTTCCAGGATCATATCCGCTTTTCGTTTGGCCAGGTACGACTGAGCTTCCGCCTCGTTTTTCAAATTACCTGACAAAATGAAATAGTTGGTGGCAATCAGCTTTTGCACCAGCTCATGCGAGGTTTGCGACTGGTCGTTGTCCAGCACCGCAAAGCGAATGTTCTTGATCTCAAAATTAGCTGCATTTACCAGCACCAGCAATTGCACTACCGGCACTACGAAAATGATAGGCAGCATGCCCTTGTTACGGAAAATCTGCAAAAACTCTTTGCGTAATAAAAACAGAATCGTTCTCATGCCAGTCGTATTTTAAAGTTTTTGATTCCCGCTGCTAAGAAAACGAGCGTCATGCCGGTAAGCACCAGCGTTTCTTTCCAAAGCACAGCCAGTCCAACGCCTTGCAGCATAATGCCCTTCAAAATAATAATAAAGTACTTGGGTGGCATAATCATGCTTAACCATTGCAAGGGCCATGGCATACTCGAGATAGGGAAAATAAAACCCGAAAGCAGTATGGTAGGCAGCATCAAGGCAAAAAGCGAGACCATCATGGCTACCTGCTGCGAGGCTGCCTTGGTGGAAATAAGAATGCCAAGGCTCAAAGCCGTAATAATAAACAACAGGCTCTCACCCAAAAGCAAAGGAATGCTTCCGTTAATCGGCATGTGAAAAATAAACACGCCCATCAGCAAAATAAACATGGCATTCATAAAGGAGAGCAGCATGTACGGAATAACCTTGCCGAGGATGATCTGGATTGGTTTGAGCGGAGATACCAGCAATATTTCCATGGTTCCCAGTTCCTTTTCGCGGGTAATGGCAATGGACGTAAGCAAAGCAGAAACCAGCATCAGGATAATGGTGATTACGCCCGGCACAAAGAGAAATACGCCCTCCAGCGTTGGGTTATAGGTCATTTCCACTTCGGTGTTAATGGCATAAGGCAGCCCCACTCCTGCCTCTTCAAACATAAATTTATTAATGATCCCATTGGTGTAGTTGACCAGAATATTGGCCTGGTTAGGATCCGATGCATCGGCAAGCAACTGAATATGCGCATCTTTTTCCTGCACTCTTTCTGCAAAGTGCTCCGGTATGATAATGGCCAGCTTAACAGCGTCTTCACGAAACAGTTTGTCCACTTCTTTTACAGTAGCCGCCTTGTCCTTGAGGTAGAAATAACCAGAAGAAGTTATCTTGTTGGTTAGTCGTGTTGAAAGATAATCGTGTGATTTGTCAAGCACCACAATATCGGCATCCTTTACCTCATTGGTAATGGCATAGCCAAAAAGCGTTACCTGCACTACGGGCATACCAAAAAGGATGACCAGTGTGCGCACATCGCGGAAGATGTGGCGAAATTCCTTTAATATAAATGTTATTAACTGCTTCATTTCTCAACTACATTTCGCGCTAACTGAAGAAATACTTCATCCATAGAAGCTGCATGAAAGCTCTTTTTAAGTTTGGCAGGCGTATCAAGTGCTTTAATGGTGCCATCCACCATAATGGATACCCGGTCACAATATTCTGCCTCATCCATATAATGCGTGGTTACAAACACGGTAGTTCCGCTTTCAGCGGTTTGGTAGATCATCTCCCAGAACTGACGCCTTGTGATCGGGTCCACACCACCGGTTGGCTCATCTAAAAACACGATGCGCGGCTGGTGAATGAGCGCCACTGAAAAAGCCAGCTTTTGCTTGAACCCCAACGGCAAATCTTTTCCTCGCTTATTTACAAACGACTCTGCTTCCAGTTCATGGATCAATTGCTTTCCCCGCTCATTGATCTGCTTTTTGCTTAACCCGTAAATACCACCGTAAAGGGTAATGTTTTCCCAAACGGTAAGGTCGTTGTAAAGCGAGAACTTCTGGCTCATATAGCCAATAGTTCGTTTAATGGATTCCGATTGTTTAAAGACATCAAACCCTGCTACCTCGGCTTTTCCGGAAGTAGGCATCAATAAGCCGCAAAGCATTTTAATAGCGGTAGTTTTACCGGCACCATTCGCTCCCAAAAAGCCAAACACCTCCCCTTTGCTTACATTAAAGCTTATTTCGTTCACTGCCGTAAAATCACCGAATTTTTTGGTAAGCCCTTCCGTTTGAATTACATAATCTTCCATTAGTGCGAAGTCATTAAATCCATAAAACAATCCTCAATTACCGGCTTTGCCGGTTCAAGCTTTTCGTAAGCCACAGAATTTTTCTGCAACAACCCTTCAATCTCTTTCACTGAATATCCGTTTCTGAGCGTAATATGAATGGAATCACCAAACGGAAATGCATTTTTTACCTGCTCCATGGAACGCAGCAATTCAATAGTCTCTTGCTTGTATTTGCCGGTGAGCGCCAACAGTGTGTAATTGAACTTTGCTACAATGCCCGTGGGTGTATCGGTATCCAGAATATGACCATCCTGAATGAGGGCGATGCGATCGCACATGGTGGCTTCGTCCATATAGGGCGTGGACACAAAAATGGTTAAGCCTTCGGCCTTTAACCCTTGCAGCATTTCCCAGAATTCCTTTCGTGACACCGCATCCACACCTGTGGTGGGCTCGTCCAACACCAGTATTTCCGGCTTATGAATAAGCGCGCAGCAAAGCGCGAGCTTTTGCTTCATACCTCCTGAAAGCGCTCCTGCCCTTCGCTTTTTGAAGGGTTCCAACTGCACATAGATCGGTTCGATCAGGTGATAATTTGCTTTTACCGTTGTTCCAAAAGCGGTGGCAAAGAAGTTCAGGTTTTCTTCCACTGAAAGGTCCTGGTAGAGTGAAAAAGTACCTGGCATATAGCCTACATTATTTCGAACGTAGAGGTAATCTTTCACCACATCCTTACCACTGAAAAGCACATTACCTTCATCGGCCAGAAGCAGGGTGGTTAACATACGTATCAAAGTAGTTTTACCGGCACCATCCGGGCCTATTAGGCCAAACAACTCTCCTTTTTCTACCTTGAGGTTAATATGCTCTACCGCTTGCACCGAGCCGTAGCTTTTCGATATGTTACTGAATTCGATCATTCGCCAAATTTCACTTCGCCCGGCATGCCTATTTTCACTGTTCCGTCATTTGGCACTGCCACTTTAATGGCATACACCAGCGAGGTACGCTCGTCACGGGTTTGTATCATTTTAGGGGTAAACTCGGCCTGGTCCGATATCCAGCGAATGGTGCCTTTAATGGTACGAAGTCCACCATCGGGTTGATCCAGTATAACCGAAACAGATTGCCCGATTTTTAGGCCTGAAACCTGGGTACCTGTTACATAGGCTTTTAAATACACATTGTTGATATTGGCAATTTTGTACAAAGGTTTTCCGGGGGCCACCAGCTCGTGAGGCTCTACCAGTTTGGTAAGCACAGTTCCTTCAACAGGGTTCACGATGGTGCATTTGCTTAGCTGATTATTGATTTTGGCCACATTGGCTTCAATAACATCGAGTTGTGCCTGCACGGCAGGCTTCTGCGCATTGGCAGCTGTTATCTTCGATTTTATCAATTCTATGCTGCCTTCTATATCGTCCTTTTGTTTCTCTGTAGCAGCATCCGATTTTAATAGCTTGAGCACCCGCTTATACTCAACTTCAACAGTTTTAAGCTGGGTGTTCAGTACCTGAATTTCTGCATTAATAGAAGTTAGCTTTGCTCTAGCGCTTTGACGGTTCGATTCTATCTCGGCTCTTGACAGCAATAAATCGGTGGAGTCGATAGCTCCCACCACCTGTCTGGCCTTGAGCACCTGCCCTTCATGAACGGTAAAAGCGAGCAATTCACCGGCCGATTCAGCTGAAATAACTGTTTCGTCCACATCGAAATTGCCGTAGGCATCTGATGCATCGTCATCATTCTTGCAGGAAGACAATGCGAAGAAGGTGGCCAACAGCATGAATCCCAGCTTGCCGGCTTGTATCAGTTTAGAGTTCATGTCTTTTATATATGTTTTCATATTAGTTTCCTTTTAATGTGTTGTAAGTAAGTATGGCCAGCATAAGCTGTATCTTGTGTAATTCCTTATTTAGTTTGGCAGATGATTCATCGTTCAACTGAGCTGTGTAATCCGATGCTGTAGCAGTACCGTTTGTAAGCTCCGAAGACATGCTGGTAGAAACCTTGCTCTGTGCTTCAATAATGGCATCATCCGAAGTCATCAGCTTTTGATATTTTTCAATCTCCGACTGCTGCTTGATAAGCTCTCGCTCAAATACCAGTTCGGTGCGGTCACGCTGCTGCTGCAAAACGGACCTGCCAACCACCAATTGCGCTTTTTCGTTCTTTGTTTTGTTCCAGTCCCAGATATTCCACTTAACGGCTATTCCGCCCAATATCATTGGCCGGATGGTATTATCGAAAATATTGTAGCCGGGATAACCCAATCCAACGTTTCCAAATACTCCCACGTAAGGCAATCTTGCAGCAGCTAAGAGGTCTTCCCTGGCTTCCAGTCCTTCCATTTTAGTATCGATTAAGGAAAGCTCGGGCCGATTTAACGCTCCTTCCACATCCATTTGAGGGGTTGGCATTTCCAGCGAAACATCATCAGCAAGCTCTGTTCCCATGTAGTTACCCAAAGTTTTTACAAGTGTGTGTTCCGTGTAGGAAAGCTCATCCACCTTTTGTTGCAGTTTCAAACGTTCTGCCTCCAACACCTGTAATTTGGATGAAGTGGCTGCACCCGCTTCCACAGCACCCTGTAGCTGGTTGTACTTTTTGTCCAGTACCTTCACATGGCCTTGCAAAATATCCTTGTTGGTTCGAACCACCAGCAACGTGGCATAGACCCCAATTACCTGCGATTTGACCTTTATTTTATCAATCTCAAGCGCCTGCTGCTGCTCGTCATACGAAAGCGAATCGATCAGTTTCTTTTTGGCAGTAATGTTTCCATTGTAAATGGCCTGATTGAAGTTGATCAATAGCCGATTAAAGTTTAATGGAGCTTCAGGAGTATTAGGCAATGCAAAGCCAATCTGTTCATTCTGAATAGTGGCATTGCCATCCAATTGCAAAGACGGAAGGTTCAAATAATTGCTCCCATCCATTGCATAGGTTCTGCCGTCATTCAACAACTTACTCTGCTCATCAAATTGCAAATGTGCGTAGGCTGCATTTATGCAGTTGTCCAGTGTTAGCGTGTTCTGCGCAGCGGCAGAAAATGCAAACAGAGATATTCCTACTAGTAACTTTATTTTATTCATAATTCCTCAATTAACTGAGATACAACTTTTTTAACATATGCTTTACGCTGAACCACAAACCCCTCAAAGGTTACTTCGGGAGGCATAAGATGTGTAAGCAAAGGCCTCGCTGCAAAGGGGAATACCGAAAGGGATATAACGGTAAACAAAAGATTAAATACCTGGGGCATGGAAATATCCTTGTTCTTGCCAATATTTTCGTGGAGCATGCTCATGATAATCGGAACATTGTTGCGAACATCAGGCAGACCTTCCAAAGATGGACTTTTATGAATTTCGGATAAAATGAAGATGGGCAAACCGGGATTCGCTACCAACTTATCAAAATAAACATCCACCAACCGGTGTAGTTTGGGCTCAAGGTCCAAATCAGACATCAAGGTTTCCATTACCCCAGCAAACAAACTTTCGAACGCTTCACTAAAAATGGCTCTGAACAATACTTCTTTCGATTTAAAGTAGTAATGTAAAAGACCTTTGTTCATCCCTGCCCTGTCGGCCAGTTCCTGCATCTTAAGGCCATCAAAGCCTTTTTCAAGAAAAAGCGCTCTTGCTGTTTCAATGATTTTGGCCCGGGTGATATCTGATTTTTTACCCATTTGTCCAAAAATAGAAGGGGTAAAATTATAAACCAAGGATTTTCGTATATTTTTTACCCATTTGGCCAAAAATAAATAAGGAGTAACTCAATGTGCTCAAAAAAACCGGTTAAAAAATAAATATTTTAAAGTCGTGTATTTCTTTATAAAAAAGGTTTAGTTCTTATTTTTGCTCCTCGTTTTAAATTTAAATTGAGAAATAATTCCTTTAGTTACCAACAACCGATTTATGTTTTCATTACAGAATGAAAAATTCCTATTTTGACCTTGTAGAGCAGAGTTATTACTTTCCGCAAGAAGGTTTTGACCTTAGAGACAATTACCTGACATTTCATGGCATATCTCTTAAATACTTAATTGAAAAGTACGGCACTCCTTTCAATCTGGTGTATCTTCCAAAAATTGGAGATCAGATAAAAAAGTCGAGAAACCTTTTTAACAGAGCAATAAGAAATAATAACTATGCAGGAAAGTATCATTTCTGCTATTGCACCAAGTGCAACCACTTTCATCATATTGTGGAAGCGGCACTAAAGCACAAGGTAAATCTCGAAACTTCCTCCGCGTTTGATATAGACTTGATCCAGTACCTGCTTAAGGAAAAAAAGATCAATACCAATATTTCATTGATCCATAACGGTTACAAAACCGATGAATACATCAAAAAGATACTGGAGCTTCAGGATTCAGGGTTCAAAAACTCCATAATTATTTTGGATAGTGAACGTGAGCTTCACCGCATACTCTCTCTGGCAGGCGATAGAAAGCTTAAAATTGGAATTCGTATGGCAATTGTTGAAGAACCACAATCTGCCTACTACACCTCAAGGCTTGGTATACCTCACAACGAGGTAATTAAGTTCTACAATGAGTTCATTAAAGAGAAGGATAATCTGGAACTCAAAATGTTCCACTTCTTTGTAGATTCTGGAATTAAGGATAGCCTTTACTATTGGGGCGAATTTCAGAAAGCGCTTAAGTTATATGTTGAGCTGAAAAAAACAGCTCCATTTCTGGATTCCTTCAACCTGGGAGGTGGCTTTCCAATACGAAACCATCTTGGGTTTGAATACAATTATGAGTACATGATCAACGAAATTGTTAGCAATATCAAAGAAGCATGTGCCCAGGGCAACATCCCCGACCCGGATATTTATACGGAATTCGGAAAGTTTACCGTTGGCGAAAGCAGCGCTATTGTTTTTGAAGTGTTGGAACAAAAACAGCAAAATGATACTGAGTTGTGGTACATTATCAACAACAGCCTGATGAATACCATTCCCGATGCGTGGTCAATCCATGAAAAATTTATTTTGCTGCCCGTAAATAAATGGAACAACGAATACACACGTGTTAATATAGGAGGTATAAGCTGTGACCACTCAGATTATTACAATTCAGAAGATCTGAACCAGGAAGTATTGCTGCCAATGTTCAAGAATTCGGATAAGGAACCACTTTATGTAGGGTTCTTCCATACCGGAGCTTATCAGGATTCTATAAGTGGATACGGAGGCATCAAGCATTGCCTGATACCTGCACCAAAACATGTAATTATTGACCGGGATGAAAAAGGTAATTTCATAGATTACCTGTATAGAAACGAACAATCGGTAAGCGAAATGTTTAACATTTTGGGCTATACCAAATAAGTAACAGACATAAAAAATTAATACGATGGGCCACATCAGCGATTTTATAACCAAACATTACAAACATTTTAACAGTGCTGCATTGGTTGATGCAGCCAAAGGATACAAGGATCATCTTGCTGCAGGCAAAAAAATGATGGTAACTCTTGCAGGGGCCATGAGTACCGCTGAGCTGGGTATTTCATTTGCAGAGATCATCCGGCAGGATAAGGTAAACATTATATCCTGCACCGGTGCCAATCTGGAAGAAGATCTGATGAACCTGGTAGCCCATTCGCATTACAAACGCGTTCCTAATTACCGCGACCTGACTCCACAGCAAGAATGGGATTTGCTTGAAAACGGATTAAACAGGGTAACAGATACCTGTATTCCTGAGGAAGAGGCATTCCGTAGACTGCAAAAGCATATCTATAAAATCTGGAAAGATGCTGAAGCAAAAGGCGAGCGTTATTTCCCGCATGAATTCATGTATAAATTGCTGCTTTCAGGGGTATTGGAACAATACTATGAAATTGACCCAAAGAACAGCTGGATGCTGGCAGCGGCTCAAAAGAACCTGCCCATTATTGTACCAGGCTGGGAAGACTCCACTATGGGAAACATATTCGCTTCTTATTGCATTAAAGGTGAGCTGAAGCCAACCACCATGAAATCAGGTATTGAATACATGACTTTTCTTGCTGATTGGTACACAGAAAATGCTGGAACAGAAGGCATCGGTTTTTTCCAGATCGGTGGTGGTATTGCAGGCGATTTCCCTATTTGCGTAGTGCCAATGTTGTACCAGGACCTGGAAAGAACGGATACTCCTTTCTGGAGCTATTTCTGTCAGATATCTGATTCAACTACGAGTTATGGTTCGTATTCGGGTGCCGTGCCCAACGAAAAAATTACATGGGGCAAGCTGGGTATCGATACGCCTAAGTATATTATCGAATCGGATGCCACAATTGTGGCACCGCTTATTTTCGCCTACTTGCTAGACTGGTAGCATAAAATGCACGAACTGTTCACCTTTGGTCTGCTGACCTTTACTTCCTTTTTTACGCTGATCAATCCTTTGGGTACTATGCCCATATTTATGACCATGACGGCCGAGCTAAGTGAGAAGCAACGAGCACAAACTGCTCGTAAAGCTTCCATTGTGGCCTTTTTAACGGTTCTGTTTTTTGCTTTCTCGGGACAGCTACTGTTTAATTTCTTTGGCATATCGGTCAATAGTTTCCGAATGGTGGGCGGGGTTATCTTCTTTTTGATGGGCATGGACATGCTTCAGGCGCGCCTTAACAAAGTAAAAGTGAAGGAATCGGAAGTAAAATCGTATGTAAACGATATCTCCATTACACCACTGGCCATTCCCATGATCTGCGGACCAGGGGCCATCACTAACGCCATCGTGCTTATGGAAGACGCGCAATCAGTGGCTCAAAAGGCTACTTTACTTCTGGTCGTTTTCCTGGTGTTACTGCTTACCTATATCATACTTTACAGCTCATCTCGCATTATAAAACTGCTTGGCGAAACAGGCAATAATGTAATGATGCGCCTTATGGGACTAATTGTAATGGTAATAGCAGTTGAGTTCTTCTTTAGCGGGCTTAAGCCAGTACTGATAGATATATTACACTCAAAATAGTATAGGCGTTCATGAAGAGAATGTGGCTTTGGTTACCAGCCACCGCCTCCTCCACCTCCGCCTCCGCCTCCGGAGAACCCACCACCACTGCTGCCTGAGCTGCTTGAGCTTTGTGGCGATACGCTTGCCGAGCTTACTGAAGATGAGAATGACCTACCCAAACTGGATGTTAGTGCAGCGGTGTCCATAAATGTATATCGGGTGCCTGTGTACCAGGTAGGATTGTATTCATTGCTTTCCATGGCTTTGGCCAGGATGCTTTCAAAACGTTTGCCCCACTCGTTCTCCACATCCAGCGCAATGGCATAAGGAAGCAATTTTTCAAAAAGCTGTGGCGTTTCTTTAGGTGGGTTAAGCATATTCAACCTGTTTTCTTCTGCCACCTCCATGTACATTTTCAAACCTTCAATCTCATCCATTACTTTTCTTCCAGCTACTGTCGGGGCCTTAATCAAATAGAAGAAAACGACAATAAGGACAATCATTACAATGTAAACAGCCAAATAAGGAATAAAAACCAGGATTGCTTTTGCATCGAACAGCTCCAATTGCTGCAGAATGAATAGTGGTGCACCCACAAAAATGGCAAATGGTAAGAAACTCAAGACTGTAGATAAAATGGCTTTCCAGCCACTAGCCTTTCTTATTGAGTTTACAGCTGCTGCAGTAAACAACACCGCAAATAATGTAAAGAAGGAACCTATAACAAGAGGAACCATTAGATTAACATCGTAGGCGGTATTTACCAAAATTATAACAACATTGGCCACAGCCATAAAAATGGCTGGAACCATCCATTTTCCATTCTTACTAAAATTCGCCTTGGCAAGTTCATTCTTCAGGCTGTTTTCAAGTGCATAAATGGCACTCGAAAATTTACTATGATTGTCATTATCTACCTCAAGCGTAGTATTTGATGTAAATAAGGTTTTTCCCACCTGCTTTTCCCCTTTACTCAAAGCAGTTTCATCAGTTGCCACCTTGTTAAGCTTATATTTCTTTTTTGTGTTATCGATGTTTAAATACCCTTTAACGGCCATACTTACCAGAGCTGAAGCAAAGGATTTATTATCAAACCCCATGCGCATAACATAGCGACACGCGGCCGGTGAATATCCGCCAGGAGGTTCAAACCGGGGTATTATGGCGCCACCTTTAGGATCAACACCCACGCGTTTCCATGCCCAAAACAGGTATAGGAAAATAATGAGAACACCAAAGGCACCATATATAGCTCCCTGGTATTTACGCATAGCTACCGCTCGCAATTCCTCTGCTGTGGGTGGAGGAATCACGCCTTTATTCCAACCAATGGCTATCGTTAATCCGGAATGCGGAGACAGGGGCTTTTTAGTTGCAAATTTTATTGTATGATCATTTAGCTTAGTAACAGTAGCATCACTTCCCTGTTCTCCATAACCTCCTGTATAGGCCGAAGATTGCAGAATTTTAGCCTCTGTAGGCAAGGTTACAGTGGCAGATGCTTCTCCAATTACAAACTGCCAGAAATTACCTGTCACGTTCCAGTACAACTCGTCATACGCCTCGAAAAAGCGCACCTGCCCACTCATATTGTACACAATAGTGTACTCGTAGTCTCCGGGCGTAAGATACGTATCTGCGTCTCCAATGTAGATCGTTTTATCATAGCTCCCTCCCTGAACATGAAAGGGCTCAGAAAGACCATCCTTAAGGACTGCCTTTATTTCCAGATTATAGGTTTGCAGGGTGCCATTGTCGTCTCGTGCCGTAACGGGAATCTCTCTGTAAATGCCCCGTTTGATAGTGTAGCCAAGAGCTTTTACTTTAATTTTCTCAACTACATCAATGGATCGGTCCTTATTAACCGTAATATCCACATTGTAGGAAATTATGTGCTCTGAATTATTAGTTTGTGCAATAGCCGGTCCAAACAAAAGACCAACAAAGAGTAAAACTACAATCCGCTTCATACCACAAGAATTTAAGAAAAATCAACTTTGGGAACTATTCTGGCTTCAGGTTCATCCAGCTCGAAGAAATCAAATTTCTTAAACCCAAACATATTAGCCACCAAATTGCTCGGAAACGATTCTATCTTAATGTTGTTCTGGCGCACCGTACCGTTGTAGTAGCGCCTTGACATTTCAATGTCTTTCTCAATCTGGCTCAGTTCATTTTGCAGGCTTGTAAAATTTTGATTAGCCTTTAGGTCAGGATAGTTTTCGGCAACGGCAAACAACCTCCCAAGTGCCTGTGTAAGCATATTTTCTGCCTGTGCCTGTTCTTTTACACTTTGGGCGTTAATCCCGGTACTGCGCATGGCCGCCACATTTTCAAACACCTCTTTTTCATGTGTAGCATACCCTTTTACGGTATTAACAAGGTTAGGAATAAGATTGTATCGCTTCTTAAGCTGAACATCGATACCACTCCACCCCTCTTCAACCAAGTTCTTAAGTTTTACAAAACCATTATAAGCAACTATAAAATACAATACTGCAGCTGCTATAATCAATAAAAGTATCAATCGAACCATTATCTGTTTTTTACCAAAACTAAGAAAAATAAATAACTGTTTTGGCGATTAGGTAAAGCTTAGGATATAGCCGGGGTGTTGCTACCAAAAGCAATTTCCAGCTCCTCAGATGCTTTTGGCACAAACTTCTCAATGTAAATCAGGATAAGCTCGTCAATTGCCTTTTGCGTAACATCCTCATAGGCAACCCTTACCCTTTCGTCCGACTTCAACCATTTCCAAATTTCATACACATGCTTTTTCTTAAATGCAGGTAAAACGGGCACCCCCATTTCCATAAGAGCGGCCGCATTGAAATGTTGTTCGTATTGGTTTTTCATGGGAACCACCAAAAGCTTTTTCCTCAGATAAAGTGCCTCGGCAGGTGTTTCAAAGCCAGCGCCACATAAAACGGATTTTGACTTGGCCATGCTTTCCACAAAACGGTCATCATCAAGTGTAAATACTTTTACATGCTTTTTATACTTATAGTCTCTGTCTGCATGTTTCGAAAACAGGTGCCATTCATGCAATGGAAAGTGTTTCAATACTTTAAGTATCTTTTTGTCGCTGTAGGCAGGTAAATAAACTGTAATATGTTTGTCTTTGTATGCCTGTGCATTACGCACTTTTGAGCGAATAATCGGAGTAAACATACGCTCCCCATACGACTTAAAATGAAAGCTTACTTTCTCTCGAACGGGTGCATAAAACCGAAGCAATAAACTGCCCAGCCAGTCTTTATGATTTGGCCTGGGAACTCCACTTTGCATAAGTGCCGATTGATGGCTCAGTGAAATGATGGGAACCCCTTTTAAGCGTGCCGCCCACGCACTTATCGGCTCAAAATCGTTTATGATCAAATCATATTCCTTAACAGGCAGCGCTTTAATTTCCTTAAGAAAATGAAGTTTCCGATTGATCTTAAGTGTATTCCACAAATCAATCCCTCCGTTTTTCCCAAACACAAAACTTATACCCCTGTACGAGTATTTGGGGTATTTGGGTAAAAGGATATCCGACTGTGAACCCGAAACCAATACATCCACCATTCCCCTCCTTTCCAACGCAGGAATTATTTCTGCGGCACGTGTTATATGCCCGTTGCCTGTTCCCTGAACCGCATAGAGTATTTTCATACAACCAACTTAAATTCCGTTACCAATTCGTTAAAAAGCTCTTTGCTGGAGCGCACTTCAATTTCGTTTACTTCTTCCTCCTCAGCCTCTCCATTTATATCGTACTGGTAAATTTCCCAGCTATCATTAGTATATTCAAGTGCTGTAAGATTTTCGATCCAATCGCCAGAATTTAAATAAATTACATCACCATTGGCGGTGTTGTAGGTTTTGATAATTGGCTGATGGATATGCCCGCAAATCACATATTTATAACCGTTTTCAGCAGCAATGCCTGTGGCCGTTTCTTCAAAATCGTTAATAAACTTAACAGCCGACTTAACGCTATTCTTAATCTTTTTGGAAAGAGAAAGATTGCCTTTACCAAACACACGGTTCGCAATAAAATTGACCAATCGATTGATCTGGATCAATGAATCATAACCTATAGCACCTGCCTTGGCGAGCCATTTGGAGTACTTCATGGTAACGTCAAACACATCGCCATGAAAAACCCATGCTTTGCCATCAGGCAACTTAAGACTCAGCTTGTTTTCAATCCGGAACGAACCCAACGCAAACCCTGTAAATCTGCGCATCATTTCATCGTGGTTACCGGGTATGTACACCACTTCAATACCTTGCGACATCCAGGCAATGAATTGTTTGATGACCCGCATGTGCGACTTGGGCCAGTAACGCTTTGAAAACTGCCAAATATCTATAATGTCTCCATTCAGAATTACCTGTTTAGGTTCTATGCTCTTAAGATATTTGTAAAGCTCCTTTGCATGGCACCCATAAGTTCCTAAATGGATGTCGGACAAGACAAGTATCTCTACAATTCTTTTTGGTGGTTTCATTACGTGTTCGCAGTTTTCGTATATTGCAAATACATCAAATCATCATCAATTAATCGTTGTGAGGATATTATGAAACTGTTGTTATTGTTTTAAAACATTAAGGCAATGTTTCCTTACTATCTACAATCATTTTTTCATGACAAAAAACGGATATGGTTAACCAATATTAGCAATCAATTGTATCTTAAACTGAAAATTCATTACTTACTGATTAAATGACAGTTAACGGGAAAAGTTATTTGAATGTTAATTTGACTTAGAGATACTAAATATTTAATTTACTAAATTTCCAAAAAATCTTTATAAAATCCATAGTTAGTGTATCCTCAGAAACATAACATGCATAAATTTATTATTTATGGTAGCATTATTTTTTTATTATTGGCTGCATTTCAAGTACAGAATAATAGACCCGTTTTCAACCCCAAATCAATGTTGGTGAATCAGTCACAAAATGTAACTGATACAATACCAAAACAGTCTGAAGAAGTAATAAAAAAAAGGGACATTCTTAATAAGGAAGGTAAGTTCTCTTTCTCCGTGTATGATTATGATATCCATTATTCTGATTCATTAAAAACTAGCATTCCCACATGGTCAATAAAATGGGATGTACAAACTATTAAGAACAGTGATTCTATACAGGCCTTTATAGTCAATCCAAATACACACCAGATAGCCCGGATGATTAAAAATGGAAATGAATTAAGCTTGTTGATAGACATTAATGAGCTACCATGTTCGAAGGGTGTAAATAGACTAAGTGATTTTGTTGGAAACTTCTTGGTACTTGACAAATCGGTTCCAGATAATTATGGTGGCATAATAACCAAGTTTACCTATGAGCTCAATGGAAATAATCTAATGCTACAAGATAGTATTGTAAAAGGCTTTGGTGAAGGGTATGGATTCGAAAGAATCATGTTAGAAGATGGTCAACCACTGACAGATATTATTGATTTTGATGTAGAGTTTACACATTATTGGGACTATAAAAATCTAATTGTCAACGTAAGAAAGTTTGAACTCAAAAAATCACAATATCTACTCATTAATGCTATTTCAAAAGATACAACTGCCAATTTCTTAACAGATTTGAGAGATATTAGAAAAGTAAGGTACAGCAAAAACTCTTTACTCTTTTATTACTGTATAAAAAGTAGATTGAACCGAATAGCTGCTTATGATCATACCGGGAATATTGTATGGGATAAACCAGTAAATACAATTTCAAAAATATTAGCCAATGAAGAATCTGATTTAATGATTCTTTCTGGTTATTATTTCACAGGTATACCTGATATGAATTCAGTAGAATACTTTA
This sequence comes from Cyclobacteriaceae bacterium, assembly GCA_020436165.1. GTDB lineage: Bacteria > Bacteroidota > Bacteroidia > Cytophagales > Cyclobacteriaceae > JAKISE01. The sequence goes on along the minus strand of JAGQYI010000029.1, from coordinate 4,049 downwards.
CTGCAGGTTATAATTTAGAAAATGGCAACAAACTCTGGGACTTTCCAACTGGCCTAGCCTACGATAGTACTTATTGTTGTAACAATCGTATAGAGACTCCCAATTTATTTGAAATCAATAATAATTTATTTGGTTTAATAGTGGGAAAATGGGCTGATTATGGACCTGATTATAAAGCAGTTTATAAAGAAACTAAACTTATCCTGTTTGACCGTTTAGGCCAGGTAAATGCTATTATTAACCTTTCAAAAGGTAAGGATCGATACGTATTTGATAAAATTGATGACAACCGTTTTAATATAGTTGGGTATCGTGAAAATTGGATATTTACTATTAGCAATAAGTAACCTAAACAGCAAACGAATCCCTTTTAAAATAAATCCCAATAACACAAATAGTATCTTAAAGCAGAAGAAATAGGCCACCGCGAGCAGATGATTTTGCCGATGACTTTTACCGTGCTATTATTGAAGAATATATGAAAACTGAGCTGATTGAGTTCTTATCTACCTTCCCCGAATTAGGCAAAGAAGAAATCGAAACAATTGCCCGTAATATTCCAGTTGTGGCACACAAAAAAGGCACAGTTCTTATAAAGCATGGCGAAGTTCCCAGGGAATGTTATTTCGTACTCAAAGGCATTGTAAGACAATACGAAACAGTTGATGGGGAAGAAAAGACAACTGAGTTTTATACCGAGAAAAATGGAGCTGTTTCTTCGGCCCACTATGTAGATCAAACTCCGTTTGAAGGGTATTTGGTATGTGCCGAAGACTGCCTGCTGATAGCAGGTAATATGGAGGTTGATCAGGCCAATTATGAGAAATTCCCCGTTTTGCAGGCCATTACCCGCCAAATGATAGAATCGGACTTGAATAGCACTAAAAAGAAATTCGTAAAATTTGTAGGCTCCTCGCCAAAAGAACGCTATTTAAATTTAATGGAAACCCAGCCCGATCTGTTGAACCGGGTTCCCTTACACCAGATTGCCAGCTACCTGGGCATGACGGCTGAATCATTGAGCAGAATTCGTAAGCGAATTACTGAAAAACACTAGACGACAGCTGCCAGGTTATCTATGCCTGAAATTAGTATTTCGGCCTTGAGAAAATTGCGTTAAGAAATTTGCGAAGAAATCTCGTGAAAATTCAAACTGTGTGAGTCCGCCAACTGGCGGATGAGTTTTTGAATTTTAGGGATTTGAAGCAAATTTTAGCCTATTTTCTCAGAGCCTTGTCCTTTTTTGTTTCGTTTTTTGGGACAAGCCAAAAAATGAAAGCTTGTATTATAAAAACACCTTTGTAAAAAATCAACTCAGTTCTTCCCTCCTTTAGCCACTAACCAAATGGCCAGCCCAACTTCTCCCAAAATCATAGGCAACATAAATATGGTTTCAATTGAGGCTTTGTACTCATCAAAATTGGGTAACAGTAGATTTCCTGAATGAATGATAAGGTATCCGATTGCAGCTGCCCCCAAAAGAATGCTTAATCCCCTGAAAAACCAACTCTTTTGCCAAACCAGGTACGACAATCCAGCCAGATGAAACCCAAATAGGATCAGGCCAAACGACCATGTGTATTGAAACCCATTGATATATTCCTGCAATTGCATGGCTATTTGCCCACCCGATTGAGTGGATACCAAATGATAAGCCATTACCAGAAAAGCAATAGCCGTTCCCAGAATTGCCGAATATAAAAAGCGCATCCACGCGGTTAACTGGGCTATTTGCTTATTAACGGAAGCATAGAATACCCCCAAAGCCCATGCAGCTACGATATCACATAAAAGTATGATTATCCAGCCCAGAATACCCCACCCAAAAGCTTGACGTGATGAGTTTACGGTCTGAAGCAAATCGTCTCCCTGAAGAGAAAATAAGTCATTAAACAATGTACCCATTACCACACCTGCTATTACGGCCATAAGCAAAATAGGTGCACCCGCTGCAAGCGCCATAGTTCTTTTTGATAGTGCTTTTGTTCCTTGTAATTCCATAGTAGTAGTTGATTATGGTACAAAACAAGAAAGTTGAAAGCAAAGAGTCCGTTGACTTTCGTCAAGAAGTAAGTATGCCAATAACGACTAGCAACAAAATTGTCAGTAAGCTGTGGTAGTATATAGTGGCTAATTGCTATATCCTGAATTTATGGTGATATCAAAATATTTTCCTTATTCCTAACATTGAAAACCAAATTATACACGTTTGTGTTTATTTATATACTTTTCATTTGATATATATAATATTATATACATATATGGTTATTAATCGTTTATAATATATATTTGACAAATATTATACATGTATATATATAAATGCAAAGAGATATAGCTAAGTTTTTAAAAACTAAACGCAAAGAGGCGGGTTTGACTCAAGAACAATTTGCCTTAAAAGCAGGCGTAAGTATAGGGTATTTAAGAAAGATTGAACAAGGTCAACCCATTGAAACATTTGAACTACTAAATCAGATGTTATCCATGTTTAATGCCAAATTAGGTGTAGTAAATCAAGCAGAATTGAATGATAATGAGAGGTAATGTTTATTTCAAAGATCAGTTTGCAGGTGTGATAGAGCAAACAGATGCAGGTTTTAGGTTTACTTATGACCTGGAGTTCTGTAAAAAAAGTGACTTTCCTATAAGTGCTACACTACCACTGACTTTAGAATCTTATGAGAGCAATACCATGTTTCCTTTTTTTGACGGACTTATACCTGAAGGCTGGTTATTGGACATTGCGACCGATCACTGGAAGATTGATCCTAGAGACAGAATGCAACTTTTATTAACCGTTTGTGAAGATACTATTGGAGCAGTAGCCGTTAAAGCTGTTAAAAAATGAATAAGTGCCTTGTTTGCTATCAGCCTTCCGAGACAGATTATCACAAAAAGTGTGCTGAGTGGCTATTTGGTGGTAAAGGCACACCTGTACTTGATTTTGGTGTAGATAACCTGAAGGAGCTGGCTCAAAAAGTGGTTGCCAGCCAGGCAAATGTAACAGGAGCCCAAGCTAAAATATCTCTCTCTGCTGTCACCAATAAAAATGGCATCGGCAAACTGGCTATAGATTTCAAGGGTCAGTTTATTTTAAAACCACCCACGGAACGCTATCCCGGAATGCCTGAGGTGGAAGCCGCCACTATGAGAATGGCTGATATAACCCATTTTGATGTAGTCCCCTATGGATTAATCAGAATGGCTGATGGCAACCTGGCCTACATAACCCGAAGGGTTGATAGAGAAAAGGGTGAAAAAATACCTCAGGAAGATATGTGCCAGCTTACCGAAAGACTTACAGAAGACAAGTACAAGTCCAGCTATGAGCAAATAGGGAAGGCTATTAATAAATATGCCCTATACCCTGCTTTGAGCAAGGTGAGTTTTTTCCAGGTAGTGCTTTTTAGTTTTTTACATGGCAATACAGACATGCACTTAAAAAACTTCTCTCTCACTTATTCTAATAAATTAAAAGGCATGACACTTACCCCAGCTTATGATCTTCTAAACACACAAATCTTATTGCCGGATCAAGAGCAAATGGCCCTTACCCTTAATGGTAAACGAAGCAATTTAAAATGGAGGGATTTTGAAACCTTAGCAGATAATCTACAATTAAATAAGGGACAGGTCAAACAAGTGAAAAAGCAAATGCTAAGAGCCCGAACAGACTACAATAAAACAATTGAAAATAGTTTTATGCCAAAGGAGTTAAAGGAGCAGTACCTCAATGAATTAGATAAGAACTATAAAATTTTAAGTGAGAGTAAGAGTGGTTAATACTTGCAATTAGTTTAGCATTTTTACAAAAGCCTCAACTGGTTGTATTAACGCACTAAACCAAATGAGAGGTATCTCAAAACAAAAAAACTTTATGGATTAAATTAGTGTCGGTTTCAAAATTTATCTTTCCTTTGCCAACAACAAAAGTTCTTTAATAATTTCTTATCCAGAAAGGTGGAGGGACTGGCCCTTTGAAGCCTTAGCAACCCTGACTCAGTCAGAAGGTGCTAATTCCAATCAGATAAGTCGGAAGATATAACGCAACC
>JAGQYI010000028.1 GCA_020436165.1 Cyclobacteriaceae bacterium | reverse complement strand
GAGCGGTCTAACGACCCTAGTTCGGGCAACTCGCTACGCGACCAGCTCCGAACTATCGGTCTAAGACAAATTCTTCAAAAAACTTCGTAATTTTCAGAATCAATCTTAGACCGCTCGCACATTACCAGCAATTTAAAAAGATGTTTAATAAACTTTTCAAAAAACAAGACAAAACCAAAACTCCTGTAGAGAGATACCTAGAGCATCTTGACAAAATCTTTCAAGTTGAGCCCGAATTTTATTCTAATGACTCAGTTGATCCAAAACTAAAAGGCGTAACAAGCATAATCTATAGAGATATCCCCAAAAAAGGAATGATTACCGCAATAACTTATGGACTATCTTTAATTAACCATCCAGATTGGAAATATGGCAGACCAGAACTTATCATTTCTGTTGACTCAAACGATATTGCTTGGGGACAAGTGGTTAGTTATATTGCCAATAAACTTAGAGGTAGTTGTCCTTTTAGTTATGGTAATACAGTAAATTTTGGCGAAAAGATTTCAGATTCTTCAGATATGGATGCATTTCTTGTTTTTGCACCATCTACGCTTGGAAAAAGCGATTTTCTAAATATAGATGTTGGATTAGACTACAAAATAAATATCGCGGGACTTTATCCGATATATGCTTCTGAAATGAATCTAATTGATGAATGGGGGTTAGAAAAGTTTTGGCATCACGAAGGTTTCGATAATTACAGCGTTGACCGAAAAAGAATAGATAAAAAATAACAGCTGGTAACAAGGGCTATAAAAAATGCGGGCAGTTGAACTAAATATTAACTTTACTACTATCAAGAGCCAAAGCTCCGCTTTAGCGTTTTATATGAATAAATTAAACTTAAACCGCAGCTTTGGCTTGCACTCGTGCTCAATTGAGAACTTTCGCTTCTCAATTCCGCACTTTTCATAGCCGGACCGTTACCTGCAAGCGAATTAACTTGAAAACAATAAACATTGAAAATGGAAATCGGACGAAAATTTAATACTCTGTCATTAAAGGATTACTTTTTCTACGTTGACAACCATAAAAAGTATAAAGACTTTAATACACTTGGACTTTATCGATCAATTGTTGAAAATGACAATCTTAGCTTAGCTGAAAAGCTTGAAGTGAGAGAATATGCGCATAAGACGTTTATTAAAACATTCGACTTTCTTCAGCTTAAAGACCCAAAAACATTTGTAGAGGTCACTTATCTAGGGCAAGAATTGACAAAAGGAGATGAAGAAAGGATTTGGAATGACATCAGAACAAATCAACAAAAGATACTTGCCAATAAAAGGATAAAACACAGGAATTTTGGAGAATACTCAAAGCATAATTGCGGATACGATGACTGTCCTTGGAACGGGGTAATGATTAGACAAGGCTCGTGGTTAATGGAGAGCAATATGCACTTTGATGGTGACAAAAATAAATACCAGCAGAAATTGAAATCAGAGAAACGAAAAGTAGACCGGAAAAATTCTAAACAGATTATTAGAAGAGAACTTGATGAAGATTAAAATGCCAGCAGGTAACATCAACTAAACGGCATGTCGGGCTACGGGCGGATTGACAAGTCAATCCTTTTTGCTACTTTTAGGCGGACGTTATGGTCTGCCCTTCGTTTGACCGCCACGTCCGTTTAGTAAGAGCGTTAGCTGTAAGTATGCGAACCTTAATCATAGTTTTACTCATTTTAACTTCATGGTCTTGCCAGTCTCAACCCAAAAAGACTAGTATTCCAACTTATAATGATGGCGACACAACTTTGTGGTACGGTTGAAAGTCCGAACTCATAGACGAACTCAAACTTGATGATCTACTTAAAACAGAAGGCTTTAGATTCCGGCTATGGACTGACGATCAGGTAATTGACATTTCTCAAAATAGTGGCAAGGTTGTAACCTTCGAACGAGAATACGATGAAAAGAATTATCAAAAGAAGGGCAAACTCCATTCAGAAACAGCCAAAATCGTGGAACCAACATTGTCCCAATTTCTTCAACTTATTCAATCTTCAAAGATCCTTGAATTACCATCCGAAGATGAGATTGAAGGCTGGGCTCAAGGATTTGATGGCATAACTTACACCGTAGAATATTCGACAACATCTGAATACTACTTTAGAACTTACTGGACACCTGACATCCAACCAGAACTTCCAGAAGCAGTTTTGGTCGAAGATTTCGTTCAACAAACCAAAAAACAACTGAACCTCAAGATGCTTTATGATCAATTCTTCGCTAAGTTACCGAAGGGCTGCTACAACAACGGAGACATAATAATGAGGTGCAAAGAATAACCTACAGCTAACAGACGCTGATCGGGCATATGTCTCAGTGCTTTCTGGCTGATTTCAGTGCAACTAGACCGTGAATCTGCCGCTGAGTAATGGCAGTGCTGTCTGCCATTTTTTGCTCGCAGTATTTTTTGACTTTCAGTACGCAGTGCCATTTGGAACCGTTGTGAGCTCCGGCAGATTTCACTAGATTCGTGCTATTCACTAGCTGCGGACATACGCCCGATAGCTGTGCGTTCAGAGCAAGTCGCTGCGCCTGCCTGCCTTTGGCATGGCTCCTTGCTCTGAATGTGCGAGCGGTCTAACGACCCTAGTTCGGGCAAGCCGCTTCGCGACCAGCTCCGAACTAGCGATCTAAGACAAAGTCTTCTAAAAACTTCGTAATTTTCAGAATCAATCTTAGACCGCTCGCACATTGGCTGTCATTGTAACGAAAAATCTCACCTCTATCAATCAG
>JAGQYI010000027.1 GCA_020436165.1 Cyclobacteriaceae bacterium | reverse complement strand
GCCATCATTGATTATGATATCAAAGCTGCCGCTTGCAGCTATGATAAGCTGATGCAGGTTTTTATGCGCATGCCCTCCCCTGGATGAACCGCCTGGAACATCATATAAGTAATAACAACGCTTTGTAGAGAAGCTTATATCACTATTATTATTAATTGAAGTAATTGAACCTAATTCATTATTAATTTTAGGTAGCTTAATTAATTGGCTTTCTTCAATTGTAGTAGCTCGCATTACAAAGCAATAAATAAATCAAACCTTCTAACATAATCCTCAGCACTGTATTTCTGACTGGAAAGGTGCAGACTTAGTGAATTGGTGCTGAAGTTTTCCATATGGCGCCAGGTAAGAGGTGGCAGGTACAACCCATAGTATGACCGGTTAAGATGGTACTTTGTGCTTGTGCCATTTCTATGGGTTACTACTACATCAAAGGAACCCGACAAGGCAATAATAATTTCCATCTGGGTTTTGTATGCATGGCCTCCCCTTTGTTCTCCTCCTGGTACATCGTAGGTCCAGAAAACACGTTCAATTGCAAACGGCACCTGCTCAGGGCTTTGCAAAAAGGTTAAGTTACCCCGAGGATCTTTTATTTTAGGAAATTCAAGTAGTATTGGTTTTGTTAAATCCAAAGGATTAGCAAAAGCTTTGGGCTGTTATAAACACTAAATTTCTATTTCCAGGACCACCATTTTTTAGGAGTGCTGCCATTTTCGTAATAGCCATACCCTGATTTTTGCTGGGTTCCATAGCCATAGCCGTAGCCATAGCCGTACCCATAGCCATACCCATACCCATACCCTGGGCCAAATTTGTAAATATCGTTGAACACCAAACTTGTCTTCTTTAGCTGTCCTTGCTTAACCTGCTCTTCCAGGTTCCTAAGAGCTCCTAAAGGGGTGTAGTTCTGTCGCACGATGTATAGTGTATGATCCACATAATCTACCACCTCCAAGGCATCTGCCACAATGCCAATAGGTGGTGTATCGATCAGAAGAACATCATATTTATTTTTTAACTGAACTATCAGTTCTTCAAATGTAGAATGCAAAAGAAGTTCACCAGGGTTAGGAGGCACAGGGCCGCTCGTAATGATATCCAGATTATCAACTTCCGATTCTTTAATTATTTCATCTAACGAAGCTTCTCCTGACAAATAGGTGCTGAGCCCTTTGTCATTATCAATTTTAAGCTCCTTATAAATCCGGGGCTTTCTCATATCGGCTCCTACGATAACAGTTTTCTTTCCTGAGAGTGCAAATACATTTGCCAGATTTAAGGCAGTAAACGACTTCCCTTCTCCACTTATGGAAGAAGTAAGCATCAATGAAAACTTATCTTTATTTACAAAGAAATTAAGATTTGAACGTAATGAGCGAAAAGATTCTGCCAGTGAAGATTTGGGCTTACTGCTAACCACCATATGTACCTGGTCGGAATTATGACCAACCACACCAAGGATAGGAAGAGAAGTGGCACGGTTGATATCTTCCTTTGCCTGAACTTTTGAATTCAAAAGTTCTTTCAATACGAAAAAGGTCAATGGCAATGCAACTCCCAGAATCAGGGCAATAATGTAGTTCAATCTTATTTTAGGCGAAATAAGGCCTCCTGCAAGGTAGGGCCTGTTAACTGTAATCACATCTGAAACCGTAGAAGCTTCGGATATAGCCGCCTCTGTTCTTTTTTGTGTAAGGAAGACGTATAAACTCTCTCCCAATTTGTAAGACCTTTGAATAGTGACCAACTGGCGTTCTTCTTTTGGCAACACAGATAATTGGCGCTCCATTTCCTTTATTTGCTTATCCAGCTGAGAAACTGCTATTCGATCAGTTGAACGTAATGTTTTTACACTTTCAAATATTCCCGAACGCAGGTCTTCCAATTTATTTTTTAGACTGTTGGTCAGGGGGTTTTCTCCGGAAGATGAATTATAGGAAAGCGTTTTTGCCTGCATCTGAAGATCAAGCATTTGGGACACCAGTGAGATAAGTATAGGGTCATCAATACCCACAGATGTAGGCAATACAATTTGATCCAAAATATTAGAAGTTCTCAAATACTTATCAATGTATTCATAATAGCTTTCTTTAACTACATAGCTGATTTTAGCAGTTTCGAGGTCATCAATCTTCAATAGTATCTGCTGCGCTTTAGCATCCAGATTGGTCATTATGTTCTTATCCTTAAAATTCTCTAACTGCTTTTCAATAATCAGTAGTGAATCTGAGATAGTAGCTAATTGCTTGTCAATAAATACTTTGGAATTATAGGCAGCCTCTTTCTTTTTATTCTGGTCCTGAACAGCGTAAATATGAATAAGTGCACTAAGAAAATCGATCTCCTTGGCAGGGATCGTAGTATTAATAGACATATTTACTACAGATGCTCCCTCTTCTGCCCAGCTTACTTTTAGCCTTTCGGCATATCCCTTGGCAATAGAAAAACCATCCACAAATTTTAGAAGGTATTCCTTGTTTACAAAGTTGCTAACATTTCCTGCCTTAACGTAAAGCTTATATTTACCAACAGTCAAAGAATCGTTGAAATGCCCTGTAATCTCCGTAGATTTCAAATCTTCAGTGGGATCGTTACTTGAAAGTGTAAAAGTGTGGGGATCGTTTATCTTGAACTTGAAGGTTCCGATAAAATACGTTTCACCTTTTTTATTACCTGTTATCCTTATTGGCAAATCGTATGTTTCAGATGTCTTTATTTCACCTTCCTGATAAAATTCAACCGCAAAGCCAAGCGAATCAACTACCTGCTGAATAAGCGGAAACGAACGAATTATATAAGGTTCATTCAAAAAATTCCTGTAGGAATTTATCAACGGATTATTGTACAATAATTCAGCCGTTTGCCCGGCTTCTTCGCTTTCTTTGATAATTATGGAAGCAGCCATGGGGTATATCTTTGTGGCATAACGATTATTCAGAAAGGCTATGCTCAATGCAGCGGTAACAGAAATAAGAATAACATACCAGTATCTAACCACTCTGTACCAAATGCGTTCATAGTTGACAATCAATTGTTCCTCTGTGTGGCCGTCTTCCAAATATTCCGTTGAGTTTTTCAAATCAATTTATTACTTAATCTGTATTTATTTTTTACCTATATATAACCTGGAATTACTTAACTAAATTGAGCACAATTAGCAAAAGTGAAACCGATGAAATCACCAGTGCCAGGTTCTTTCCGAAATACACCTGGTATGGTCGCTGTTTTAAAGGAGGAATAATAATTATATCATTCTGATTCACGTAATAGTAAGGTGAGTTGATAAAGCTTTCGTCCAACAGATCCAAGTAATACACTTCCGCTTTGCCCTTTCCCTGGCGTATAACCTTAATATTTGATTTATCTCCCAAATCGGTAAGGCCACCTGCAAGCCCTATTGCCTCAATCATGGTAATGCGATTGTTCAAAGAAGTAAACGTACCTTCCTCTTTAACCTCTCCCAACATGGTATATCTAAAGTTTAGCAACCTCACTTCAACAATAGGATCTTTTAGGTATTGGCGGGCAACATCTAATATATGATTTTGGGCCTCAAAAATGGTAAATCCACTTACCCGAACTTTGCCAACCACCGGAAATTCAATATCACCATTTTCATCAACAAGATAACCGTTTACTAATCCGGCTGCGTTATTTTGAAATTGATTATAGTTGTTATTACCACCGTTTTTAATGGAAAAAAAATCGTACTCTTCAGGGGTAAGACTATGAAACTGAACAGAAAGAATGTCTTCGGGTTGAAGTTTATATTCAAAACTGCTTAAATCATAGATTCTTAAAACCGTATCTTTTTTGATCTCATTCTTGCCAACATTTACATCATCATTCTGCAAATACTGATACTTTCGATTGACAACACAGGAATTAAGAATTAATGCTCCAATAACAAATAGTAATATTCTGGAAGGGACTGAACCTGTTTTAAATATTCTTACAGTACTTTTTCTTAACACGACACTTAATGTTCTAATAGGGCACGAAGTTAATTTAAAATGCCTAGAGATGAAATAGTATTTTTTTCACAGCTCCGCCTCCTCAGTCCCATTTTTTATTTGGGTGAGCAAGCAATTTATATAAAATGCCTTTGCTGTTTCTCTAAAGGCATTTGGCCTTGAGGCCTAAATCAACTCTTCCAAAGCCATAAAGCTTTTTCTGGCGATAGCGTTTTATTCAACTCCTCATACTCTTTAAAACTGAGCACAAGGCTTCGTATTTTTCTGTTAATAGCTTCTTCAGCCTTAACTGTTAGTTTCTGTAAATTCTTCTCATTAATATCTCCCACAATTACCAAATCAATAATGCCTGTATCCTTGCCTTTGGCGTAATCTCCTGTTACAAATGCCATTTCAACATTTCCAAGCTTCTTAATGATGTTCTCAACTATATTGTCAAGTCCCAGGTACTTATGCACCAGGTTCTTTAATTCAGGATATAATGGGTGTTGCGTATTTGCATGATACTCTATGGTTCTACCGTTTTCGGTGGACAGCAAATACCCCGCATTGGAAAGATTATTCAACTCATGCCTTACCGAATTGGTCGATTCACCAAACTCTTCTGCCAAACCGCGCAAATAGGCTTTGGAGTGCTTATTCGAAAAAAATTTAAGCAACAGTTTTACTCGGGTCTTCGATGTTATTAACTTGTCAAGCATGTGGCTTGGTTTGCACTAAGGCTTTCTAACAGCTTTATTCAAAAATATGTAACTAAGGTAAGCATTATTTGTATAATGAGTAAAAAAATTACTCGTAATTGATTCAAATTTTCTTAAGCAAAGTTTTATCAATATTAACTTTCAGCACCTGGTCAATTGTTTCAACCTCAACAGTGAATTTCTGATCGTTGTAAGCACCGCTCAAAAACCCAACGGCACCCTTTAGGGGACCATCCATAATCTCTACTTTATCCCCTCTTTCCAGGTCCTCCACAGATCCAATTTCAATCGTCAGACCTGAGGCTATAAAACGTTGAATCATTTGATACTCATTATTCTGCAAAACAGCGGGTTTACCATTATGGCGAATATTCCATGAGATACCCGGAACCTTCACAATTTCTGGAATATTGGCTTCAATATCCTTTACAAAAATGTAAGAATTGAACAAGGGCACTTCCAGCTTTTTCTTCCGATCGCTCCATTGGCGTAACACCTTATATAATGGCAACCAGGCTTCAAAGCCAAACTTTAACAAGTATTCAAGGGTTTTCTTTTCAGCCCTGCTTTTGGTATAAAATACCAACCATTTTTTTTCTAACACTTTGTTTCCCCCGGTCATAGGTCAAAAATAAGTGTATTCGATCTAGGAAAATAAATCGAACGATGAGGAAAGTATTTCTTTATGAATTTAATCCATACATTAGAGTGATAATACAATTTTATGAAGACTTTTCGATTTATTTTACTATTGCTTGTAACGGTATCGGTCGCCTACTTTCTTAGTATAAAGATTGATCCTGTTCCTCCTCTTGGCAATTTCGTTTCTCCTTTTACCGGCTTTTGGCAAAATGCAAAGCAAGCGCAACAATCTGCAGCCCCGGAACTTAACTTAGATGGCCTGCAGGATAAAGTTGTTGTTACTTACGATAAGCACCATTTTCCCCACATTTTTGCCAACAATAACCATGACCTGTATTATGCCCAGGGTTATATAACTGCAGTAGACCGTCTGTGGCAAATGGAATTTCAAACAATGGCAGCTGCCGGCAGATTATCTGAAATTGTTGGGGAGAAAGCATTGGATTACGACCGAACAGCCAGAAGAAAAGGGATGGTGTACGCTGCTGAAAACACATTAAAAGCATTAAATGCCCAGAAAGAAATTGAGGAAGCTGTAAATGCTTACTCTGATGGGATTAATGCCTACATAAACTCACTTGAACCTGGAGATTTTCCCGTTGAATATAAGTTGCTTGGCTATGAGCCTGAGCAATGGACAAACCTGAAAGTTGCACTTCTTTTAAAATACATGGCCAATGATCTGTGTTTTGGAGAGAGGGATCTGGAAAACACAAATGCACTTAAATTATTTGGGCGTCCGCTTTTCGATCAATTGTACCCGGACATAGATACACCCATTGATCCTATAGTTAATAACCCTGGAGGATGGACTTTTGAACCTGTTCAAAAACCAAATTTTGATTCGGCTTCTGTCGTAGAACTTATTACCAACCAACTGGTTCCCCAGCCAGATCCAATGAATGGAAGTAATAATTGGGCGGTTTCGGGTAGTAAAACAGCCTCCGGCAATCCTATTTTGTGCAGCGACCCCCATCTGGGACTTAACCTTCCTTCTCTTTGGTATACGGTACAGCTTTCGTCTCCTGATGTAAATGTAATGGGTGCTACCCTTCCCGGATCACCAAACGTAATCATCGGTTTTAACGATTCTATTACCTGGGGAGTAACCAACGCACAACGTGACCTGGTGGACTGGTATAAAATCACATTTGAGAACGACAGCCACAATGCCTACAAGTTAAATGGTGAATGGATGAAATCTGATAAAGTAATTGAAGAGATCAAGATTAGAGGAGAAAAAACGTTTTACGATACGGTTGTGTATACTCATTTTGGCCCTGTTATGTTCGATGATTCATTCCACCCTTCTTCTGAAAAGAAATATTATGCACTTCGCTGGATTGCACACGACCCATCGCTGGAAGCTTACACATTCTATAAACTCAATAGGGCAAAAAACCATAAAGAGTATATGGAGGCATTAAATTACTATTCGGCTCCGGCTCAAAACTTTGCGTTTGCCTCTGCACAAGGAGATATTGCCATGCGTATTCAGGGTAAATACCCCAATAAAAGTTTTGAGGAGGGGAAGTTCCTGCTGGATGGCTCAACCACAGAGCATGACTGGACATTTATACCCAACGAGCAGAACATAATGTATAAAAACCCTGAACGCGGTTTTATCTCTTCTGCCAATCAGTATCCATCCGATACTACATATCCTTACTACATCACAGCAAGAAGTTACGAAGCGTACAGAAACCGGAGGATTAACAACCGGTTGAGAGAAATGGATAGTGTTACGGTAGCTGATTTAATGGGACTTCAAAATGATAATTTCAACTTAAAGGCGCAAGAATCACTCCCTTTTCTGGTTTCCGTTGTTGACACAATGAAACTGAACGAGTTTGAACAAATTGCTTTGAACGAATTGAAAAACTGGGATTATTACAATAACATTGATTCTAAAGGTGCTGCCTATTATGAAGACTGGTGGGATTTACTTTATCCTTCATTATGGAAGAGGATTGATGACGAAAAAGTATCCTTGGTGAAGCCTACAACTTTTAACACCATAAGGCTTTTGAAAGAACACCCGGATATGGAGTTATTTGATGTTCCCGGCACTCCAGAAAAAGAAAATGCGTACGACCATATAGTATTGGCTTTCAGGCAAATGTCGGAGCAAATGGCTAATTGGAGAGCTTCTCATGCTGCGTCCGCTGGCTGGGCCGAATACAAAGGAACCTATGTAAAACATTTGCTCAGATTGGAGCCATTTGGAAGATACGATATTCCTATCGGTGGAAACCATAATATTGTAAATGCAACCTCTGAAAATCATGGACCGTCCTGGCGAATGGTGGTGGACCTGAATCCAAATGGAGTGAAGGCTTATGGCGTTTATCCGGGTGGTCAGTCAGGAAACCCGGCAAGCTCCTACTACGATGATATGATTGATGTGTGGGCGGCAGGTAAATACTTTGACTTAAGCCTGATGCATGAACCAAATGAAAACCCGGAAAATATACTTATCCAACAAACCCTAACCCCTAACGAATAATTATGATACGCTTTATTTTACAACTTATTCTCGTGGTAATATTGAGTTACGTCTCTCAATGGATATTCCCCTGGTGGGGTGTCATGGTAGGAGCTGGCCTGGCTACAATACTTATCTATAACAAAGGTGTTTCGTCTTTTTTTGCGGGCTTTTTAGGCGTTGGTGGTCTTTGGTTTGTTATGGCCTATCTTATTAATTCTGCTAATGATTCGGTTTTGAGCACACGGGTAGCAGAATTATTCAAGCTCTCATCGGGAATGCAAATGGTGCTGATAACAGCAGTGCTGGGAGCCATCCTGGGAGGTTTGAGCGGACTAACAGGTAATTACTTTGCAGAAATGTTTAAGAAAACTAAAAAAAGCAATTCACCCTATCACTCATGAGCGGGGCTTATAAATTTCTTAATCAGTTCTATATTCTTTTTGCTTGACCAGTCCCTTCCGCCAATTTCGTTAAATACGATTTTCCCTTCTGGCGAAATAATTATTGTGGTGGGAAGCGCCTTGATATCCAGGTCAAAAACTGAAGTTGCAGAGTGAACAAACTGGAATCGGTACGATAGTTTGGACACGAACTTTTTTATTTTTTCCACCTCCTCATCAGAAGCTGCTAAGAATACAACAGGCTCATTTTTGAGCAATTCACTTGCCTTATCAATAGAGGGCATCTCTTTTACGCACGGCTTGCACCACGTGGCCCAGAAGTTTAGAAATATTACTTTCCCTTTTAAATCACTCAATTCAATTGAATTGCCATTCAGATCTTTCAAAGAAATCCGCTCAACAAGGGGCTTATCTGTAGACGAATCGTTTTCATTTTTACCGTCCTGAGTTGAGCACCCAAAAGCCAATGCAAAAATTAGTACTATCCAATGCCTCATCCTATTGCTGTTTTACGGGTTCAATCGTTTCAATAAGTTCTACACAATCGCTTTTATTTTCTTCAGCGTATGGGTCCTTACTTTCCTTATTTCTTGAAAACCAGATTCCTTCCTTACCATCCAAAACACTTTTACAACTAAACTTATAGATCGGGTAATCGTGTAAGCTGTTCCGTTCAATGTAAAGCGGTATTACAATCCCCATTTGATACAAAACCATTCGTTGCTGATACGATGAAGGTGCTTCAGCTATCATCTTTCCCATTCGGGTTAAGGCAAGGGTTACACCATCATTCTGCTCTGCCTTATTCAATTGTGCTCCGGCTTCCTGAACGGCCTTGTAATCATTTTGGATTAGCGCATCGACAATGGCAAAGTAGGATGTTAGAAAAGGATCGTCCACCTCTACTGCTTCCTGCTGTTCTTCCGTTGAACCTGAAGAAGCACAACCTGTTACCAATAGCACAAAAACGATGATGAACCAGAATTTCTTCATACTTACATTTCTACTTCAATACCTTTCAAATGAGTCACATCGTTTTCCCTAACCAAAGTAAACCGATCGTCTGAATACGTTAATTCATACAAGCCGAGATTTGCATGCTCAAACTTATCCATTTCGGAAATAGGTAAATCAAGCAACTGGGTCATAAAAATGCGAATTGCCCTGCCATGCATGCTTATCAATATATTTTCAGCATCTGTTTCCTTAATCTTTTCAATAGCAGACTGTTGGCGTACAGCCACTTCTGCCGGGCTCTCTCCTCCTTCAATAGCCAAATCAGGCTCTTGAGTCCACCTTTTTGTAAGCTCCAGAAAAAAGGCTTTGTCTTCGTATCCCGTTTCTTTCCCTTCATACACACCCCAGCTTATTTCATCCAAAGCGCTAAGTCGCTCATTAGGAATACCTAACTCAATAAATCCTGTAACCGACTCTATACTTCTGTTCAGAGTTGAGGTGAGAATAAGGTCGAACGGTTCATCTTTATACGCTTCATAAAAAGCTTCCGCTTGCTTTTGCCCCAAAGTATTGAGGGAAGCATTCACTCCCTTACCCTGAACAATGCCTTTTCTGTTAAACTCGGTTTCACCGTGGCGAACAATGTATATTTTTTTTGTCTTCAATTTGTAGGTAAATTTGACCTTTGCCAACAAAACTGCACTAACTATGGCAGGGCAATAAATTTTGAAAAGCAAATTAACACTTTTTTAACCATTCAAAATTGATTCACGCCAACATCACTCCGGAAGAACTTCAAAAAGGAAGCAGTGGAACCATGGTTGATCATCTGGGAATTGAATTTCTGGAGGTTTCTACAACCCGCATTAAAGCAAAAATGCCTGTTGACAGAAGAACTATTCAGCCCTATGGCATTTTGCACGGAGGAGCTTCTGTGGCTTTAGCTGAAACACTGGGTTCAATTGCGGCCCAGATCAATATTGATGGAGAAAAGTTTGTAGCTGTTGGACTTGAAATTAATGCCAATCATGTACGAAGTATGCGCGAAGGGTATGTTTTTGGCACCGCAGCTCCTTTACATATTGGTAAAAGCACCCATATTTGGGAAATAAAAATTACAGATGATCAGGATCGACTGGTTTGCATTAGTCGATTAACTGTGGCAATAATTAATAAATAAGGTATGCAAGAAGCGAAGGCTAGCAAGGTAATTTTTCAATTCAATACAAACTCTTTAGAGCTAACTATAACAAACCTTGCAGAATGGGCAACTCAAAACAGGTTTAACATCGCCATTTATAGAAAACCTGGCAAGGACCCCATGTTTTTATTGGACCCCTCTGATGCACAAAAGGTAAACCGCCCTGTTGAAGAACTCGAAAGTGGTTTTCTGTTTGCTGATTACGATGGAAATGCCTGGCATATGCAGGCTGCGGTGCAAATTAATTTGGCAAATCAGGAAATATCAGGGGACCTCGGTTTGCTGCCTTTAAAAAAGTATGGTAATGGAAATTGGAATTACTTTATAAAAGGAAAGGCGCAAAGATCAACAACCAGCAAAGAATATGAAGATGCCGTTCAGGCATGTGTAGATAAAATTGGCACTTCGGAACTCATTAAAGTGGTTCCAACCAAAGTTAAGTACCATAAGCTTTCCGGTAATTTCTCACTGGCTGAGGCCTTTAAAAAATTGTGCGAAGCCTACCCCACCGCCTTCGTTTCGGTAGTTTCTACCAAAGAATTTGGCACCTGGCTCACAGCTACTCCTGAAATGCTCATTGATGTAGACGGTGAAGGCATTTTTAAAACCATGGCTTTGGCTGGCACACAAAAGTACGACCCTGAAGTGTCGCTTCATGAAGTTGCATGGACTGACAAGGAAATTGAAGAACAGGCCATGGTTAGCAGGTACATCATTAACCGGCTTAAAGAAATAAGGCTTCGTGAATTTATTGAGGAAGGCCCAATGACGGTAAGAGCAGCCAACCTTACTCACCTTTGCAGCACTTTTACGGTAGATACAAAGGCTACCAGCTTCCCTAATCTTGGTGGAGTGATGCTTAATTTGCTGCATCCGACTTCAGCAGTTTGTGGTATGCCCAAGCAGCCTGCTGTTGAGCTTATTAAAGAAATAGAGCAGCATAAGAGAAAATTTTATACAGGTTATCTTGGCCCTGTTAATATGGAAAACGCTACTTCCATTTACGTAAATTTAAGATGTATGGAACTGTTTGATGGGTCTGCCAACCTTTTTGCCGGTGCCGGAGTTACCGCTTTTTCAAATCCTGAAAAAGAATGGGAAGAAACAGAACTTAAGTGCAATACATTACTAAATGTGATCGAATAGGTGAACTTCAATCCTGTCTTTAATATTGCCGAAATATGCTATCGCCTTGGGGTGCGCGATGTGGTTATATCCCCGGGCTCACGCAATGCACCTTTAATTGTTAGTTTTAGCAGGCACCCTAAACTGGAAACTTATGTAATTAGCGATGAACGCTCTGCTGCCTTTATAGCATTGGGTATGGCCCAAAAGTCAAAATCGCCCGTTGTAGTGGTATCAACTTCGGGCAGCGCTGGCTTTAATTATGCGCCTGCAGTAGCCGAAGCCTTTTTCCAGAATATTCCCCTGATTGTAATTACTGCCGACAGGCCACCAGAATGGATCGATCAGCGTGATGGCCAGACTATCCACCAACTGAATTTGTATGGTGATCACGTAAAGAAAAGCTTTCAGTGCCCGGTAGACATTGATAATGAGGATGCAGCATGGCATCTGGAGCGAAATATATCGGATGCAATAAATCTTGCAACTGATGGTCCTAAAGGACCTGTTCATATAAACATCCCTTTCCGCGAGCCATTTTACCCTTCCATTGATGAAAAACCACAGTATAAATTGGCCAAGACAATTCAAAAGTCATTTACTACCAGGCAATTATCAAGTGCCGATTGGGCCAACTTAGTGGATGAATGGAACTTTCACAAGAAACGTTTGATCGTAGTTGGACAGAACGAAATGTCAACTGAGCTGGATTTGGTTCTGGGAGAAGTAAAAGCCAAAAAGCATATTCCGGTTATTGGCGATACGCTTTCCAATATTCATCCCATACCTGAGGTAGTAAAGTCGCACGATGTTTTTATCGATGCCATTGATGAAAGAACAGCAAAGGAACTGCAACCCGATCTTCTCATCACTTTTGGAAAAACGGTACTTTCCAAGGGGTTGAAAAAGTACCTGAGAAAGAACAAACCTAAAGCGCACTGGCATATTCAACAAGACGGGTTAGTAGCCGATACATTCCAGTCACTTACCCGCGTAATACCTGTTACTCCTATTAATTTTTTCAATAGTGTAAAAGATATAGTTGCCAAAGGAGATCATGTTTACAGTCAGCAGTGGCTGGAACTCCACAAAAGGGCAGCTGAATTCATGAATGAATTTCATGCTAGTGAAAAATTCAATGAATTCAGTACCGTGCACACAATTCTATCAAATTTGCCCATGAGTTGCGATATTCATTTGGCCAACAGCATGGTGGTGCGTTACGCAAGTATGATCGGGTTGAGCCACACGCACCGGCAAATAGAAACGTTTTGCAATCGTGGCACCAGCGGCATAGATGGATGCACCAGCACAGCAGTTGGCTCAGCACTAAAGGCAAAGAAAACCACCCTCCTAATTACGGGCGATATGGCGTTCTTTTATGATCGCAATGCATTCTGGCACCAGCACATTCCGGAAAACCTGCGCATTATTGTGCTGAACAATCATGGAGGTGGTATTTTCGATCTTATTGAGGGACCCTGGAAACTACCCGAGAAGGAAAAATATTTTGTTACCAATCAGCCGTTAAAAGCAAAAAATCTCGCTGAAGAGTTCGGACTAAAATATTATCATTGTGCCTCAATTGGAGGATTGTCAAAAGGACTTGGCAAATTCTGGGTGCAAGATGGGCATGCAAAAATCCTGGAAATTGAATCCTCGATTGAAGTGAATACTGAAGTTTTTAAAAAATTTAAGCAACAAGCTAAACAACTATGGAATCAACCTATACTTGGAAAAGCATAAAAGAGTACAAAGAGATTTTATTTGAATCGTTTGAAGGTATTGGGCGCATTAGCATTAACCGACCTCAGGTGCACAATGCATTTACACCGTTAACGGTTTCGGAAATGATAGATGCAATGAATTATTGCCGCGACAGTGAAGACATTCGTGTGATCGTTTTTACTGGTGTTGGTGGTAAAGCGTTTTGTAGCGGTGGAGACCAAAGTGTGCGTGGGCACGGAGGCTATGTGGGTGAAGACACCGTACCGCGTTTAAACGTTTTAGATCTGCAAAAACAAATACGATCCATACCTAAACCCGTGATAGCGGCAGTGGCCGGATGGGCTATTGGTGGCGGGCATGTACTTCATGTGGTATGCGATATAACCATTGCAGCCGAAAATGCACATTTTGGCCAGACAGGACCAAAAGTGGGTAGTTTTGATGGTGGTTTTGGTGCTTCGTACCTCGCCCGAATTGTAGGCCAAAAGAAGGCACGTGAAATATGGTACTTATGTGACCAGTACGATGCACAGGAAGCTGACAAAATGGGACTGGTAAACAAAGTAGTTCCTTTAGAAAAATTGGAAGAAGAATATGTGGCATGGGCCAGAAAAATGATAAAAAGAAGCCCATTGGCACTTCGCATGTTAAAGAGTTCATTCAATGCTGAACTAGACGGGCAGGCTGGAATTCAGGAATTAGCGGGAAATGCGACACTGCTCTATTATTTATCAGACGAGGCTAAAGAAGGTAAAAACGCCTTCCTCGAAAAAAGAGATCCGGACTTTGATAAATTTCCCAAATTTCCTTAATCTTTTCTTTAAGATAAGGAAAGATATAACTGTTTCATTCAATATAACCGTGCTCTACGTTTACTATAAATTTTAGCACATGGCAACAAGTACGTTACTCCTAAATGGTACTGAATATACGTATGACCAGATAAAACAAGGTGCATACAAAACCTCTAATGATTTCGAGGAAAGAACGCTTGATTTCTGCCGGGAATGGCTTAATGGAAAGGAAGAATTTGAACAAAAAACCTCCGGTTCAACAGGAATACCCAAATCAATAACCATCTACCGAAAACAAATGGTTATAAGCGCCCAGCAAACCATTAAAGCACTCAACCTCAAGGCGAATGATGTGGCCCTGGTTTGTGTGGATTCATCCTATATTGCCGGCAAAATGATGCTGGTAAGGGCATTTGAGCACAAGCTCAAAATCATTGTGGAGGAACCAACAGCCAACCCGTTTGAACACATTACACAACCAGTTCATTTTGTGGCCTTGGTACCCCTTCAACTTCAAAACACACTTGATGACAAGAAAAGTGTTGAAAAACTAAAAGTGTGCAAAGCCGTTTTGGTGGGTGGGGCACCTGTAAGTGCTCATCTGGAATCTGCTTTGGCTCGAATAAAAACACCGGTTTTTGGAACCTACGGAATGACAGAAACTGTTTCGCATATTGCTCTGAAAAGGTTGTCTGACCCGGCAGAAGATTTTTACACGGTTATTGGCGACACCCAGTTAAGTGTAAATGAAAATGATGAGCTGATTATTAAAGGATCTCTTACAAATAACAAGTCACTCGTCACCAAGGATCGTGTTACACTTCTTTCTCCTACCACGTTTGTTTGGCTCGGAAGAACCGATAACGTTATCAATTCCGGAGGAGTGAAAATTCAAATAGAAGAAGTTGAGGCTTCCATTAGTTTATTATTTGAACGATTGGGAATTGGTAATCGATTCTTTTTAGATGCACTGAAGGATAAAAAACTTGGCCAAAAGCTAGTGCTTTTTATTGAGGGATACGACACGGAAGTTCCGTCTAACTTGATGGATAAACTAAAGATGCAACTTGAAAAATATGAGTGCCCCAGAGAAATCGTTTTTGTTCCTGTATTTGACGAAACCAGTACAGGTAAAATAGACCGAAGGTCTAGCATAGAAAAGGGGCGATGGCTCAATTGACAAGTAGCTTGTTAGTTAATCTATTGATCGTAAGAAAAGCGATTTTGTATATTTGACCTCATAGCTATTAATTTAGCATCAACTTATTAATGAATAGCATTTTTAAGCCTAAGCTTTTTAGCATTCTAAAAGCAGGCTATTCGAAAGAGCAGTTTTACCAGGACGCCCTCTCAGGGGTTGTGGTAGGCATTGTTGCTCTACCTCTGGCAATTGCATTTGCTGTAGCTTCCGGTGTATCACCAGAAAAGGGGCTTATTACAGCCATAATTGCGGGCTTTCTTATTTCGTTTTTAGGTGGCAGCCGTGTTCAGATTGGGGGACCAACTGGTGCCTTTATTGTTATTGTCTATGGCATCATTCAACAATATGGAATAGACGGACTCATTATATCCACCATTCTGGCTGGCCTCCTTCTTATTGTTTTTGGCATATTTAAGATGGGATCATTGCTGAAATTTTTCCCGCACCCCATGATTGTTGGATTTACCAGTGGTATTGCACTTGTAATCTTCTCCACTCAAATTAAGGACGCATTCGGCTTAACCCTTTCGAGTGTCCCTTCTGAATTTCTCTACAAATGGAAGGTGTATTTTTTAAACCTCGATACCGCCAATTTCTATGCAATTGCTATTACGGTAATTACCATACTTATTATTCAGTTTTCGAAAAACCTGACTAAAAAGATACCGGGCTCTTTCATTGCTATTATTCTAATTACATCGGTTGTTCAGATATTCAATTTGCCTGTATCTTCCATTGAAACTTTCTTTGGAGAAATACCCCGAACATTTTCAATTTCCATCCCCAATTTCCATTTCGAAGATTTGGCTCATTATCTGGAGCCGGCATTGGCAATTGCATTACTGGGTGGAATAGAATCGCTGCTATCAGCAGTAGTTGCAGATGGAATGATTGGAGCAAACCACCGCTCCAATACTGAGTTAATAGCTCAGGGTATTGCTAACGTAATAACTCCCTTTTTTGGAGGTATTCCAGCCACGGGTGCAATAGCCAGAACCGCCACCAATGTTAAGAATGGAGGCAGAACTCCAATTGCAGGCATGGTACATGCCATAACGCTTGCACTTATCATGCTATTTGTGGGCCAGTGGGCCAAGCTAATACCCATGTCGGTACTTGCAGGTATCTTGATTGTGGTTGCGTATAACATGAGCGAATGGAGATCATTCATAGGTATTCTAAAAGAATACTCTTTCGATTCTGTGGTGCTTCTTACCACATTTGCACTTACCGTTCTTGTTGACCTGACCCTGGCAATTGAGGTAGGTGTTGTGCTCTCTTCGCTACTGTTTATGAAGCGTATGGCCGATGCGGGCAAAAGATCTGTTCTGGAGGTTGATTCTGACGTTCTCGAAGACTACGAAACACTTCCATCTGAAATCTCGATTTTTGAGATTAGCGGGCCCCTGTTTTTTGGCTCGGCTAAACAGTATAATGAGATGTTAAAAGCCACTGGCTTTAGAAATAAAATTCTCATCCTGAGAATGAGGCATGTACCTTTTATAGATTCTACCGGGATGCATAATCTTACAGGGTTATTAAAAGATATGGCTCACTCCGGTATCCAGGTTTTTTTATCGGGGGTTAAGCCAGAAGTTAGAAAAGACTTAGACAGAATTAATATTGCCGGTATTATTGGTGAGGGTCATATTTTCGATTCCTTTGGGAAAGCTGTTGAGCATGCAAAAAAGCATCTGCAAAGGGAATGATCCAATTTCACTTAAGTTTATCCGTACCCAACAAGTTCTTAATGCCATCCTTGCAAACCGACTGTTGCAAACTCATTCTGAATTTTTTAAAATGCTCATGCAACATGCATGGATTTTCATCAGAACATTCCGGCAGTCCTAAAAGACATTCCCTGAATACATTTTTGCCTTCAATGCAAATCACTATATCTATCAGTGGACGTTTCATATTTTCTTCACTAAGGTAAAAACCTCCACCCCTCCCTTTAGTTGAAGATATAAGATTACTTTTTGAAAGTTGCTGCATTACTTTACTTAGATATGGCTGGGGGATATCCAGCTCCTTGGCCAATGCATTAACTGTATTTTTCCCTTTACTCTTATTAAAAAGCAAATACTCAATAGTGCGAATCGCGTATTTGGTTGAATTTGAAAACATGATATAAATCAGTTAATTTAATTAGGATATTTAAATTCTTTTATCCTATTTTTATTAAACAAAAAATCAAACAAATGAAGTTACACAAATCTACTTATTTAATTCTTATTGCTTTGTTTCTGGCTACATCATGCGGTTCTTCCAGTAAAGAAAATGACAGTGTTTCTGAAACCTCTGAAAAGGTTAGTGTGAAAAAAGAACCCATTACCTTGGAAGAAGCCGAAAAGGATTGGAAAACCAATAAAGGTATTGGCCCGGTTAAAAATGTTGAATTGTCGGCTGAAATAAATCAGGAGATGGCACAAAAAGGCAAAGCCATTTACGAAGCCAAATGTACAGCATGCCACAAAGCTGAAAAGCAGTTTATCGGCCCTGCGCCAAAAGGTATTCTTAAAAGAAGAACTCCAGAATGGATCATGAATATGATACTAAACCCAGAAGGAATGGTAGCCGAAGATCCTATTGCTAAACAACTGCTCATTAAATTCAATGGTTCACCTATGGCAAATCAAAATCTTACAGAAGATGAAGCACGAAAAGTACTTGAATATTTTAGAACATTAAACTAAATCTTACTACATAACTAAACCTAAACTACTATCATGAAACCCACTTATTACATGCTTTTGGTTGGCTTGTTCCTCCTACTAGGTGCATGCTCAACCGGAGGCAACCAATCCAATGACGAAACTGTTTCCAGTTCAGCTCTGCCTAATAACACTCCATTAGGTCAGGCTTCTGTGGTTGACAGCGAGTCCGATGCAAATATTTTACAGGTAGCGCTCGGTTCAGCGGACCATAGTACACTTGTCGCAGCCGTAAAAGCAGCCAATATTGAACATATTTTGGTGAATGCGGGCCCATTGACTGTTTTTGCTCCTACAAATGAGGCATTCGACAAATTACCCAAAGAAACCGTTCAGGACCTTCTTAAACCTGAAAACAGGGAAATGCTTGTTCAAATTTTAACCCGCCATGCGGCTCCTGGCTCTTATGATATCGAAGCGCTTAAGAAAGAAGCTCGAAAGGGACGCAAGCTGTACATGGCAACTGGCGATTACTTAAACGTAACTATGGAAGGAGATGATGTATATGTTGGAGGTGCCAAAGTTGTTGCCTCGGTTCAAACATCTAATGGAATAATAAATGTTGTAAACGATGTTATTCTACCAGAAACTAAATGATTAACCTAACTAAAACAGATATGTTGAAAAATACAATTACCCTAATTATTATTGGTCTTGTTTTGGTATTGACAAGTTGCAATAATGGTACCACAAAGAAATCGAATACCGGAGCCCTTGGTGGAGACATAGCCGAACGTGTTTATGTGGCTCCTGGTGAGCACGATGAATTCTATGGGTTTATATCAGGTGGTTTTAGCGGCCAATTGGCCGTTTATGGACTTCCGTCAGGACGTCTATTTAAAGTTATTCCTGTTTTTTCAGTTGATGCTGAAAAAGGATATGGCTTTAACGAAGAAACAAAACCAATGTTACAAACATCTTTTGGTAGTATTCCATGGGACGATTCACACCATCCTGATCTCTCCCAAACAGATGGTATAATTG
Source organism: Cyclobacteriaceae bacterium (assembly GCA_020436165.1). Classification (GTDB taxonomy): domain Bacteria; phylum Bacteroidota; class Bacteroidia; order Cytophagales; family Cyclobacteriaceae; genus JAKISE01. Next base: position 513 of record JAGQYI010000027.1, on the reverse strand, counting down.
ATGGTCGCTGGTGCTTTATTAATGCCAACAATACCCCTCGTATTGCACGAATTAGCTTAAAAACGTTCGAAACAGAAGAAATCATTGAAATACCCAACAGTGCGGGTAATCACAGTTCAGCTTTTGTTACCGAAAATACGGAATATGTAGTAGCAGGCACCCGTTTTTCAGTCCCTGTACCTCAGCGCGATATGCCTATTGATGAATACAAAGGCAACTTTAAAGGGGCTGTTTCTTTTATTAAAGTTGACCCTGAAAGTGGCGAAATGAATATTGACTTCCAGGTATTAATGCCAGGTTTTGACTACGACCTGGGCCATCCTGGCAGAGGTGAGTCTCACGGCTGGTTTTTCTTTACCACTTATAATACGGAAGAGGCCAACACACTCCTTGAAGTTAATGCTTCTCAAAACGATAAGGATTTTATTGCTGCAATCAACTGGAAAAAGGCTCAGGAATATATTAAGGAAGGAAAGTTCAAAGAAGTACCAACAAATTATGCACATAACGTGT
>JAGQYI010000026.1 GCA_020436165.1 Cyclobacteriaceae bacterium | reverse complement strand
GATAGGGGTCGCCCGTTGCATCAATGGCTGCGGCACCGATAAGCCCTTCTTCGTACGTAAATGTATGCCCAAATCGTTCAGCCACAGCATCAAGCACCTTAATTGCCTGCTGCGTAACTTCAGGACCTATTCCATCTCCCGGCAATACAGCTATATGTTTTTTCACTCCCATTATTTTAAAGTTGTGGGGGTCCCGGAATAAATCCTGGAACTTATTTCAAATTCTTTTATGGCTTCCTTGTTGCTTAACAGGAAGTCGATATCGTCAAGGCCGTTCAGCAAACAATGCTTTTTGTACGCTGAAATCTCAAACGATTCCTGCTCGCCCGTTTCCTGTAAGGTAATTGTCTGTGCTTCCAAATCGACTGCAACGTGAGCCTTGGTTTGTGCCAGAATAGATTGCAGGAAATCCTCAGATACCTGAACAGGTAACAATCCATTATTCAGGGCATTCCCTTTAAATATGTCTGCAAAGAAGCTTGACACCACCACTTTGAAACCGTAATCGGTAATAGCCCAGGCAGCATGCTCACGGCTGGAGCCACACCCAAAATTCTTTCCGGCTACTAGTACCTCGCCTTCTTTCACATTGTTCAATACAAAATCAGCATTTTCTGAGCCGTCCTTTTTGTACCTCCAATCGCGAAACAGGTTCTCACCAAATCCATCTCTTGAAGTGGATTTAAGAAAGCGTGCCGGAATGATCTGGTCGGTATCCACATTTTCAAGTGGCAATGGCACAACGGGCGATATGATCTTAGTAAATTTTTCCACTTCTCTTAATTCAAATATTCACTGGCATCTGTAACATAACCTGCAATGGCAACGGCTGCAGCCGTTTCGGGGCTGGCCAGCATCGTGCGGGCTCCGGGCCCTTGTCTTCCCTCAAAATTCCTATTGGAGGTTGAAACACAATACTTACCTTCAGGTACTTTGTCTTCATTCATAGCCAGGCATGCTGAGCATCCAGGTTGACGAAGTTCAAAACCGGCTTCTTCCAATATTTTATCTATCCCTTCGGCTTTTGCCTGTGCCTCTACATGCTTAGAACCAGGTACGATCCATGCGGTAATGTTGTCTGCTTTTTTGCGGCCCTTAACAATTTTAGCTACCGCTCTCAGGTCTTCAATTCGTGAGTTGGTACAGCTGCCAATAAACACGTAATCAACAGGCTTGCCTTTTAAAGAGGCACCTGCTTCTACCTGCATGTAATCCAATGATTTGCGGTACGACTGATCGCCATTAGGCAATGGAACCGAACCGGAAATCTTTATTCCCATCGCAGGGTTAGTTCCAAACGTGATCATTGGCTCAATGTCTGACGCATCAAAGGTTATCACCTTATCGTACTCTGCATCGGCATCAGTTGTTAGTGTTTTCCAATAGGCCAGTTTTTCATCCCATTCCTCACCCTTAGGAGCGAAGTCTCTTCCTTTTATATAATCGAATGTTGTTTGGTCGGGCGCTATCATTCCTCCTCGCGCTCCTAACTCAATGCTCATGTTGCAAACGGTCATGCGGCCCTCCATCGAAAGCGATTCGATCGCTGAACCGGCAAACTCTACAAAATAGCCCGTACCACCTGAGGTTGAAATCTTGGAAATCACATACAGGATAATGTCCTTGGCTGTCACCCCTTTTTTCAGTTCACCGCTTACCTCTATGCGCATGGATTTGGGTTTATTCTGCAAAATACATTGGGTTGCAAACACCTGCTCCACTTCGCTGGTACCAATGCCAAACGCAATGGCACCGAAAGCACCATGTGTAGAAGTGTGGCTATCGCCACAAACAATGGTCATACCTGGCTGGGTAATGCCCAGCTCCGGTCCTATCACATGTACAATGCCCTGATTGGCATGGCCAAGGCCATAAAGCTCAACGCCATGCTTTTCACAGTTAGTCTTTAAAGCCTCCACCTGAGTACGAGAAAGCACCTCTTTTATTGGGAGGTGCTGGTCTTGTGTGGGCACATTATGATCTGCCGTGGCTATGGTTTGCTTGGGCCGGAACAAGGGTACTCCCCGTTTTTCTATTCCGGCAAATGCCTGCGGGCTCGTTACTTCATGGATCAAGTGCCTGTCGATATACAGAACATCTGGCCCTTCCTCCACATGTTTCACCACATGTGCATCCCAAAGCTTATCAAATAATGTCTTCCCTGCCATTCGTTACGAATTGATATTTGTTACCACGTAATCTCCCACCAGCTTTTTCAAATCTTCATCGTCAACCATGCAAATTCGGTCGGCCAGAAGTAAGAACTCCTGATAGACCTCATCCAATTGAGGTTTGGTCAACTTAACGCCAATTTTTTCTATTCTGTAGTTCAACGCGGCACGACCGCTTCGTGCGGTAAGCACAATTGAACTTCCGTTAGCCCCAACCATTGCCGGGTCTATGATCTCATAATTCTGTCTGTTCTTAAGTACTCCATCCTGATGAATACCTGATGAATGAGCAAACGCATTGGCTCCCACAATTGCCTTGTTGGGTTGCACCGGCATTCTCATTTTCTCTGATACCAGGTGGCTTATGTCGGTTAACATTTGGGTATTGATTCCTGTGTAAAAAGGCAGATCATCGTGCTGATTGATAATCATTACTACCTCTTCCAAAGAGGTATTTCCTGCCCTTTCCCCAATGCCATTAATGGTACATTCCACCTGAGTGGCTCCGTTTTGAACAGCCGAAATAGCATTGGCTGTTGCCAGGCCCAAATCGTTATGACAATGGGCTGAAATGTCCACCTTGTCTATCCCTTTCACATTTTCTTTTAGATACCTGATCTTAGCTCCAAATTCATCAGGAAGGCAATAACCTGTGGTGTCGGGAATATTAACAACAGTAGCGCCTGCTTTTACAACTGCTTCAACTACGCGTGCCAGGTATTCATTATCTGTTCTACCGGCATCCTCGGCATAGAATTCAATGTCTTCCACATACTTTTTGGCATACTTTACAGCCGCCACCGCCCGATCCAAAACATCTTCCTTAGTGGTTCTTAGCTTTGTGAAAACATGCAAATCAGAAGTGCCTATACCCGTATGAATTCTGGACCGCCTGGCTGGTTTAACCGCCTCGGCTGCTACATCAATGTCTTTCTCTATGGCCCTTGTCAGTCCGCAAACTATGGCATTTTCAGTTTGTTCGGCTATTGACTTGACCGAGTCAAAGTCGGCAGGGCTGGAAATCGGGAAACCCGCTTCAATAATATCTACCCCCAACTTATCGAGAGCGGCTGCAACTCTCAATTTTTCATCTTTGTGGAGCTGGCACCCGGGCACCTGTTCCCCATCTCTTAAAGTAGTATCGAAAATCTTGATTTTTTCAGCCATGATAGTAGGAATTGATTCTAAAACATCAAAACTATTTTAGACTATCAGCGCAAAAAATGCCTAATTACAGAATAAATACACATGCTAAAAATTGTAAATGGTAAAATAAGGTTAATTAAGCTATATTTGAATAAATATAAATACAATGTCTAAGCCGCAGTCCGAAGAGCTTTACGAATTAATAAAATCGATGAGTGCCAGCGAAAAAAGGTACTTTAAAATGCATGGACTGGCTCAAAATACCGATTCCAAATATGCCAGGCTGTTTGAGCACATTGATAATCAGGGAGAAATAAATACGAACGAAAAATTTTCTTTTATTACACCCGGACAGCTTCCCAATTTAAAAGCCAATCTGTACAAGAAAATACTTCAAAGCCTCAGAAGATTTCACTTTTCAAGCTCCATAGATACGCAGATTCGTGAAATGATCGACTATGCGCATTTACTGTTTAACCGGAGCCAGTATAAGCAGTGCGCCAATCAGCTCAAAAAAGCAAAGGCGCTTGCTCAAAAAAGCGATAACCCCGAGTTGCTGCTTGTAATTCTAAAGTGGCAAAAAAATGTAGTGCTGCACACTGCCAATGGCGATTCGAGAAAGCTTGTGAATGAGGTGATCAAGGAGGCGCGGGCAGTAAACCAGCGAATCAATAACATCAATAAGTTTACCAACATACAGTTGGAATTGAACTCACTTTACCAGCAAATAGGCTTTATCCGTAATGCCAAAGACCACGAGCGCGTGCAGCGTATTTTTCAAAGCAGCATGCCGGCCCTGAAAGAGGACGAGCTAAGCATTAACGAAAAGTTCAGCCTGTATTCCTTATACATCAATTACTTTTTCTTTATCCAGGATTTTGAACGAGGCTACCTTTTTGCCAAAAAATGGATAACCCTGTTCGATAATCCCATCCTTATCCGCACCAAGCTCGAATCGTACATCCAGGCGTTAAACAGCTTAATGATCGCTCAATCGAGGCTAGGGCTATACAACGAGTTTGCCCAAACCAAACGCAGGTTCCGCAAAATTCGGTTCATGCATAATGTCGTTTTTACCGAAAACATCAACAAAAAGCTTTTTAAATACAGCTACGTACATGAGTTCAACGGTTTGTTTATGCGGGGGCATTTTACAGAAGGCGTGAGCATGTTCGAACGCATAAAGCCGGACCTGGAAGCACAGTACTACGATGCGCTGGATGCCCACTCAAGATTGATCATGTTCTATAAGATCGCTTGTCTGTACACAGGTGACAGCAATTTTGGCGAGGCGCTTTATTGGCTGAATCGCATTATCAACTCCGAAAGTGCCGATTTACGGGAAGACGTACATGGGTTTGCCAGAATCCTTAGCTTGATTTGTCATTATGAGTTGGGCAATCAGGATGTAATTGATTATTACATTCGTTCAACCTACCGTTTCCTTTTGAAAAAGGAGAACCTGCAGCTATACCAAAAATACATTCTGAGTTTTTTGAGAAGGCTTGGCTCCGTAAGGCTCTCCAACGAAGAAATAATTACTCGTTTTAAAATATTAAGAACCCAACTTCTTCCGCTGGAATCGAACCCTTACGAGAAAAGGGCCTTTATTTATTTCGATATTATTTCCTGGCTGGAGTCTAAAATAGAAGACCGCCCCGTGCAGGATATCATCCGCGAAAAAGCCGACCGGCAAATAAAGGCGGTTGAGGAGTTGAGCATGTAAATCTTAGTATATTCGTGAAAACAAAACAGTATGAGCAAGGGCTTTAAAAAAATGATCATAAGCTTAATTCTGATGGCGCTTAGTATTCTTACAGGCGTTTCAGGTTTTATGTTTATCGAGCATTACAATTTATTGGAAGCCCTTTACATGACCATCATTACGGTTTCAACCGTTGGCTACCAGGTATCGGAGCCGCTTTCAAGTGCAGGTAAGGTATTTGTGAGTATTTACATTGTGCTCAACCTGGGCATTTTCGCGTACATTGTGTCGTACATTGCCACCTATGTATTCGAAGGGGAATTTCAAAAAGAGTTTTACAAGTATTTTAATTTTAAGGGCATTATGAAATTGAAAAACCATGTGATCGTTTGCGGCTATGGCCGCAATGGCCGTAGGGCGTGCCAGGAGCTGGAACACCAGGGCACTCCGTTTGTCGTCATTGAAAACCGAAAGGAGATAATTGATGAGTACATCGATCCGAAAACAACTCCTTTGATACATGGTGATGCTGGAAGCGAAGAAATCTTGCTTAAAGCCAATATTGAGCAGGCCACACACATTATCTCCACCTTGCCCGATGATGCCCAGAATGTGTTTATTGCCTTAACTGCCAAAGAACTAAAGCCGGACATCTTTGTGATCTCACGTTTGAGCGACCCGCATGCAGAGAAAAAATTGAAAAAGGCCGGAGTGGATGAGGTAGTAATGCCCGACACCCTTGGAGGACGCCATATGGCGCATCTTATAACCAAGCCCTACATTATCAAATTCCTGAATATGCTGGATGGTATTGAAGGAGGTTTTGAAGTGGAAGAATATTACTTTGAGCAGTTCAAGGATGAGTTCAAGGGTATGAGTATTCAGGATTTGCACGTTCGCTCAAAAGCCGGGGCAAATATTTTAGCCGTAGGCAAACGCAATGGCGGCTTACAGGTAAACCCTGATCCTGACACAACACTAAAAGAGGACTGGTATTTTATTGTGGTTGGGCGAAAGGCAAGCATGCAGCAGTTTAAAGAAGTATATATCAGGTAATGGCCAACAACTACGCAGAACTCTTCCGGCACTATATTTCGCTTACCCAAGGGTACGAATTGCCTGCGGCATTGGAGCACTCCACTGCACAGGCCCGAGAGGTGCTCGGTCGCATTAGCGAGTCGCAACTTGGTTACAGCTACCAACCCGGCAAATGGACCATTGCCCAGGTGCTCAGCCATATAATTGATGCCGAACGTGTATTTGCCTACCGCGCCATGCGCTATTCGCGCCAGGATACCACGCCCCTGGCTTCGTTTGATGACGACCATTATGCGCTCCATTCGGGTTTTGTAAACAGGAGCCTGGGGTCATTTCTCGAGGAATTTTATGCGCAAAGGGTTTCTACCGTAATGCTTTTCAACAGCTTTACACCCGAAATGCTCACCTATTCAGATAACGAAATTGGCAAAGGCTTAACGGTTGAAAAGCTGGGAAGAATGATTGCAGGGCACTCTATGCATCATTGCAATGTGTTGGTGGAGCGGTATGGAATTTAACGCTATTTACTGTTCTTGTCAATAAACTGGTTTAGCTCCTGCTTATCTGTGCTAAACGTAAGAGCATCCACCACTTTGTAATAATTCTTTTGTTCGTTACACCTCCACCAGCACATTTTAGCTACCTCAACTGCGTCCTTTCCTGAAGGGAATTCCTTCATCATGGTCTTTATCTGCTCTACACTGAAACAGCGGTCCTTTACCCATCGCTCCATCAATTCCATTTTGTCTCTCGAAAAATAAACTCCTCTAAGCGTTGAGATAATATCGGTAAAGTCGTCATCGGTTACGTAGCATTTTGGTTCTACGGGTTGTGCAGGCCCGGGTTTTACAACCAGATTATAGGCATTGGAGGCATAGTTGGCCCACTCTTTTTGCAGCGTGTTCGTTTTAAAGAGATAAATTCCCAAATTGTAATTTGCCATATCGTACACGCTGGCGTATTCTTCTTTCAATGCTTTCAATCGTAAGGGCTCTTGTTCAATCAAGGAAGCCAGTTTCATGGCCTGAGCAAACGAAAAGCAGGCACCTCCTTCAAACGCATTGCTGATTGCTACCATTTTGGACTCATCCGTAGGCTGTTCGAAGACGTTCTGTGCTATTTTGTCGAATTTTTGTTCGTCTGTTACCGGCCCTTCGCATCCCTTTTTACCCTTATAGGTAGTATAGTTTGGATAGGAGATGGCCGGGAAAGTCGGAATTGTAGGTTTTATGGGAGGACCCGGCTTGTCAGGTAAAGGCTGGCCTCCTTTAAATTGTTTGTCGTGCACATAATCGTGCAAACGGAAAGCAGTTGAAAAAGTACTGAATGCATCGTACACATCGTAAAAATTAACCATATCGAGCGTATGCTTCGATGCTTCCATGCAGAACTTCAACCGGTAGGAATCTTCTGCAAACAATGCTGCTATGGACTTTACCTGACTACTGGTAATGCATGCGTTCCGCATAAAATCGTTGGCAACTCGCAGCTTCGACATATCCCCTTTTTGCTGGGCAATAAGGTTAAACTTTTGTTGAAAGATTACGCTGGGTGTTGGGTTGGAACAATTTTGAGAATAACTCAAAATGGATAGCAAGAAAAAGGAAATAGTAGCAAATACTTTCATAGGTTATATTTTTTAGCCGTGTTAAACCAATAAATATGCCAGTTGGCACGAAGTAGCAATGAAGGTAAGAAATATGGCTGAAAAATAAGCTGGCTCAGAGCGAAAGCCACTTTAAAAGTTAGATTTAACAAAATTGAAAACCAAAACTCTTAAGTATAATTCTATTTTTTCTTTTTATTTAACTAAAATTGATTCATAAAGCAACTTAATTAAGATTGTAATTATAATTGATATTAATTCTAGTACTACTGATGAAATTACAATTGAAGACTAAGACATTTTAGCTTGAGTTAGTGCTTATGAGAAAGACAATATACCTGCTAATAACATTTTCAATTTTTTCATGTTTCCCCTCCTCAGAGTCACCTACGGGAGACTCTGAGGAAGTCATAAACTACAAATTTATTGTTTCCGGATTTTGATACGTATTCCAAAATCGAATCAGATGTATTACATCTCCTTCAATCCGGTAAAAAAGTGTTATTTGCTTCCGAATAACTGCTCTTCTTGCTGATTTATAGTCGCTTAAAGGAAAGGCCTTAGGACTGATTTTCAGAATTTCCAAAACCCAATCTACCTCATTAATAAATTTTTGAACAGTTTCAACAGGCCAACTTAATAGAAGATAGTCAATGTTTTGATGATAATCCCTCAGAGCATCCTCTGACCATACAATTTTCATCACTTACTTAAAAAGGTCTGGATATTTAGCTCGGGTTTTCGCAGAAGCTTCCTCATGTGAGTATACTTTCCCGGCTTCAAGTGAACTTAAACCTTGGTCAATTGCTCTTTTCTCAGCATCAGAAAGCACAGATTTCCCTCCTTCAAGGTTCGCCTCCATTAAAAGCATGAACTGGCTAATTAACTTAGAATCGTTAACCCCTGCCAGCCATTCAATTAGGTTTAGTTTTTTTGCCTGAATGTCCATTTTAATTGATTTATACCAAATTTACAGATTTTGAGTTTAAATAGTGTGTATTTAGAATTTCACATTTTTTTTAACCCAATACCCATACTTCTCCTTCCAAAGCGTTTTCAAACGCTTGCGCAGTTTGTTCTCACGGGCGTTGTACCCCGGAATTCAAAAGGGTTATTCATAAATATCCTTCCTATGCCCTACCCTTCTCACATCTACAATATGTATTTCGTCATCTATTGCATAGACCACCCTGTAATTGCCAATGCGAATACGCCAGTTCTCCGATCGCCCCTTTAATTTAATAGCACCACCTGGTCTGGGATTATCTGCTAAACCTATAATTGATTTGATGATTTTATTATTTGCAGTTTTCGGCAGTTTGGATAATTCTTTCGCAGCAGATTTACTAACAACAACCTTATATTGCTTCATCCAGCTTACCTTTTTCCTTTAAGTCTGAAATAACTTTCTCAAGGGGTATTTTTTCTTCGTCCTTACGAATTTCTGCTATCATGCTGTCATAAAAGTCCTCCCACAACTTGCCATATTTTTTTAGGTCAATTTGTACTGCTACTTTTCGGTTTTTGTCGTCAGTTAGATAGCTTATACCTTTCATAAATCATTCTGTTTGCTATCAAATTTAATTGATTTGAGTTAAAATCACATTTCCCTCCTCAGAGTCACCTACAGGAGACTCTGAGAAAGTTATGAGCCTTCTTTAATCAATACCCATACTTCTCCTTCCATAACGCCTTTAAGCGTTTGCGCAGTTCATTTTCACGGGCATTGTCGCCCGGGTCATAGAGTTTTGTGCCTTTAATTTCATCAGGTAGAAATTCCTGATCAGCAAAATTGCCCTCGTAATCATGGCTGTATTTGTAGCCTTGCCCATAACCTTGCTCCTTCATTAGTTTGGTGGGGGCGTTGCGTATGTTCATAGGCACCTGCAAGTCCCCGGTTTGCTGCACCAACTTTTGGGCAGCGGCAATGGCCATGTAGCTGGCATTGCTTTTAGGAGATGAAGCCAGATAAGTAACGCATTGCGATAAAATAATTCTTGACTCCGGATAACCGATCATGCTCACCGCCTGAAAACAATTGGTGGCCATGATCAGGGCGGTGGGGTTGGCATTGCCAATATCTTCCGATGCCAGTATCACCAGTCTGCGGGCAATAAACTTTACATCCTCGCCTCCTTCTATCATGCGGGCCAGGTAATACACCGCTGCATTGGGATCGCTGCCACGAATAGATTTTATAAACGCTGAAATAATATCGTAATGCTGGTCTCCCTTTTTATCATAAATCGCCACACGCTGCTGTGCCCTTTCTATTACCAAATCATCGGTAATCACCACCTTTTTGTCTTTGGTCGATTCCACCATCAGCTCCAGCAAATTGAGGAGCTTACGCGCATCACCCCCTGACAGGTTGAAAAGCGCTTGCTTTTCCTGGATATCAATCTCCCGCTGGGCTAGCTCAACATCTTTTTCACAAGCCTTTTCGATCAGCTGTTGCAGGTGCTCCTCTTCAAGCGATTTAAGCACGTATACCTGGCAGCGGGACAGCAACGCAGAGTTAACTTCAAACGATGGGTTCTCTGTGGTAGCACCGATTAGGGTAATCGTTCCTTTCTCAACGGCTCCCAGCAGCGCATCCTGCTGCGATTTGTTGAATCGGTGGATCTCATCGATAAACAATATAGCCTTAGCCAGGCGTTTTGCTTTGTCAATTACCTCCCTCACATCCTTAACTCCGGCCGATACGGCACTTAAGGTAAAAAAAGGAGTTTTCAATTCATTGGCAATAATGTTGGCAATGGTGGTTTTACCCACCCCGGGAGGACCCCACAAGATCATGGAAGGTAAACTTCCACTGGCAATCACAGAACGTAAAATACTGCCTTCTCCCACTAAATGCTCCTGGCCAATAAGCTCGCTAAGCTTTGAAGGCCTCATTCGTTCTGCCAACGGAATTTTAGATTCGATCAATTTGTTTGGTTTAGTCGGTTTGAACCTCTAAAATCGCAAATTCAATTTACTATTCTATGAACTCCAGGCTTAAAGTACATGCAGCGCTCGCATTGGTAAGCTTACTTTTTGGAGCCAATTACTCCATTGCCAAGGTAGTAATGCCCGAATACATGGGGCCTTTGGGTCTGATTGCCCTTCGGGTTCCGTTAACAACCGTATTGTTCTGGACTTTTCACAAAATGGTAGGGCCAACTGTTACACCTTCCAAAAAGGATCTCGGGAGATTCTTTGTTTCAGCCATTTTTGGAGTGGCAGTCAACCAGATCTTTTTCTTCAAAGGCATAAGCCTTACCTCACCAATTATGGGTTCAGTAATAATGACCTCTACGCCCATTATTGTACTTATTATTTCGTTTTTTCTTTTGGGCGAACGAATCACTTGGACCAAATCTTTGGGAATTATTTTAGGAGCTACCGGTGCGATTTTTCTGGTTACGTCCAAAGGAATTGACCTCTCAAACAACACCTTTCAGGGAAATCTATTTGTTCTTGTCAATGCGCTATCGTACAGTATTTACCTGGTTATTGTAAAACCTCTGATGGCAAAATATGATGCTTTAACTGTAATTAAGTGGGTATTTTTCTTCGGCTGTTTTATGGTTGTACCTTTTGGAGCCGGTGAGCTAATGGATGTTAACTGGCACCAGTTTAATTCATCTGTATGGTTTAGTATGGCATACATTATTCTGGGCAGTACGTTTCTTGCCTACCTGCTTAACATGTGGGCCCTGAAGCATGTAAATCCCTCACTGGTTGGGTACTATATATATTTGCAACCTCTGTTTGCAACGGCAATAGCCGTGGTGTTTCGTGGCGACATACTTACCATGAAACATATTCTGTTTGCATCCATGATCTTTGCAGGGGTGTTTATGGTGGGTTATAAAAAGAAAAAGAAAATCAGCCCTTAAACTTTTCCAGGTTTTCGAGTGTTAGCGGCTTGTTAATGTACTTCCGAACGTAATCGTACTTTTTAGAGCGATTTACATCGGCAGGGCTAATGGAAGATGTAAGCATTACTATACTGCATTTCCCTTGCGTTTCCTCAGAAAGTTTTCCAAACTCGTCCAAAAACTGGAATCCATCCATTAATGGCATATCGATATCCAGAAAAATAAGTTCGGGCAAAACAGTGTTCGAAGAAGATCCATCCAGCTTCTCCATATTCCTGAGGAATTCAATGGCACTTCTTGCTCCGGTGTGGGTGTAGATATGCTTTGCAATGCCAGATGCTTCAATCATTTTTTGGTTAATGAGATTATCAATCTCATTGTCATCTACCAGCATAACAGCATAATATGTTGGAGTAGCCATAGGATTTAGATATATAAAAAATTCACGCCTGTACCAATCTAATAATAAATATTGAAAAAAATATTAATATGCAGCAATACTTAAAACATTGACAAGTTGGAAACAATGGTCTGACGATTCGTTAAGAATTGCCAGACCATTTTATTTTACTTTATAGTTCGAATTTAATTCCCTGAGCCAATGGCAGTTCCTTACCATAGTTTATGGTATTGGTTTGCCTTCTCATGTACACCTTCCAGGCATCAGAGCCAGACTCACGGCCTCCTCCGGTTTCTTTTTCTCCGCCAAAAGCTCCGCCAATTTCTGCTCCTGAGGTACCAATATTTACATTCGCTATTCCACAATCAGAGCCGGCATGCGAAAGGAAGTATTCTGTCTCCCTTAGATTATTTGACATAATTGCGGAAGAAAGCCCCTGAACCACACCATTTTGCATGGCCATTGCCTCTTCAATGGTTCTGTATTTGATCAGGTACAAGATAGGGGCAAATGTTTCGTTTTGCACAATCTCATAATTATTTTCAACCTCCATGATCGTTGGTTTCACATACACACCGGATTCATACCCTTCTCCGGTAAGCACCCCTCCTTCAACAACAACCTTACCTCCTTCTTTTTTGGCTTGCTCAATAGCGTTCAGGTATAAATTAACGGCAGCTTCATCGATCAAAGGACCTACATGGTTCCTTTCATCCAGCGGATTACCGATCTTAAGCTGTGCGTAGGCGTTTTTCAGCTTGTTCTTTACTTCCTCATAAATGCTCTCGTGAATGATCAACCTTCGGGTTGAGGTACATCGCTGTCCACATGTACCCACCGCACCAAACAAGGCGCCCACAAGTGTCATATCTAGGTCCGCATCGGGTGTTACAATAATGGCGTTGTTGCCCCCCAGCTCCAGTAAAGATTTGCCAAGTCGTGCACCTACGGCTGCTCCAACTGCTTTTCCCATTCTGATTGAACCGGTAGCTGATATCAGTGGTACCCTTCGGTCGTTGGTCATTAACTGGCCGATTTTCAAATCACCATTGATCAGGCATGATACCCCTTCAGGCACATTGTTTTTTGCAAATACTTCCTGAACGATATTTTGGCATGCCACACCACACAAAGGCACTTTTTCGGAAGGCTTCCAAACGCATACATCACCGCACACCCAGGCGATCATGCTATTCCAGGACCAAACCGCAGTAGGGAAATTGAACGAAGAAATGATGCCAACGATTCCCAATGGATGGTATTGCTCGTACATACGGTGGTTGGGGCGCTCCGAATGCATGGTTAACCCGTACAGCTGGCGCGATAACCCAACGGCAAAGTCACAGATATCGATCATCTCCTGTACTTCGCCCAGCCCTTCCTGGTACGATTTGCCCATTTCGTAAGAGACCAGCTTACCCAAAGGTTCTTTGTATTTTCGAAGAGCCTCGCCTAACTGACGAACTACCTCTCCACGTTTAGGAGCCGGAACCAATCTCCACTCTTTAAAAGCTTCTTCGGCCTTCTTAATTACCTGTTGGTACTCCTCTTCAGTAGCTTCTGTAACGGTTCCAATCGTTTTGCCATCCACCGGTGATACTGAAACAAGTTTGTTTTCGCCTGATTCCAACCAGTTTGCACCTGTTGAAACCCCGGCATTATGTTCTTTTACTCCAAGCACCTTAAGTGCTTCCTTTATTCCAAAAAAATCGCTCATTTTATTACTCGGTTATTTTGAAACAAAGCTACTATTTATAGCCTAGATAGAATAAAAATCCTCCACCAATTAGGTGAGTAATTTTTAATGCCCTCTTTCCTAAATTTTATTAAGAACCGAAATAAAAAGAGCTTGAATGTTTCGGATTTCAAAAGAAAAGGCCGACAGATTTACCTGCCGGCCTTCATATAAATTTACTTGATATTACCAGTCAATAGAATAGTAGGTTTTATCACCATTTTCCATAACTCCTAGCAACAAAACACGTTGACCTTCCATTCTACTCATCACACGTTTCAGATCATCCACTGTATAGACCCGAGTTTTATCAACCTCTGTAATTATAAAACCTTCATCCAAACCTGCATCTTTCCACTTGCCATCATTAAGCTCCTTTAGCTTTACTCCGCCTTTGATGCCAAGTTTATTGGCCTCTTTCCCATCAACATTCTCAAACAAAGAGCCATCAATTTCCGACTCTACTACTTTTTTTACTATGCTTGTATCTCCTCCAGTATTTTTTAATGTTGCTTCAACCTCTATGGTTTTATCACCACGAATCAGCTTAACATTAATTTTATCACCAGGGCGGTGTCTTCCAACCAATTCCTGTAGTTCCGAAGTATTCAAAACCTCCATACCATCCACGCTCACAATTACATCTTCTTCTTCAATGCCTGCTTCTTTGGCAGCACTATTGTCGTTTACTTTTCCCACATAAACACCCTGTACTACTGACAGGTTTTTTTGCTTGGCAAGCTCTGCCGACACATCTCCAATTTGAATACCCAAAAGTCCTCGTTGAACCACTCCATACTCAAGCAAATCATCCGAAACCTTCTTTACCAGGTTTACAGGAATGGCAAATGCATACCCTGCATAGCTTCCGGTTGGAGAAGCAATGGCAGAATTGATACCTATTAAATTACCATTGATATCGATAAGCGCGCCACCTGAATTGCCGGGGTTTACTACGGCATCGGTTTGCAGGAAGGATTCAATCTGCAAATTATTTTCGTCTCTAAGAATCCCAATATTTCTTGCTTTTGCGCTAATAATACCTGCAGTAACCGTAGATGTTAGATTAAAAGGGTTGCCTACTGCTATTACCCACTGGCCTACCTTAACATCATCGGAATTACCATATGCCAGGAACGGAAGATCATTTTCATCGATTTTAACCAGTGCCAGATCGGTAGTAGGATCAGTTCCAATTACCTTGGCCTCGTAACTTCTGTTATCATTTAATATCACCTGAACTTCAGATGCATCTTCCACCACATGGTTATTTGTTACTATGTATCCGTCATCCGAAACAATTACACCTGAACCCGATGCCTGAGATGGCCCTTGTTGGTATTGGAAGAATCCGTTTGACGTAACGCGGGAATCGTAAGAAGAACGAATATGCACTACGGCATTAATTGCCTTATCGGATACTTCTGTAAAATCAAGCTCTTTCGGAATACTGGATGAGTAATTAGCTTTGACTGCCTTAACTCCAAGCTCTTTCTGTCTTTCCTGTATAGATTTATATGAAGAATCGTTCGAAGAATTTAAAAGCTTGCTGCCACTTATAGCTACTAATCCTCCTATAACGGCTGCAACAAAAAGTAAAATCAGATTTTTTCTACCCATAACTGTTTAAAGTTTTTAACATATTCCAAATAACGAGGCTTAACTACAAGCTGTTGCCAATAGTTAACAAATTTTAACAAAAAAAAGGTGGCCTTTCGGCCACCCCCAACTCAATCAACTCAACATTACTTCACTTTCACATTGGTCTTCATTACCTTAACCTCATCTTTGGGTAGGGTAATCATCAAAATACCATCTTTGTATTCAGCATTTATTTTTGTTCGATCAACGGTATCTGGCAAAGTGAAAGTCCTTCTGAATTCACCATATTGTGTTTGAATAGAGGTGAATTGCTTTTCATCTTTTCTTTCTTCGAACTTACGTTCTCCGCTTACAGTCAATACATTTTCCTCAACATCTATGTTGAATGAATCTTTATTGAATCCAGGAACTGCAAAATGCAATTCATAAGATTTATCAGATTCAAGCACGTCTACGCTTGGAGAGAATTTCTCCATTTGAGTGTTATCAAATGCAACATCGTTGAAGAATTTGTCCAACAATCCGTTTACTGTAGTTGGGAAGTAATCTCTGTTTTTGTTATATCTTACAAGTGTCATGGTAGTAAGGTTTAAAAGTTTCACATTAAATTCATCCTTACATATTCAGAATTGTGCCAACCCATATTTTTGTAATTTTTACGCCATAATGGCACTAAATTTATTGTTAGCTTGTAAAATTAAGCCATAATGTCTTGTTTTTATAAGACATTCCTTCATTCCTGCTGTTTTATTTTTGATTTTTTACCGAATCTTGTTGAATGACCGAAAACAAATTTTTAAAAGCACTTGGCCCGGGAATACTGTTTGCCAGTACGTGTATTGGCGTTTCACATCTTGTCCAGTCAACTCGTGCGGGAGCTGTTTACGGTTTTAGTTTTTTAGCAGCCATTATTCTTGCTAATTTTTTCAAATACCCATTTTTTGAATTTGCTTCCAGGTATACGGGGTCTACTGGTGAAAGTATTATAAATGGTTATGCAAAAGAAGGCAAATGGGTGTTGATATTTTACTTGTTAATTACCGTACCTTCCATGTTTACCGTAACAGCAGCCGTAACCTTTGTTACGTCTGGATTACTTACCAGTTTAACAGGAATTGAATTAGTTCATAATGGTTGGTCAGCATTTTTGCTTGGCTTTTGTACAATAGTTCTGGCCATAGGCAGGTACAAGTTGCTGGACAACCTATTGAAATTTGTGGGAGTAATATTAGTGCTAACAGTAATTACTGCTTTTGTAACTGTATTAATAAATGGGAGAGCGCCACAGGCAGCCAACTTTGTTGCAGCCAAGCCAATGTCTATTGAGGGCATTTTTTTCGTAATTGCTTTGATGGGGTGGATGCCCACTGCCGTGGATATTTCAACCTGGACCAGTCTTTGGGCCGAAGCCAAGATCAAAGCCAGCGGGTACAGACCCGGCATGAAAGAAACCCTGGCCGACTTTAACCTCGGCTACTGGATCTCAGCTATTCTGGCAATCTGCTTTCTTACCCTTGGAGCCTATGTAATGTATGGCACGGGAGAAACCTTTGTAAATAGTGCAGGTGGGTTTGCCAGGCAGGTTATAGAAATGTTTACAACAACCATTGGTAAGTGGAGCTACTGGATAATCTCAATTGCTGCCTTTTCTACCATGTTTTCCACTACCATAACCGTTGTAGATGGCTACGCCAGGGCTATTCAAAGGACTTCTTTTTTACTTATTAACCCTTCCCATAAAAAAGAAGAAAGCCGAAGGTCGTATGTTCTTTGGGCTGTACTGGTTAGTGTGGGCGGATATTTGGTAATTGTTCAGTTTTTAAATAACCTAAAGCAGCTGGTAGATTTTGCCACGATCGTTTCCTTTGTGATTGCTGCCCCAGCCGCCTATCTCAATTACCACACTATTTTTTCAAAACAAATACCCAAAGAGCACCAACCGGGAATATGGATAAAACGATTGGCCATTGCAGGGATTGTTTTCCTCTCTGTATTTACACTCATTTTCCTAATGATTAAAATTAGTCCCCAGTTGATGGAACGATGGTTAACAAATTAAATATTATTTCATCCAAAGTTTTGCAAATAATTTAGCAAGCAGCTAATATTGCAGTCCCGTTTGAAAAGCTCAGTTTTTTGAGTTATTTTAAATGATAAAATTCCTCCTTAGCTCAGCTGGTTAGAGCATCTGACTGTTAATCAGAGGGTCCTTGGTTCGAGCCCAAGAGGAGGAGCAAAAAAGCCCGGCAAATGCCGGGCTTTTTTGTTTACTTCATAGTTTATCAGCTGTTATAGTACGATCGCAACTATTTAAATTTCCATAACAACTGTTGTTCCTAAAAATAAAGTCAACTAAATTTCTTCAATGAGAATACTTTTAATACTGACACTGACCCTGGCATATCACTTTGTTAGCTCCCAAACCCTTACAAAAGAACATATCAAACGTTTGGTCAATCAGCATTTTGATGAAAGTCTGATTACATTGAAGGACTTTCTGGAAATACCTAACAATGGCAAGGATAGTGTTCAGGTAAATAATAATGTGGCTTGGTGCACCAACCAGTTTGAGTCATTGGGGTTTCAAACAACTATTCTATATGCCCAGGGAGTCAAGCACTTATTTGCCGAGCGCAAAGCCCAAAAAAAAACGAATCAAACTGTTCTATTCTATCTGCAAATAGACGGTCAACCGGTTGATACTTCGCGATGGAACCAAAGGAATCCATTTGATCCAGTCCTTAAAAAATGTGATGCATGCGAAGAAATTGATTGGTCGGGCATTAAAGACTGGAAAGATGATTGGAGGATTTATGCAAGATCGGCTTCTGACTCTAAGGGACCTGCCACTTCATTCATTGAAGCACTCAAAATTCTGAAGGAACAAAAAATAGAGCCTCCTTATAACATCAAAGTACTAATGGATTTCCAGGAAGAGCAGGGCTCGCCAACACTTCCACAGTTAGTGCAGGATAATAAGTTGCTGCTTACATCCGATGCCATGTTAATTATGGACGGCACAAGGCCCCCCAATAATTTACCTACCCTAATGTTTGGCGCAAGAGGAATTTCCACACTAAAAATTACTGTTTTTGGTGCGTATAAAGATTTGCATAGCGGTCAGTATGGAAATTTTGCACCAAATCCTGCCTTTGACCTGGCAAGGCTACTGGCAAGTATGAAAGATGAAAACGGGAAAGTATTGATACCTGGATTTTATGAAGGAGTCAATTTAACTGATGGGCTTAAAAAAGAGATCAACGAAGTGCCGGAGAATAAAGAGGAGATGCTAAGTAAACTTGGGCTCTACCAAGCTGAAAAGATTGGCGATACCTACCAGGAAGCATTACAATATCCTACTTTAAATATACGTGGCATGCAGGCAGGATGGATCAATGACCAGGTCAGAACCATAATTCCTGCAACAGCAACGGCCGAGCTGGACATGCGGTTAGTACCTGAAACACCCGCAGAACGTCAAATTGAGCTTGTTAGGAAATTTATCGAGTCTAAAGGATTTCATATCATCGATTCTCTCCCAACAGCCAAAGAAAGGGCCACCTACCCACATCTGCTACAGCTAAGTTATCGGTTAGGCTCTAAGCCATTCCGCACTGATTTGAATTCAGAGTTTGGTCAACAGCTTAGCGATGCCATGAACAGGACATTAGGTAAAGGAAACTATATACGAATGCAATCCACTGGAGGATCTCAACCAATAGCTCCATTTGTAATAACCCTTGGCATACCGGCTATTTCAATCAGAATTGCCAACCCTGACAACAATATTCACGCTCCGAATGAGAACTTAAGTCTAGGCAATTTTGAAGAAGGTATTAGAATGTGCATCGGTATACTTACTCAAAAACTAGAATAAGGTGGTAATTCATGACTTATTCCATGCAATACTTAACCGATGAATAATTTAGTAATATCCATACTTGTGGTTGCAGTTACCCTGGGTTTTGTATTATGGGTACGCAATTCACCAAACAAATGGATACGACTGGTTCTGGAGTGGTTCCCTGCTATTCTGTTTGCTTATGTTATCCCTGCCTTATTCACCTATGTTTCAGGGATGGACCTCTCGGCAGGAAGAATTCATCAATTCAGTAAAGAGTGGATACTGCCTTTCACAGTTTTAGCCGTGATGAGTGCATTGTCTATCAAAGAGCTACGTATTGTTGGGTTAAAACCTATACTTCTTTTCGTATTTGGCTCTCTTGTTATTTCAACTTTACCCGTTTTCCTGGTTATCATCTTTGGCCTGGTTGACCATAACACCACTGCCCTGTTTATCGATAATGAATATTGGAAAGGATTAACCCCAATTGTTGGTGGCTGGATTGGAGGAAGCACAAGTCAGTTGGTCTTAAAAGAGCTGACAGGAACATCTGAACCCCTATTCCTTTCCATTCTTGTTCTGGACAATATACTTGTAAACACCTGGACTATTCTCATGTTCCAGTTTATTAAAAGAAGTGACCAGATAAACCATGCTTTAAAAATTTATAATCCAATACCTATTGTTGAGCACAAAAAAGATAAAACAAATAGTAAAAAGGCACTCTCAAACAGTATTACTATTGCAATGCTATTACTAACAACTCTCCTGATAGCATTTTTAAAATTAAATTTTTTATCTGCCATTTTAGTTCTTTCAGTTGTTGGACTTGTTTTTGGCAATAGCATCAAACAATGGAATCATACACTTGTCTTAAAGATCTCAGGGATATGCATTCTTCTTATAATGGCAATTCTGGGACTTAAGCTAAATTTCACGAATCTCAATTTACCGTTCAACTTTGTGCTGCTTGTTATGATATGGTTAATCGGTCATTTCATATTTTTGCTTGGTGCATCAAAACTCATGAAGCTAAATGTAGCCTGGGTTGCTATTGGCAGCATGGCCAATCTCGGAGGTATTTCAACAGCACCTGCTGTTACTTCTGCTTATAAAAAAGAATTGATGCCGCATGCCATACTATTGGCCATTTTAAGTATGGTAACTGGTACCAGTTGGGGGTTGCTTACTATTTTTCTCTTTAAACATTTTTAGTGAAAAATAATTTTGTAAAGGGCTAAATATTAAAATTAAATTCTAAATTTCTTCTCTTATTTAAATGGAGTTGAAAAAGAGTATTATTCGTCCGTCAATTGGGTCACTGGTTCCATCCGCTACTCTTTTGATCAATGAACGATCAAAAGAATTGATTTCCCAGGGGAAAAAAGTGTTTCGGCTAGGGTTTGGGCAGTCCCCGTTCCCTATTCCTGCTGAAGTTGTTGATTCTTTGCGCCACTATGCTGGTGAAAAAGACTATCTACCTGTTCAAGGATTGATGCCCCTTCGAAAAGCAGTTTCAGATTACTATAAATCATACCTGCAATTAGAGTATCCAATAAATCAAATAATGATTGGACCCGGCTCTAAGGAACTCATTCTGGGTCTGAAAATGGTTTGTGATGCAGATGTACTTTTGCCTTCACCCAGTTGGGTGTCTTATGAGCCTCAGGCGCATATTGTGAATAGCAACGTCTATTGGATTGACGCTGAAGAAAAAGACGGATGGCGAATTACACCAGAAAAACTTGATACGGTCTGCAAAAACTGCTCAGATAAGCAGAAAATCCTCATTTTAAATTACCCTAGCAATCCTGTGGGAGTAACATATTCTAAAAAGGACCTGAAAGCACTTTCAGAAGTTGCGCGAAAACATGCTTTAATAGTGGTTGCCGATGAAATATATGGAGCACTAACTTTTGAAGGTTCACACCATTCACTGGCAAGCTTTTACCCGGAAGGAACTATCGTAAGCAGTGGATTGAGCAAATGGTGCGGGGCCGGGGGATGGAGGCTAGGCACATTTTGTTTCCCAAAAGAATTAAGTGAAGTCCTTTCCGCTATGATGGCGCTGGCAAGTGAATCTTTTAGTGCGGTCAGTGCGCCAGTTCAATATGCAGCTATCAAGGCGTTTGAGGGGAGTCAAGCAATTGAAGAACATGTTAAAAACTCAAAGAAGGTTCTTGAAATGGTGGCCGGATATGTATATTCTGAACTCATAGAAATGAGTGTAACCATGCCTAAAGCAGAAGGAGGTTTTTATTTGTTTCCAAATTTTAAAAATTTCAAAAAAGCCCTTAGCAAGAAAGGTGTAAATACCTCTGCAGAGTTTTGCGAAACGCTCCTTGTTGAGACTGGTGTTGCCTTACTTCCGGGGTCTGCGTTCGGAAGACCAGCGGAAGAAATTACTTGCAGGCTTTCTTATGTCGATTTCGATGGGGCTGAACTTTTAAGAGTAATTACTGAAAGCCCTGAAATTGATCAGCACTCTTTAATTGATCATTGTCCTTCAATGAAAGAATCAATGGCTGTATTAAAACAATGGCTTAAAGCTTTATAATGATGAAGACTACCAAACTAGTTTTAATCCTATGCGGGGTTTTAGTTTCTTGTGGGGAACCCGCTAAAGATAAAAACGAAACAACGTCCGAATATGGAGTTGTGAGCACCGCTTCTCCTGAAGCCACCAAAGCTGCCATTGAAATTATGAATAAAGGGGGGAATGCTATTGATGCAGCTATTGCCGCTTCATTTGCATTAGGTGTTAGCGAACCTGCTATGTCGGGTTTGGGTGGTGGTACACAAATATTAATGGCATTCCCCGGTAAAAAACCTATTTCCATTAACGGGGCTACCATTTCACCACTTAAAACACCTCTAACAGCAAAAAAAAGTGATCTAACCTATCACTTAAAAAGTACGATTCCCTCAACCGTTAAAGTGATGGGATATATTTTCGAGAAATATGGAAGTGGAAATGTTAGTTGGGAAGAAGTTTTAGCTCCGGCAATTTCGTATGCATCAAATGGTTTTGTAGTTGGCTCCTTTCGTCATAAAGTATACAAAAGTTATGAATCCAAATTAAGAAATAGCCCATTCAATACATCCTTCTTTCTTATGTCGGATGGAACTATTCCAGCACCTGGAGATACCCTGAAGCAACCTGTCTTAGCCAAAACATTGCAGCGACTTGCTTCAAAAGGTGCTGATGACTTCTACCATGGCGAAATTGCAAAACTTATTGCTCAGGACATGGAAGAAAATGGTGGTTGGATAACTGCAGAGGATCTAGCTCGTTTTCCTGATCCAAAAGAGTTAACACCTGTTCATACTACTTTTAGAGACTATGACGTCTACTCTCAACCTCCCCCATGCGGTGGCTGGACAGCGCTCTTAATTCTAAATATGCTTGATGAGTATCCAAAAGAAGAATTGCAGCCTGGTACAAAAAGCCGATTTGAGAAAGTGCTTACAGCTATTCACTTAGGTCAAGCGGAAAGAAAAAAACATCCTATTAGCAACTCATCACAGCTCACTTCAAAACTAAATAAGGATTACGCCAGAGAGTTGTTAAATTCCTATCCGGGTAATTTACCAATTGGAAAAGAAGAATCAGGAGGTGAAACCACACATTTCTCTATTATTGATAAGGATGGATTTGCGGTGGCGGTAACAGCTAGTATAAACGCATATTTTGGAGCAGGGGCTGCATCTTCAGAATTAGGATTTCTTTACAATACCTATATGGATGATTTTGAGTTTGATGTTCCACAAGAGCATCCATTCAGTATTGGACCATGGAAAATGAATTATTCTTCAATGAGCCCAACAATTGTACAGAAGAATGATGAAACCCAACTAGTTATTGGCAGTCCGGGTAGTGCACGAATCATTTCAAGCGTTTCACAATTGGTTCAGCTCTGGGCAGATACCGATATGACGGTTGAGGAAATTGTTGCTTATCCAAGACTTCATTCCGTGAATAATAAAATATATTATGAAGACCTTGCGACCCCTGTAGAATGGTTATATGATTTTAGAAAGCGAGGGTTTGAAGTAGCTTTTCCTACCTACACACTAACAAAAAATGGCTTGAATGCATACTTTGGCGGAATTCATTGCCTGGCTACAGAAAACGGTAAATGGGAAGGTGCAAATGACCCCAGAAGAGACGGTTTGGTCCTGAAATCGGATTAGTCCAATTAGCTTTTTATGAACAAATTATTTTATATTAAATAATTGTTGCTTATTTTCAGAAGCAAAACTCTTAAAATAAGGGTTTTTGTTTTAACTAATCTATATCATGAAAAGCTTACAACTTATTGTTGGTGTGGCAATAATGCTATTTTTTTCGACAGCATTATTGGCGCAGGTTTCAGTTAAGGGGGTTGTCAAGGACGATTCCGGGGAACCTCTAATTGGGGTTACCATTCTGGAAAAAGGTACAAGTAACGGTACCGTAACAGATACAGATGGTAACTATTCGCTTAGTGTGGGCAGCAAAGACGCTGTCTTAGTTTTTTCTTACATAGGATATACAGATCAGGAGGTGGCCATTGGCAACCAGTCTGTAATAGATGTTACCTTGTCAGAAAATGTAGAAGAATTATCTGAAGTTGTTATTTCAGCTCTCGGATTTAAAGAAAAACGTGATAACATTTCTTCTACCTATTCGAGGGTTGAAGCTGACAAGGTGGTTTTACAAGGAGAGAACAAGCTAATTGATGGTTTAAGTGGTAAAATGGCAGGAGTTAGAATTTCCGGAACCTCTGGCGATCCAGGTGCTGGTTCTAATATTTCTGTTAGAGGCCAAAGCACATTAAGTGGAACGGGGCAGCCCTTGATCATTGTGGATGGAGTTCCTTACAATAACGATTACTTACGAGGACTTTCATCTGAAGCTGCCCAAGATGCAGGGGTTAACCAACAGTCGCGTTTAAATGATATTAACCCGGCTGATATCGCTTCGTTCCAGGTGTATAAAGGTGCCTCAGCGGGCGCTGTTTATGGTTCAAGGGGTATCAATGGCGTAATAGTAATTACCACCAAAAGAGGACAAAAAGGCAAACCAAAGATTACCTTTTCATCTAGCTTATCAATTGATCAAATAAGCAGAAAACATGATCTGCAAACAACATTTGGGCAGGGAATTAATGGAAATTGGGTAAACAACAGTGCTACATCCTGGGGGGATAAAATTGCGGACAGGAGTGGAGCTGCAGATGAAGTTAATACTACCGGAAGGCATTTTGTATCATATACAGATGGAACCACTTATTACCCAATTACTTCTAAAAATTCTAAAGAAGTATACAGAGATTCTAACTTCGATCAGGTATTTCAAACTGCTTATTCATGGAATCACAAACTTTCTATAAACGGAGGTACCGATAATACAACCTATTATTTCTCGCTTAGCAATACCGCTCAGGAAGGAATAATTGTTAATGCAGACTACAATAAACTTGATTTAACGGGTGCTTTAACTCAGAAGATAACGGATAAGTTTACAATGGATTTTAAAGCCAATTTTATCACCTCGTCATCTAACAGGATCCAAACAGGTTCGAACACAGGTGGTGTATATCTAGGTTTGTTAAGAATGGCACCTGACTTTGATGCAACTCATTACATTGGTGATTATGTGGATGATGCCGGTGTGGTTACACCTTCCAGGCAACGATCCTATCGTAGATCTCTAGGTGAATCTGGTAACCCAACCTATAATAATCCACTTTGGACAGTAAATGAACAGCTAAACACATCAGATGTAAATCGATTTGTTGGTACGACCCAGTTTGACTACAAAATAAATGGCAATGTTACCCTGGTAGCAAGGGGAAGTGTAGATATGTATAATGACTCAAGACTATACTTTTTCCCAGAGTACTCGGCCGGAAGCACAGGAGGTGAACTTGAGGATGAAGTTATTACTTCATTTGATTATAGCGCAGATTTTATTGCTCGACTTAATTTTAACATTATTGAAGGCCTTACTAATAATACCAATTTAGGGTTTGGCTTGATCTCAAATAGTAGGAAAAACAACTATTCACAAGCTATCAATTTCACAGAGAATTTTAGAGGAATTTACGCCCCAAATCAATTGACATCCATAGATAATATTAATAGTGAGATTACAAGGTATGACCAAAGAAGTAACAGGTTATTTGGAACATCAACCTTTGACTATAAAAACATGCTCCTAATGACCTTATCTGGAGCCTATGAAAATGTCTCAACATTGAAAGATCCGTTCTTCTATCCATCATTGGAACTGGGATGGATTGCTTCTGAAACCTTTGATCTTCCCCAATGGATTAATTTTGGTAAATTACGATTTACCTATGGATTGGTGGGACACGGACCTAGTCCTTACCGAGATCAAACTGTTTATGAAGTAGGATCATTCTCCTCATTTTCTGACGGGCTGGATTTAGTATATTTTGGAGGCGGATATCAATTAAATGAGCAATTAGGTAATCCTGATTTAAAGCCTGAAATTAAAACGGAAAATGAATATGGCATTGACCTAAGATTTTTACAAAACAGAATATCATTTTCATTCACCTATTATTCTAATAAAGGAAAAGACCTTTTCTTAACATTACAACTTCCTACATCAGTTGGGTTCGAAACTATATTCGGTAATGGTGCCGACATGACCAACAAAGGAGTGGAGATTGAAACCGGTTTTAGAATCCTTGATAAAGACGACTGGAAAGTAGGATTTGACGTGAACTACAGCAAAAATAAAAACTTGGTAGTCAAAACAAATGGAAGTGTGATCGACTTTAGCATTGGCAGTTCAGTTCAAACAGTAGCTATTGAAGGATATCCTCTTGGTGTATTTTATACCCAGGGAATATTACGCGATGAAAATGGAAACAAAGTTTTTGATGCGCACGGATTCCCTGAAACAGATTTGAGTGGCAATCAGGTGGTTGGTGATCCCAACCCGGATTGGAAAGGAGGACTTGGAATTAATGCTTCCTATAAGAACCTGCGTTTGAACCTATTGTTCGAAACTGTTCAGGGCAATGACTTTTCACAACGAACCAATTTTATTCTTGGAAACTTTGGAACCATTGCCTATTCAGCAAATGAAGTTACCTTAACCAAAGACATGTACAATTATGCGGGGGACTTAATCCCTGCAGGAACTACTGTTCGTGGTAATATTCATAATTTCGGTGGTGGCGATGTGCTGCTTGATCAAAGCTGGTATACAACCAAACAAGGATTTGGTGACGCAGTACTCAATGAATTAACAATAACAGATGGAAGCTGGACGAGACTTAGAGAAGCCTCTATTAGTTATACTTTACGTAAAGGATTGCCTAAAGGCATTGATTATGTAGAGCTATCAGCAGCAGGTAGAAACCTGATTATATGGACGGGTGTAGAAGGCGTTGATCCTGATATAAACCAACAAGGAGTCGGATTCTCTCAGGGGATAGACTATTTCACCAATCCAGGTGCACGTACATTCATTTTCACACTTAGGTTAGGGCTCTAACTGAACTAACAAACTAAAATTGAAAAAAATGAGAGTTTTAAGATATATTGTAATAATGACATTATTGGCATCATTCAGCTCGTGTGAAAAATGGCTGAATGTTAATGACAATCCAAATAATTTAGTATCGATTCCTTCTGGGGAACTTTTACTCAAGGGCACCCTTTTAGCAAATGCTCAAATAAATAAGGGACACGCACTCAGATCTACAATGTACTATACCGGTGGGTTAGTAGGTCTTAGATTGGTTCAACAAACCATTTACATTTATGATTACTCACCTGGTGATTCTGATCCTAACTGGTCCCATCTGTACAATGGTATCCTCATCCAAAACAGAGATATGCGTGAATTATCTCCAAATGCGGATGGATTAATGGGTGTTATAGATGTTAATGAAGCGCTGGCAGTTGGAACAGCCGCGTCTATTTGGGGTGATATACCCTATTCTACAGCAGCACCAGCTGACGCAGGTTTAGGGGTATTTCCTACCTATGATAGTCAAGCAGATATTTTTAATTCTGTTCAGACCTTGCTTGATCGGGGAATCACAACGCTTTCAAGTGCCAGCACTTCTGTTGGTAGTGCAGATATTTATTTCAATGGTGATCTGGACGCATGGATTGAATCGGCACATACTCTAAAAGCCAGATTTTACCTATTAACCAAAAATTATTCAAGCGCTCTTTCAGAAGTTGCTAACGGAATTAGCTCACCCTCAAATACAATGGCCTTTCATCCGATTGGTACCGTTATCACAACTCCTGGAAATGCAAATACGTTTTACATCCTCGAAAACGGTAGTCGTTCTGGTGACATGACAGCGGCAGGCAGCTTTTTCTATGATGATCTGATGCTTAACCGTAACAATGCAAAGACAGATGAAACTGCCAGGCGTAACTTTCTGTACATAAATGGAGATGGAGCAAGTGATAATGGCATTGATGCCGCTGATGCGGATATGCCACTGGTCTCCTATGAAGAAAATCTTTTAATATGGGCAGAATGCATTTTACGGGTTAATAATGACAATCAAGGCGCTATTGACAAGTTAAACGAGTTAAGAGGTTATCTAAGATCAGGCAATGCCTTTAACGTTGTAAATGGAGGTGATACCTATCAGTATGATGATTATGTATTGGCCGATTTCCAACCGGGTGGAATGGAAAACGCAGACAATATTGCTGTAGATAGGGCTATTCTAAGAGAAATAATTGAAGAAAGATATGTTAGTGGATACACCACCTATATGCCTTTTGACGATATGAGAAGATTAAGAAAGTCTGATTCTGACGTTATGGTTCCAATACCTTTTAACACTCCTTCTAATACAAAACCTGTTGAACGGTTGTTGTATCCAAATGCAGAGATTCAGAATAACCCCAATACACCCAATCCAATTCCTGATATTTTCACACCAACACCTATTAATCAATAGGGATAATTGGGTCAAATTAAAAAAGCCAACCATAAATGGTTGGCTTTTTTAATAAGCATTTATTTATCATTTAAATTTATCAGGGTCCAATAATATCATCATCATACCATCGGCTGCTATCTCCGATTTTTCTTTAATAAATTCCTTAGGGGTTGAATCTCCTATCTCATAAGTGATTCCATTGGCCCCGAACTGTGTAACAAACCAACCCTTTGATACCGGTTGTGTTATTCCGGAAGGTTCATCTCTTGGATCATACCCCGGAATTTTCCCCTTAATATAATTCAACCACTTGTCTGTAAAATCAACATTCACAATATCAAGATCGCGGGCAGGTGTATAATAGACATCATACCAGGTGCTATGAAAATCTAATCCCAAGACCACCTTCCCCTTTATTTTTTTAACTGTTTCAACAATATGGTCTGCCACTTCACGAGTTTCCTTTTGGTGGTAATAGGCCCAATCTCGGTTAAGATCAATACCCCCAAGGTTGTGCCTCCAATGTCCTTCATCAACTCCATCGGGGTTTAAAATGGGATAAACCAACAGCACATAGTCATCTAAAAAATTTTTGCTTAGCTCGGAGTCTTTCAATATCTCATCTAAAAATGCCTGCAAAGCAAAAAAACCGGTTACTTCTGGTGGGTGTTGTCGACTTAGTAAAACCACGACTTTCTTCTTCTTTTCCTTTCCATTAGAAATCATCATAAATGGGATATCCCTACCACCTGTTGATTTACCAATTATTTTATAATCTACAAGCCTATTTTTAGCCAGGTTTTCACACCAATTGTATACATCTTTCGAGTCAACAATAGGTTGTGCTGCAATCCAGATCGTATCCATAGGAATGGTTAACCGTATTTCTACATAGGAGGTATCTTCTGCTACTTTTACATCAGAAGAGTCAGCTTCAATCCAAGTATCTCCATTATCGCTTAGTTTTGGCCAGTAGCGATGCTTATAATCTTCAGCATAAGAAATTTTCACAGTACGTGTTTCGGTACTATCAACCGACCAAAGCCTGAATGCGTACCAGGGACTCGCATTGATTGGTGCATTTTCCGGTTCAATATAAGCCTCGATTATTCCATTATCCACTGAAACATTGTTTAGCCTTGCTCCTCTAAATTGATTATCTGCGTACAGATTTGGGCTAATTTCAAATGTTCTTCTTTCCTGTAATTTGATCGAACGAGTTGTTGTATCAACTGGTTTGGGAAAATCGTAAGTCTTTGCCTGAGAATAGCCGGCATCTACTGTGACTATAGACAGTAAAAAACTTAAAAGAGAAATTTTATAGATTGTTTTCATAGGTTATAGGTTCGTTTCGCTTTATTAAAAAGCTTTAGAGATAAATAACTTAGTTTTTACCAAAGAAGTATACCAAAGGTTCTTCAATCAAAGCTCGCCAATTACCCCAGGAGTGTCCTTCATTAACTTCAATGTATTCCAAAGGATACCCCTTTTCTTCCATCACAGCCTTCATAGCCCTGGCCTGAGTCTGTGTATCCGAAATAACCCCTGTACTCATGAATATTTTGAGTGGTAATTTTTCTGAAGTTGCATAGGCTTCAATTACACTATTGTCAAAAGCAGGAGAATGAATGCCTATCAGGTGGAATTTATCGCTACGCATTACCCCAAGGAATCCAGAACCCCAACCTCCGTAGGAAGTTCCTAATGTTGCTCTGTTATCTGCATTCGGATTGGTTTTATAACTTGCATCTATTACAGGCACTAGTTCATCCGCAACAAAATCAGCAAATTTTATATTACCTCTGTACTGATCTGCACGCCTATTTTCATTTAAATTATCCGGATTTCTGGGATCTATAAATACAGCAATCATGGGCGGAATGGTTTGCTCAGAAATCAGGTTGTCCAATATGATAATCATTGAACCCAACTTGTCGTCTGCATATTCCTGTCCATCTAAAACATATATAACCGACAAATTCGACAACTCTTCGTACCCTGCAGGAGTGTAGACTTTATATTGCAATTTGTAATTTAATGTAGCCGGAGATGCTGTAATCGATTGATTGTCACTAAGCGTTCCTCTCTCAACACCCTCTTCCAAAATAGTTTCCTGGGGATAAATCCAATCTGGCATTCGTAATTCTGAATTTGGGCCGAAGCCGCTATATTGGACATATCCATTATCCGGGTCCAGTATCCAGTTATTCCCAACTATAACCTTATAATCCAGGCGAGCATCAGTAGGAAAGACTTTTTCAAGTATCCACACAGAACTTTCACCTAATTCTCTTCCTGGTGTTGGGTTCCATCCACTAAAGTCCCCAGCCCATTTTATCGAGCTCCCATCTGACCTATATAAAAACGCTACGGAGTCTCTAAAAACAAAAGGTATCTGATGATTTGTTTTTAGACTATCCCAAAATGGAGCCAGAGCTGTTTCTCGATCTTCTTTATTTGCTATTTCAGCAATAGCTGTAATTGTATTTACAAAATCATTATAAGACGTAAACTCATGATAAGTTGGAATAGTAGTACTAGCAGGCACATTTTGCTTGCACCCAATTAACATAACCACCAAAACAATTAGAAAGGAAAGTCTCATTTTTTTATGTAAACTTACCTATATATAAGCGGATTTACCATCAAAAAACACCTAAGCTTAAACAAACCTTTTTGCCTAAAAAACCATTAATTTCGCTCAGATATTTTTTAATTCGGGGTGTAGCGTAGCCCGGTAGCGCGCTGCGTTCGGGACGCAGAGGTCGCTGGTTCGAATCCAGTCACCCCGACATAAAGCCATTGAAAATGGCTTTTATTTTTTCAGAACTTTGAGAACCAACGATTGGGCGGCAGGTTCGAAATCTGAGTAAAGCGAGGATTCACGAGGGGAATGCGTGCAAGGATTGCGTGAATGAGAATCCATTTAAAAGAGCTGTAATAACTCTTCAAGCCTTTCGATTGTGTGGTTAGGAGTAATATCGCATTCTTTGTTGTGTGTATTAAAATAAACCTGATCCATGCCGTAATAATAAGCTCCCTCGATATCAGAACCCGGATTGTCTCCTATCATAATACAATCCTCTTTCGTTGTTCCTATTTCATTAACAGCAAATTCAAAAATTTCTGGCTGCGGCTTTCTAAATCCAGCTCTTCCTGATGTTATCACCTTGTCAAAATAATGCCTTATCCCTGCTGCTTCCAGTTTGGTATATTGAATTTCATCGAAACCATTGCTTAAAATATGCAATGCATATTTTCCATTTAGATATTCTAAAACATTTCTTGCCCCTTTTACCAATCTCGGTTTGGCAGGACATATTTTCATAAAATCATCCTGCATACGTAATGCAACACCATCGGGATTAAGAGATAGTTTTTCAAATACGGTAGGAAATCGTTCTTTTCGAATTGTTTCCCTGTTTATAATGCCTTCATCAAAACGCTGCCAGAAATCGTGATTTACAGTTCTGAATGTTTCCAAAAACGTTGTGTGGTCTATCCCCTCCTCATTCAGTTTATAAGAGTCGCAAAGTTCCAATAATGCTTCTCTGGAATTATTTTTATAGTCCCAAAGTGTATCATCAAGATCAAAAATTATATGTTTTTTAATGACTGCCATCTTCTTTGAGGTATCTTATTTTGAGCTAATTCTCTGTTGTTAAAAAGAGTGGAATAAACATCCAAGTCATCCTTTAATTGGCCATCCTTTTCAACAAAACTTACAAATTGGTCTATTATTTCATGTACTTCATCTTTGATAGTATACACAACCCATTGGTCAAGTTTTTCTGAAGTAAGCATTCCTGAATTTTTCAAATACGTAATATGCCTTGATGTTTTGGTCTGTGTAAATTCAAGTATATGCTCCAAATCGGAAATTGTCATAGGTCCTTTCTTCAAAAGAAGATTTAGTATCCTTAATCTAGCTTCATCACCTAAAGCCTTCATTATTTGGGTTCCTAATGATAAATTAAATTTAGTTAGACGCATCTTTTGAAGATATAAATACAAATTAAATAATTGAATCGTTATTTAACGGAAATAAATAATATTCTATTAGATTAATTCACGTAATTCCTACCTTTGAAATTATGAATGGCTTGAAAACCAATTTAAGTAAGTTACTTTCTGTTTTCGTTTTGATTGTTTGCTGTTTCGGCATTCATCAGGCAAATGCGCAGGAACAACAAGTTGTTCAGTTGTCTGGTATTATTGTAGCGGACGATGGCACAACTGAACTACCTGGAGTTCACGTGTATGTTCCGGAGTATGGTAGAGGAACTACTACCAATGTATATGGCTACTTTTCTATGCCTGCACTTGTAGGTGATCATGTAGTTCTAAGTTCAGTGGGCTTTATAAAACAGGATTTTATAGTGCCAAGCAGTTCGAATGGAAGGGTTAATGTGATGATCAAAATGCAAACTGATACAGTTTACCTGGAAAATATCGACATCACACCATTTTTATCGGAGAAAATGTTCAAACAAGCCATTTTGGCTATGAGGTTGCCGGAAGACCAAGGAAGGGCGGCTGGTAGTAAACTCGATGGAGACGTTTTGTCGGCCATGGCAGGAAGTGTACCCTATGATGCTCAGCTTAATGCTACTTATTATTTCAATCAGCAGCTTTATTACATGCAAGATAGCTACGGACCAAGATCTAATCCGTTTTTGAATCCATTTAATTGGGCCAAGTTCATCAACTCCCTCAATAGCAAGAAGAAGTGATTTGAGTCTTCTTAAGTGCATTGTAAGCGCTTATAGCGTAATAGCAACTACTATTAACACTGCCAGTAAAACGTAAATCAAGCCAATTAAAATCTTAAAGAAATTTAATTCTGAACTTTTCATGTCTATATTGTTATTTTTCATATCAGCTATAGATACATTATCATGCCAGAACTCATATTATATTTAATTAACTGACTATCAGATAGTTAATATATTTATTGAGCAATAAAAAAGTCTCATAATGGACTTTTATTCCCAATATGAGACTTCTTTTTAAAATGGGATATGCTATCCTAAATACTCTGCGAGCCTTCTTGACCTATTTGAAGCTCTCAACTCTCTCAAGGATTTCTCCTTTAATTGACGAACTCTCTCCCTTGTTAAACCAAGCTCATCACTTATCTGTTCAAGTGACAATGGATTGTCTCTTCCAATACCAAAAAACATCTTAAGAATTTCCCTGTCCTTTGGCTTCAGTGTGGCTAATGAGCGTTCTGCTTCTACTGACAGCGAATTTGTGTAAGCAACCTCTTTGTCTGTTGCATCTATGGTATCATCACTCAGCACATCCAACAAAGAATTATCATCTTCGTTAGCAAAAGGAGCATCTACAGATAACTGACGCATATTACCGTCCAGAGTCTTCTTAACTTCACTTACCGACATATCAAGTACTTCGGCCAATTCCTCGTCC
Organism: Cyclobacteriaceae bacterium; assembly: GCA_020436165.1. Taxonomy (GTDB): domain Bacteria; phylum Bacteroidota; class Bacteroidia; order Cytophagales; family Cyclobacteriaceae; genus JAKISE01. The sequence goes on along the minus strand of JAGQYI010000026.1, from coordinate 55,350 downwards.
GTTGGTTCCCTTTCAAGATCTTGCTGCATTTCAGATGCAGTTCTTTTAATGCGATTTAGTGTTCCTACCCTATTCAAAGGCATTCTTACCATTCTTGAATTCTCTGCAAGTGCTTGCATTATAGACTGCCTGATCCACCAAACGGCATACGAAATAAATTTAAACCCACGCGTATGATCAAATTTTTGAGCAGCTTTAATTAAGCCTATATTACCTTCATTGATCAAATCATTCAATGTAAGATTTCTGTTTTGATACTGTTTTGCTACCGATACAACAAACCTTAAGTTAGCTCGCACAAGCTTTTCCAAAGCAACTTCATCGCCCTCATGTATTCTTTTGGATAGTTCTGCCTCCTCATCAGAGGTAATCATTTCTATCCGGTTTACGTCCTGGAAATACTTCTCTAATGATTGGTTTTCCCTGGTAGTAATGTTCTGACTTATTTTTAATTGTCTCATAACTTAGCTGTTATATTAGCATTAACGATACAAAAGTAAATACAGTTCACTCCGGTATCATTAGTTGAATACCTAAATGAAAAAATAGGTAAATCACCTATTTTTAGAGATCCTCAAAAAGTTGGTTGTTTATGGCATACATTACCAGTCCGGCAATGTTTTTTGAACCTGTTTTCTCTAACAAATTCCGTTTATGTGCGTCAACCGTGCGGGGGCTGATAAAAAGTTTATCTGCTATTTCCTGATTGGAGAACTCCTTGATAATGAGTTCCAAAACCTCTTTTTCCCGTTCTGTAAGTGGCATATCCACTACCATATGGGAGGTTTTGGTAGGTTTATTTCTCATCAAATTACTCATTACTACTTCAGTTACTTCAGAGCTGTAATAGGTATCTCCTTCATAAACTGTCTTAATAGCATTTTTCAGTTCTCTTTCCGAACAGTTTTTTAAAACATATCCACTTGCTCCGGCACCCATCATCTGCTTAATATGCTGATTGTCACTCATCATGCTAAGTGTTATTACCTTTATTTGCGGCCATCTTTTGCCTATTTCTTTGGTGCATTGCAGCCCATCCATTATTGGCATATTAATGTCCATTAATACCACATCCACCTCATTTTCTTCCAAAAATTTTATTGCCTCCTGCCCGTGAGAAGCTTCTCCAACAACCTCGTATTCCAGGTCACCTTCCATGTACGATTGAATTGCATCTCGTATCAATCGGTGGTCATCAACTATCAGTATTTTCATCCTTTTTATTTTGTTTGAGGTGCATTTGCAAAGTTACAACAGTTCCCTTTCCTAATTCACTGTCAATACTAAATTCAGCATTTATCGAGCGCGCCCTGTTCTCCATACTGTTCAAACCAAATCTACTTATTTCATCGGTATTTTTAGGATCAAACCCTTTGCCATCGTCCTCAATTGTAAGAATTACCATATCCGGATAGCACATCAACTGAATGGTTATAGATTTAGCATCCGAATGCTTGATACTGTTATTAACGGCTTCTTGTGTAATTCTGTATAAGCCCAGTTCTACTGTTTGATCCAACAGATCAGGCTCATAATTTGAATAGAATTTGAATTGAATGTCTGTTGCACCCTCCAGCGAATCAATCATATTTTCTACGGCAAGCGAGTACCCAAAATCATTTAAGGTAGAAGGCATTAGATTATGTGCAATATTTCTACTTTCTACAACAGCATCATTTACCAAAGTGGCCACTTTCTTGAAACGCTCCTGTTGCTTTTCACTGAGCAAATCAATTTCCTTGTCGACCATATCCATATTCAACGCTATTGCAGAGAGCGTTTGACCCAATGAGTCATGAATTTCTTTTGAAATTCTTTTACGCTCCTGATCCTCCGTATCCATTATAGTCGCTATTATCTTCTGCTCAGCTCCTTTAACATTTAGCATATTCCCGAGCAATTCTCCCAATGCATCAATTAGATTTCGTTCTTCCTCCAAAAAAGGACCTTCAAACCGTTCCGGCCGCTTTTCGGAATAAAACACCTCAATAGTACCTGAATCTTCCTTGTTGGTAGTAATCGGGGCCACCAATTTCCACTCAGATTCACCAAAATTTGCAGAGACAAATTCACCAAAGCTGCACTTAATCCTTGAGCAGGCAATATCTGAGTACTGCCACGATTTAGGTATCAACTCTGCCGCCTCCTGCAAAATAGATTCGATAGAGTTATGTTCATCGGAAATAAGTTTAGATACCGCATACAAGCAGTTAAGCTCTTTATTCCTATCCTCCAGGTGTGCCATTAACTCTTGGCGTTGCCTGAAAGCTAGTTTTCGCTCTGTGATATCTCGAGCAAAACCACATATATATGTGACTCCCTCAAAATCAAATTGATCCAGGCTTACTTCTACTGGAAATCTCTCACCGGACTTTTTTATGATTTCACTTTCAAATCTTATATGAGGGTTGTTATCATTTGCCAGTCTTAACCTTTTTTGAAAATCTTCCTGCAATTCTTCGGGAACAAGTTTGGTTACCGGAAGCGCCAGCATTTCTTCTTTGGTATAACCCAGCACCTCAAGCGTTGTATTATTCACACGAATAAAACCTCTGCCTGGCCTACTCCAAAAGGCCAGGTCTTTAGATGCTTCAATAGTATTTAACGCCAATCTGGCTTCCTGTTCAGAAGCCCTCAAATTCCGGTTGGCCATTTTTAGCTGGTGTGTTCTGCGTTCCACCTGGTAACGTAAAAGCATACTTGCCACAATCAATGCAGCTACTACCATAAGTAATGTTAGGACGATCTCCCACAGCCATTTGGGAATAATGGTAGCAGGAGCCCCAATAAAATACTTTTCTTTCAACTTATAATACATCGAGCTCTCATCACTGATCAATCTTCTTAATTCATCATCCACGGTATGTTGAATTTCTTTTGCATGAGGGCACATTTTGGATAAACCGTAACGTAAGCTAAGATGCGAAATCATTACTTCACTTCTTTTTACATCAAAATTGTGCGCATTGTAATCTCCAAATACCTTTGAAACAAGAGCTGCATCTACCACTCCTTTTTCAACCAGACGCATTGCCTCAGGATACGACTCAACCCGATATAAGTCTATATTTATACCTAACTCCTTACAAATATCTAACAGGCCAGTGCTACCATTTTCGGAAAAATAGTCGCCATCCAGAGACGCTATTCTAAGCCCTTCCAGGCTCATAATGTCATTTATAGGAGTTGAGCGGTTATCAGCATAGTAAATTTCTGCCCATGTTGAAATAACTGGCGTTTGATTAAAGTAAAAAAGTGAATCTCTTGCAGCTGAATGCCCAAAGTCAGGCAATATATCTATTTGATCGTTTAACAACTTATCTCTGCACTCAGCAAAACTACAAGTGTCATACTCCAGCTTCCACCCATTCAGCTGAGCTATGTGTTCTAAAAGCTCAACGAAAAAACCTGTGGGTTTACCGTCTTCGCCCATGTACACCATAGGTGGATTGTCGTAAATGCCGACTTTATATGTTTGCCCAAAAGCGACAGACCCTAATAAAAGCCCAATAAATAGTATAAATATTCTTTTGTAAAGCATTAGAATTATTTGCGGTGTTAAGTTAATAACAAAAAAAGAAGTAAACACTTTAACAAGCATCAACTAATAAATAAGCGAACAAATTAACAAAAACGTAAGGTTTTCGATGACAGTACGCTTTCCTAATTATTGCCATATAACCTCTCCGCTTTAGGCTTAAAAATGTACCTTTGCAGTCAAAAATAATCGAGTTATGTCTAACGGATTTTTTAATGTTCCGGTTCCCAAAAACGAGCCGGTTAAGTCATACGCTCCGGGTACTCCTGAGCGAGAAGAATTACAAAGAACTTTAAAAGAATTGCGTAATACGCAGGTTGATATCCCAATGTATATTGGTGGCGAGGAGGTTCGCACCGGGAACAAAATCGAGATAAACCCTCCGCACGATCACAAACATGTGTTGGGACATTTTCATGAAGGAGATGCTCAACATGTAGAGCAAGCCATTAAAGCTGCTCTTAATGCCAGGGAGCAATGGGCCTCACTGCCATGGGAACAGCGCGCAAGCATTTTCTTGAAAGCTGCCGATCTTATTGCCGGCCCTTACAGAGCCAAATTGAATGCTGCCACTATGCTTGGGCAATCCAAAAATGCGTTTCAGGCAGAAATTGATGCTGCTTGTGAGTTTATAGACTTTTTGCGGTTCAATGTAAAATACATGACTGATATATACAAAGAACAGCCGGAATCTGCGCCAGGTATTTGGAATCGATTGGAATACAGGCCATTGGAGGGATTTGTATTTGCTATTACTCCTTTCAACTTTACTTCCATTGCAGGCAATCTTCCTGCCTCACCAGCACTTATGGGTAATGTGGCTGTTTGGAAACCTGCTTACACACAGGTTTATTCTGCTAATGTATTGATGGAAGTTTTTAAAGAAGCAGGCGTACCTGATGGTGTTATTAATATGATTACTGTAGACGGACCGGTAGCTGGTAATATCGTTTTCAATCATCCTGATTTTGCGGGACTTCATTTTACAGGGAGTACAGGTGTTTTCCAGCATTTATGGAAAACTATTGGAACAAATATTTCCAAATACAAAACCTACCCACGCATTGTGGGTGAAACAGGCGGTAAAGACTTTATCATTGCTCACAGATCAGCGGATGCAAAACAAGTAGCTACTGCCATTACCAGAGGCTCATTCGAGTTTCAAGGCCAAAAGTGTTCAGCTTCCTCAAGAGCATATATTCCATCTAATCTGTGGCCAGATGTTAAAAAATATGTGGTTGCCAATTTGAAAGATATTAAGATGGGTGGTGTGGAAGATTTTGGTAATTTCTTTAATGCCGTTATCGATAAGCGCGCGTTTGACAAAATTGCTAAATACATTGACGATGCAAAGAAAAGCCCTGTTGTTGAGGTTATCTCAGGTGGAAACTATGATGACTCCAAAGGATATTTCATTGAACCAACTGTGCTTGAATCCAAAGACCCTCAGTATACTACCATGTGTGAAGAAATATTTGGTCCTGTTATCACTATTTATGTGTACGATGAGAACAATTATGAGGATACGCTTCGTCTTTTAGACGAAACATCGCCTTATGCGCTAACAGGAGCAGTTTTCTCAAGAGATAGATATGCTGCCGACCTGGCTACCAAAAGATTAGTTAATGCAGCTGGTAATTTCTATATTAACGACAAACCTACGGGTGCTGTAGTTGGGCAGCAACCATTTGGAGGCTCCAGGGCTTCCGGTACAAACGATAAAGCCGGATCTGCTATTAACTTAATGCGATGGGTTTCTCCAAGAACTATCAAGGAGACCTTCGTGCCACCTACAGATTACAAATACCCATTTATGGGATAACTTAAGCAAAAGCCCCGACTTGATGTTGGGGCTTTTTTAATTTTAACGGGTTCTAATCACACTACCAAAAAATACAGCATTTAAGAAAAGTCGATTAGTGCCATACCAGAACTCCCTAAAGTTAGGGTTGTCTGTAAAAGTTATGATCTTGCCCTTACCCATTGAGTCAATCTGCACAGCAGCTGTATTTCTCAATCTTTGAAGGTTTTCTTTCGATATATAACCACTCAAAAGGGGATTGCCTGTGTACACTATTGGATTGGCATAGGCGTTTTTAGCTCGCTCCATCATCAAAGTACTGTTTCTAAAAACTGGTACTGAACTTGAATTAAGGCCATAAAGCAATGGATTTGTTCGATCAACTTCAGTTGCAAAAATGGCACCGCCAATAACCTGGGCTCCCTCGTACCTATCCATTAGTTCATAAGGCCTTTGTACAGTGCTATCTGGCTTGTTCTCTAAGTAATGAACATTAGAAATCTTTTGGTCAGCCAACCACTTCCCTGCACTTTTTGTTGCCACAATAAGGCCACCTTTAGCTACCCAGTCCCTTAATTTGTTGGCATCCAAACGATTGTAATTACCATTTACCATTACCATGGTATTGTATTTACCGAGGTTGTCTCTGTTTAGAACGTCAATTGAAACCAGGCTCATGGGTACATCCATTCGCTGATCAAATAAATGCCATACCTCTCCCACTTCGTAGGAGCTCAGTCCATCACCCGCCACAACAACAATGTTCCTTTTCTCCAAAAGCTCAAAGGAAGGGCTACCCAAACGAACCCCATTTGCATTTCCCGAATCAACACCATCTATCCGAACATGATATTTTTCTGAAACCTGAAAAACCAACTTATAAATCTCTTCCTCTGACTTTATTTGGTTTTGTAAAGGAACCAATATTGTTCCTGGCTTGTATGCTTCATTATTCAACCTAAATGCATGAGTAGCTAACTTTGTGCGAATGCCAGCTTCTTGTATCTCATTGAGTGCGGCTGGTGCCAGGTAATCATCCCATAAAAGTAAATATCCATACTGCGAGCGCTCTACTTTTAGCTGAGGTAAGCTAACATCTGTAATCGTTTGCCCTATTTTTATTCTTGAAAGTTGCTTTGCGTCCAGTTCCTCATAAGCCAATCCAAAAGCCAAAGGCAGAGTCCAGGCAGAAACGTCATAGAATAAGCTGTCTTCAAATGAAGTGTTTTTCTCGAAAATGGTTTTTATAAGACGATATTGTGGCTGGTTCAAAGACACTACATAACTTTTGTCTTGCTGAAATTTTGAATAACTGTTATCTATAGAATTTACCTGAATGTGGTGTTTTCCCAATATTTGAAAAAACGCATGTGTTTTATTGTAATCATCACTACCTGAAAAAATATACGCTTTTACATAATCATTGGAGGCCAGATTAGCCGCACCTGTATAGAAATCACGCTGATATATAAGCAACTCCTTACGTAACGCGATAGCGGCTTGCAGGGTTGAAAGGCTTGTGGTTACATGATTTCTTATAGCAAACGGAAAGGTTAAAGGACCATTATCACTTTCCTGTACGTGACCTCTGGCGCTGGCTTGCTCGAACAAAATACCAATAGAGCCATTCAGGTCAGGAAATGTAGAACCCTTGCCGGGGTAGTAGTCATCATAACTTTCTTCTGTATAGTAAAGCGATCCTATTTTATCCATTGCCTTGGCATGGTATTGAGCAATCTTGGTTGTAAGTTCCACGCCTTTGGCAGGAACATAAGGATTGTTACGGGTTGGAATTCCCGGCTGGAAAAAATAGGTTCCATTGGTGCCCATCTCATGTTGGTCGGTTAAAATATTGGGCCTCCACTCATAAAATTTAGTAATTCTGGCTTTTGTTTCCGGCTGCTGCACAGGAAGCCAGTCCCTATTTACATCAAACCAATAGTGATTTGTCCTGCCTCTTGGCCAAGCCTCATTGTGTTCGAGGCTGCTGCTGTTCGGGTCAAGGATTTTGCTTTTGTGACTATTAACCCAGCTAGCGAATCTGTTTAACCCATCAGGATTGTAAGAAGGGTCAAATAAGATAACTGCGTTCTTTAACAGTTCATCAATTTCATCACCTTGTGCTGCTGCCAGGTAGTAAATCATCAGCAAAGAAGCATTGCTCCCACTTGCTTCGTTACCATGAATACTGTGCCCCAACCAAACCACAACAGGCATATCTTCTATGTTTATCTTATTTGAAACTGAGGGGTCTGTTAATGAAATATGATCTTTTTTTATCCGCTCTAAATTTCTGCGATTTTCAGCATTAGTTATAGTGAGCAATAAAAGCGGCCTGTGCTCATACGTATAACCTGTAACCTCAAGCGAAACCCTCTCAGAAGCACTGGCCACAGCTTTCATATATTCAACCAGTTTATCATGGCTAACATGCCATTCTCCTACCTGGAACCCAAGCACTTCTTCAGGGGTTGGAACGGACGAATCAAATTGAACTTCTTCTTTGAAATAATAAGTTAAAGAAAGATCAGTTTGGGCTCTGACAAACAGATTTATCAAAACCATGCAAGCAGCTAAAAAAAGTGTACGTTTCATGCGGTAGAAAATTGGGTTAAACGGTTGGTTAAAACTAACAGAATAAACCAACTATTCATAGACCGCTCGCATAACGAAACCACATTTTTTTTAAACTAAATCGACATCAAACATGAAGATAAAAATTTATCCTACTTTTTTCTGATTATCAGTTTTGTAGGGACATATTTTTTTACTTACTTGCACTTGATTTTTTAAGGTTGCCTGTATATTAAGTTTATGTTATTATCCCTCGCTAACAGATATACAAACGATAACATAAAACCATAGATGAACCTAACCGCTAAACCTACTTTTGCAACAATTTCACATCACACATATTTTAACTTTAAACTAATAAACATGAAGAGAAATCTACTGATTGTCTGCTTAATGGCACTGGGCACATTTGCTCTTGCCCAGACAGGAACGATCAAGGGGCGCATTCTTGATCAGGATACAAATGAAGCTCTAATTGGAGCAAACGCTGTAATAAAAGGCACAACGCAAGGAGCCACTACCGATGTAGATGGATACTTTACCATAGAAAATGTGCAGGCTGGAACAGTAACTGTTAATATTTCTTATGTTGGCTATGAACCAATTGATGAAAAAGTGACTGTTGTTGCTGGTAAAACAGTTAATATGGGCAATGTTTCTTTAGGCTCTAGCACAATTGGTCTTGATGAACTTGAGATTATAGCATCCAGAACGACTGCCGAAACTCCATTTACGTTCTCAGATGTTAAAAAAGCAGCAATTCAAGAAAGTCTTGGTTCAAGAGATCTTCCAGCTGCATTAAATTTAACTCCAAGCTTTTATTCAACAAATGCTGGTGGTGGAGCAGGAGACTCTCGATTGAACGTTAGGGGTTTTAATCAGCGTAATGTTGCAATCATGATAAATGGTGTTCCTGTCAATGATATGGAAAATGGCTGGGTTTACTGGTCAAATTGGGATGGTCTTGGTGACGCTGCTTCTTCTATCCAAATACAAAGAGGTACAAGCCCTGTTAATTTGGCTACCCCATCTATTGGAGGTACAATGAATATTATTACAGATCCCGCAGGTAAAACTCAAGGCGTTTATTTAAAACAAGAGTTTGGAAGTTGGAACTTCAAAAAAACTACCGTTACATATAACTCCGGTTTGATGAATGACAAATTCGCTGTTTCAGCAACTTTGGCTAAAAAATCAGGAGATGGCTTTTATGAAGGAACGTATACTGATGCTCTTGCTTATTACCTTGGAATGTCTTATCAAATCAATAAGAATAATAAATTGGAAGGCTTCTTAATAGGTGCTCCCCAGTTTCATGGTCAAAACTTATACATGCAGAACATAGCTCGTTATTCTTACAACTATGCTGCTTCTTTAGATGATTATGACAGAGGTGCTTTTGCACAATATAAGGAAGCTGGTAGAAACTTTAATCAAAACTATAATAAAGTTACCGTTCCTTACAATGAAAATCAATATTACACTATGTATGGTGGAAAATATTCAAAAGCCAGATTAACTGATGGTTACATTATGGAAAGAGAAAACTATTTTCATAAGCCACAATTAAATATTAACTATTACAATACGATCAATGACAAAATGCAATGGACAACAATTGCATACTACTCAGGTGGCCGTGGAGGTGGATCCGGTACTTATGGAAGTGTAAGTGCAGATTATTCATATCAAGGAATGGGAAGAAGAAACTGGGATGCGGAAATTCTACAAAATCAGGCTAACGATGATGGTAGTGGTCTTAATGCATCAACCGGCATTTTGAGAAACAGTGTAAATAATCAATGGACATTGGGAGCCATTTCTAAACTATTTTATGAACCAAGTGATAATTTGAAATTTCAAGCAGGCATTGACTATAGAACTGCAAAGATAGAACATTACAGAGAGGTAAGAGACCTTTTGGGTGGTGATTATTACAGATATACAGGTAACGAGTTCGAAACAGAAGAGTGGCAATATAGGAAAGGACTTGGAGGAAAAGTTAACTATTTTAATACTAATACAGTTAATTGGTTAGGTTTCTATGGTCAGGGAGAGTACACTACTGATAAAATTGGGGCTTTCTTAATGGCAGGTTATACTATGGTAGGTTACGGTTATACCAATCATTTTGTCAAAGGTAACGATGGTAATGAATTAACTGCTGAGAACAAGGGGTTACCTGGATATCAAGTTAAAGGTGGTTTCACTTATAAATTTAATTCAACATTTAATGCTTATTTGAATGCCGGGTATATTGCTAAAAACCCAATTTTTGATGCAGCAATAAATGATACTGATGGAACAACTTATGACCCTTTGAATGAAAAATTCTTAACTTACGAAGCAGGTATCTCTTACCGACCTTCTAGAAATAGTATTTTGAATGTATCCTATTACAATACTAATTGGAAAGATAGAACACTTACAAGAACAAGAGTTGATCAAAGCGGCAATGAAACACTTATTTTCATTAGTGGCTTAAGTCAAACACATGGCGGTCTTGAAATTGAAGGTTCTTATCAATTTGGGAAAATGTTAAGAGTTGATGGTGGATTGTCTTTTGCTAACTGGCAATATGATAATGATGTTAGCTCAAGATTTACCACTTACGACACAAACAACAACATAACGCAACAAGATGTAAATCTATATATTTCAGGATTGAAAGTTGGTGATGCTCCTCAAAATCAATTAGCACTTTCAGCCACTTTCACACCTGTTAAAGCTTTCTCACTTAAACTTGACTACAGGTATTACACCAAGTATTATTCTGAGTTTGATCCAGTAAGCAGAACAGATGAAAATGATAGAACTCAATCATGGCAAGTTCCTAACTATGATGTTGTTGATCTACACGCTTTCTACACGTTACCATTAAGGACAGAAAAAGCCGATCTTCAAATCTTTGCCCATGTCTTCAACTTAATGGATGATGTATATGTTCAAGATGCAATAGATAATAGTTCTTTTAACTCATACAATGATGATCACTCTGCTGATGATGCAGAAGTATTCTTAGGTTTACCTAGAAATATAAACTTTGGTTTTACTCTTAGATTTTAAAGAAATACTTAATTAGGTTGAAAAGGGAGGCTGTTGGCCTCCCTTTTTTATTTTATGCCTTCGTAATTCATTTAGTTAACGAAGGTTTTTTTTATATTTATAGTGTTGGCATGCTCTTATAAAGAATGATTCGAAAGTTCAGGTATCCATTTTTCTTGTTTGTTTCTGTATTTTTTTTAGCCTCTTGCGACAAAAAAGAAACTGTAAATCCAGAAGAAATTGAAGAGGAAATTGAGCCTGTAAGTATTGATTTCACAGATATTCATAAAAGAGGAGAGCTACGCGCTGCCGTTGATTACAGCGCAACAACTTACTTTCTCTATAAAGGCCAGCCGCTGGGTTTTGAATACGAGTTACTGAAAAGATATGCCAAAAACATGGGCGTGGGTCTTAAAATTATTATCCAACCCAGCATTAAGGAATCCTTTAAAATGCTCCAACGTGGAGAGGTAGATGTAATTGCCTATCCTTTGGCCATCACTCCGCAGCGAAAGGAAAAAGCGAGCTTTACGCATAGATATACTACTGTGCGGCAAATGCTGGTACAGCGTAAGCCGGAAGGCTGGCGCAAAATGAACCCGTACCAGCTTGACAAAGTGCTTATACGAAACCAGGTTGATCTTTTGGGCAAAAGAGTCCATGTGTTAAATAACTCATCTTACATTACTTCATTAAAGTCGTTGGAAAAACAGATTGGAGGTGAAATAGAAATTATAGAGGACTCCGCCAATGTTGAATCTGACGAACTCATCCGTAGGGTGTCAATGGGTTTATACGATTATACGGTGGCAGATGAAAATATTGCGCAGGTAAATGCCACCTATTACGAAAACCTGGATGTAGAAACACCGGTTAGTTTCCCAACCCGTATTGCCTGGGCTGTTCGCAAGTCCTCTCCTGTTTTGCTCGACTCTCTCAACCAAAATATTGACAAAGTTCGCAGTTCGGGACTGTTGAATTTTCTTTACCGAAAATATTATGAGTCTCCCAGAAATGTTCGTCTGGTAGCCAACGAAGAGTATACCTCAATAGGAAGCAATCCATCCTTGTCCCCCTATGATGATCTGATAAAACAAAATGCCAAAAAACTGGACTGGGATTGGCTAATGCTTGCCTCTATGGTTATGCAGGAGTCTAAATTCAACCCAAAAGCAACTTCATGGGTGGGTGCCCGCGGCTTGCTTCAGTTAATGCCTTCTACGGCTGAGTACTATGGAATAAAAGACAGGAGCGATCCTCAGCAGAGCCTCGATGGTGGCACAAAATATCTCCTCAATCTTGAAAGAAGATGGCAAGAAAACATGGAAGACCAGTCGGACTTGGTCGAATTTGTTCTGGCTTCTTATAATGTGGGAATCGGACATATTATTGATGCCCGTGCTTTGGCCACCAAATACGGTGACAACCGTGATTCATGGAAAGATGTAAGTAAATATTTGAAATTACTTTCCAATAAGAACTATTATACCGATCCAGTTGTTAAGCTTGGTTATTGCAGAGGGGAGGAACCGGTAAACTATGTTGAGCAGATTGAACAGAGATATGCAATTTATAAAGATCTGATCAGTCAAGGATAGACTAGTTACCTTGCACTAAAAGCTCTTCTAAATCTCCAATTATCATATCATAATCAAGGTTTTTCCACGTTTCAGCAATGTTAGGCACGCTCATCACTTCATCCATTACCTGCTTCTGGTATTTTCCTGTTCTCATAGCTTCAGCATAGCCCATATCGGGGTTAAAGGTTACCATGGAATACTGAGGAATCCATTTTTCAGGATATAAACTATTGAGATGGGCTTCAATCTTTTTCCTTAGCAGGAATTTTTCATCTCCCACATCGTCCCGCATTTCCACGAAATTTTCAACAGCCAAATCGGCTATTGCATTTGTGTTCTCCGGCCGTGATTCGTTAAACTCCTTAAAAGTTCGCTGCCAATCGTCCCCATTCTTTTCAATAAGCTTATTGAGTTCATAGCAGTCTTCAAAACCACAGTTCATCCCTTGTCCATAAAAGGGAACTACGGCATGGGCAGCATCTCCCAGAATCATCGTATTGTTACGAATCCAGGGGTAGCTTTTTATCGTTACCAGCGATGAAGCTGGGTGTGCCTTAAAATCATTAACCAGAGTGGGCATAAGCTCTGACGCATCGGGGAAAACACTTTTGAAGAATGCTATAATCTTATCATCTGAATTTAAGTTTTCAAAGGAATGCCCATCTCCCTCAAAAGGAAGAAACAAGGTAACTGTGAAGCTACCATCCAGATTGGGCAGGGCAATGAGCATATAGGCTCCTCTGGGCCAAATGTGCAACGCATTTTTCTCCAAGACAAAATCACCTGATGGAGAAGCCGGAATAATCAATTCCTTATACCCATGTGGAATATAACTCTGAGAATAAGTGAATCGATCTGTTTTTTGCATAGCCGCACGAACGGCTGAAAAAGCTCCATCCGTCCCAAAAATCAGGTCCGAGTGCACTTGAAAATGTTTACCCTTAGCAGAAAATTCCACCAGGTTATGCTCAAAATCTACCTCCACGCACTTGTGACCAAAAAATATCTCTACTCCTAATTCCTCGGCTTTGTTCATCAACAATTTGTTCAGCCCTCCACGAGATATGGAATTGATTGCCTGGTTTTCTTTACCATAAGGCTGAAATGTAAGCTGCCCTTTGGTATCATGCATCAATCGTCCTTTCATTGGAATGACCATTTTAAGTAACTCTGCTTCCAGACCAACCTCTTTAAGGGGCCTCCAGCCACGATCGCTTAAAGCAAGGTTTATAGATTTACCAGCTGACATTTTCTCCTTTCGTAAATCCGATCTGCGCTCAAAAATGGTCACTTTGTGACCTTGTTTTCTTAAATAAATAGACAGTAAAGAGCCAATCAAACCGGCTCCTACAATGGTAATTTCCTTGCTTTTCATTAGCTCATTGCTTTTTCAAGAAGTTGAACAAATACGTAAACATCTTCAAAACGATTGTATAATGGAGTTGGCGCCACTCTAATAACTCCGGCCTGACCTTCTCCTAAATTGGGTTCCCGCCAGTCGGCCACAACACCATTTTCCAATAACTTTTCAAAAACCGCTCTGCCACTTCCGGGCAGCGAAATAGAAAGCTGACATCCCCGCTCTTCCTTAATTGAAGGTGTCAAGATTTTAAGCTTATCCTCTGAGAAAGTTTCTTTTAAAAGAAACTCCAGATAGCCGGTCAGCAACTCACTCTTTATCCTCATTCTATCCATTCCGGCACGGTCAGCCACATCCAAAGAGGCTAATAGAGCTGTCGTGGTTAGCACATTGGCGTTACTCAACTGCCATCCATCAGCACCTTGCATGGGTTTAAAGCCTTTTTTCATTAAAAAGCGCTCTTCCTCACTGTGCCCCCACCATCCGGCAAAGCGGGGTAGCTCGGAGTTGTTGCCATGCTTGCTGTGCACAAAAGCTCCCGCCACACTTCCTGGCCCAGAATTCAGGTATTTATAATGGCACCATACGGCAAAATCAACTTCATGATCGTGCAGGTGCAATGGTACATTGCCTGCAGCGTGCGCCAGGTCAAAACCCACGAGTGCTCCCGCTTTGTGCCCAGTCTTTGTTATTGTTTTTATATCAAAAAGCTGACCCGTAAAGTATTGCACTCCGCTGAATAGCACCAATGCCAACTCTTTCGCATTTTCCTCAATAGCGCTTACAATATTTTCCGTTCGAAGGATTGTTTCTCCTTTTCGTGGTGCTACTTCAATAATTGCATCCTTTGGATCAAAACCATGAAACCGAACCTGGCTCTCCAACGCATACTGATCAGAAGGAAAAGCACCCGCCTCGGTAATTATTTTGAAGCGTTGCTTGTTAGGCCGATAGAAGGATACCATGAGCAAATGAAGATTGGTGGTGAGGCTGTTCATAGGCACTACTTCTTCAGGCAGTGCTCCAACAATTTTTGCCAGTCCTTCTTTCGCAAACTTGTGGTAGTGAAACCAGGGCCGTTTACCCTCGAAATGCCCATCAACACCTCTCTCCTTCCAAAGGATCAACTCTTCATTTAAATAAGAAGCTGTTTGCTTGGGTTGTAGTCCCAGCGAATTGCCTGTAAAATATAACGTCTCCTTCCCTTCATGCCTGGGTATATGGAATTCGTCCCTAAACGATCTTAGCGGATCATTTGCATCAATCAATTTGGCAAAATCCAGTGTATTCTTAAATTCCATCAAGTTTTAAAACAATTGCAATTGATTTTTGTTGATGGCTCCTTCATGTTCCAACAACCATTTTTTCTTGTCCAATCCGCCTGCGTATCCTACTAAATCGCCATTGGTACCGATTACCCTGTGGCAGGGTACTATAATAGCAATGGGGTTTTTCCCATTTGCAGATGCAGCTGCGCGTATGCTTTTCTCATCGCCAAGAGCACGTGCCATTTTTAGGTAGGTGGTTGTTTCACCATAAGGTATCTCCTGAAGCTTTTCCCATACCTTCATTTGAAAGTCGGTGCCTGACAGGGAGAGAGGGACGGTAAAAAACATTCGTTTTTCAGAAAAGTATTCCTGCAACTCTTGGGCACATTGATTTAGTATAGGATTGGTGGTTGTAGTGGGTAAATTTTCCATCCACGTAAACTCTGCCCGCGTAATACCGGCCTCATCTGCCTCCAGCATCATTGGGCCTAAAGGAGTGTCTATAACCAGTTGATCCATCAGACGTAACCCTCTTTTTTAAGGTTCAACCAATTTAATGCATTTACTCCTAAAAGTTTCTCCTCAACTGACTTATCAAACCCAATTGACCGTATTAGTTTTCCCGGTTCGTGCTCCCCTAAGGGGAAAGGGTAATCCGATCCCATCGCTATTTTATCTTCCCCCATTAAATCCATCACATACCGAAGCATGGTTTCGTCATGTACCAATGAATCGAGGTAGAATTTACCCAAATAGTCACGGGGATTTACGTTATTGTCCACCGCGCACAGATCAGGCCGCACGTTAAACCCATGCTCAATGCGCCCAATGGTAGCCGGGAATGAGCCACCGCCATGGGCAAAGGCCACTCTCAGGTTGGGAAGTCGTTCAAAAACACCACCGAATATCATTGACGAAATAGCTAATGAGGTTTCTGCCGGCATCCCCACCAACCAGGGCAACCAGTATTTGGGCATGTTATCCTTGCCCATCATGTCCCAGGGATGCACAAATACAGCAGCCCCTAAATCCTGGGCTGCTTCCAAAACCGCAAAAACCTCCGGTGCATCCAGATTCCAGTTATTAATGTGGGTCCCGATTTGGATACCCGCCATGCCCAATTCGGTTACGCAACGTTCCAGCTCACGAATCGCCAATTGAGGTGACTGCATGGGCAAGGTTGCCAGCCCGATAAACCGTTTGGGGTATTTTTTTACAATGCCGGCTATGTGGTCGTTCAAGATCATAGAAAGATCAAGCGTATCTTCGGGCTTAGCCCAGTAACTAAACATTACCGGTACGGTTGAAAGCACCTGTACATCCACATGGTCCAGGTCGCTTTCTTTCATCCGTGCTTCGGGGCTCCATGAATTATCTTCCACTTCACGGAAAAAGCGGTCGTCCATCATCATTCTGGCTCCACAGGGCCGGTGATGTTCCAACCGAATAAACCCCCCATAGCCGTACTTCTCACGAAGATCCGGCCATGTTTCAGGCAAAATATGCGTATGAATATCTACTGTTAACGAATGATTCTGACACATTAAGGTTTCTCCATTTTTGTGCCACAATTTTTACACACGGTGTGCCCTGAATTGTAGAACTTTTCCATAATGGGAGGAAGTTGTTTAACTATATCTGTCAGTTTAAAATATTCCTCATAAAGTTTTTGGTTGCAGTTTTCACAAAACCACATTACTCCATCGGTCTCATCATGTTTTCTGTGAAGTTCCATAACCAAACCAACCGTGTTGGCAGGACGTTGAGGCGAGTGCGGAACTTTAGGAGGCAACAGAAATATATCTCCTTCCTTTATGGGTATATCTTTTACCTTCCCCTCATCCAGTACACGTAAATTAATATCTCCTTCCAGCTGATAAAAGAATTCTTCGGTTTCGTTATAATGGAAATCCTTTCGCGAATTAGGGCCTCCAACCACCATAACAATATAGTTTTCATTGCCATGATACACCTGCTGATTTCCAACAGGTGGTTTTAAGAGGTGCCTGTTCTCGTCAATCCATTGTTTAAAATTAAAAGGTTGTTGTAGTGCCATATTTTGTATGATTGAATTTCTAAGTTACCGGATAAATTCTATTATCGTAACGGATTAGGTTCTCTTTTTCCAGACTGTTGGGTTTCTGCTGGAATGGATTACGCCAAGCACAATTACTCTTTGTCCTTTAATTGTAAAAATAACTAAATAGGGAAATCGTTTTAAAACGGCTTTTCGAATACTTCTTAACTGAATCTGGTATTGATAAGGGTTTCGCTCAATTACTTCTAAGCTTTTGTACAGGCTATCCAGAAATGAGTTTCCGAGCTCAGGCAACTTGGAATCGTACCATTGAAACGCTTCTTTAATATCAAGTCTGGCTTCTTCAATAAAATGAAGACTGTACTTCATTCCACATCACATAGTTAATTCATTCTTTATTTCCTGAAGGGTATACAACTTTGTTTCTCCCCTTTCAAAGAGTTCAAGCCTTCGATTGATTTCCTCCTTTTGTGCAGTTGTGAGAGAAATATCTGTTTCAAGAGCAACGCTATCCCAAATAGCCTCGGCAATAGAAAGCCTTTCTTTTATATCGAGCTTAAGAATGTCCTTTATAGAGAGTTCCATATTCTAATTTACGAATAAAACCACAAACCGTTGAAAAAATGATTTTTATCTTTACTCTAAATCATCAACTATGAATTTAGACTTAACCGGGAAAAATGCATTAGTGTGCGGAAGCACCCAGGGCATTGGCCTTGCCTCTGCCAAAGAACTGGCCTTGCTGGGTGCCAATGTTACGCTTTTAGCACGAAATAAAACGAGTTTGGAAGAGGCAGTAGCTTCTTTACACCGAGAAGGCAACCAAACGCATAGTTACCTTGTTGCCGACTTTGCTGATAACCAACAGGTAAAGGACGTTGTTGCAAAAAATAATCGTTTCCATATTCTGGTCAATAATACCGGAGGCCCTCCGGGCGGTAAAGCGATTGATGCTAACCCCACCGAGTTTCTAACGGCCTTTTCAAACCATTTGATTAACAATCAATTACTGGCCCAGGCAATTGTTCCGTTTATGAAATCGGAGGGCTACGGACGAATTATAAATATTATTTCTACTTCTGTCAAAACGCCTATTAGAGGATTGGGGGTATCAAATACTACGCGCGGAGCAGTGGCAAGCTGGGCAAAAACATTAGCCACCGAATTAGGTGAATTTGGTATTACGGTCAACAACGTGTTGCCCGGATCGACAAACACACAGCGTATTTGGGACATTGTTGAGAACAATGCCAAAAAGCAAGGTGTAAGTGCCAGTGAGGTAGAAGCAAAAATGAAAGCCGAGGTGCCTGCCAGCAGGTTCGCAGAACCTTATGAAATAGCGGCTGCTGTCGCTTTTTTAGCTAGTCCTGCAGCTGCCTATATCAACGGCATTAATGTACCTGTGGATGGAGGGAGAACGCCTACCTTATAATTTCAGTTAAATGAAAAAGATCAAAAACTATATTGGCGGAAAGCTGGTGGAGCCAGTCTCAAGTAAGTACATGGACAACATAGAGCCGGCAACAGGCGAAGTGTACTCCCTTATCCCGGATTCAGACGAGAAGGATGTGCAGCTTGCTGTTGACGCTGCTGAAAAGGCACGCCATGAATGGGCAACCATGCCTATTGAAAAGCGCTCTGCCCTACTTATGAAGGTAGCCGACCTGATCGATGAGAATCTGGAAATGCTGGCCAAAGCCGAAAGCATTGATAACGGGAAACCTATCAGTCTTTCGCGAGAGGTGGATATTCCAAGAGCTTCTGCCAATTTCCGGTTTTATGCAGCCGCCATTGTCAACCAATCGACCCAGGCGCATATTACAGCTGATAAAGGAGTGAATTATACCCTTCGCGAGCCAGTAGGTATTGCAGGATGCATCTCACCCTGGAACCTGCCGCTTTACCTATTTACATGGAAAATTGCACCGGCCCTTGCCAGTGGCAACTGTGTAGTGGCAAAACCATCGGAAATTACGCCCATGTCGGCATTCTTATTGAGTGAACTTTGTATAAAGGCAGGCTTGCCTGCAGGGGTCTTGAATATTGTGCATGGGCTTGGACCCAAAGTGGGCGAAGCCATTATCTCGCATCCCAACATACCGGCCATCTCCTTTACAGGAGGCACAGCCACCGGTAAGCGTATTGCTTCCATTGCAGCTCCCATGTTCAAAAAACTTTCGCTCGAGCTGGGAGGCAAAAACCCTAACATCATTTTTGACGATTGCGATTTTGAGGATGCACTGGCTACTACTCTCCGTTCTTCTTTTTCCAACCAGGGCCAGATTTGCCTGTGCGGTTCCCGCATTTATGTGCAAAAAGGTATCTATGATAAATTCCTGGATGCCTTTGTAGCCAAGGTAAAGGCTATGAAAGTGGGCGACCCACTGGATTCAACAACTAAAACCGGAGCGGTTGTTTCGGCACAACACCAGGAAAAGATACTGCATTACATTAGTCTTGCGCAGCTGGAAGGAGGCAAAATAGTTGCCGGAGGCAATGCCTTCAACCCGAAAGGGCGATGCAGGAACGGCTACTTTGTGCAGCCTACCGTAATTACTGGCCTGGATGAATCGTGCCGCATCAACCAGGAAGAAATCTTTGGCCCGGTGGTAACGGTACAACCGTTTGAAACTGAAGAGGAAGTAATAGCACTGGCCAACAGCACCAACTATGGCCTCTCGGCAACTATTTGGACACAAAACCTAACCCGTGCCCACAGAGTGGGTGCCGCTCTTAAGTCCGGCATTATCTGGATTAATTGCTGGCTGGTGCGCGATTTACGCACACCTTTTGGAGGCATGAAACAATCGGGGGTAGGCCGTGAAGGTGGAGACGATGCACTGAACTTCTTTACCGAAGCGAAGAATATTTGTATTAAGGTTTAGGCAGAAACTACATTTCTGAAAACAACATCCCCAAAGAATAAATCGTACTTAATTCCGATTTTCTGTTCTTGGTCAACAGTTCTGCCAGCTTAATCTGTGCACTTATATAACTACTCTCCCTTGAGTTGATCATAAAAAGCGAGCTTTCACCAATGTTAAAAAGTCTGCGTTCTGCTTCCAGTAAATTTCGGTAATCCTCAACCGTTTGTTTGTACAAATTGTACTGATCCAAAGTGGTTTGCCACTCGTTTAATGCAAATGAAACTTTGGCTCTTAGTTTCGCTTGCTTGTCTCTGTTTACATAATTTGCCTCCTGAATTTTCGCTTCAGCCAATTTCAAAGCTCCACGCTCTTTACGAATAAAAACAGGCATACTAAACTCTAATCCCCATTTATAATTGTTAATGGAATAGCTCGAAAATGTTTCGCTGCCCAAAGGTTGCACCAATGCGTTGTAATTGAGGTTTAGCTGTGGCTTCAGCATTTCCTTCTTAAGCTTTTTATCTACTTCCAGCTGTGCTATTTTATAATTCATTTTAGCCAGCTCAGGATGCGTGAATTCTATGGAATCCAACCGTGTTAAATAAAAATCATCTACCGCCATTGGTTCAACCGCGCTTGCCGTTTCAGGCACCACCCCTTCTGTTAGCTCCAATGGAATAGCTTCATCAGACCACAGATAAACTGAAAGCAATGCGGTAGCATTTTTATAATCAAGCGTTGCCTGCTGGAAGTTCAGCACACGGTTTTGCACCTGAATGCCTGCTTCAAGCGTATCCACAGAGGGCTTGTCGCCCAACTTCGCTGAATTTTTAACTGCTTGCAAACGGGTATTGGCAATGGTTACCGCTTCCTCGTAAATGCGCTGAACACTATAAGCCTTAAACCAGTCCCAATAAGCTTTACCAGCTTCATAAAGTAGCTCATTGTACATAATCGTCCTTTCCTGTTCTGAAATGGAAACGTACAGTTCAGCTTGCTTCAACTGGGCTCTCCGTTTATCGATCAAAAGTCCTTGCCCAATTGGCACTGAAACACCTGCGTACCATAGTCCCTCATCGGGCATATTATTTTCAGGATTGAGGTAATACCCTGAATTATTGGTGTAGCCTCCCTTTACTTCAACTCCTATTTTAGTAGGCAGCTTTATGCCACCATCCACAAGATTATAGTATTCCTTATCATCGAAGTATTTTTGGCTCACCTCCGTAAACAGCTTCGGATCAAAAGCACCTTTGCTTTGCAAAAGGCTTGAGTTACCCTTGGTAACCTGTAGGTCGGCCTGCTTAGCAAGCGGATGATTGGCCTGTACAATTTCCATAAAAGTTTCATACGGCAACACAGAAGAGCTATCCGTTTGGGAATAGCTGTGCAAACTCGATGCAAAAAATAAATACGCAAAGACTATCCTTTTCATTTTCGTAACCTTAGGGCTTATTTTGATTTCTTTTTGGTATTAGTACTTGCCGGAGCTTGCTTGTAGTAATCGGGTGGAAAACCGTTTACTTTTCGCCATAGTTCGTACCAAATGGGCACCTCTTTAAGCAATACCATATTGTTGGTTCCCCCACCAATCCGAAGTGCATCCGGCCAGGGATGATCGTCCTTGTCAGGAGCCACCAAAACACGGAACTTACCATTATCGCTTATGAAATTATCCATCGCATAAATAACTCCGCCATAAGTACCATAGCTGGTATTGGGCCATCCGGAGAAAACAATGGCAGGCCAGCCATCAAACTGAATGCGAACCTTCTGGGTCTTTTCAATGAGAGGGAGATCAATTGGTTTGATGTACATTTCAACTGCCAGATCGTAATTAGCCGGCATAATGCTTACAATGTCGCCTCCTGCTTTTACCGTTTCCCCAATTCCTGATTGAATGGCCTTGGTTATATACCCATCCGTGGGTGACTTAATGTAATATAATCCGGTACGCACCGAGTAGTTCATGTACTGATTCTGGAGCTTCGTAACTGTAGCTTCCGCATCGTACATGCTCGAAAGGGCTGTGTATTTATCCGATTCTGCCTTGGCAACATCGTCTTTGTACTGTGCTTCGATAGAGGCATATTCAATTTCCGTATTGATCAACTCATTTTGGCTGGTGAGCAACTTGTTCTCATAGGAAACCATATCCGCCTGGGCCTTTTGCAATTTCAATTTGCGTGCCTCAAGGTCGGTCAATGACTTTAGTCCTTCCTTGTACAATTGCTCCATACGAGCATATTGTTCCTTTGCTACCTCAAAATCAATGATGGATGCCTGGTAATTGATACTATCGCTCGTAACCTTAAGTTTGGCCTGGCGCTGCTTGTTCTCGATCTGCTTCAACTTCAGTTTACCAGTAGTGATCAACGCATCGATCTGGCTGTTCAGCGCCTTCACCTTTTCGGCATACGACTGAACGGAAGATTCCTTCGATTGCAATTGCTCCTCTACCCTTGTGAGTAAATTCGGGTCAAAATATTCATCTTTTATTTCAGAGATAAAAAGGATGGTATCTCCTTTATGCACAAAGTCTCCCTCCTGTACAAACCATCGCTCTATTCTGCCATCAATAACAGAGTGCAGGGTCTGCGGTTTTTGTTCCGGTCGTAACGTGGTCACATAACCTATCGTCCTGATGTTCTGCGTCCAGGGTAAAAAAATGGTAATAAGCACGATCACTACCAAAACAAACAGTAGTTTGATCAAAACCCTGCCTGAGGTTCTGCCCTCCAGTTCAACCAACGAGTTGTATTTTCTCCTCGGGAAATCCTCGTTTATCCTGTTATTCGTAATATTAAGCATGGCTCAACATTTTTAAATCGTTCGTCAATTCCTTAAAACTACCTTCCTTCGATACAGTGCCATCCTGCATAATCACTACCCGATCAACTTTCTGGAGCAGATAAGGATCAGAAGATATGGTAATAAAGGACCACTCGTTCTCTGGAGAAGTCAGAAAATCAATGATCTTATTTCTATGAATAAGATCGATATCTTCCAGTGTATCTTCAATGATTACCAGCTTAGGTTTACCCACAATGCTTCTGGCAAGTAAAAGTTTCTTTACATTACTGTTTGAAATCTTATTCCCGGGAGATTCAATCATTGTGTTATACCCTTCGGGCAGGCTTTTGATAAACTCTGATAACCCAAGTACCTCCACCGCCCATTTCACGTTGTCCATAGAAACATCGTTTCTGCCAAGGGTTATGTTTTCTAAAACAGTGCCTTCAAACAGCTGTTCATAGCTCATGGCGTCTCCGGTAATGCCTCTTAATGAGCATACATCTATGTTGCCGATGGGAAGACCATTATAGGAAATGGAGCCACTGCTCACATTATAAAGCCCCAAAATGGCTTTAAGAAGTGAGCTTTTGCCCGAACCATTGGCACCGGTTATGGCTATTTTATCGCCTTCCTCAATATTGAGTGATACATCTTTCAATGTCGCTTTTTTATTCTCGGGATAGGAAAAATTCACATTCTTGATCTCAACAGATAGCCCTTTTTGCTTCATTTCCTTCTTAATGTCCATTAAGCCGCTTTGTTCCAGTTCAAGGTCTGTTACCTGGCCAATTTTTTCCAGTGCAGTAAGCACATCGTAAATGGTTTCCAGGCTCAGAATCAACTTTTCAACCGAGCCCATAACCAGTAGGATAATGATTTCTGCGGCTATAAACTGGCCAATGTTCATCAGTTGTTCCATTACCAGTATGCCACCGATTGCCAATAACCCCGTTGCTACCAACACCTTAAAAACCACCATTAAC
Source organism: Cyclobacteriaceae bacterium (assembly GCA_020436165.1). GTDB lineage: Bacteria > Bacteroidota > Bacteroidia > Cytophagales > Cyclobacteriaceae > JAKISE01. The sequence goes on along the minus strand of JAGQYI010000026.1, from coordinate 31,500 downwards.
GAGAACTGCTTTACCAACACACTAAAGTGGCTTTCGCGCGCTGTCACATACTTCTTAACCAAGTGATCCGTTTTTTCAAGGTGCAACTCCGATTTACCTGCCAGCCTGAACGTGTTGTTATTGCGTGCCACTTCCTCCAGCCAATGGGCCAGTTGGTATTTGTATTTCGACTCCGTAAGACTGGTCGTCAATCCCCTTTTGGCTGTGAACCTGAAAATGGAGAATACGAGGATGAGCAGAATAATGCTGAAAGCAATGAAGAAAGGGTGATACAATGAAAGCAGTATCAAACCAAAGACTACCTGAAGCGTAGCAGAAGAAAAATCTATCAGTACCTTTGACAACCCTTTTTGAACCGTCATTATATCGAAAAAGCGGTTCATGAGCTCAGGTGCATAATGCTTGTACAATGCTTCCATCTTTATGCGAGGAAGACGGAAAGAGAATTCAAAAGCCGCTCTTCCTAAAATAACCTGCTGCAGATTTTCAGTCACTCTTAATTGCATGATCTGCAGCACCCCTGAAAAGGCTACGCCTAATACCACAAATGTGACCAGGATTATCCATGAAGAATTAATTTGTCCTCCCTGTATCTGGTTTACAATTGCCTGTATTCCAAGTGGCAGCGAAAGCGCAATAAGGCCATTGAAAATGGCATAGACATACACGTTTCTAATCTCTTTTTGATCGGGCTTAAGCAGACCCCAAAATCGTTGTAATGGCGTTAGCATCATTTCTTTCATCTTTTCAACCAGGAATTTTATTCAATAGATTTAAAAACCATTTGTTTAAAAAATTTAGCAACAGAATCCTCTTTGGAGTTTGTATCTGTAAGCCCGGGTAAATGTTCGGCAAAATAGCGTTGCAGGTGCGCTCCTTCAATAACGGTAGAAACAAGCATGTGCGGGTATTTATAGTTGGGGTTGATCTCCAAAATAATTTCGCTTATCCGTTGCACCAGTTTCTTGTAATTTAAATAAGCGCCCTCCTTATTCTCCTTGTCTACATCTTTGTTGAGGTAGGATTTGGAGGCTTCGGCAATCACAATATTGTTCAGCTTAACTTCATTCACGTAGCTAAAATTGCTGTCTTCTTCTATTACCTCGGTAAGCAGGCCTATCGACCTATTCAGTCTTTCTTCAGCAGATTCTACATTAGTGATTGCAAAGAGCAACCGGTACTCCATCCAAGACCAATACCAGCACGTGAGATACAACAACAGCCTGTGCTTGCTTTCAAAGTATCTGTAAATGGTAGCTTCGGTAGTACCAATTTGAATTGCAAGCTTTTTAAAGGTGAACGCTTCAAACCCAATCTCTTCAATCAAAATAATGCTCCATTCAATAATCCTTTGGCCAATCTCGCTGCTGTCCGGATTCTTTACAAAGAACCTATCGCTAATTTGAATACTTAAATTAGAAGTTAAACTCTCCATTTAAATTATATTTACACACAATAATAATAGTAATACTATCATTATTGCAAGTAATACGATCAGAATTATTTTGGGTTTCAAAAAAATTAAACTGAAACAATAGTTAGGACAGGCCTCCTCTAAACCTACGTGATACTACCGGATAGATAAAAACTGTAAGAATAATAATACCGCCTCCCACATAAAACCCGGGATTCATGGATTCCGACTGCCCGAAAATTAAAAGTGCCAATAGTATACCATAGATCGGCTCGAGGTTTATGACCAGATTGGCTGCAAAAGCGGTAATGCTTTTAAGCAAGCGTACCCAAACAGCATTTGCATAAACTGTACATATTAGGGCCAAAATCAGCAGGTACACCAGGTCCATATCGGTTGGAAATGCCAATCCTCTACCTTCCGTATTTAGTTGCCAGACAACAAAAGGAATAGTGCCCAAAAAGGCACCTCCCGTCTCATAAAAAGTTATTTGTAAAGGGTTCAGCCTTCTTACAAACAAAGAATTTGTGACTGAGAATACCGCTGCAAAAAAAGCCGACCCTAAAGACATCAGCAATCCAACCCCGTACGTAAAGTCGTCTTTATAGATTATGTAGAGCCCTAAGATTATTAATAGTCCAAAGAATACTTCCAGCTTACTCATTCGTTGCCTTCTAGCCAAAGGCTCTATTAGGGCTGTCCATAAAGATGTGGTGGATAAACCAATTAGGCTTACGGAAGCATTTGCATATCGGGCAGCCCCAAAAAAAAGCAACCAATGAAAACTGATGACCAAACCGGTAATCAAAAGTTTAAAAAGCGTTCTGGGATCGATACTAAAAGGAATTTTAGCAATGTACAAAACAGGTATAAAAGCGATAAACGAAAACAGTGTACGATAAAAGACCACCTCTGGAAAGGAAAGGTGTATTAAAAGGCCCAATATGGCAGTAAACCCCCACAGGAATACCAAAAAATGCAAATGGAGGTAAGGCCTTTTATCAAACATTACCGTGGAACATACTTATACATAAACATTGCAACAAAGGAGAATACCACATTGGGAATCCACACAGCTATTAAAGGTGGAATTATTCCGCCTTCGGCAATTCCTCTACTGGTTATTACAAAAATGATGAAGATAAAGGAAATAATAAATCCAAGGGCTATCTGCAGACCTGTACCGCCCCTGCTCTTTCTGGAAGATACAATCACGCCAATGAAAACGAGTATGAATGCAGTAAACGGCATTGTGTATCTAAAATACTTTTCCACTTTATAAATATTAGCTCCTTCAAGCCCTCTTTCCTGTATTTCATTAATCTTTTCTGATAATTCCGGCAGAGTCAGCGTTTCCCAAAGTCTGTGCTGGGTCTGAAAATCTTTTGGAAGTATTACAAGTGTTGAATCAAGTTCTTCACCATAGGTTACTTTTTCTCCACCATCTTCAAGCACACGCCTTTGCCAACGCTTAAGCTTCCATTTTTTTGTAGAGTCGTTCCATTCAATTTGATTGGCCGATAGCTTTTCCTTTAAACTGTCCGCAACTATTTTCTCCATGGTAAACCTGTAGCCAACATTGTTGGTATTGTTATAGCGCTGCAAGTACAAATAGACTGTTGGACTTGCCTGTACATGGAAGTTGTTTTCTGTAAAGTAGTATTTACCTTCAATAAATTCTATTTCAAAAGCCCTTCTACTTTTATTCGCATTAGGAATTACCCAACCGTAGAAATAAAAACTGACCAACGCAATAACTACTGCAGCCACGAAATAGGGTATCAGAAGCCGTTTGAAAGAAACCCCGCCTGCCAACATCGAAATTATTTCGGTATGCCCGGCCAGTCTGGCTGTTACGAATACGGTAGCTATAAAAACAGTTATGGGAGAAATGAGATTGGCAATCCACGGAATGAAGTCCATATAGTACTGGAAAATACGACTCATCGGAACTTCTGGCTTGGTAAAGTCTCCAATTTTTTCAGTAATGTCAATTACCACTATAACGGCTACTATAATAAACACCACAAACAGAAAAGTGGTGAGTAGTTTTTTCAATATATAGCGGTCCAGAATTTTCATTACATGTGACTAAAATTATGAGTGCCTAAAGTGACTAGGGTTTTAAAGTTTTACCGATTGATGTAAAAATGGCAAGAAGTTCTTTGGCTTCAATCATCAATTGATCTAATTCATCCTTTTTGATCCATTCTAAGTCATAAATTATCTCTAACCAATAAACCGTTTCACTTGCTTCACTTGCACATATTTTTATTTTGTTCGTAAAATCAGCTTTACTTCTTGATCTGTTCGCTTCTCTGTAGTTAGCCCCAATACTTGTACCAGACTTTGTTATTTGGTTTTTAATAACTCTTCCTTCATCACTATTTGGCAATCCAGCAGAAAGCTTTATAATTTTTACCGCAAATCCCTTTGTTCTCTCCTCAAGTTGCTTCCCAAATTGTTTATTATCCATGCATCAAACTTTAGTCACTCCAAACTCTAGTTCATTTTAAGTATTTAAAGTCTCAAAGAGACTTTATCAATCATCGGCTCTACCCAAGCAGAAAACGTACCAGCAATTATCTGCTTTCTTGCTTCTTTAACCAACCATAAATAGAAAGTTAAGTTATGAATACTTGCAATTTGAGCTCCCAATATTTCCTTAGAAGTTATTAAATGCCTTAAATAGGCCTTTGAATAGAAAGTATCTACATATCCTCCCAGGTTAGCATCAATTGGAGAGAAATCATCCTTCCATTTTTCATTCTTAATGTTGATGATCCCCTCAGAAGTAAAGAGCATTCCGTTGCGGGCATTACGAGTAGGCATCACACAATCGAACATATCAACCCCAAGCTTTATGGATTCCAGAATATTAGCCGGAGTGCCCACACCCATCAAATAGCGAGGCTTATCTTTTGGCAGAATAGAACAAACCAAATCTGTCATTTTATACATATCCTCTGCCGGCTCTCCAACCGAAAGGCCCCCAATGGCATTGCCTTCTCTTTCTTGCTTTGCAATAAATTCAGCCGATTTCTTTCGCAAATCGGGGTATGTGCTCCCCTGGACTATAGGGAATAGAGTTTGGCTATACCCATATTTAGATTCTGTACTGTCAAACCTTTGTGTGCATCTTTCAAGCCACCGATGAGTCATATGCATAGAGCGTTCCGCATAGTCGTAATCGCACGGGTAGGGAGTGCACTCATCAAAAGCCATTATAATATCCGCACCTATTGTGCGCTGAATATCCATAACCCCTTCGGGAGAAAACAAATGTCTGGATCCATCTACATGAGATTGAAATTTGACCCCCTCTTCAATTATTTTTCGATTTTCAGCAAGTGAATACACTTGATAACCTCCGCTATCTGTTAAAATGGGTTTGTCCCATCCGTTAAATTTATGCAGCCCACCAGCCTTCTCAATAATATCTAACCCTGGCCGCAGAAAAAGATGATAGGTATTACCCAATATAATCTGCGCTCCAATATCATCCTTAAGCTCTCGCTGCTGAACAGCCTTTACAGATCCGGCTGTACCAACAGGCATAAAAATAGGCGTTTCTATCTCACCATGGTCTGTTTTTACACTGCCAGCTCTTGCATTCGACTTCGAATCCTGTGCCTGTAAATAAAACTCCATTCAAATAATTTATTGAGGCGCAAAAATACAGATAGTTATTTTAGCAGGTAGAAATTGCATTAGGATAATTCCTTTATCTTTGGCGCCTTTGAGTAAAGTGGTAGATGGAAATTAACGGAATAGAACTCGCGTTTTTCTGCGCAGTATTAATACAAATAATTTATTGGTTGGTTTGGTTAATGGGGGTTACCCGGTTAAAAAAGTCAACTGCGATAAAAAACGGGAACGGCATATCGATAGTAATTGCAGCTAATAATGAACTTGAGAATTTAAAGCACAATTTGCCTAAGGTTTTAAGCCAGGAGTATTCAACTTATGAAGTAATTGTGGTAGATGACCGCTCGTCAGATGAAAGTTACGAGTTTCTTCTTGAGCTAGCCAAACAGCACAAAAACTTAAAGGTTTTAACTGTAACCGACTTGCCAGATCATTTAAATGGTAAAAAATATGCCATTACCCTGGGAATAAAGACCGCCAAGTTTGATCAGATTCTACTTACCGATGCAGATTGCTATCCGGAATCAAAAAATTGGATAGGAACTTTTGCAAATGCCTGGGGCGAAAAGATATCGTTTGTAGTAGGATTTTCACAATACAAACAAAGGCCGGGATTACTTAATTACTTTATTCGCTTTGAAACATTGGTAACAGGAATCCAATACCTAGCATCTGCGGCATTAAATAAACCCTACATGGGGGTAGGAAGAAATTTAAGTTATTCAAAAACAATGTTCCTTTCAAAAAAAGGATTTCACGGATACCAAAATTTGGTTGGTGGAGACGATGACCTTTTTGTAAACAAACACGCAATCGGAGCCAACACTCAATTAGTTATTGGTGCTGATGCGCTCATAACTTCGTATCCCAAAACAAGTTGGTCAACTTACTTTCTTCAAAAAACAAGGCATTTGTCTGTTGGAAAACATTACACGGCAAAAAGTAAACTCATACTATCTGTTTTCTCCCTAACATGGATTGCAACATGGTTTTTATTCCCATTTTTATTTTTTGATCCCATGAATTTATTGGTGTCAGGTAGTTTGTTGGTTTTACGAATAATTTTAATGGGAACAACAATTCTGGTTTTTTTAAAGCGAACAGAGACCAGACTCAGTATATTAGGTTTGATTTTGCTGGATATTATGTTCGCTCTTTATTATTTTGTGACAGGTATTAAAGCATTGCTGGCTAAACGCGTTAAATGGAAGTAAAAAAGCAGTTTTCTGAAAAAGCATTAAAAGACTTCCGTCTTATTGATGAAGCTGTGCATCAAAATGATGAACAGGCGTATGCCATGCTGATGAAGAGCTATAAAAAGCCGGTCTATCATATGATCCTGAAAATGGTTCGCAATGTTGATGATGCTGAAGACCTGACCATTGAGGCTTTTGCCAAAGCGTTTAAAAACCTTCATAAATTCAAGAAAGATTACACATTCAGTACCTGGTTGTTTAGAATAGCTACCAATAATACCATAGATTTTATCAGGAAGAAGAAACTGGAAACAACCAGTCTGCACTCGTCTTATACCGATGATAACGGCTCAAGTGTAAGTATCGATCTACCTGATAAGGAACTGAATCCTCAGGAAAAAGCGATCAAATCTCAGAAAGTTGAATTGATACAATTGTTTGTTACCAAGCTACCTGCCAAATACCAGCGTTTGGTAAGATTACGCTACTTCGATGAGCTTTCCTACGATGAAATTGCGCAGGAATTAAATGCTCCGTTAGGGACAGTTAAGGCCCAATTGCACAGAGCACGGGAACTACTTTCAGATTTGGTAAAGAATAAACGAGAACATATTTAAGACATTTAACCAATTAGTGGGTATAAATCATTTCCAACGTATTTGGAGAAATACTAAATTCGTAATTCAATTTAGTATCTGTTAAGCTAATTATTTTCCAACTCTCATTCCTTGTATCACCGTCTGTATAGCTGATACTAATATTTAATATTGTTTGATCAGAATTAAATGACCACGTACCAGAACCATTAACTCCAACCAATTTATCCTTACATGTCCCATCCTCGTTAAATGTTATCTCATTCCCACTGTAAATAATTTCATAGGTGGTGTTTAAAAAATCATCACCAGCATCCAAACTACTGAAAACCCATGTGCTGCTGGTAAGAGCGGGAATCCTGTCGGCAACTACTTCGTCTGTTGGCAGACAGGAATCAAGTAGGAGTAAAGAACCGAAAAGAACAACATAGGCTAGTTTTCGAAGATTTTTCATGAGTCTGCTAGTTTGAGTTAATAAATATCGCAAATTATAGCGTTAATCCGGTAATCGGTTAGCTACTAGCAACAGAAATCGTTCCATTTTAACGATACTGAACCTTATTAACATAAAAAACTCTGCGATTAAGCTCAACTCCGGCATCTTTAAGGTTCTTTATTCTCTGAATTCCAAATGCCGCATAGGTATTCCCATACCATTTCTCAAGGCCTCCAATTTTATTGGCTGAGTAATCATTTACTTTGTCGTCTTCAAAAGTCAATTTCAAATTATCGAATCGCTTGCCTTCAATAACTTCATCACCTTCAATAATCTTACTTCTGATCTGGTTGTCATATAAATAAAGAAGCACAATTCCTTCATTTGTTAAAGTCGCATGCACAAACTGCTCAAGCGAAAAAGAAACCACATCTTCAATTTCAAAACTGTTGTCCCACAGCATCTTGCCATTTGAATCAAATCCGGCCACTACAGCATGGGTATAGCGGTATCCCGCAAAATTCATAGGTATGTAATCATGCTGGTTGTGCCCATACCCACTGTAAGGGATATAGGAATAAGAACCAGAGAAAGAAGATGTTGAATTGTATTTCGGGTAAAAAGCCTCCCCCAATAAAACATAGGTGTCGCCCTGCTTCACGACTTCATGTACTAGCAACCTATAATTGAAACGCACTTTTTTGCCTTTTATCTTCTTTCTGTCAATTCTGTTCGAAACACGCTCCTTTCGCTTAGCACGCATATAATTAAAAAAATTCTTAAAGTCCGCGTAGTTAAAATACTCAATCGATTGCCTGTTTTCCTCATCAACCAACCCCAAAAAAAGGCCTCTGGAATACTCTGATCTTTTACCACCGTATGTACCGGCTATCAAATCGTTTTCCCCTTCTATATCTGCAATCCTTCCAAATATTAGTCCTTTATCCAAATCAGGTTCCAGTGTAAACGTATTAAGATACTCACCATCTGCGTTGTATTTTTTAATCGTAAGCGTATTTCGTTTATCATAGGTTTTGGAGCCCACCAAAACGGTGATGGAGTTATCGTCCACTTTTAATTGAACAAGCTCCGTCTTTGTCCCAAAAATACCGGGCAAAACCTTGGTTTTGCTTTCACTAAAGTTAAAGTGGATTACCACAGGCTCGCTGTTATAATAGCCTCCTAACAATGCGGCACCATCGGTTACTTCAAACTCTGTCAACTCCAGAGGCACCAGGTTTTTAATGGTATAACGCAAGGTATCGCCAGTGGAAGCCCTCATTTGAAGCAGTTTCAAATCCTTTGAGTTGCTTGTGTAGGTCTGAAAAAGGAAATAGAAGCTCCCAAGTGAATAATCATAGCCTTTATAGGCCAAATCCTTTTCTATAAAAAGTTGCTTTTTCCAGGTAACATTTAACGTGGTATCCAACATAATAAACTCCCATAGCTGTCCACCTTTTTTATCATACTCGTTAACAGACCTGTATACAATAACTCCATTTTCTCCCCCGGTCATAACTTCATACCCATCGTCATACGTTTTGAGCTCTGTTTCAAAGCGTTGGGGCTGCACTATCTGTGCCTGAACAAAAAATGGAAGTAGTATTATTAAAAAAGTAAGCTTTCGCATGAAATTTTGGGTGTTAATATAAACGTACTCCTGCTGAGTTTACGGATAATAACAAATTTAGTTGGCGTTGCCAGCCATATAAAAAAAACGGCTAATTTTATTTGATGCAAACGAAGCTATGAAGAATAAAGAAATAATTAAACTCCTAAATACAACAGTCTCCTATATGGAGCTGCATGGTGAAAATGATTTTAAAATTAAGAGCTACACAAATGCCATTTACAATCTTGAACGCTGTAACGAAAAGTTGGAAAAGCTTGACCTCCCGGCTCTTGAAAAAATAGACGGTGTTGGAAAAAGCATTGCGGCAGCCATTGATGAAATTAATTCTTCAGGAGCCTATTCCAAACTAAATGAGCTTGCAGAACAGACTCCTCATGGATTACGGCAATTGATGAAACTCCGAGGTTTAGGTGCAAAAAAAATACGCACTCTATGGACCGAACTAAATGTAGAAAATATTGATACGCTTGAAAAAGCTATTGCAAGTGGCGAGGTAACAAAGCTTAAAGGTTTTGGGGCAAAAACAGTCGATAACATAACTGAACTTTTGTCTTTTGCTAAAGAAACGGAAGGCTGGGTGCATTATGCAGAAGCGGAAAAATTAGCAAATGAGTTAAAAGAGGAAATCAAGAATGTATTACCTGAAGCAAAGGTTGAGGTTGTGGGTAAACTTAGAAGAAAATGGGAGGTAATTAACCAACTGGAATTTGTGATCGGCCACAAGGATTTTAGCAAGATTGATAAAGCCTTAGAGCATAGTAGCCAAATAAAGAAGGAGCCCGACAGATCAGGACCCTTTACATGGCGCGGAACTACCCAAACTGAAGACACAGTTCAAGTGGTTCTCTATTACACAACCCCTGAAAACTTTACGAATAGTGTGTTTCTCAACACAGGTTCTCCCCTCCATTTATCTCAAATAGTGAAGGAAACAACCCTCAAAGAACTGGCCGAAACGAACCTGTTTGATTCAGAGCAAGCCATTTATTCTAAACTTGGATTGGAATATTGTGAGCCTGAAATTCGAGAGGGCACCTGGGAACTGGATGAAGCCAAAGCAAACAAGCTACCATCCCTGATCCAATATGATGATCTGAAAGGTGTACTTCACAACCACTCAACCTACAGTGATGGTGAAAACACATTGGAAGAAATGATAGCCAAATGCAAAGAAATGGGATACAGTTACCTTGGAATAAGCGATCATAGTAAAGCAGCCCATTTTTATGCCAATGGCATGTACGAAAACACTGTAAAGGAACAGCAGGAAGAAATAGATCAGCTTAATAAGAAGCATGCTCCTTTCAAAGTATTTAAAGGAATTGAAGCGGACATTTTACCTGACGGAAACCTGGACTACGATGCCAAAACCCTGGCTTCGTTTGATTTTGTGGTGGCTTCCATACATTCTTCGCTGGCTATGGATGAAGAAAAGGCTACTCAACGCTTGTTAACTGCTATTGCAAATCCTTATACCACCATACTTGGTCATATGACAGGCCGGTTGCTACTCATGCGTAAGGGATATACTGTTGACCATAAAGCAATAATTGATGCATGTGCTGAACATGGCGTAATTATAGAAATTAACGCACACCCCAAACGACTGGATATAGATTGGCGTTGGGTGCACTATGCACTTGAAAAAGGTGTTATTCTTAGTGTTAACCCCGATGCGCATGCTACAGATGGCTTTAAAGACATGTATTATGGTGTTTGTGTGGGAAGAAAAGGCGGACTTACAAAAGAAAAGACGTTAAACGCCTGGGACCTTAACGAGGTAGAATCTTATTTCAAAAAAAGAAAAGAAAAGGTTTCTGCTTAACGCCAGTACCAATGGCTAACAGATTTGGGTAGTTCTGTTTGAACTATTCCCTTTATTTTTTGCTTCTTTGCAGAAAGATTTGAGCGAGAAGAAGATGAGAAACCCCGTATTGGAAACCATTGGCAATACCCCTTTGGTTAAATTGCAGAAAATCAACCCTTACCCACATATAGAAATCTACGTTAAGCTAGAGTTTTTTAACCCCAGTGGTAGCATAAAAGATCGTATCGTAAACCACATAATTAACGATGCCATTGCAACCGGACAGTTAAAAGAGGGTGGCGTTATTATTGAAAACACATCGGGCAATACCGGTGCTGCAGTGGCAATGAACGCAGCTATAAGGGGCTATAAGGCTATTTTAACCATGCCCGATAAGGTTAGCCAGGAAAAGCAAAATGCATTACGTGCCTTTGGCGCTGAGGTGGTAGTGTGTCCTACTTCTGCTCCACCGGATTCACCTGAGCACTATGTAAACAAGGCGAGAAGCCTGGCAAAGGAAACTCCCAATAGCTTCATGCTTAACCAATACGACAATAAAAAGAATCCTGAAGCACATTACCAGTCAACCGGGCCGGAAATATGGGAACAGACGAATGGTAAGGTAACTCACTTTGTAGCAGCAGGCAGCACCGGAGGCACCGTGAGCGGTATTGGACAATACCTGAAAGACCAAAACCCTGGTGTAAAAGTGATAATGCCCGATCCATTTGGCTCGATTTATTACGAATATTTCAAAACAGGGGTGGAGCCCGATCCGGAGGAAAACACCTACCAGGTGGAAGGCGTTGGAGAAGACCATATAGCGCATGCTATGGACTTTTCAGTAGTGGATGAAATGTACCAATTCAGTGACCAGGATGCGTTTGGAATGGCCCGCAGGCTTGCTAAGGAAGAAGGGATTTTTGGAGGTGGAACCGGTGGTGCTAATGTCTGGGGTGCTCTTAAGCTAGCGGAAACCCTAAAAGAGCCAGCTATTATTGTAACCGTTATCCCTGATAACGGTGTTAAATACATGAGCAAATTTTACAACGACCAGTGGATGCTGGATCAAGGTCATACAATCTAAGCATCATCCATTTGAACAATATTTTATGAAATTCTCAACCAAGGCTATTCACATCGGGCAAGAGCCCGACAAGGAAACGGGGGCAGTTATTCCACCCATTTACATGACCTCCACCTATGCACAGGAAGCACCCAATCAACATAAGGGGTATGATTATACACGCGCAGGAAATCCTAACTTTAAAAACCTGGAGGCAACCCTCGCTGCCCTGGAACAAGGCAAAGTAGCAACCGTATTTTCATCGGGTATTGGTGCAACAACAGCGCTGGTATCTAGCATGAAACAAGGAGATAAGGTGGTTATCAGCAATGATTTGTATGGAGGAACTTATCGTTTGTTCAGCAGGGTTTTCAGTCAGTTTGGAATTGATTTTGCAACTGTTGATACACAGAATTTGGGGGCAGTTGAAGCTGCGCTCAGCAAAGCTCCAAAGTTTATCTTTTTGGAGTCACCTACAAATCCCCTTTTAAGGATCTCGGATATCGAAGCCATTGCTTCTATGGCCAGGAACAACAAGGTAATGGTTGTGGTTGACAACACGTTTGCAACCCCTTACTTCCAAAACCCATTGACACTTGGAGCCGATTTTGTGATGCATAGCACTACCAAATACATAGGAGGTCATTCTGACGTAATAGGAGGTGTGGTTGTTACCAACCATTTGGAGTGGAAAGAAAAACTGGATTTTGCACGTATGGCCATTGGTCTTAATCCAAGCCCATTCGATAACTGGATGACAACCCGAGGCGTAAAAACGCTTGCCTTGAGAATGGAAAAACATGCCGAAAACGCAACGAAAGTTGCAGACTTTCTCAACAAACATCCTAAAGTTAAAAAGGTGTATTATCCGGGATTACCAGATCATCCTAACCACAGTATTGCCAAAAAACAAATGAGTGGCTTTGGCGGCATTGTTTCTGTAGAATTCGATTTGAGCCTGGAGCAATCAATGAAAGCGGTTTCTTCGTTTAAGCTTTTTACACTAGCCGAAAGTCTGGGCGGAGTTGAATCCTTAGTTGATCATCCTGCCAGCATGACACATGCTTCCATTCCCAAAGAAGAACGGGATAAAAACGGGCTTTCAGACGGGCTTATTCGCTTTTCTTGTGGTGTAGAAGATTCTGAAGACCTTATAGAAGACCTGGAGAACGTTTTAAAGAACTTTTAAAACGAGTATCCAAACGTAACCCCGTACACTACTCCATCAAAAAGTTTGGTGTGGTCCCAGCTTACTTGCGGCACCACCAACCAATCGGGATTATGCATTTTAAATTTATACTCAACGCCTAACTTCATCAGGCCAAGGTTCTCATTCTTTTCAAATTCTATACCGTAACCAGCTGTTAGCACTAATCCTCCATACACCCTGTAAAAAACGCTTGGCAATATCAAAACAGCTCCTTCTCTCCTCACTTCCGAAACAACATCCCCGTCTTCGTCTTTTTGCACAACATGCGAACCTAACTCCAATTCGGCACTAAGACCAATTCCTAACCTGGGACCCAACTCCCGAATGTACTCCACTCCAATAGTAGGCAGTTTAAACCCCGACTGCGTGATGATGGTATTGCCAATAAACATACCGGCAAAATTCTCGGCCTCTGTATCTTGTTCAGGTCTATCGGCTGATTCTTTTTCGTGTTGCGCATATAGGCTTGAAGCGTACAAAAGAACGGTTAAAAGAAGTATTGCTCTTTTCATGATTTTAAAAAATAATTTATAAAAACAATTTCAAGGGTACGAAAAAAATCGTTCAGGGCAAATGATCAATGGCTTGGAACTTTACTTTATTCTTTCATAAAGCATTTCAATAATTCCGTCTTTTAAACCGGTGTCAGGAACAATCATTTCTGTGGCTTTACTCCACTCCATCACCTTCAAATACATTTCAGAAGCATAAGGCACCACATCTGCCCTGTCTTCCCGCATTGAAAGCAAATCAATTCTTTCAGCAATGGTGTATTTGTTTATCCTTTTTACTGTTTCCAATAATTTTTTATAGCCAATGGGTTTTAATCTTTTTGGCTCAGCCACTTTATGAATACTCCGAATGTTTCCTCCTGTGCCAATAGCTATCATAGGAACATCAGGCTTGTTGGCCTCCAGCCAATCCCTCATTCTATCCCACTCCTTGGCATCGTTTCTTCTTCGCATATTACGAACAGAACCAAGTTTAAACGACTGCCTGGCAAAACACTCTTTGTCTTTTATAAGGCTGATTTCGGTACTGCCTCCTCCAACATCTACATGCACATAATATCCAAAGCCAATAAATTTGGACACCGCCCTAAACAATAAATCGGCTTCTCCGTCACCAGTAACTACGTCAATGTGAAGCCCACTCTTATCATACGCCCTTTTTAAAATCCTGTCCCCATTTATTGAATCACGCAAGGCCGCTGTAGCACAGCCATAGGCATCGTCAACCTCATACAGGTCAATGAGCGTACGAAACGCCATCATCAGTTCAATGAACTTGATTTCGTTTCGAAAAGTGATTTCTCCCATGCGAAACGCATCATCACCCAAACGAAGTGGGAATCGAATTGTTTCCAGGCGCTTGTAAGAAAGGGAACCATCTTCGTGAGGTATTATTCTGGTTATTTGTAAACGTATGGCATTGGAGCCAATGTCTATGGCAGCTAATTTCATATGCAACTAATTTGCATTGCAAATTAAGCCTATTTTCTGCCAAATAATCTGCTTAGCAGGCTTCTATATTGTTTGTCTTTGGCTTCTTCGCTGTTTAGTTCAACTAGTGGCTCCACAGTTTTTTTCAAAGACGCTAAATTCTGCTTACCAAGCTTTTTACTTATGAGCGTGCCATGTCTGTAAAAAAGAGTGGTAGGTACACCCATAATCTTAAGCGATCTCGCGAGCTCTTCCTTATCGTCAACGGTCAGATAATAGAAATCAGCAGCATCCTTCATTTCTTTAGCTGATTGCTCAAAAACTGGCATCATAGCCTTACAGTTAGAACACCAACTGGCTTTTACCATTACCACAGCTGGCCTGTTGTTGGATTCTGTGGCCTTGCCAAAATCTTCTGAAGATAGCTCCTGCATTATTCTATTTTTGTCATTTAACATCGCTTCTTCTAAATTAATTCCCACGATTCGAAAAATTAATTAAAGTCAAATGTATATATATCGAGGAAAAAACAATTTATTAGGCACACCCTACTACTCAACTCTTTATTTTTGCCATGTAACACACACCTGGCCTGCATTAAAATTTACCTAAATGCAAGATTTAAATATTCTTATTGTTGGTGCCGGTGTAGCAGGATTAACCTGTGCCAATCTTTTAAAAAAACAAGGAGCCACTCCCAAAATTGTTGAAAAAGAAAAAGCAGAAACTTTTAATACCTCCGGGTATATGCTTGGTTTGCTTCCTTTAGGTGGCAGAGTATTAACTGAATTGGACCTGAGTGAGCAATACTTTGAAAGAAGTATCGAAATGGCCAATTACGAGATCCATACACAAAATGGGGAATTAAATAAAGCCTATTCAATGGATTTCATTAACAAAGACTATGGCTCTTACCGAGGCATCTCACGCACAGAATTAATAAATCTGTTAATTGGCAACCTGGATAAAAAAACTGTTTCTTTTGGAGTCACTGTTAGCCAAATTGTTACCACAGAAAATGGCAGTTCCGTTACTTTTTCTAATGGTCAAACCGATCAATTTGATCTCGTAATAATTGCTGATGGAATTCATTCCCCAACCCGTTCATTACTGTGGAGTAAAGATGAGTATGAGTATTACGACACAAACTGGGGTGGCTGGGTAGGCTGGCTGGATAACCAATATCTGAATGCATACAAAGAATATTGGGGAGCCTCTTCGTTTATGGGCCTCTACCCGGTTAAAGATAAGGTCGGTATTTTTTTAGGTGGGCCGAATGACCTTGTTCAGGAACAGGGTCTGAAAGATTTTGCTACAAAAATAAAAAAAGAGATTCTGCCGGAATTTGCCATTTTACATCAATCCCTTGATGCACTTGCCGCTACTGTAAATCCATTTTATTGGGAATTTCATGACTGCCGAGCGAAAGAATGGCAAAAAAATAATGTAATACTGCTAGGGGATGCTGCGTGTGGTTTTTTGCCCACAGCCGGAGTTGGGGCTTCCATGGCAATGGATTCTGCTTCTGCTTTGGTTGACGAGCTATCCAGAACCGACAAAGAGCATATGGAGTACGGACTCAAACTTTACATAAAGCGACAGAAAAAAAGAGTTGAAAAAGCTCAGGAAGATTCCAGAAATTTGGGTAAACTTATGTTCGTTAAATCAAACCTTTTTGCAAAAATAAGAGACTACGCTATTCGCTTTTACTCTATAAAACAATTGGCAAAAAACATTAGTAAAACAATAGAGGGCAATTAATACTTTGTGTAAAAGCATTTTTCACTCTTATACAATTACAATTAATTTTTAAAGGATATGAAAGTACGCGGATACTTTATTTTAATCTCTGTCATTGTTCTGGCAGTCATTTTTTTCTTAGCTCAAATCTATCCGGGTGCCTGGTGGGCTATGCTCATATTTGGTCCACTTATTTTGCTCGGAATTTATGACCTTATCCAAAAGAAACACTCCATTTTAAGAAATTTTCCTTTGGTAGGCCATGGACGGTACCTTTTGGAATCGTTCAGGCCTGAAATAATGCAGTACTTTGTGGAGACCGATACGCAAGGAAGGCCCATTAATAGGATATTCAGATCGTTGATTTATGAGCGAGCCAAAAATGTAAACGACACAGCACCTTTTGGAACCCAAATGGATGTGTACCGAGAAGGATACGAATGGATGAATCACTCCATGTACGCAAAGCATGCCGATCTTTCTATAGAGCATCCGAGAATACTTGTTGGTGGTACCGAGTGCAAAAAACCATATTCGGCCAGCCTTCTAAATGTATCTGCAATGAGTTTTGGCGCTCTTAGTAAAAATGCCGTAATGGCATTAAACAAAGGGGCTAAACTGGGCAATTTTGCTCACAATACAGGAGAAGGAGGACTAACCCCCTATCATTTAAAGGAAGGTGGCGACATTATATGGCAAATTGGAACAGGCTATTTTGGTTGCAGAACCCCGGATGGAAACTTTGATGAACACAAGTTCAAGGAAAAAGCGAACCATGAACAGGTAAAAATGATCGAAATTAAAATTTCGCAAGGGGCAAAGCCGGGCCATGGAGGTGTTTTACCTGCTGCTAAAAACACAGAAGAAATTGCTGAAATAAGGGGAGTAGAACCTCATACCGATGTAATTTCTCCGCCCTCGCACTCTGCATTTAGCAATCCTACGGAGTTTATGGCTTTCATTAAAAAACTCAGGGGGCTATCAGGTGGCAAGCCGGTAGGATTCAAGGTTTGTATAGGCAAAAAATCTGAGTTCATTGAGATCTGTGAAGCCATGCTCCTAACCGGAATAAAACCCGATTTTATAACTATTGATGGAGGTGAAGGAGGTACAGGTGCCGCTCCTATTGAATTTTCCAATTCGTTGGGTATGCCACTAAGAGATGGACTTGTATTCGCTTACGATACTCTTGTAGGTTACGATCTTAAAAAGGAAATAATACTTATAGCCTCAGGTAAGATTTTCAGCAGCTTTCATATGGTTCGGGCCTTTGCCTTGGGGGCAGACATGGTGAATTCGGCACGTGGCATGATGATGTCGATAGGCTGCATTCAGGCATTGCAATGCAATAATAACACCTGCCCGGTAGGGGTGGCAACTCAGGACAAATCATTAATGAAGGGCCTTAATGTTGAAGACAAATCAAAACGGGCCCAAAGCTTCCACCACCGCACACTAAATAGCTTTTTGGAGTTGGTTGCTGCCGCAGGCCTCTCTCATCCTCAGGAAATAAGGCGAGGGCATATTAACAGAAGGGTAAACATGCATGAGATTAAAAATTATGAAGAGTTGTATCCCTATCCAAAGGCTGGTAGTTTAAGAAAAATATAGCGTTGATATAAACACTCCACCGTACATATAATTACCCGGGGTACTCTTAAAAAAATTAGTATTTTTAGTAGCATCTAATACTACTGCTATGAACCTTTATTCTAATTTTTTAAAGAAAGGTTGGATCACAACCTTAATACTCCTAATAAGTATAACCCTAAGTGCACAACAGCTTGATATGAAGCTGCTGGAAGGCATAAAACCACGTAATATTGGTCCAGGTGGAATGAGTGGCCGTGTTACTGCATTGGATGTTGTTCATTCAAACCCTCAGGTGATTTATGCCGGAACTGCCTCCGGTGGTTTATGGAAATCGGAAAGTGGAGGTATTTCATGGAAGCCTGTTTTTGATAGTGTTAATGTGCTTTCTATTGGAGCAGTGGCTATATGCCAGCAAAACACAGATGTGGTTTGGGCAGGAACCGGAGAAGGAAACCCCAGAAACAGCGTTTCGGGAGGTTATGGCGTTTATAAAAGCCTGGATGGTGGAAAAACCTGGAACCTGATGGGGCTTGAAAAAACACGTAACATTCACCGAATAATCATTGATAAGACAAACCCGGATATTGTGTATGTGGGAGCCATAGGCTCTTCATGGGGCCAGCATCCTGAAAGAGGTGTTTTTAAAACTACCGATGGTGGCAAAACGTGGAAGCACATACTTAAAGTTAACGAATCTACCGGACTTGGTGATATGGTAGTTGATCCTCACAATCCTAACAAGTTGATTGCAGCTATGTGGGAACACCAGCGTAAACCATGGACCTTCACTTCCGGAGGACCAGGCTCAGGGCTATACCTGACCTATGATGGAGGTGAGAACTGGAAAAAATTAACCGATAAAGATGGCCTGCCCAAAGGTGAGTTGGGTAGAATAGGCCTTGCCATAGCGCCTTCAGACCCCAACCGAGTATACGCTCTTGTAGAATCGAAGAAAAATGCGCTTTACCGTTCCGATGACGGAGGAGAGCATTGGACTAAAACCGATGACAAGGAAGACATTGGCAACAGACCTTTTTACTATTCCGACATATTTGTTGATCCTGTGAATGAAAATCGTGTGTACTCGGTGTTTACGTATATTAATGTGAGCGAAGATGGTGGAAAATCATTTGAGCGCTGGGCAGATTCATACGTTCAAAATGGCGTTCACCCCGACCACCATGCATTTTATGTGCATCCTACAGACCCAAATTTCATTATTGAAGGGAATGATGGAGGCCTTAACATAACCCGTGACAGGGGTAAACACTGGCGTTTTGCCGAGAACATTCCTGTTGCGCAGTACTACCACATCAATGTGGATAACGATTTTCCTTACAACGTATATGGAGGTATGCAGGACAACGGTTCCTGGGTGGGGCCTGCCTACGTGCTTAAGTCAGGTGGTATTCGAAACTCCTACTGGCAGGAAGTATTCTTTGGTGATGGTTTTGACAGTTTTGCCGACCCCGATGATAATCGCTATGGCTACGCCATGTCTCAGGAAGGCTATGTGGGCCGGTTTGACAAGGAAACAGGGTATGTTAAAATGATTCGTCCTACGCACCCGGATCCCGATGTGAAGCTTCGCTTCAACTGGAATGCAGCCATTGCCCAGGATCCATTTAGCCATTCAACGATTTACTATGGCTCACAGTTTCTTCATAAAAGCACCGATAAGGGAGATACCTGGGAGATCATTTCACCGGATTTGACTACCAACGACCCTGAAAAACAAAAGCAATACCTGAGTGGGGGCTTAACAATGGACGCTACAGGCGCTGAAAATTATACAACCATTGTGTCTATCGAACCTAGCTCATTGGAGAGAGGGCTGATATGGGTAGGTACCGATGATGGCAACCTGCAACTAACCCGCGATGGTGGTAAAACATGGACCAACATGACTCCTCGAATCACCGGAATGCCAAAAGGAGCGTGGATACCACAGATTCGTGCTTCGCATTTTAATGCAGGTGAAGCGTATGTAATTGTTAATAACTACAGGCAGTTCGATTTCAAACCGTATCTATTTCATACCAGCGATTACGGCCAAACATGGCAACAACTTTTAAATCAGGATGAAACATTTGGTTACACACTGGCACTCGCACAGGATATTAAAGAGCCTAACTTATTATTCCTCGGAACCGAACATGGTTTATACATTAGCCTTGATAAAGGTTCAAGCTGGTCTAAATGGACAGACGGCTACCCCAATGTTTCCACCATGGATTTGGCCATACAACCTCGCGAGCAGGATTTGGTGATTGGCACGTTTGGCCGTGCCGCCTGGGTAATTGATGATATCAGGCCCTTTAGAGAAATGGCCCAAAAAGGTACTGGCGTTTTAAAACAAACAATAAAAGTGTACCCAACGCCTAATGCATACATCACGGCCAATCAGCAGGCATCTGGCACTCGCTTTGCCGCAGACGCTATTTATATGGGAGAAAACCGTCCTAGAGGGGCTATGGTCACCTATTCGGTTAATAAGCCTGAAGAAAAGAAAACCGGTGAGGCAACAGCTACTTCTTCGAAAAAGAAGGGGAAGAAGTCTAAAAAGTCAGCGCCTGTTGTAGAAGCTAAGAAGGATACTTCCAAAATAGCTTACGATACCATCACCTTTATGGTCTACGACCAGGAAAATCAACTCATCAGAACCATTAAGAACAAATACGACAAAAACGGCTTGTTTAGAATGTATTGGGGTATGGACGAAAAAGGTGTAAGGTTCCCTTCCAGGCAAGAGCCCAGGAATAACAACAGAGAGCGTGGCGGGGTAGATGTGCTTCCCGGAACGTATAAAATTGTAATGTCTTTTGGTGATGCAAAGGATTCAACTTCCATCAATGTGAAATTTGACCCTCGTTTGAGCATAAGTGAAGAAACCCTGGAAGCAAACTATAAGGCAAGCAAAAATCTGGAAAGCCAAATTCAAGTAGCAACCGATGCTATGGACCAGCTGCGAAGCAGTGATAAAGTACTTAATGATATACTTGCTCAGGTTAAAGACAAGGGTGACTCATTTGACTCATTGCGAAACTTAACAAAGGCCACAAAAGATAGCATTAAAGTGCTTATGGATGAATTGGTAGGGCCTAAAAGCGATAAACAGGGAATAACTGAAAATCCGACTCCGTCTATAATGGATTATTTTAGAACTGCCTCCTTTTACCTGAATGGCTTTAGTAACCCGGGGCCAACACAAACCAGAACCATGACCCATGCAGAGAATAAACTCTTGCCCTGGTTGGCAAAAACAAATGAGTTTTATGAAAAACAATGGACAGCATACCAGAAGTTTGTAGAAGAAGCCAAACTGAGTCCATTTGAAGAAGTAAAATCGTTTCAATTAAATGACTAAACATACTACAAAAGGTCGGCTATTGTTGTTGGCTTGCCTAATCTTAACCCTGCCCTCACTTGGGCAGGGTTTATTAACTACCTACGAAAAAAGTGACCATCAGGAAACTTCAACCTACCAAGAAGGAATTGCTTTCTACAAAGCCTTGGCAGAAAAGTATCCTGAAGTGAGAATGATAGAGGAAGGTCCGACCGACTCAGGCTATCCTCTACATGTTGTACTCATTTCCAAAAGCAGGGATTTTGACATTCAGCAACTCAAAAAAGATGGGAAGGCCATTTTTCTGATCAATAATGCCATCCATCCCGGAGAGCCGGACGGTGTGGAAGCATCGCAACTTCTGGCCAGAGATCTTTTGGAAAACAAAAAACTGAACAAGCTGCTGGACAATACGGTTATTGCCATCATCCCTTTTTATAATATCGGAGGGGCGCTGAACCGGAATTCGAATTCACGTGTAAATCAGAACGGGCCAAAGGAATACGGTTTTAGAGGAAATGCCCGAAACTTTGATTTGAACCGGGACTTTATTAAAACAGATACCCGTAATGCACACAGCTTCACTGAGCTGTTTCAGGAGCTTGATCCGGATGTTTTTGTAGATACCCACGTGAGCAACGGAGCCGATTATCAATATATTTCAACCACTATACCCACACAAAACGATAAGCTTGGAGGACCTTTGGCTGAGTTCATGAAATCCGAAGTACTCCCATATCATTTTGCTTACATGAAAAAAGCAGGAACAGAAATGACCCCGTACGTGAATATCTGGGGTATGAGCACCCCGGATATGGGATATAGCGAATTCATCGATCTGCCCAGATATAGTTCCGGTTATACTACACTTTTTCATACGCTTGGTTTTATGAGCGAAACTCATATGTTAAAGACTTTTGAACAGCGGGTTCAAGCTACTTATAATTATTTGCTTGGGCTAATGACTTTTACAAACGATAAGGCAAAAGAGATCGTCAAACTGCGGAATGAAACAAAAGAACAAGTTGCCAACCAAAAAGAATTTGTTGTTTCATGGAAGCTAAATGACGAGGTATGCGACAGCATTGTATTTAAAGGCTACGAAGCAGAGCGCCCCATAAGTGAGATTACCGGTCAGGTTCGTTTAAAATATGACCGTTCCAAGCCATATGCAAAAAAGATTGCCTACTACAATCATTACGAACCTGATGTTACAGTAACCAAACCTGATTATTATGTGATTCCTAAAGGCCAATGGCCAATTATTGAACGGTTAAAGTGGAACCATATTGAAATGGAAGAGGTTGAATCAGCAAAAGAAATAACAGTTGAGGTGTATCATATTAAATCATACAAAACACGGCAACAAGCCTATGAAGGGCACTACCCTCATTACGATGTTGAGCTGGAAACGAAAAAGGAAACTGTTCATCTTGAACCGGGTGATGTTTTAGTGCCGGTAGACCAGTGGCGCAATCGTTACATTGTGGAAACCCTTGAGCCTCAGGCATCAGATTCTTTTTTTAACTGGAACTTTTTTGATACCATTCTTCAACGAAAAGAAGGTTTCTCAGCCTATGTATTTGAAGACCTGGCACTCGACATACTAAAACAGCATCCTGAAATAAAGGAAGCGCTCGAAGAAAGAAAGAAATCGGATGAGGAGTTTGCCAGGAACGGATATGCCCAGCTGATGTTTATTTACGAGCATTCAGCGCACAATGAAAAAGCATATATGCGTTATCCGGTTTACAGATTTTCAAAATAACTAATTGCAATTGGTGGCATTCAACACCAAATGGCGTCTGCCGTTCAAAAAGGTTTTGTCATCTTCTGTTGTAAGGTCCACCTCCACAGTAGGGAGTTTGTCGAACTTGAGCAATAGCGTACCTTTTCCACCTATTGAATTGGTCTCCCAAGTCCCTTTTTTTCTGCCCTTGTATTTACCTGCCTCCCCTTTTACCAGGCCACTTCGCTTAAGTTTGGATGTAAAACTGCCATCCGGACAAAGCCATAGTTCATTTACCGATTTGGTGCCAACCGAATTCTCGTAACTTACCAGATGCTTACCAGACAGGAACAATTTCCAGTCAAACCCCGCATTATCTGCAATCAGTATCGGTTTGATAAAGGAAGTATTTGCTAAAAAAACCTCCAACTCTTCTTTCATCTCATCCAGGTCTTTTAAAGGGCAGATTAACAGTAGTTGCAAACATCTGCCATATTCACCACATCGGGCCTCAATATAACCAGAATAGGCACTATTATATCCTCCTGTTAAAACAACTCCTGAATGCATCTTATCACCCTTTGTAACAATAGTACCATCCGACTTCAACGTTCTTCCTTCGCTTAACTCCAACCCTTGCATCCAACCTCTTTTCAACTGATCGAATGTAGCCGTATCAGCAAATACATAGATTTGGGCATCTTTACCTTTCTTGCTACTCAACAGAAAAATCTCAGAACCCTGTGGTAGCATGCCCACCCACCACTGCGGTACAATGGATTTAATACCATAAGCCGGTGCATAAATAGAATCACCCTCATCGTACACTTGCCCCTGATGTATTCTTGATTGTCCAAAAGCTAAGGCAGTGAGTAAAACAAATAAAAAAGTGAGTTGCTTTTTCATGGTTGTTGTTTAAAATCTTTGTTACGAAATTTTGATACCACTGGATTCAGTCAGCTCTTCAAGCAAATTAAGTGTGGACCGATCCAAAATATCGAATACATCCTGGAAACCGCTGATGCCACCAAAGTAAGGATCTGGTACATCAGCACCTTTTGCATCCGAATCGAAATCTCTCATTTTAAAGATGTTGGCATGCCCAATTTCATTTCTTCTTTGAATGTTTGCCAGATTGCTTTCATCCATTGCTACAATATAATCAAACTCTTTAAAGTCATGCTCCGATAATTGTCTGCCTCTGTGCGAATAATCCAACCCATTTTCTCTGGCATTTGCCACACTTCTTTGGTCAGGGGCGCTGCCAATATGGTAATCAGCTGTGCCGCACGAATCACACATAAACTGATCCTGCAATCCATTGGCTTCTACATGTTTTCTAAACAAGGCTTCTGCTAACGGAGAGCGGCAAATATTACCCAAACAAACAAAAAGAATTTTCTTCATATTCCGGTTACCAATTCAATTACAGCGGTATCTACGCATGAAAATAATTATTATTTTCGAAGCTTGTTTATCATTGCAGTTGAAAAACCTCCCTCTTCGGGAGGTTTTTTATATTTTAGGGCAAACGACTGAGTCATGGAATTTGTTAAAACCACCCCTAACTACCAGCCCTATACCGCGCTTATTGAGTTAAATCGCCCCAAGGAGCTCAATGCACTGAACCTTCAGTTAATGCAGGAGCTTAAAGAAGCTCTAAAAACACTTGACCAGGATGAATCGGTACGTGTAATTGTGCTTAAGGGTAACGAAAAAGCCTTTGCGGCCGGGGCAGACATCAAGCAAATGGCTAACAAATCTGCTATTGATATGCTCATGATCGACCAATTCAGTACATGGGATCAGATAAAAAAAACACGAAAGCCATTGATTGCAGCTGTTTCGGGCTTTGCGCTGGGTGGAGGTTGCGAATTAGCCATGACCTGCGATATGATTGTAGCTTCTGAAACAGCAAAATTTGGCCAGCCTGAAATTAAAATTGGAGTAATGCCCGGTGCAGGAGGAACTCAGCGGCTTACCAAAGCAATTGGCAAAGCAAGAACCATGGAAATGGTACTTACCGGAAAGTTTATAGAAGCCAGCGAGGCACTGGCCTATGGCCTAATTAACAAAGTGGTTCCCGTTGAGCTATACCTTTCGGAAGCCATGAAGTTAGCGGCTGAAATTGCCCAAATGTCACCGGTGGCTGCCATGCTGGCAAAAGAGTCAATCAATCGTTCGTTTGAAACCCATTTGGATGAAGGCCTGCATTTTGAGCGAAAGAACTTCTATTTAACTTTTGCCTCAGAAGATCAAAAAGAAGGCATGCAAGCCTTTGTAGAAAAAAGAAGCCCCAACTACCAGGGAAAGTAATTGGGGCTGCCAGTAAGCTAATCTCTTCTATCTAAAACTGAATCCGATTCCGGCATTTATCGTGTTGTATCCCTGTAATGTGTACGATCCGTGTAAGGTTAGAATGGCTATCTTTAATCGAGCGCCAACCGTTGCCCTAAAGCCTCCTCCTTTCGCATCAAGATCTACAGGGTTTTCCAGTTGAGAGGTTTGACCTGTACCAGGAACTTCAAAATCATAGGTACCTTTCATTGCCAGGTTTGTTTTGAAATTATCATATCCTATTCCAATAAAACCAGTAATTACAGAAGCTTTAGCAGATGCCACCAATTGATAATTGAATGTTTTTACACCAAATTCAGCCATTTGATCACTACCATCAATTGTCCCTTCTGGAAGTGTGTAACTAAGGCCCACATTTGTATAACCTATAAAGCCAGATATATCAAGAAAAGGTAAATCTTTGACAACCGGTATCCACTGAGAAATACTGTGCATAACACCAAGTCCCCAATAATTGTAATCAAGACCATCAATGCCGGAAACTGTTGGTATCCATCGAACTTTCAACTCCGTGCCTTTAACGATACCAACACCAATCTGAACGATTGGAGAAGGAACAGCAACCAGCTTTGTTGGTAAATCATCTTTAATTCCGTCTAATACCGGGAAGGTTACATAAGGGCTGTTGGGGTCCGTTTTATCAAAAACGGATCGTATTTCTGTGGTCGTTTTTCCTCCCATAACTGTGGGCAAAACATCACTGTTAGCATCTGCCAAATCAAGTACTTTATAATTCTCCGGTATAAATTTAAAACTTTGAGAAGCGGTAGGCACCAAAGCCAAATTAGCACTTATCGTTAAATCAAATCCTAAAGATTTGTGCGGCCTGGCAGTATTGTACCATCCATTATTAAACCCATATCCCAATCCTTGAAGAAATGGGTCCATGTAATTGTCCATGTATTGATTAAAATCAGAAGCCATTCCGGCTACATACTGATCTATTTCTCCTTGTGTTGGAGGCGCTTGCGCATAAACAATATTTGAAAGACCAAATAAGGTCAAAACGCTCATTAATTTTCTTGTAGAAATTTCCATAAACAAAAGCTTTACAATGCCAATTTAATGAAAATACCACGAACCCTCTAATTGGTAACCCAACAAAATATTTTTTGAATTGATAAAGTGTTTTGGTATGTGCTAAAGATTGCTAGAGACATTCAGCAACCTTTTCCTATTTTTGCTCTATGCGGAGCATTCTGTACAGTTTACTTTTAATAATTACCCGTGTTTTCCTTCCTGTTCTGGGGTTATTCAATCCAAAGCTTAACCTATTTTACAAGGGAAGAAAAAACCTGTTAAATAACTTAAAAAAAGTGCTTTCCCATAACTCCTCTCCAATTATCTGGGTGCATTGTTCCTCGGTGGGCGAATTTGAACAAGGTTTGCCTGTAATTGAACGACTAAAACAAACCTATGAAGGATGGAAAGTTCTGGTGACTTTCTTTTCGCCATCCGGCTATGAAGCGGTGAACAACGAACTGGTAGACTTTAAGTTTTATCTTCCATTGGACACTTCTGCAAATGCGAAAGAATTTATTGATTCTGTAAATCCTAAAATGGCCTTATTCATTAAGTACGAATTCTGGTACAATTACCTAAAAGAACTTCAAAAAAGAGAAATCCCGACTTTTTCCGTATCCTCTATTTTCAGACCTACGCAAATATTCTTTAAACCGTTTGGCAAGTGGAATCGAAGAATGCTTAAAGCCTTTACCTACTTTATGGTGCAGGATCAACAATCGTTGAATTTGTTGAAAAAAATAAGGCTGGAAAATGCCGCTATTACCGGTGATACACGTTTTGACCGGGTGCTGAAAATTAAAGAAGACCCTACACGTTTTCCGGAAATTGAAGCGTTTTGTCAGAACAAAAAGGTGTTTATTATTGGAAGCCTTCGCCCGGAAGACGATGACGTTGTATTTAACCTTGTGAAAACTCATCCTGAACTAAAATTTCTAATTGCTCCCCACGAGATCACTGAAAAGCATATTCAAAAAATTGAGCAGTCTGTTGGTAGCAGTATCAGGCATTCCATGCTCCAGGAGGCAGATACCAACAAGCAGACTCTTATTATTGATTCCATAGGCAAACTTTCCCGTTTGTACCGTCTGGCTGATTTTGCCTATGTGGGTGGTGGATTCAGTGATGGAATTCATAACATTCTGGAACCCGCTGTTTATAACCTGCCTGTTTTCTTTGGAAACAGTTACTACCTGAAATACAAGGAAGCAGTGGATCTGACTGATATGGGTGGCGCTTTCCCTGTTGCAAATGCCTCTCAAATATCTGATAAGTTAAAGAAGCTGGAGGATGAAAATTACCTTCAACAAACAAAGAAATCGATCGAGAAATATGTGAACACCAATCGAGGGGCAGCTGAGAAAGTGGTAGCACTAATTGAAAAAATGGCGGAAAAATGAAGGGAATTGTTTTCAAATCAACAGGTTCGTGGTATTCCGTTCGTTTAGAGGACGGCACATTTATCGACTGCCGGATACGTGGTAAGTTCAAGCTGGCCAAACTGAAAGTAACCAATCCTATTGCGGTTGGCGATAAGGTAGTGATTGAGCACGATCCGGCTCATGAAGGCACGGGTATTATCACGGAAATTGAGCCTCGCGAAAACTATGTAATGCGTAAATCGGTGCACAAAGCCGAAAAAGGCCACCTGATCGCTGCTAACATCAACCGGGCAGTGTTGATTGTGACCCTTCATCATCCACGCACCTCGCTGGGTTTTATCGATCGATTTCTCGTTACCACCGATTCGTTCCGGATACCTACCACCATCGTGTTCAACAAAGCCGACTTGTTAAGTAAAGAAGACCTGGAAGAGGTGAAATATATTTCATTTATTTACGAAGAAGTTGGCGTAAACACGTTATTGATTTCAGCTAAGGAGAAGGAGGGAATTGATGCGCTCAAGCATCTCATTGAAGGCCAGGTAACTTTGTTGTCGGGTCATTCCGGCACCGGAAAATCAACCATAACCAACCTTTTGGTGCCACACAATACACAGAAAATCGGGTTTGTATCCGAGTCTATTGGCAAAGGAGTTCATACCACTACGTTTGCCGAAATGTTCGAGATCAAACCGAACACCTGGCTCATCGATACACCAGGTATTAAAGAACTGGGCTTAATTGATATTGGCGACCACGAGCTCTCGGATTATTTCCCCGAAATGCGTGCGCTATTGGGGCAATGCAGGTTCAATAATTGCTCACATACCCACGAACCCAAGTGTGCCGTAATTGAAGCAGTGGAGAACGGTGAAATCGCTCCCAGCCGTTATGAAAGCTATATCAGTATGCTGGAGAATGAGGATTCTAGGCGGTAGCCGCCTTGGGTTATGGGTTTTAGGTTTTAGGAATTAGGTTGATTATGAACCAATCTCCTCGATTCTTTGAGGAAGTAATAAATCGATTACCTTCTGTTCATACTGCTCGTCTACTTCCATGAAGGAGTAGGTGTGAAACTCGTTTTCCTGTACAATTCCTTTTGTGAAGGAACCGGCTGGTATGCCATGCATTTCGGCAAACCCATTCAAATGCTCGCTATGATGTTCGGCCGTGCGATGGCCATCCCTTCCACGAAAGTCCCAGATAAATCGTTTCATTGAAAATCTTTAAATCTGTTGCTGTCTCCTTTAGGCATAATAGAACTGAAGTAGTCCTGGAAGGTGAAGCTCTTTTCCAAAATCTTTTTGTCCAGCATAGAGTAGGCAGCAAGTACATGAATGAGGTATTCCATAAGCAATACTTCGCTATTGGAAGTATCTATCTTTTTTGCTGTAGCCACTACTTTGTTCAATCCGGTAACACGATTCAGTGTTTTTTCATACATTTTTTCACTTTCATCATTTTCAAGCGAAAGCTCATTCCCATTTTCGAACCATTGGGTAATCTTTACATATCGCTCCCTGATCTCAGGGTGCTGCTTGTCCCGCATTTTATCAAAATCGGGGAAGTACCGGGAAGCCAACGAACGAATGGCTGACCCAATTAGTTTATGGGCAACGGTAACCGCTCCTTCCTGCTCTCCCTCATACACCATTTCTATCTTACCAACAATAGCAGGAATGGCCGCCAGCAGGTCGCCCACCCGGGCGCTGCCTTTCTGTTCTGCATTAAGCAGCATTCTGCGTTCTACCGCACTTACCACCGACTCATACGCTGAAATAGACAAGCGAGCTGAAACCCCACTTTTCTCATCCACGAACTCACTGGAGCGCGCCTCCACGGCAATTTGCTCGATCAATTGCTCAATGAGCAGCGGCATTTGGATATTCTTGCGCTGGCCTTCTTTCAGGTTTACCTCCTGTTTGGTTATGGCCCTTCCAATCTCAATCGTTTCAGGATAATGGGTGAAAATCTGGCTTTGGATACGGTCCTTTAAAGGCGTAATAATCGCTCCACGATTGGTGTAATCTTCCGGGTTGGCCGTAAACACAAACTGTACATCCAAAGGAAAACGTAGCTTAAACCCACGGATCTGGATGTCGCCTTCCTGCAAAATATTAAACAGGGCAACCTGAATACGTGGCTGCAAATCCGGCAATTCGTTGATCACAAAAATACCCCGGTTCGATCTCGGGATTATCCCAAAGTGGATCACCCCTTCATCTGAATAACTGAGTTTGAGATTGGCTGCCTTAATTGGATCCAAATCGCCTACCAGGTCGGCAATGTTTACATCGGGCGTAGCCAGCTTTTCTGCATACCTCTCTGAGCGATGTACCCACTCAATGGCTGTGTTATCACCATTTTCTTCCACTGCTTTCCTTCCAAAATAAGACAGCGGCTTGAGCGGGTCGTCATTTATTTCGGAACCCTTGATTACAGGAATGTATTCATCAAGCAACGTAACTAACTGGCGCGCCATGCGCGTTTTTGCCTGGCCTCGTAACCCCAGAAAGTTGATATTGTGCCCGGCCAGAATGGCTCGTTCCAACTGTGGAATAACCGTATCTTCATACCCAATGATATTGTCAAAAACAGGAAGCCCCTTTTTCAATCGCTCAATCAAATTATTGCGCATTTCTTCTTTTACGGTATGCGAAACATAATTGGCTTTTTTAAGTGCACCAAGCGTAGTTATCTGGCTACGGTTCATATCGACTTTCGTTTATTTCGTTGATAATCTGCAAAAATAAAATCTCCCAGCCCCTGCAACCCGGCATAAAAGGCTTTGCCTTTGTTGGCCTCCGTAAACTCCTCCACAAACGACTGCAAATAAGGGTCGCGGGCAATCATAAACGTGGTAATGGGAATGTGCAATTTACGACACTGCACCGCCAGGTTAATCGTCTTGTTAATGATCCTTGGGTCGTGCCCGGCACTGTTCTGGTAATACCTGCCGTTTTTTTCCTTGAGGCAAGTGGGCTTACCATCCGTGATCATAAATATCTGTTTGTTGGGTGTTTTTCTTCGATGCAACAGTGCCATGGCCAACTCTAGTCCTGCCACCGTATTGGTATGGTACGGCCCGACCTTGAGGTAAGGCAAATCCTTGATCTTTACCTGCCAGGCATCATTGCCAAACACCACAATATCCAGGGTGTCTTTAGGGTATTTGGTGGTTATCAATTCGGCCAGGGCCATGGCTACCTTTTTAGCAGGTGTTATGCGATCTTCTCCGTACAAGATCATGGAATGCGAAATATCGATCATCAGCACGGTAGACATCTGGCTCTTCCGTTCATTCTCCAAAACTTCCAGATCGTGCTCGGTCAGGTCAAAGCCATCAATACCGCTACGTATCTGGCTATTTTTTAAACTGGCCGTGAAATCGATCTGGTTGGAGCTGTCTCCATATTGATAGGGTCTGCGGTCGGCTGTCAGCTCATCGCCCTGCCCGTTTATTCGAGAACCATGCTGCCCGGCACTTCCTTTTTTGAGCTTGCCAAAGATCTGGTCGAGCGAGCGTTTGCGAATTAGCTTTTCCGTTTTTGCCGCCACTTTGCCACCACCTCCCGAGGTAGATTCCACATATCCCTTTTCCATCATGTCTTTCCTGAAATCTTCCATGGTATAATCAGGAGTAGTAAGCTTATGCTCTTTATCCAGCTCATCCATCCACTCCAGGGCTTCTTCCACATCACCGGAGGTATAGACCAGCAGCTCCAGAAAGATATCGAGTAACCGCTCGAATGGCGTGCGGTTATCAACCGGAGGAACGTATTGAGAAAAATGAAAGCCTAGCATAGCGTGTAAACAAATATAATCGGGAGAAGGTTTAAAATGCTGAAACAATACCTAAAGATAGATGGAGGGTAAAGGAT